>HG937516.1 GCA_000723365.1 Mycoplasma amphoriforme A39 | reverse complement strand
CGTGGCCTTTACATCAAACGCTTAATGGAAATTTCGTCATGGCGCGGGATCCGCCACCGTCGTAGTTTGCCAGTTCGCGGGCAACGGACTAAATCAAACGCCCGGACGCGTAAGGGACCAAGAAAAACGGTTGCCAATAAGAAAATGGAAAGTAAATAGGAAAGGAGAGGATTTAGTATGGCTAAAAAGAAACGCTTACCGTTTACCAACGGAATTGCCCACATTCACGCGACAGCAAACAACACCATTGTAACGATCACTGACGAAAAGGGCAACGCTTTAACCTGGGCTAGTAGTGGCACTATCGGTTATAAGGGCGCGAAGAAAAAAACGCCGTATTCAGCCGGGGTGGCAGCTGATGCTGCTGCGAAAGAAGCTATGGAAATGGGGTTGGCGACCATTAAGGTTTATGTTAATGGTGTGGGCCGCGGTAAAGATACGGCCATTCGTAGCCTGCATGCTGCTGGTTTAAGTATTACCGAAATTAACGACGTGACTCCGATTCCCCATAACGGCTGTCGTCCGCCGAAAAAACCCCGCTAGTAAAGGATATTATTCATGGAACGATTTATTAAATACGATATCAATGTTGTTAAAGAAGAAGATCATAAGCATCTTGGTCGTTACAGCATTCATCCCTTACAAAGTGGGTTTGGTATCACCATTGGTAACGCGTTAAGACGCATCATGCTTTCTAACTTGCCAGGAGCAAGCGTTTTTGCTGTGAAAATTAAGGATGTGACTTGCGAGTTTCAAGCGATTAACGGGATTGTTGAAGATGTTACACAAATCATTTTAAACTTGAAAAACCTCGTGGTAGTTATTAACGAAAACGTGATTAGCGACGCGATGTTAAGCGAGATTCCGATCGAAAAATGACCAGTATTAAAGCTTGATGTGAGTCAACCTGGTGACATTACCGCTAAACAAATTGAGTGTCCGGTCGGTTTTGAAATTGTTAACAAGGATTTATTAATTTGTTCAAAAACGGATAACAAAAGATTTACAATGGATATTTACGCGACCAGGGGTCGGGGTTTTAAGTCTTTTGCGGAAAATCGTGACTTAATGAAAACGTTGACTGTGTTACCAATTGATAGTAATTTTAGCCCAATTGTTAAGGTAAGTTATTCGGTCGAAGAAGTGAAAGCATCGAAAGAATCAATGACCGACCGCTTGTTTTTAGAAGTGGCAACAAATGGGGCAATTAGTGCTGGCGATGCCATTAGTATGGCTTCAAAAATTCTAGTTGAACATTTAAACCCGTTAATTGACATCAACCAGTCATTACACGATTTACAAGTAATGCGCGAAAAATCACAAGAAGTTCGTAGTCAAACGCTATCAATTCCCATTGAAAACCTTGATCTTACCGTCCGCTCTTATAACTGTTTAAAACGGCACGGGATTCAAACCATTCAAGAATTAACCGAACGTCCAAAAAACGAAATTGAAAAAATTCGTAATTTGGGAAAAAAATCCTTGCGTGAAATTAATAAAAAATTGTTAGAATACGGTTTAAAACTTAAGAATTAAAAATAGGAGAATATTTTCATGTCATACATTAACCGTCGGGGTAAGGATCGTGCGTATGTGCAAATGGTCATTCGCCAGCAAGTTAGTGATCTAATTGCTTACCACGAATTGCACACCACAATTACCAAGGCCAAAATCACCCAAAAACGCGTTGAGAAACTGGTAACCTGAGCCAAAGCGGGTACGTTAAGTAGCCGCCGCTTTGCTGCTAGATATTTAATTAATACGCAAAAACTAACGGCTGACCAGTTATTACAACATTTATTTAACGAAATTGCTAAAGCTACAAAAGATCGCCATGGTGGTTACACTCGCGTACTAAAATTAGGCAAACGCCAGGGCGATGCGACCGAAATGGCCGTGATCCAGTTTGTTGATAAAATTGGCAATTATAAAATTAAAAGTCCAACAAATTCCGCTAAGAAATCCCAAGTAACTACAACCATAGTACCCAAAGCACCAACTGTTTAACAAATTTTAAAAAATAACTATTTTTTATTAAATTAAATCATTATTAAGTAACAAAATTTCTGAAAAATTGTTTTTAAATTGCTCAAAATTATGTTATACTTTTGTAGCAGAAAGTTTTGATTCGTCATGTTTTCTGCTTACAAAGTTGGAATTCATCAAGTTGTTTATTGCGGCCTTATTATTAATTTAACCTAACACATTTTTTTATCCTTTCTGTTTTTCAAATCATCATTTTAATACCTCCTTTTTTGCTACGATTTATCTAGTTTTTACAATAAATCCTTTCTTTTTCACATAATTTTTCCTAACACTTTTCTAGAGGGTGCTAGGATTTTATTTTACTGGTGATTTTTTAGGTAATTTTGCTTGAAAAGACTAATTAATCATTTCATAATAATAAAAAATCATTAATTTCTTATTTAAACTGCAAAATCGTCTATTGGTTTTGCTTTTAATTGAAATTATTTAAAGTAATCAAGATTTTTTATTATTATGGAATTTTATGTTATTATATGCATGCAATTACCAAAGAAAGTAACTGGAATAACCCCTTAATTTGTTACCGAGGTTTTATTTGAATCTTTATACTAATAAAAATTACAAGATTTTGATATTTGGTTAATAAAAGAACTTTTTTGTATTGCGTTTTCTTGAGGAGTCACAATGAAAGTTGTCATTCAAAACAAAATTGATCACGTGAACGCAGTTAGCAATGCAATTGCTAGTGTGAAGTCATTTGTTGTTTTTAATTACAGCACAATGACCGCATTAGAAGCTAGTGCATTGCGGCGTGATTTACACCAAAGTGGTAACAAAATGTTGATTTTGAAAAACAACATTTTAAAACGGGCAATTGCCCAAGCGAAAATTGACATTCCAGGCGATTTGATTTCTGGACAATTAGCTATTGCCATGGGTGTTAGTGATCCGTTTCAACCCATTAAAGCTGTGCATAAGGTCATCAAAAACCGCGATCAGATCAGCTTTAAAGTTGGTTATTTGGAAAATAAAGTTTTAGACATTAACGAGTTAAACCAAATTGCAGCACTACCTTCACGTGAAGAATTATACGGAATGTTTTTATCAATGTTGCAAGATCCGTTGCGTAAACTGCTAAGAATCATGCAAGCAGTTGGTGAAAAAAAATAATTAAAAAGAGGAATCGATTATGGCAAAGTTAACTAAAGAACAATTTATTGAAAGTTTGAAGGAAATGACATTAGTTGAAATTAATGATGTGATCAAAGCAATTGAAACTGAATTCGGGGTGTCAGCAGCTCCAGTAGCTGTTGCGGCTGCTCCAACTGCCGCTGCTAGCGAGGTGAGCGTAATTATGACCGCAGTTGGCGATAAGAAAATTGAAGTAATTAAACTTTATAAGGAAATTTCTGGTTTGGGCTTAATGGAGGCTAAAACTGGTGTGGAAAAACCACCTTTAACCGTTAAAGCTAATATTAAACCAGAAGAAGCTGCCGAATTAAAAAAGCGTTTTGAAGCCGCTGGTGCTACTGTTGAAGTCAAGTAAGTATTAGGATTTAATCATTAATTATTGTGATTTTTGATTAATTTAAGGAGTTCATATGGCTGTACAACAACGCCGCTCAAGTAAACACCGCCGCGATAAACGGCGAGCTCACGACGCATTAACAATCCCAACTGTTAGTTCATGCAAAAATTGTGGGATCTTAAAAAAGATGCACCGGGTTTGCAAATGTGGTTATTATGCTGATAAACGGATTGCAAAAGGACGCTAGTTTTTTTTACATGGATCGCAATGAATTAAGCAATGAACAACAACCAACAATTGTTGTTGAAGGATCAAAAAATATTGCCTTAAATTTATTATCAAATTCAAGTCGTTACCAAAAAACTAAAGTTCATGATAAGACGAATTGATTTGGTTTAATTCTTGGAATTTCGATAACAATTATCGGTTTATTCATTGGCATTATTATCTGCAGTTTAATTATCATTTTTGCTTAGTATAAAGTGTATAAGGATATTAAAAGCATCAGGATCAACCTGATGCTTTTTTTTGCAATTTTCTTAAAAAATTTTAATTAAAGTTTCATTATTTTTTATTGGAACTTTCATTTGTTTTTAACAAACCAAAAAACATTCCCGATATTTCACGATCTAAATAAATAGGATTTCCGATCTGGCTAGCAGCAGCATCATTATCGCCTTTATCAATTTGATCGACAATCACATTTGTGAACTGATAGCCGTTATCAACCAGACCGTATTTTGTTTGGGCCGAAGATTTTCATTTTTTTTCAAAGGATTTGAACTCCCTTTCTAATTGCAAACTCACATGAATCGAGATATTAAAACTAAAATTATTTGAATCTGTAAATGAGTATTGCAGTTCTATTTTGCTAACTTTAGATCTTTTTTGTATCTCATTACTAATAATGGTAATCAAATAATCTTTCAAAAGCGTTTCGTTAAAGGTTAATGTTTGCAAATACTGGTTAATTCCTTTAATTTCAGCTTCCTCAATTTCATTACCATTATTGCCTTTACGATCGTTCTTATCAGGTACCCGTTTTGAATCATTAATTATTTTTTTAAAGTTCTCAAAATTATCTTTAGATACCATAAAGTCTGGATTTTCTTGAAGTTGTTGTTGAGAGATTGTTTGCGTTTTTAAAGTAGTTACATCTAAAGAATAATGGAATTGTTTGGTAGTGGGCTTATTGTCCTTACTTTGGTCTTGCTTTCCTTTTTGCTCTTCTTTAGAGTCTTGCCCCATCTTATTTTTTTCATTTTCAGCTGATTGTTGATTTTCTTTTTTGCTGTTATTTCGTTCAGGTTGTTGAACTGACGGAGTGTTATTGCCAGTTTTTCCTGCAGGTGATTGTCCTGCCTGGTTTTGATTATTTGGATTTTGGGCTTGTCCAGATGATTGCTGATTTTCTTTTTTGCTGTTATTTCGTTCAGATTGTTGAACTGACGGGGTGTTATTGCCAGTTTTTCCTGCAGGTGATTGTCCTGCCTGGTTTTGATTATTTGGATTTTGGGCTTGTCCAGGTGATTGTTGTTCTTTCCTGTTACCATTTTCTATACTATTTTGATTTTGGTTACCAACTCTTTTGCTGTCATCTTGTTTCACATTAGCACACGCAGCAGCAAGACCTGCTACAACGCCACTAAAACCTAATAAGGCAAATCATTTTAATTTTTTGAATTTCATGTTTTTCTCGTTTCTAAAAACATTAAGTTATTTTTTATTAAGACTGAAATATTTTTGTTCTATCGATTTTTCATAATTGTTTTGAATTTAAAACCAAACAATTAGGATTTTTGATAACTATATTTAATCTGTTTTCATAGTGAATTTAATTATTTCAAAATTGCAAGACACATTGCAGAAATTTTTTTCCTTTCTATTGATTTCAATAAAAAGTATAGTCCTCAATTTTTTTTTTAATTATTTGTGCTTTTTTTCTTGACTAAGACATGTTGAAATAAAGTGATTTTTTTCATTTTTGTTTTCAAAACATTATTAGAAATATTGCTTTAGTCGAATTTGAAAAAAGATTTTTTTCATTCCTTTGAAGTTTGATAAAAATTAAGTATTTGATCTTTTTTCAGTAGTTTGCGTATCGTCTTTGTGTTGGATAAATCGATTAAATATTTAACGATTTAGTGGAAATTGAAAATCTGCTTCTTAATTTTTGCAAAAAAATAATAAGACAAAATCTAGTATTTCATGAGTAAAATAGTGAGATTTTTTTTGAAAATTTTATTTTGTGTTCTTTGCAAACTATAAATCAGGTATTAGTGTTTATTAATTCAAACCATATTAAAAAATTATGCGTATGTAACTGTAAAATATTAATAAAACTAGCAACTGCAATTTTAACGACTAGTGTTTTTATCAGAGTTAGAATTATAATCTGATTTCATCAATTTTTCTGACAGCAGCAAACATTATTTAGAACTTAATACTATTAACTAAAAGTTTAAAACTGAATAAGCCCGAGAACCGCCCAAACTTGTTTTAAAACAACAACTTAAAAAAATAAAACGGTTCAAAACAAACTTAAAATCAAACCACTAAATAATGACCCCGATACAATGAACATGTGGTCTATAAGAGTCTAACCAAGGACTTGGACAAGGAATTGGTGCTCATTGGAAGGAGTTAAGAATTAATCACTGAAGAAGTTATTAGAATGTTCTAAGACCCTATTGGAAAAACACGAAAAACTTTTTCTAATCCTGGCGGTAAATTTCCAAGACAAGACGGAATTGGTACTCATAGTCGTTGTTCTGGTTTAAATAAAAACATTGGTAAAATTTCCAAATCAACTTACGATGAATTTAGCTATGAACCCAATAGTGCTGCTACTTTAAGTTGTCTTATTAAACAAAAAAAGCCGCACCGATACCTCCGATTTTTTGCTAAAAAGACATTAGTTTTTGTTGATTGATTGCAATTAACTAATTAATTAACAACAATTAATAATTATTAAGCATTGAAAAATATTGCTTTAAATTTATTACCCAATGTTAAACATTACTAAAAAAACTAAAGTTGCCGATCAAACCAATTAGTTTAATTGAGGAATTTTATTCACGATTAGCGACATTCATCACGTTATTATTTTTGTTTAGTTTCAAACAATGTAAAAATAAAAAAAATATATCAAATTTAGGATGATGTCTTTTTATTGTTTTTTAAAGTATTTCATCCCAGTTTAGTTAGAATTATTTTTACCATTTGTTTTTAGCAAACCATCGAACATGTTGGAAATTTCACGAGATATGAAGACAGAAATACCAGCATTAGTGTCATTATCAACAATAACGTTTGTAAATACAGGCCCATCTTCTTCGTTAGAAAAATCATATTTTGTTTGCGGTGAGGATCGATAAATTTTTGTAATATCAGTTTTTGCCTGGGCACTTGTTTGATTGCTAATATTAATTGTGATTTTAAAACTAAAACTATCCCCGCTTAAATATGAGTACTCCAAATCTATTTTGCTAATTTTACTAGTTTTATTGGATGTTGATTCTCGCTCTCTTTTACGTATCTCACTACTAATGATAGCGATCAAATAATCTTTTAAAAGTGTTTCATCCAATTTTTGTGTTTTTAAATGTTGATTAATTTCTTTAATTTGTGCCTTCTCAACGTTATCAGTACTGGAACTATTTGGCTTATTAATTATTTCTTTAAATTTGTCAAAATTCTTTTTCGACATCATAAAATTTTGATCTTTTTGCAGTTGCTCTTGTGAAATTGTGTCGGTTTTCAAAGTAGTGGCTTCTAAAGTCGAATGAAATTTTTTGTTTTTTAATTTACTATCGTTATTTCTTTCAAGTGCTTGATCTGCTTGGTTTCTGTTGTTTGGATTTTGGGGGTTTTCAGGAGATTGTTCTTGATTTCTTCTGCCCATATTTTCGGCACTATTTTGATTTTCACCTGTTTGCTTTCCATCACCTTCTTGTTTTGCGTTAGCACACGCAACTGTAAAACTTGCAACAAAACCACTAAAACCCAACAAGGTAAGATATTTTAAATTTTTTAATTTCATAATTTTCTCTTTATTTTGAAAAATATTGCTTCATTAATTCTACTATTAATAAAATATTTTTATTAACTGTGTTTATCACTTTTTTGATTCTAAATTAAACATTAAAATTTTTTAATAAATAAATTTATCTATTTTAGTCGAATAGACATATTGTAAAAAATAACTATTTTCCTATCGATTGATTTCAGCAATTGTTATCCCGCTTTTGATCATTTCTACTTTATTTTTTAAGTACATGAGTATGCACGAGGTTAGATTGAATTAATATATATTGTGTCTAACCAGTTTGGACAGTTACCGATGTCATTGAAGCAAACATAATTCTAACCGCAGTTAGCGATAAGAAAATTGAAAATGATTAAACTTCATAAGGAAATTTTTGATTGATTTATAGCGTTCATATGAGTTGTATGATAATAGTGTTCGAATAAACGCTGTTGCGATAAACGTTTAGCTTATCACGCTTTAACAAGACCACATGCGAATATTTTTTTTAAATGCAGGATTTTAAAAAATGCTTCGGGGTTGTAAATTTTTGTTATCTGTACAAATATATAAAAAACATCAGATTTAAGTCTGATGTTTTTTCTTATTTTTAAATTATTTTAAATTTAAGGTTAGTTGGAATTATTTTGAACTTTTGATTTGGGATAAACTAAAAAACATGTTTGAAATTTCACGAACTATAAAGATCGGAATTCCTTCCTTGCTGCCGGGATCAGTTTGATCATTCTTGCCAATGTCATCGACAATAACGTTTGTGAACAAAACACCTTCTTGATTGTTAGAATCGTATTTTGTTTTATCTGAAGACGATCATTTTTTTTGAAAAGAAGTTAAGTTGTCACCTCGCTTTACATTAGCATCAATGGTAATTTTGAAACTAAAATCATTAGTATTTGTAAACGAGTATTGGAAATCTACTTTACTAATTTTGTCAGACTCTAACGCTCTATTTCCTATCTCATTACTAATGATAACAATCAAATAATCTTTCAAAAGTTCTTCATTAAAAGGTAATGTTTTTAAATACTCATTAATTCCTTGGATTTGTGCCTTTTCAATTTCATCACCATTACTGTTAATGGGATTGCTTTTGTGAGGCGTGCTTTTTGCTTTATCTATTATTTCTTTAAATTTATCAAAATTCTTTTTGGACAACATAAAATCTTTATTTTCCTGCAGTTGTTTTTGAGTAATTGTATCCGTGCCTGCAGTTGCTTCTAAAGAAAAATGACCTTCTTTAGCTTTTGGCTTATTATCTTTGCTTTCGCTTTGACTTTCTTTTCCTTTTTGCATTTCTTCAGTGTTTTGATCCATTTTATTGTTTTCATTTTGCCCTGATTGTTTATTTTGTTTACTTTTGTCATTTGCTTCAGGGCGTCGAACAGGCGGGGTGTTCTTGTTAGTATTTCCTGCAGGTGATTGTCCTGCTTGGTTTTGATTATTTGGATTTTGGGCTTGTCCAGGTGATTGTTGTTTTTGCCCTTCATTCATTTCTGTACTGTTTTGATTTCTTACTTTGTTTCCGTCGTCTTGCTTGACATTAGCACATGCAGCAGCAACACCTGTGACAATGCCACTAAACCCCAATAAGGTAAATCATTTTAATTTTTTTAATTTCATCTTTTTCTCATTTCTGAAAAACATTCTTTCGTTTTTACTTATTAATAATTTAATGTTTTTATTCTCTGGATTTTTCATATTTTTTTTGGCTTTGAAACCAAAAAAATCAAGTTTTTAACAAGTGAACTTATCTATGTTAATCTAGTATGACATCTTGTCAAAATTCATTATCTCCTTTCTTTTCACTTCCACAAATAGTATAGTCCTCCGAATTTTTTTTTTATTGTTTGTGCTTTTTTTCTTAATAACAAATAGCATATAAAGGTCAGATTGACATGGACAACATGATCAGCAGTTTCATAGCACTATTTCCAGTCAAGAACTAGCTATTAAATCATTGTAATTTTTAATTAATTCAAAGAGTTTATATTATTGTTTAGCAACACAACTTTAGAAGGTGATGCATGATAAAAGGGTGTGCTTATGATGTTTTGAGTTTATTGTCTAAATAAAGTCTTGCTTTGCCAAAAAATTCAAATTCATAACCGAATTACTTGGTTTAGTATCATTATTAGAATTTGATTAGCAATTAATTGCTTTATTTATTGCTTTATTATTTGTGGTTTAATTATGATTTTTGTAGATAGTTTAATTAAAATAAAAAACATCAGATTTGGCCTGATGTTTTTTATTTTTTAAATTTTTATTCTAGTTTTGTTTATTTTGTTTTATTTGAAGTGTTCGTTTGTGACAAACCAAAAAACATTCCTGAAATTTCACGATCTAAATAAATGGGATTTCCCATCTGGCTAGCAGAAGCAGCATTAGTGCCTTCATCAATATCATCGACAATCACATTTGTGAACTGATATCCGTTATCAATCAGACCGTATTTTGTTTGGTCCGAAGATTTTCATTTTTTTTCAAAAGGTTTTAACTGATTATTTAGTTGTAAACTTTGATGAATCGAGATATTAAAACTAAACTTATTTGAATCTGTAAATGAGTATTGCAGTTCTATTTTGCTAACCTTAGGTCTTTTTTGTATCTCGTTGCTGATTATAGCAATCAAATAATCTTTTAAAAGTTCTTCGTTAAAAGTTAATGTTTTTAAATAGTCATTAATCCCCTTAATTTCTTGATCATGAACTTCTTTACCATTATTGCTACTACGTGTCTTTGGGTGTTGTTTATAATTTTCAATTATTTTTTTAATTTCCTCAAAATTCTTTGAAGAAAACTTGAAATCATTGCTTGCTTGAAGTTGTTGTTGCGTAATTGTTTCAGTACCTAAAGTTGCTACATCTAGAGTAGAAGCGAATTGTTTGGTTTCTGGCTTATTATCCTTGCTTTTACCTTGATTGTCGCTTCCTTTTTGCATTTCTTTAGGATTTTGACTCATTTTATCATTTTCATTTTCACCTGGTTTTTTATTTTGTTTACCTTCAGTATTTGCTCCTGGTGTTTGTTCGGACTGATTTCTATTTTTTGGATTTTGGGTTTGTCCGGACGATTGTTTTTCTCCCTCTTTACCCATTTCTGTACTATTTTGATTTCTTACATTGTTTCCGTCGTCTTGTTTAACATTAGCACATGCAGCAGCAACACCAGCCACAATGCCACTAAAACCCAATAAGGTAAATCATTTTAATTTTTTTAGTTTCATCTTTTTCTCGTTTCTAAAAAACATTACTTTATTTTTAGTAATAAATAAAATGTTTTTCTTGTATGGATTTATCAAAAATTGTTTTGCATTTAAACTAAACAATTAAGGTTTTTTTGATAAGTTAACTTATCTACGTTCAGATAGCAAAGCAAATTGTGAAATTAATTATCTCCTTTCTTTTAAGTTCCATAGATAGTATAGACCTCCGAATTTTTTTTTTAGTGTTTGTGCTTTTTTTCTTAGCGATATATATGATACATATATATTGTTTTCGTATTGTTGCTTTTAAAAATGTTCCTGAAATAAAATTTAAAAAAATTTTTTCCTTTCTCTAGTTTGCTAAAAAATTAAATATTAAGTAATTTTTTGTAGTTTGTGTACTATATTTGTGTTGCATAATCGATCAAACCATTTAATCGAACCAGAATCTGTTTTTGAGTTTTATTTGCAAAAAATCATATGACTATATGTCGTATTTGATAATGAAAACAATGTGCGATTTGACCGAATAATTTGATTTTCGTCTCATTTATAAATATAAACAATGACCGCAGGCATGGTGATGCCTACTGAATTCAGAAAGATGATAATATATGCGTACTAATCGAAAAGTATTAATAAATTTAGTTACCGGAATTCTAATGGCCGGTGTCTTTACTAGTGTTGGAATTGTTATCGGATTTAATCAAGTTTCCTTACAGAAAAGAAACATCATTTACAACTCGGCTGCACCAACTAAAAAAATTAAAACCGAACAAGCACCAGAACGACCAAAGCCAGTTCCCGAACAACAGCTTCAACAAGATGAAAAGGATAAAACCAAACCCGAAATTAAACCACTTGATCATCAACCTGATAACTCTGCTCGTGGTCTTGAAGATCCTAACCAAGGACTTGGCCAAGGGATTGGTGATCGTTCCAAGGAGTTAACGACTGAAGAAGTTATTAGAATGTTCTCAGACCCTACTGGAGAAAAATCAAAAACTTTTTCTAATCCTCACGGTAAATTTCCAAGACAAGGCGGAGTTGGTACCCATAGTCGTGGTTCTGGACTGAATAAAAACATTGGTAAAATCTCCAAATGAACTTACGATGAATTTAACCAAGGGGCCCAAGATAGTGCTGCTACTTTAGGGCGGTTAATTAAACAAAAAGGAAATCTTACTAATATCCCTTATCTTGCTAAGGGCCAAAAGATTTCTTTAAATGACCTAAAAAATTTACAAGAAAACAGTTTAAGACTACGAGTCGGCCAAAAAATCCTAAATTTAACCGAAGCCGATAAAGTTGATATTATTAAAGAACTAAATAATAATGTTGCCGTTTCCGATATTTACGGTCACACGATTCGTGGTTCATTGCAAGATCTAGTTAATTTATCTACTACTTTACAAAAAATTGACAATTATGAACAACTCAAGGGTGATGATAAAGGTAATGTTGATACATTAATTAGTTATTTCATTCGTTACACTAACGAAGATCAAATCCCAAACGGTCCACCAAAATATATCGTTCCTAATAAAAACATTGCTGAATACCGTGAATTGTATGAAGGTGTACAAATCCCTGATTACACCAAAAACTTAACTACAGCTCAAGAAGAATATAAAGCGATCAAGCAATTACTTACCAAAGTTCGTTTAGTTCAAGTTTCCGATTTAACTTTGCAAGATATTGACTCGTTAGAACAAGGTTATATGCCAACAATTATCCGGTTAAATGGGAAGTTTAACAACGTTACTTGACAAGCCAGACCCGCGTTTGTTAATGAAGCGCAGTACCAACGAACTTATGATAATGTTGCCCGTTTTTTACCAATCACTTCAAATTGGGAACGCTCCCAAGACGACATTATTAATTTAAACTTCCGACCCGATGATCGTGAAGGAATTACCGGTTTTGACAAAACCGTTTTAAAAATTCCGGGATATGACGATGTTGCTGAATTATTTAAATATACCAGTCGCATTGAACCAAACAACAAAACTGCCAATCGTTATATTATTAATATTACCGGGATCAATAAACTGGCAAGCAAATCTAGTAACCAAAATACCCCGCAAGCACTAATTGATGCTGCTATTCAACAAACCGATTTAAAAAAAGTTGGTGACGAAGGTATTGGTGTAGCGATTCAAAACATTAATGCTACTACCGGAAACGCTAGTGCTGACTTTGTTACAAAAATGCCTGGAAATGTCAAATCATTAACCTTATTTTATAACTGAAATAATCCGAAAGTGGCTAACGCCATCCTGTTTAATCAGAACTATGGGTCACAAAATAAGCTAACTGAATTAAACCTATACACCAATATTACCGGACAAAAAATTAGTTCACGGAATAACGACGTGGATACGCCTAACACCTTGACTAGAATTGACCCTAGGGTTTACCAACGGGTTGTTGGGAATGCTTATGATTATAAGTATAATGCGATTTTCAACACGATGGATATTGCTCCAAATACCACTAGAAAACAAATTAGCGACATTTTCAACCTTGTTTACATTCAGGGCAGCAATATGCGTGTTTATCAAGGCTCATTTGGCGGAACTGGGGCTTATCCGACCCAATGGTGGTTTGGTGATAATAACCAATGGGACTTTAATAACATCGTTATTCCTAAAATTCCTAATTTTGCCAAAGGTAAATTTAACCGGATCACTTATTCACCTTTAGTTAACCAAATTGCTGCCCCATTAGATTTAGAAAATTTACAAATTGATAATACTGATAAAATTGATTATGAATTAGGTAATACTTCTAAAGGTGTGTTCTACGCTGATACGGCTCCGGCCGGAATAAATTCGCAAAATTATGTGCGGGTTATCGGTCATTCGAAGTTTGGTCATAGTCAGGATTTACAATCAATTTTAAACTATGTTAATGCGGGTTGACAATACATCCGGAACATTGACTTGCGGGATTATATGGCAAATGGTGTGAAGTACACGACCGGATTTGATGAAGCAACAATTAAATCAGCTTCTTGACCTGTAACCATTCGTTATGTTTATTATACTGATGCAAACGGGAATGATCAGGCTTACAAAAACCCGAATGCTAATACGAGAGAAATTGGTGACGGACCAGCGGCAATTCCAAGCAATACTGCTGATGTTTTCAAACTAACTGCTTTAGGGGACACTTCAATTGATGATACAAGGTCAATTAGTCCAACTAAAATCGGAAATGCTGACGCGACAACATTTGATTCGCCAATTACTAAAACCACCCCATTAGCCGAAGGCAAAAACCACCAAAGATTTATTTCCACTGATACTTCCGATTACGATGCTGTGAAAAATGACACCTATAAAAAACTAAACGACTACACATCAAGAATTGTTTTCCATACGAACGTTGTTTCGATCAACCCGTTAACTGGTCAACCACGATACCGGAACAATAATCCAAACGACCCTGTATATGAAGACGTCTACGGCACGGCTTGGATTTTGGACTACCAAAAAACCAATAATAACAATGAATATTCCACCACATGGTATTACGGAACCAATTTACACGTTGTTGCTTTAATTAATCGCAAGGGCGGCAACCATTTAACTGGTCGCGAAACCGCATTTATTCGCAACTCATCTGATGGTAAAGACTGAAACCAAACGGAATTAAAAGGTACTAATTATCCTGAAGTTGTTTATACAGCAACCAATTTCTTGGAAAATGGTAACAGTACAATAACTGTCAATTCCCAAAATGGTACTTCCAGAACAATTACCAATTACTTTAAAGATTTTGCAGTTATCAAAATTACTTATAGTTCACAAGAAGAAGCTAAAAAAGCCACAAATAATTTTGCCCAAAAAACAGAATATAACAACTCGGTATTTACGTTTGCCACCCCACAAAATAGTCTTTTAAAAAATAAGACTGGTGATGATTTAAGTGGTGATGATCAAAATTATTCCTTAGGTTATCCAGCTGATGGTGACCCATTAAAAGGTGGCTCGAATTCCATTACTGGTCATGCTGCTGTTAACCAACGCGTTGGCACGATTGATAATACTAAAGGTCAAGGTTTTGCTAACGTGCCTGGTTATCAATATCAAAACAACTATAACCAAACCATTCCTGGAATTTATGACATTAATAAAATTCCTTTAGGGCAAGCTGAAACTTTAACTTGAGATAATGTAAGTTACCACCGCTTTAACACTGTGTATGGTTTAAATAATTCGGGATTTGCTGGCGGGGGATCAGGTTCATTAGTTGTGAATCAAAATGGTCAAGTGGTCGGAATCTATTGGGGAAATGCCGATAGTACCCAAACTGGTTTTGTCGATCCGTTAGTTTCACCAAATGTCATTCAAAATGGCAAGAAAATTATTCAAGGTTACGATTTAATTAATGGTGGTGTTGAAGGTCAAAAAGGCTCGTTTAAAGAATATTTACAAACTCATAATTTATTAACTAATTCCTGATTATTTAGCGGAAAGTAACTAAGTAACTAATTACAATAAGGTTTCAAAAATGATCAAAACCAAACTAAAAAAAAGCCTCATCTTCAAGTTGTTCGGCCTATCTTTAGCAGTTGGTGCACCAGCGATGCTTTTAATTAACCAAACCACACCTAAAAGCCATGTACCATCGTTACGACAAGTTATTCACGATGTAACAAAAAGCCAACCGCCATTAGTTTCCAAAGAACACGAACAAAATCAAACTTATTTTAAAACCCAATTAAAAACCTCATTAGAAAATTTAATTAAAAAGGTTCAGGAACGGATTGATGATGAACTTACTAAAAAAGATAAAGATGCTAAAGATACGTCTGATAAATTAAACTATTATTTACAATTACGAAAGTTTTTAAACACTAATAAGCAAGCGATTTTACAAAATCCGAAAAAGTACGGTTTTGAGTTTAACTTTCCTAGTGTTTTAACTAATCCTAAATATTCGGTTGGTTCAATTACCACTAATGGTAAAACGATTGATGGCGTTGTTTTTGGTGGCAACGTTCGCGTTGAAAATGGTGATCACAATGCTAGTCTTGGATACAACGAAACTGCAGGAAGTAGTTTAAAACAATCGCAAACAATTGATAATAAAATTGATAGTACCGAGTACAAAAAGAAGTACGATAAATATGCTGCCGCGTTAGAAACTGCTGAAAATATTGACAAGATCTTTTTAAACGAAAAAGACTTTCCGAAAAATGGTGAAAACTATCACGAAAATGTGAAAAATGAAAATGGTGAATTAGTTAAAAACGGCCTTTCAGATTTAACTATTAATGGCAAAGAACAAACTTGGGACGAGTATTTTATTAGTAAAATTAAAAGGAATTTTCTAGATTTTGATATTCAACAAAACAAGATGTTACAGCCACAATCTGCATCAAAAAAAGATGATACGCCTTCACCTGATGTTGAAAAAACCCAACCATCACCAAGTGAAAATCCCAATCAAAACACAACGATTGCAGACCAAAAGCCAGCTCCGATTGGTAAAGTCGAAGAAATTCGTAACATTAGAGATCTAAAACCGCAAGTTGTTCCCCGGTTTAGCAATTTCCAAGTTTATGATTTTGTGAATAAGTACAATCAGGCCTTGCTGACAGAAAAAATGCAATTGGTTTATTTTGACAACCCGGTTTATAAGCGTTTTACTTACGACTTAAAACAATTGAACGCTGACAACAATACTGCTAAAGGAACTGTTACGGTTTTTGATAAATTGTTACCAACTAATTCGCACTCTTATCAAAGTCAAGTTCAAGGATTATTGGAAACCGATCACTTGTTGCAAAATCAAAACTTACTTTATTATTTAGCATATGAACAAGTTAGTCAGATTGTTAATAAAATCCAAGATTCACTCGCATTAGACAACAAACTAGATATTAGCCACCTTTTAGGTTTTAATACAGTTCAAAAAATTCAAATTCAGAACGCTTTTTATTTATTGACCAAAATTTATTTTGACGAATCTACTGGCAAAACTTATAAAAAAGACTTGTATAATTTATCAAACAAATATGTGGGTTTAAGCTTAAGTGATACCGATAATTTAAACGATTTTAAGCGAGCAATCAATGGGTTGTTTTTAAGTTATGTTGTTACTTCCAAAATTGACCAGTTTAATTTTGCTAACTACTTGCAAACATTGTATGTATCCAAAATTAATAACTTATTAACTGGCATTAAAACCAATTACCAGATTTTTAGTAAAAAATTAGCAACATTAAATTTTGCCTCCACTACGGTTTTAAACTTAATTAACCGGTTGCAAACAACCACGAATTTAATTAAGCAATTCAATTTTTTAAATGTTGATGATGCAAGTAAAATTAGCCTTTTTGAAAAAATGGTGGATCTAGTGATTAAATCTAACCATTTATACCAACCGCTATTTAATATTTTACAGATTGCCATGAACGAAAAAACGTTGGAAAATAAGACCGAACGGCAAATTCAACAAGATCTCAATTCATTAATTCAAGAACTTACCTATCCGGCCAATGTCACTGCGGGTGTATTAACTATTACTGGAATTATTTTAATTAGCGTTATTGCTGTAGTAATTTTTCTACGGTACAAAAAGTTTAAAAAAACGCAATTTACAAAAAGGTAATTTTTCAAAACAATCAGTTGATTTATTACCAAATTTTAGTGTCATACGGTCGTTATAATTTTAACAAAAGCAAGTTGTTCAGTTTTTTAAAATTCATCTTACTTCAATTATTGATCAAGCAAAATCACATTACTGTTTAAAAAATAGTTTAAATTTGATTTTTTCTCTAAACAAATGTTGTCTTTTTTTAAAAATTATTTTTTTATATTATAATTTATATAATTATTGTCTACACAAACGCATAACTAGCACTAGCATTACGAAAGGTTAATTAAAACTAAATGTCACAAGCAATTATCAATGATCAGCAAACTTTAGAAACTAATAATGTTGCGAAAAATGATTTTTCCCAGCAAAACGAAGTAACTTTAGCCAATTCAGTGCAAAGTAACGAACAAGATCTTGATTCTTTGCAAAATCTTACCCCTGAAAAACCGTTAGTATCTAGTTCGAAAATTATGGAAGTTGGTGGACATATTGGTTTTTCCAAACGGCGTTGAAACCCGAAAATGAAACCTTACATTTACAGTAAGAAACCGGGTGATAGTCGTTATGAAGTGTTAAATATCCCTTTGATGCAAGAAAAGTTAAAACTAGCGTACGATTATTTAATGGAGATTGCTAGAAATAACGGGAACATTTTGTTTGTTGGCACCAAAACCAAACTTGTTCAAGATTTAATTAAAGAAATTGCCAAACGGGTGGAAATTAACCATATTTCCCAACGTTGGCTTGGGGGCACTTTAACCAATTTTAAAACCATTAATAATTCAATTAAGCAATTAAATAACCTGGTCGAAGAACGTGATAATGGTTTAGGGCATCATACCAAAAAAGAGCAAATGTTGATCCTTAAAAAAATTGAAAAATTAGAAAAGTTTTTTGGCGGGATTAAAACCATGAAAGGAATTCCGAACGTGCTTGTTGTGGACGATCCTATTCATGAAAAAAATGCTGTAACCGAAGCCCGAAAATTAAACATTCCTGTAATTGCGATCGCTAATACTAATGCTGATCCTAAACTGATTGATTATCTTGTTCCTGGTAACAATGCTTCAATTCGTTCGATTACCTTATTTATGAATCTTTTTGCTGATGCTGTAGCAGTTGCTCAAGGCAAAGAACCGCTGTTTGCATATAAACCTGACGATGAAATTGTTATTGCCCAAGTGACTCGCAAAGAACACGACCAAAAGTTTTCCAACAATCGTTCTGGCCAACGGTGACACCAGAACCGTAGGCATCATGATGGTCATTACAATCATCATAATCGCAATTTTTCTAGTAACCAGACTACGCAAGCCCCTAGTGAAAAACCAACTGTGGATCAGTAACAATAGTTTTTTATTTATTGATAAAAGATTAACTAATTGTTTTATTATTTTCAAAATTACTATCCTTTCAGGATGATGTTCATCATAAAAGCACTTGCGTTTACTAAAATTAAATCTAAATAACCAAGGATTGCAATTGGATCTAATAATTTTTTGCAAAAACTGCTTTCATGGGCAGTTTTTTATGTTGTTTTATGCTAATAAATTATCTTTTATTGAGTAAACTTTTATAGAAATGAATTCAAGAAAATGATCCGTCCGACACTTTGTTTAAATAAGAAAATAGCTAACAATAATTAAAACCGATCTCATTACTTATAAATCTTCTAGTGATTAAATCTAATTGCAAGTTAGCCATGATTTAACCGAGACTATTTATTTTGCATTACTATCTTAAGCTAGAAGAAATTGTAAAATTAGCTGATAAGCAAATATAATTTAATATCAAGTTTTATATTGCAACTATTTAAAATAAGTCTATTTTTAAACATTTTATTTAATTTAATCACTATTTATTCAATTTTCTAAAAACAAATCGATCATATTGATTTTGTTAGCTTCATCGATTAATTTTACAAAATTTCTGATGATCATTTGAAATACCGTTAGAGTCAATCGATTTTGGTTTTTTTTAAGTTTTTTTTAAGTTAAAATTAATCATAAAAGCAAAATATCGATGAACAGAATAAAAATATTTTGTCAAAATCTTTTAAATTTAGCATTAATTTATATGGGATGAAAAAGTAAAAAATTTTCATGAAACTTAATAAATTCAACTGGGGGATTAAAAATGAAAAAATGAACACTTGATAAGTTAGCAGAATTAATTGTTAATGAAGTTGATAAAGTTAACACTAAAATCGACAAAAACCACCAAGAAGTCAACGCCAAGATCGATAAAAACTACCAAGAACTTAATGCTAAAATTGATAAAAACCACAAAGAGGTTAATGACAGAATTGATCAGGTTGAGAAAAATCAAAAACAACTCAACGCTAAAATCGATAAAAACTACCAAGAACTTAATGCTAAAATCGACAAAAACCATAAAGAGGTTAACGACAAGATCGATAAAAACTACCAAGAGCTTAACACTAAAATCGATCAAAACTACCAAAAACTTAATGCGAAAATTGACAAAAACCACAAAGAAGTTAACACCCGAATTGACCGGTATCATTTGAAGCGTAAAACTAAATATAAGCAAGCAGATAAGTGAATGTTTGGTAAAGAACTTTTGTTAGTTAATATTAAAAAAATGTACGACCAACAGGTCTTTAAAGAAATTATGGAAGATGTGCAAACTTTACTAAGTTATCCCAAATTAAACTTACAAGGGGTCCATTTTTTGATTAATAATACAATTTTTGTAAAAGCGAGCGAATTATTAGAAGCATTAGGTGCTAGTAGCATTCGTAATGTAGCATTAATTAAGGTTTACTAGTTAGGAAAGATAAGAGTAAACAGGAGGAATTGAGTTATGAAAAAATGAACACTTGATAAGTTAGCAGAATTAATTGTTAGTGAAGTTGATAAAGTTAACACTAAAATCGATAAAAACCACAAAGAGGTTAATGACAAGATTGATAAAAACCACAAAGAAGTTAATGATAGAATTGATCAGGTTGAGAAAAATCAAAAAGAACTTAACGCCAAAATCGATAAAAACTACCAAGAACTTAACGCCAAAATCGATAAAAACTACCAAGAACTTAATGCGAAAATCGACAAAAATCATCAAGAAGTTAACGCTAAAATCGATAAAAACTACCAAGAGCTTAACACTAAAATTGATAAAAATCATCAAGAAGTCAACGCTAAAATTGACAAAAACCACAAAGAAGTTAATACCCGAATTGACCGGTATCATTTGAAGCGTAAAACTAAATATAAGCAAGCAGATAAGTGAATGTTTGGTAAAGAACTTTTGTTAGTTAATATTAAAAAAATGTACGACCAACAGGTTTTTAAAGAAATTATGGAAGATGTGCAAACTTTACTAAGTTATCCCAAATTAAACTTACAAGGGGTCCATTTTTTGATTAATAATACAATTTTTGTAAAAGCGAGCGAATTATTAGAAGCATTAGATGCTAGTAGCATTCGTAATGTAGCATTAATTAAGGTTTACTAGTTAAAATCATTTTGTAATTATAATCAAGGTTAATAATCATTTTTGGGTTTTTTTTATTGCACATCTATCAATTTAAGATTTTTTAATGCGATATTTTGTGCATTTTAAACATTGACAGCATTATTCTCTATTAAAAGAAAATTTATTATTTGCTTTTCGTAGTCTTTTTTAAATTTTTAGAAAAATACTTCATTATGGTTAGTTTATTTTATTGTTTACCAATAATCAGTAAGCAGTGTATATTGTTGATAACATTAAAATATTTGGCATTCAACATGTTTTTCATCTTATTAAAATGCTAAAGATTAAATAGTTAAAACAATTTTTTTTTACTTGTGAGAATTGAATGACTTTTTTATTCCTAGTTAATTTAGGGGAATTATTTTGGTTACCTAATGAATTATATGTTTTAAGATGGAATGCCACAAAATTGGTATATTTTTTTTAGAATTAGAGAAAATTTAGAATAGATTATAACAACGAGTAAGAAGTTTCATGTTATTTGTTTTTAATGAGGTGCCAAGCATTTGGTTACAAAATGTGACTACGCAATGAAATGATTACATTTTTTTTCAAAAAAAATAAAAACTCAATAAATTTGCTTTTTTCTTTCATGCCGACAGTTACTTTTTGCATTATTTTTACTCTTTGTAAAAAATCACACAATAAGTTAATGAGATGTTTTTGGTTATATGAAAAATTATTTGAGTTTAATTTTAAAGATTAAAAACGCCTAACAACATGTTAGAATAAAAAATTAAGTAAATTAAATTTGGTACTGCTAGTTTAATTTAGGTTTTTAGGTTTAATGTAGAAAGCGATTTGTAATAATTTAAAACAATGGGCTGGAAAATTGTGGAAATTGAAAACGGAAATTATTTAAAAGTATTTTTGGATAATTTGGTTGTTTTTTCTGATTTGAAAAAAATTACAATTCCCCTTAGCGATATTGACACCTTATTAATTAACAATAACCGGATTACAATGACAACCCAATTAATTAACAAATTATCTGATTTCAACATCCTAACAATTATTTGTAATTCGAAATATTTGCCGAATGCTTTGATTTTGCCAATTACTGGTAACTACAATTCATTAAAAATTCAAGAAAAGCAATCACAGTGAACTTTAATCTTTAAGTCAACAATTTGAAAGCAAATCATTAAACAAAAGATTCATAACCAAAAAGAACTTTTAAAAAAGTTGCTAAAAGTTGATTTACCTGTGTTTGATGAACTTGCTGCTGAAATCAAAGATTTAGACATTTCCAATCGCGAAGGACATGCAGCTAAGATTTATTGGCACCATTTGTTTGGCATTGACTTTAACCGCAGGGATGATCATTACATTAATACGTTATTAAACTATGGTTATGGCGTATTAAGAGCTTATGTTTCTAGAAGCATTGTTAAAAAGGGACTAGATCCGAAAATTGGGATTTTCCATAAATCATTTCACAACCATTTCGCTTTAAGTAGCGACTTAATGGAAGGTTTCCGTGTTATCATAGACAAGGTGGTTTTTGAAATTATGTCCCAGGGAATTGTTGAACAAAATTTATTTATTCATAAAGAGCAATTGGTTGCAGCTTTTAACCAAAAAATTAAAATTAACAATACGTTCCAGTATGTTTCTAACGCTATTGATCTTTACATTTCTTCTCTAGTTGCCGAAACATCCTTGCCATGATTGGAATTTTTTAATGATTAGTAGTTACCGATCGATGCGAATTATTTTAATGTTTGATTTACCTTCAGTAGAAGATTATGAAAAAAAGGAATATTCCCAGTTTCGCAAGGCATTGTTACGTAATGGCTATTCCATGATGCAATATTCGATTTACATCAAAGCTTCTAATTTGCAGGTTGATCTAAAAAAAGAAATTGCGAAATTTAAAGATAAAATTCCTAGGGATGGCAACATTCGGATGATTGCCATCACCGAAAAACAATATCAGGCCATGGAAATTGTTTTAGGTAATAAAAAAATTGACGAAATTTATAATAATTCAGAAAGATATGTCAAGATTTAATGAAAATAACATTAACGAACCAAAATGGTAGTGAAGACTTAGATTTTTTAGGCATCAAGGTTTTTAACCACCCCAAACCGTTAGCGTTTGCTAAAACTTTATGAAAAAATCTCTCTGGTGATAAGCACATTGATGATAGTTCGAGTCGGGCATTTAGTGATAGCCAGTTAGTTTTTATTAATGATTTAACCAAGATATCTGATTTTTTAAAACTAACTGGCAAAAACAACCATTTAGTGAAAATGCTCTTAGATAAGATTGTGGCTGAAAAAATTGTGGATGAACAAAAAATTCTCGCATTAACTGATGCGATTAATAATGATCTTGGTTTTCAAGCAATTGAAGAAGCGATCGATTGGTCCAAAATGATAACTAATTTATTTGCAATACCTGAAGAAACATACTTGGATCGCAACACTTTTTTAAAAATGCTAGAGCATAATATTTGGCAAGAAAAATGTACGTTTATTTTTTGTGATTTAGACTGGTTGAGTGTGAGTGATTTAAAACCGTATTTAAACTTACATAATTTTATTTTTATTAACCATGATTTTCGGAATAACGTTAGGCTAGTTACTGAATTAGAAGCGGTGGTTTTCTTAGATGAAACCAACCGGGTGATGCTGGAATTAATTGATTTAGAAGTTTTTGTGAATTTTTTATCAGTTAAAACGTCTGAATACTGCTCGCTTGATGATTTAACTAGTTACTTAAAAAAAGAGGTAAATTTGAAAAACCAGAAGATTTTTTACGCAATTGAGACCCTTTTTGAGCAAAAATAGGACGATTTTTAAAAATTTTTGTGAATTTGACGTTTTGTAGCGGTATCATACTTATGTAGTCTAAAACTAAACAAATCGTACAAATCTTCATCTAACTGTTTTGTAGCGGTATCATACTTATGTAGTCTAAAACAGCAAGTTACTTGAAAGGTATCTTAATGGAGTTTTGTAGCGGTATCATACTTATGTAGTCTAAAACATTTCTAGTAATAACTAGGTTCTGGAACTGGTTTTGTAGCGGTATCATACTTATGTAGTCTAAAACTATACGAAAATAACTTCTGCATTTAATTATGTTTTGTAGCGGTATCATACTTATGTAGTCTAAAACTTAGTAATGTTTGGTAAAACGATTAAAGTAGTTTTGTAGCGGTATCATACTTATGTAGTCTAAAACAGTTACGGTTTTATTCACTAAATTAGTTGGGTTTTGTAGCGGTATCATACTTATGTAGTCTAAAACGATACGCATTTTAATACGAACCCAGATAGTGTTTTGTAGCGGTATCATACTTATGTAGTCTAAAACAATTAATTGGCAAATATCGTAATCGATATTGTTTTGTAGCGGTATCATACTTATGTAGTCTAAAACTACACTAATTTAGATGCTAGAAACTTTTTAGTTTTGTAGCGGTATCATACTTATGTAGTCTAAAACAAGTTAATAACAATTAAAAACTTATTAAATAGTTTTGTAGCGGTATCATACTTATGTAGTCTAAAACCTAAAACAAATGTTAAAGTTAAAATTACCTAGTTTTGTAGCGGTATCATACTTATGTAGTCTAAAACCTGGCTTTGGGCTAAATTGCTAGCAGTACTGTTTTGTAGCGGTATCATACTTATGTAGTCTAAAACAACATTTCTTTTCCAGAACGGCTTTTAATTGTTTTGTAGCGGTATCATACTTATGTAGTCTAAAACTGAAACTTTAACAATTGATCAAACAACGTAGTTTTGTAGCGGTATCATACTTATGTAGTCTAAAACTTCCAGTTCCTTTAGATCCAGCAGATTCTTGTTTTGTAGCGGTATCATACTTATGTAGTCTAAAACTAACTTATGGTTTAAATTCGAGTGAAAACAGTTTTGTAGCGGTATCATACTTATGTAGTCTAAAACCTGCCACCAATCAACAGCAACTAACAAATAGTTTTGTAGCGGTATCATACTTATGTAGTCTAAAACAAAGTAATTAACGTTTCCAAGAACACTGCTGTTTTGTAGCGGTATCATACTTATGTAGTCTAAAACAGCATTAATGGGGGCGGTGAAGATCACACAGTTTTGTAGCGGTATCATACTTATGTAGTCTAAAACAAAGTAATTAACGTTTCCAAGAACACTGCTGTTTTGTAGCGGTATCATACTTATGTAGTCTAAAACCAATCTTTTTCAAATATTCTAAAAACAGTTGTTTTGTAGCGGTATCATACTTATGTAGTCTAAAACGTCGCGAAGACGTTTAATGTTAACGACTTAGTTTTGTAGCGGTATCATACTTATGTAGTCTAAAACCCTTGTCTTTTTAAAGCTTCAAATTCTATAGTTTTGTAGCGGTATCATACTTATGTAGTCTAAAACCTGTATTAAACATCACTGGTCTTGATGTGAGTTTTGTAGCGGTATCATACTTATGTAGTCTAAAACGGTAACGGGTTTGTTAACTAAATTAGTTGGGTTTTGTAGCGGTATCATACTTATGTAGTCTAAAACTTTAATTCAAACGACTTCGCGAGTTGGTCCGTTTTGTAGCGGTATCATACTTATGTAGTCTAAAACAACTTAAGATGATTTCAGCCATAATAATAAGTTTTGTAGCGGTATCATACTTATGTAGTCTAAAACCAGACCATCGAGTTTAACAACTTAACCCACGGTTTTGTAGCGGTATCATACTTATGTAGTCTAAAACAAAGTAATTAACGTTTCCAAGAACACTGCTGTTTTGTAGCGGTATCATACTTATGTAGTCTAAAACGTCGCGAAGACGTTTAATGTTAACGACTTAGTTTTGTAGCGGTATCATACTTATGTAGTCTAAAACATTGTGGAAAGTTAACCGGGGTATATCGAAGTTTTGTAGCGGTATCATACTTATGTAGTCTAAAACCCTTGTCTTTTTAAAGCTTCAAATTCTATAGTTTTGTAGCGGTATCATACTTATGTAGTCTAAAACCTGTATTAAACATCACTGGTCTTGATGTGAGTTTTGTAGCGGTATCATACTTATGTAGTCTAAAACGGTAACGGGTTTGTTAACTAAATTAGTTGGGTTTTGTAGCGGTATCATACTTATGTAGTCTAAAACTTTAATTCAAACGACTTCGCGAGTTGGTCCGTTTTGTAGCGGTATCATACTTATGTAGTCTAAAACAACTTAAGATGATTTCAGCCATAATAATAAGTTTTGTAGCGGTATCATACTTATGTAGTCTAAAACCAGACCATCGAGTTTAACAACTTAACCCACGGTTTTGTAGCGGTATCATACTTATGTAGTCTAAAACCGCCACCGTAACTCTTGCGAACATGCGTCAGTTTTGTAGCGGTATCATACTTATGTAGTCTAAAACTTGATAGTCCGCTAAAGTCCTTGCTCGTGTGTTTTGTAGCGGTATCATACTTATGTAGTCTAAAACTGTTAACTAAAGTTAACGAACTACTCGAATGTTTTGTAGCGGTATCATACTTATGTAGTCTAAAACACTTCCGGTCGTTCATGTTCAAGTTAACCTGTTTTGTAGCGGTATCATACTTATGTAGTCTAAAACAGTAATGCCGGCGTTGGGTAGGTTACATGGGTTTTGTAGCGGTATCATACTTATGTAGTCTAAAACCGGACCCTAGCAACTCAGCAAGTTTAGATAAGTTTTGTAGCGGTATCATACTTATGTAGTCTAAAACCTCCTGGTCCTATTATGCCACAAATTTCTAGTTTTGTAGCGGTATCATACTTATGTAGTCTAAAACTCTTATGTTAATTCTCTTGAAAAAGATGAAGTTTTGTAGCGGTATCATACTTATGTAGTCTAAAACATGACGGTGGTAAACTAAGAAATTCGTACAGTTTTGTAGCGGTATCATACTTATGTAGTCTAAAACTATATTATATATAAGTATTCATTTTTGGCTGTTTTGTAGCGGTATCATACTTATGTAGTCTAAAACTAAGAAATTTCCTAGCTTCTTAAGAATCCCGTTTTGTAGCGGTATCATACTTATGTAGTCTAAAACTGATATTATAACTAATGCTCAAATTAATATGTTTTGTAGCGGTATCATACTTATGTAGTCTAAAACTTATAGTTTAAAATTTACCTCCTTCGGCTTGTTTTGTAGCGGTATCATACTTATGTAGTCTAAAACATCTTAATACTTTATCATTATCGTCCCCTAGTTTTGTAGCGGTATCATACTTATGTAGTCTAAAACCACATCAGTTTCAATTTTTGAAAAACTACTGTTTTGTAGCGGTATCATACTTATGTAGTCTAAAACTAGACGACATCATTACTAACGCTCAAGCTAGTTTTGTAGCGGTATCATACTTATGTAGTCTAAAACTTGCAAAAATTACCTATCTATTCCCACCCAGTTTTGTAGCGGTATCATACTTATGTAGTCTAAAACTTGTTTTTCTCGCCAAATCGGTAATACCACGTTTTGTAGCGGTATCATACTTATGTAGTCTAAAACCAATTTCTTTTAATATTTTAACGTTTAACAGTTTTGTAGCGGTATCATACTTATGTAGTCTAAAACCCGAAACCTTAAGCAATCAGGTAAATATTCGTTTTGTAGCGGTATCATACTTATGTAGTCTAAAACTCTGTTTTATGTATTGCTTATTCCAACTTAGTTTTGTAGCGGTATCATACTTATGTAGTCTAAAACTATGTCCTAAAAAAAATCATTTTAAAAAATTGTATAATTCTACTTACATAAGAAAGGTTGTAATTAATGTATGCCAAATGAGACTAAAAAACAAAAAATAAATATTGGTCTGGATATAGGAATAGCTTCAGTAGGTTGAGCGATTTTGAATGATAATTATGAAATAATAGATATGGGATCAAGACTATTTCCAGATGCAGCAGATCCTCAGGATGGCAGTCTAGGTAATGAAAAAAGACGAATTGCTAGACACATGCGTCGTCGTTTGCGACGAGCGAGAGTGAGAAAAAATGCTTTTATAAAATTAGTATTTGATAATAATGACGATAACCTTGTTGACCTTATTGAAGGCGAGGATAAACGAAAAAAAATCTTGGAAATATTAGAGGGCAAGATTCTTGAGAAAGAACTAGAAAATAGCATTTGGGAACATAAAGGATATTATCGCATTAATGCTACTGACGGAAAAAAAGAACGTTTGACCATGATTGAAGCAAAAGTTATGGGTCTTCGTGAAAAACTTCCTAAAGATTTGTTAATATCGGTGCTATTTCATTATTTAAAACATCGCGGTTATTTTTACGAATCAGAACTTGATAAAGAAAACATCGAAAAAAATGAAACTAATTCTGAAAAATCAAATAGTAACACAAGTGATTACTGACAACCAGACCTAATAAATAAACATCCTTCCCAAAATCAACTCGATTTTTTTAGAAAATTTGGTTACTATATGGGTGCTAAAGAAAATGCTCGATATGATGCAAAATCTTATCTCAAAGAAATTGAGACGTTATTACAGGTTCAAGGCCTAAGCAAATCCTTTTCAGAAAAATACAAAAAATTGTTTTGGCATACTCGAGATTATTCAGAAGGTCCGGGGTCTATACAAGCACCCACTATTTATGGTCGGTTTCAAAAAAAAGGAAAAGAAACACCCTATAAGAATCTATGAGAGAAAACTATAGGCAAATGTAGTGTATATCCTGATTGTAATCGCGGAGGTAAATACTCACCGAAAGCTGAACTTTTTAATTTTTTGAATGATTTAAACAACCTGCATATAGATGGAGACGAAACAAAGAAATTATCTAAACAAATAAAACAAACTATAGTAGATAAGATTTGTTTAGAAATTTTGGATCCTGAAAATAATAAATTTGGACTTTTGCAAAAGGATAATGAAAAAGTAGTTGGTAAGATTGAGGAATTAATTAAAAAAGATGATCCTTATGTTGCTACTGTAAATGGATTTCGAACATTAAGGGTCGAAAAGAAAAATGTAAAGAAGAAGTGATCAGATCAAGTAGTTTGAAAGAAGATTATTACACCTTTAAATAATTTAGTTAAAATTGCTCGATGATTACAAAGTCTTGAATTAATAGATAAAAACTTTCATATTTTGGATCAAAAATTAAATGAAAAAACAAATATGACAGATTTAGATTTTATTAACAACGTTTATGATTGTGCATCCAGAGTTCATCACAATAAGCGTAAGGCTAAAAACATTCTTGTTGACTTTCTTGATGACTTTACAGAAATTAAATCGCAGATTCAATTGAAGTATCCGGATTCAAACCCAGAAGACATTGTTTCAAAATTTGTTGAGAAATTATCTGATTTTACACAAACTCATTCATTGTCATATCGAGCTATGGATGACTATATAAAAAAGGTTGGAATTGAAAAATCAGAAAATCAAAGTCAATTTTTTCCCAATAGGGATTTAAACCGAAAAGATTTAAGAGATAAATTGTCTAAAGTTAAGCGTATTAATAAAACTATTTTTAAAGATGAAATAATTTCACCAACTGCTAGACGTGCTTTCATTCAAACAATTAATGTTTTAAATAAAATTCTTAAAGTTTATTCTAAAAACTATGACATTAATAATATCACAATTGAACTTGCTAGAAATAAAAATACCTATGCTGAAAATAAGTCAAATAAAGATGAAAAAAACAAAAATAATGCTTTAACTAAAGAGATTTTAAGAGATGAACATTTTCTTGATGATCAAAAATGTGGAAAAATAAGAAAATTTAGTAATACTGATAAACTCGTTTGAAAACTAGCTGAAGAACAAGATTGAACAGATTTGTATGATGGTAGACCCATCCAAAAAAACAACTTTATAAGTTCTTGACGTAAATATTATCAAATCGATCATATAATTCCGTGGCGGCGTTCTTTGAATGATAGTTTTATGAATAAAACAATTACTAGTATTATTAATAATCAATCTAAAGGGAATCGTACTCCTTATGAGTGATTGGGAAATGAAGGAAAATATGACGAGTTTGAGAAGAGGTTTCATAAACTAAGTTCCATGAATCAAAAAAAATTGAAGACTTTTATCTAAATAAATCTAATGACTTTTTAGGATTTATTAACAGAAACTTGGTAGATACGAGATATGCTTCAAGACGAGTTCTTAATTTATTACAAATTTTTTTTTAAATTAAAAAAAGAAGAAAATAAAGACTATCCTTCAGTTAAAATAAAAGTTGTTCGTGGAACAGTTACAAGTTACGCTCGTAAAAAATTTTCTGAAATGGAGTATAAAAAATCACGCGATTTAGGTGAAAACAAAAATATTTTTTGGAAAAACAGACTGGAATATAAACATCATGCTGTTGATGCTGTTATCATCGCATTTTTAGGATGTAATGAAAAACTTAAACGTTTTTTTCAATATAATGAAATGATAGAAGGACATAATACTCAACAGTCTTATCAAAGTATCTTTGAAGAAAAAAACATTGATCAAACTACTGGAGAAGTAATAAAAGCAAACGTAGATGAAAAATTGTTCAACGACTCAATTGCTTTGAAATTTAAAGACAATTTAAAAAAATGAATTATTGGAAATGAACCAGAAAAAAGAATCAAATTTTCTCGCGCAATTAGAACACGCAAAAATAGACTTTTAGCAAATGAGACAATTTATAGCATTAAATGAACTAATTCAGAAAAAAAAGAAGGTAAAAAGATCGAAAAATTATCTATTTTTGACAAAGAGAAGATGGAAAAAATATTTTCGAATTCTTCAAAAAATAAAAATGTAGATAACATATTATTGAAAAAAAATAATCCTGTTATATTTAATAAACTTAAAGAAATTTGAAATAATTACAAATGTTCTGAAAAAAAATCTGATCCATCGCCTTTTTTTAAATTTATGGAGTTTTCTAATGAAGTTGAGAAAGATAGCAAAGGTGATGTTTTATCGTCTGACATTAAACATCTAAAATTCAATGATGGAAAACTTAAATTTAAATTAGCTAATCTCCGAATTGAAGGAGATAGTAAAGAAAGTGAAAATATTCTTGTTTTAAAAAATCATAAAAAAGAAGGATCACAAAAAGCTGGCTTTTTAGAAAGTCTAAACCCACTTGAAGCTAGAATTTATTGGAATGAGAATGCTAAAAGATTTGAAGCACTTCCAATAAACGCACGTTTTTTAAAATCTTTTAAAGATTCACACTATTTGGAAATTGATGAGAATAAAATTTATAAATTTATTAGAGATGAAAAGAAATGGACCACTAAGTCATATGATGAACTTAAGTGTTATAGAGTTTTTAATGGAAGTACGATAATAAAGAAAAAAGAAGAGAAAAACGAAAAAAATATAATTTATTATTTTATTGGATCATGTACTCTTGATAGAAGATTAGAAGTGAAGCCTATTGATTTTTTCAATAATGCTTCATCCGATGACAAAAAATCAGAAGTCAAACTTACAGAAGAAGCAGAATTAAACGAAAAAGATAATAAAAAAGGTCAAAAACAAATTAGAATGTCCCTATCTAAGATTGTTAAGACTTTTAATATATGTGAACTAGATGAACTTGGAAAAATATATAATGAAAAAACATTTTATGAATATTTTGATCTACAAGAGCCTAAAAACACTTCAAAAAAATCACAAAGTAAATCTCGCAATGAAAAAAAAGATTTAATTAATTTAACAAATGAAGAGTAATTTACATGAAACACTATTAATATAATTCTTTTTCTTGTCAAAAAGATAATTGTATTTTTGATATTTTTATAAATTTTTTAAAGTTAATAAAAACGTCTTAATGTTTTTAACTAAATCTTGAACTTTAAACAAATAAAAACTACGTTGATTACTTTTGGTTATTTAATTTATTCAAGTATTTTTCATATTCTTCATCAATCATTTTTTTAAGTTCTGATACTAAATCTTTTTCAGGTACTGATTTTACTGCGACTCCTTTTCTAAAAAGAATTCCTTTACCAGCCCCGCCAGCAATGCCAATATCGGCTTCTTTCGCTTCTCCTGGTCCGTTAACAGTACAGCCTAAAATCGATACCCGTAAGGGAAATGCCATGTTTTTAACATATTCTTCGATTTCATCAACAATTGGCAACATGTCTAAATTTAATCTTCCGCATGTTGGGCATGCGACTACATCCACTAAATTATCGTATAACCGCAAACTGTTTAATAGTCGTTTTGCTACTTTAATTTCTTCGACAGGATCACTAGCTAATGAAATGCGAATTGTATCACCAATCCCTTTTAGTAGGAGTGGGGTTAATCCTGCCACTGATTTAATTGCTCCATTTAATACTGTTCCAGCTTCAGTAATGCCTAAATGCATTGGATATTGAAAAATTCTTGCTCCCATTTCGTAAACTTCGATGCTAAGCATTGGTGTTGATGTTTTCAAAGAAATAACAATGTTATTAAAGCCTAGATTATTCATCATTTTACAATAACGTCTTGCGGCTAAATTCATTGCTTTTGCTGTGACCCCAAATTTGGTCATTAAATCAAAAGGCAAACTTCCTGAATTAACACCAACCCGAATCGGAATGTTTTTTTGATTTGCTAAATTAACAATTTCTTGAAGTTTTTTTTGATTATTAATATTGCCTGGGTTCAAGCGAATTTTTGCCACTCCGGCTTTAATTGATGCAATTGCATAATCGGGATTAAAGTGAATGTCAGCAATAATTGGACACGGAACTTGTAATACTACTTGCCTAATTGCTTTGGCATCAGCATCATCAAACACAGCAACCCTAACAAAATCGGCTCCTTCGTTAACTAGAGAATTAATTTGTGCCAAACAAGTTTTAATTTTTTTAGTTTTTGCAGTGGTCATTGATTGTAAAAATATTTTATGTGATCCACCAAGTTGGTATTGACCAACTTTTACCGGTTTCGTTTCTCATCTTTTTGTAATTTTATTACGCATTAATAACCAAATGTACTAAGTATTAAACTGCATCCTTGTCAAATTATATATTTTTCAAAAAATAAAAATCATAACTTTGTTATTTGTTTTTAATCTTTAAAATCTAAAATTGTAAGAACTTTTATATTAATTTATCTTAAGATTGTCATTTATATTTTTTCAAAGTTAGTTGATAATTTGCAAATCTTCTATTCATTAAATAGAAATCTTATTAAAAAATATTTTGTCAATTGATAGTTTTATTTATTTTACTTTAATTAAAGACAATAACTTTCAAAACAATAATTTCGTGTTTTTATATGTAAATCTTTAAATATTTGATTTAAAAAATTTCAATAGTAAAAAAATATTAAAAACTCATACTAGCTTAAAAGTTCTTTTGATGCTTCAGAATCATTTTTTTTCGACTGCTCTATTTTTGTCAATTTGCTTTTCTGATTGTGAATGTATTGCATTCATCATTTGGAAATTTGATATAGATGGTAATCAATTTGTTTTGTTTTAATTTTTGATAGATCAGCATATTCCATTTCGCCAAAACGAGCCCGATAAAAAATCAATTTATTAATTTTTAAATTTTGATAACTATTAAAAAGACCATCACTTATTTTTAAAGGATTAATTTTTTTCAATTCTGGTGGTGCTGTTTTGGTTAGTTGTAATGCTAAGTATTGAGCAATTAATTTGACTACTTTGGTTTTATTTAACCCATAGTCTTCATCTGTACTAATTTCAATTGTGGCATTATTTATTACCATGTTAGCATCTACTGAAAATAAAACCCGGGAACCAATGCCTAAATATGGCTTATATAAAATTTTAGACTGGTTAAATATTGGGCTTTCAAAAATTAATGGATTAGCAATATTAATTAAATCGATTAGTTCATTAACATATTGATTGATTTTGGTTATTTTTGCAAAATGGGTAGATTTTGGATAATTATTAGTATACAAATAATCAAGTCTAGCCAAAAACACACATCAGCGGGCGAGTTGTTTTAAATTTGAATGATCGTCTATCATGATTGTTTTAGCAATTAGTTTTTTCAAAAATTGCAGGCAATCGTGATACATATCAGTCACTGCTTGAAAGTCAACAAAACTCATTTTTTCACTTAGGATTTTGGGACCAATCCTTTGGTACATTTGGTATCCAAAATGTGCGTCCATCACCGCTATGCTATCATTATGAAAACAGTTAAATTTAAGAGCATAAAAAAAGCGAAACATATGCGTGAAGGCGTTTTCAATAATTGCTAATTCGTACGTTGATTTCAAAATTGATGATTTTAGACCAAATGGTTTTAACAAGATATATTCGTCAGAAAATGGGGTTTTATTAGAAACTGTTTTTCAGGTTAAAAATTTATTCATAAAATTTTCAAGAATTGATAAAATTTTGTTGATTTTAATTTTTTTGGGTTCCATAAATTCTCGAGATCCGTACAAGGTTATTTTGCTTCTGATTGTAAGCAATTAACGCTGACAACGAGTTACTAAATAAAGTTATTAATCAAAAAGATTTGTTGAAAAACATCAACACCTTTTAGTTCAAACGCTACCAAACTATATGTGAATTATATATTATCTTAATTACATATAATTTTTATGCATTGAAAATTATCTATTGATGCAACTTAAAAATTGCTATTAATCGATATTCTAGGAACAATTTTCATAATCGAACAGATCTTAACATAATTTAGATTGTATTCTTATCTAATAGTTAGCACAATTAGGCGTTTTGAAATAAATTAAGCCGGTAGTTTTAAAATCAAATTCCTTAATCATTAAATTTTTCTTTTTATAACAATTAAACGCTTTTTTTAAGAAGTTTTTGATAAAAAGACGGTAATTATATATAATTAAAGTATTGTGCATTTTATAAATGTGTGATTTGGTAATAAGGCGATGTTAAATAAAGTAATCATTGAAGGAAATATCGTTAGTTCAAGGTGGTCTTCCAAAGGGAAAGGTTTTTTTGTTAGCATTCGGCAAACCCGGTTCTATGGTCGAATCATGTTTAAGGATAATTTTACCCTTTATGCTAATGTGCCTTTAGCATACGAACTTGAAAAATATGTTGCCCAATACGAAACAATCACTGTTGAAGGCGAATTACGCACTTATCAGGATCACAAATCAAAACAGTGAAAAACAGCCATTGAAATTAAAAAGATTTTGGTTGATGATGCTACTGGTTTCAATAGTGATCTGGCTAATAGTCAGAAATAGAAGCGAAGCCGATAATGGTAGCATGTGTAAACTATGTGAAACTTTCTGGTAATTTTGAAAAGATCAAAAAAGCAGAAAGCAGTTCTTATTTTGGAGGAATTACCCAGGTTGTAATTATGACAGCATCAAAGTTCACCATTTTTTTGAAATTTATGCATCTGTAGCGCGGCAAGTGTTCATTGGTATTTAGTTAATCAAAAGTGAGTTCCAATAGAAACGGTTTTAACAATTTTTAAATCCCAACTTTTTATAAAATGATGGTTTATATTAGGAAATTATGCTAATTTCTGTTGATAAAACCAATAAATCAGTTAGTTTTTACACCCGTTTATTAAAAATTAACTCGTAAATCGCATCTCACAATATCAACAAGAAATGACGATTTATGGTTTTGTTACGATTTGCATTTTTTATTTTATTATATGAGTAAAATTATTTTTGACAATAATGTAAAAAAGGATTGTTATGAGTAATCAAATCCGGATAGAATTTGTTCTAGCGTGTATTTTAACTAAATATTATTTAACTTCACAAGATCCAGATGTTAAATTTGGCGAAACAAAATTTGATGATGAAGGATTTGCTTTGGATTATTGAAGTACAAGACTAAATCTTAGTTCAAAAAATTTCTTAAATTTAAATAAACAACTTTTAAAATTGGCACCAACTTTAAAGACTGCCAAAAAACAAACTGTTGATTTACAACAAGCCTTAGCATTTGTTGCAAATGATGAATACCAAACTCAACTCATTAAAAATTCTGACCAAAAAAAATTTATTTTTTATGAAGTTAAAAACGCAAAGCAATGGATTTGGTTTCAAGATCTAAATTTTGATCAAGATCAGATTGAACAAACATTATCAAAACTAAAAACCTTTGATTTTTTAACGATTGGTGGGGTTTATTGACAAGGTAATGAAGCCAATGTTCAACTTACCAGAATTACCGGATGTGCGTTCACCAATTTGGATGAACAACAAGCCCATTTGCAATTAATTGAAGATCGCAAAAATAATGATCACCGCAAAATTGGTAAGGATCTAGATTTATTTACGTTCAATCATTTGTCTGGCAAGGGAATGGTGATATGGTTGCAAAAAGGCACGATTTTGAAAGAATTGATTGGTAATTACATCCATAACCGCCAACGTCATTATGGCTTTGAATTTGTAAGCACGCCAGTTTTAGGAAACTTACAATTATACAAGATGAGTGGGCATTACACCCATTATAATGAAGACATGTTCCCGCCAATTACCTTACTAGATGATGACCAAATGATGCTACGCCCAATGACTTGTCCCCATCACTCCTTGGTTTATATGAATAGACCTAGAACCTATAAAGAGTTACCACTACGCTTAAGTGAAGATGCCATTTTGCACCGCTACGAAACTAGTGGCGGTTTAATTGGATTAGAACGGGTGCGGGCGATGACACTATTGGACAATCACATCTTTTGTCGTGCCGACCAGATTGAAGATGAGATTACTAATGTTTATAAAATTATTGATGAAGTTGTTAAAGCGTTTAACTTAAAATTTGAGCGTGTCGATTTGGCAATCCACGACCCAAATAACAAAACGAAATTTATCGATGATGAAAAAATGTGAACCACAAGCGAAACGCAACTGGAAAATGCACTAAAAAAATTAAATATTAAATATGAAAAACAAATAGGCGATGCGGCCTTTTATGGCCCTAAAATTGATTTTCAAATTCGTACTGTTTTAAACAAAATTATTACAATGTCAACCATTCAATTAGATTTTTCTTTACCAAATAAATTTAACTTAGTTTATCAAAACCACGACCACCAGGAAGTTAAATGCGTTGTAATCCATTTGGGGATTATTGGCACATACGAACGTTTTGTTGCCACCTTATTGGAACAAACCAAGGGCATTTTACCCTTATGATTAGCTCCAGTTCAAGTGAAATTAATTCCCGTTAATAACCAAGTTCACCTAAATGCATGCGAACAATTAAAAATAAAACTGATGCAACATGACATTCGGGCTGAGATTGATTTACGAGACGAGCGCTTAAATAAAAAAATTCGTGATGCCCAAATTCATAAAATTCCCATCCAAATCGTTATTGGCGATAAAGAAGCATCCGATTTAACCAACATTAACTACCGAACTTATGGTTCGGATGCTGTTGTATCAATTTCTTTTGAAAATTTTTTAGACATTTTTACAAAAGCTAGACCTCATCTACAATAATTATGGAAAAAAAACTTTTTATTTTAGATACCAATCTTTCTTTAATCTATGATGAACGTGTCGATCTAGAAAAATTCTCAAAATTTCTAAAAAAACTAACAAACGAACATCTTTTGTTGATCATTACTGATGGCTGGTACGAACAAGTTTTACAAATTTGCAATGTTTTTGATGTTGATCAAGTTGACATCATTGCTGGCAATGGTGCAATCCTAAAACGTCATGATGCGACCGATTTTCAATATTTTGGTTTTATTAACAAAAACGACGTTGATCTAGTTTTACATTTAGCGATTGCATCCCATTCTGGAATCATTGTTAAGGGAATGGTTAAAAATTACGAGCATAGCAACGTCTTTTTAAATTATTTTTTAAATTTTCATGATCTGAAAAACTTTCAAAGAACATGAAAATTTGAAAATCTAAGTCAAAACAACGATTACTTCTCGTTTGAAAAAGAATTATTGCTACTTGAAATATCAGAAATTTATGTCTTTGAAAATAACAATAATTTTGCTACGAAATTCTTTGAACCAGATGGGGCGATTAATAATTTATTGAAAGAAAGGAGTCTAAACATTTATGAATTTTTACCCAAAAATTTTATTTTTACCAAAAAGGGAATCTCCAGAATGCTAGCAGTTAAAACTTATTTAAAAACTCAGGCTTTAAATTGGGAAGATGTGGTTTATATTAGTTTGGGCCAAATGAGTGGTAACGATCTTGATTATTATAACGAAATTATCCTACCGTTTTATGCTGATGAAGCCTTTAAAAAAAGTGCCACATATATCTATGATCCTAAAGAACCCCAATTAATTTTGGAACACCTAAAAAAGCAGCCAAATTAGTTTTGAAATTTAGAAGTCATCCTATTTATTAAAGTCAATCATTTCATTAATAAATTTCGCCACCCCTGCACTTGTATTTGGTTTCGCAATATACGGTGTAATTTCTTTTAATGAATTACTAGCATTACCCATAACTACTCCATATTTTGCATATTGGACCATAATGCGATCGTTTTCATTGTCACCAAAAGCCAAAAGGTTTTTGCAATCAATAATGTTTCTATTTTCTAATAGTTTTAGTGCATAACCCTTTGAGGTTCAATCGGGAGTTAGATCAATTAAAAAATTATTAGAATTGCGAACAAAAAGTTTAGGAATAGAAATGAAATGATCCCAAACTTTTTGAAATAAAACTAGATCCCAGACGATTGTCATTAATTTCAAAATTGGTAATTTGACTAATTGTTCAACATTAGATAAATTTTCTTTCGGATGATTTGCCGCTTCGCGATTGCCCTGGTGTTCAACTGGACCATTTGGCGTATAAGCATAGATTTTTTCATTGGTATATGCTTTATAGCCCAATTGGTGGTTGTGTAAATAAGTTCCAATTTGTTTTAAAGCGTTTTTATCAATCAATCCAATAATTTCACTAGTTCCACTTTTTAAATCGTAAATTTCCGTACCATCATTATTGATTACTGGTAAATCTAAATTGATTTGACTTGTAATTGCCTTTATTAAATAGTGAGGCCGTCCGGTGGCAATACCAATTTTAACGTTAGCGTTTTGCAAACGTAAGATTGCCTGTAAATTTTCAAAAATTAGTTTGCCTTGATCATCAAGGATGGTGCCATCCATGTCAAAATATGCATATTTAATGCTGGTGATTGCAATCTTTTCCATTCTTATTTCCTTGATAATTAAGTGATGATCATGATTTAACCACTTTTAATTATATTGTTAAAATGGTGTAGATGGCAAATTTTGAGATCTTGTCGACAACGTCTTTAAGAAGATGCATTCTTAAAGTTTGGTTTTTAGTGTAAAATTTTTAGGATGATTTTAATGAATGGTGGCACAATAACAACAAAAGTAGGTTAATGCTTAATTTTATGTTAACGACGATTTTTCAAATAAAAAACCAGTTTTTTAATTTCAAAACTTACCGCAGTTATGATTGACTTCATTTAGTTTTATTAATAATCAATGCCTTTGTGCCGTTTTTTGTGATCGCATTAGCCATTCTTAGTAGTGTTCGTAAAAATAGTGGGGCCTATTTTTGGTTTACCAATTTGGACAACTGAACGCAGCAATCCAATCTTTTAGCTTGCTTTTTTGTGTTCATGGCTTTTTTTAAACCAAACCACCGGTTCTTTAAAAACCACCACTTTTTAATGTGGGTGATGGTTTATCTTTTTGTGACCTTTATTTTTTCTAACGTTTATGTCATTTTTCAACTAAGTGGGTTACTATCAACCCAAATTGGTCATAATGTGATTCAAATAAACCCTTCGTCATTAGGGGGGATAATTTATGTTCCAGTTAATAATAGTAGCCCAGCCATTTTTTTTGTGTTTTTTTCCATCCTGATGCATTTGGTTAATCCGTTGTTTTTTATTGTTTTTGGGTTTTTGAAAATGCGTTTGTTAAAAATCAATTACCAAACCAAACTCTTGTATTTTTTATTTTATGGCTCGATTTATCCCATGATTTATATTACTTACATGATTTATATTCCCTGGTCGGGTTTTGAAGATAATTACAAAAACAGTTCATATAGTGTTTATGGTCCTTTAACCCAAACCAAATACAATCATTTCACATGGTTATGATTTATTCCGCTAGCAGCGATGTTCCCTATTTCTGGCTGAGCGGTCTGGGCTATTGACCACATGAAACCTAAAAAAGTCAAAACCTAGGCTGTTTTTTACTACAATTATTGAAGGTAACAATTCTTATGTTGGCTTTTTGAAAAAGTTTTTGCTAATCTTACTAAGATTAATGTAAAATATATTGCTTTGTTATACAATTGGGCAATTGTAATTATTACTTTGTTTATGTTAAGGAGAACCAAAATTGGTTAAAATGCGATTAACACGGACCGGACGACACGGGTTGGCTAATTACCGAATTATTGTTGTCGATTCGCGATCAAAACGTGACGGAAAATACATTGCATTACTAGGCAATGTTGATCCAATTAGTAAAAAAGTTAATTTAGAAGAAACGCTGGCAATTGAGTGGCTGCACAAGGGTGCACAACCTACCGATACTGTGAAAAGCATTCTTAAGAAAAAAGGTGTTTGACTAAAGTTTATGGCTGCTAAGCCCAAACTAAAAAAAGCCACTAAAGCACCGGCTTAACAATAGGGTTTATGCGGATTAGTGTTTTAACCCTTTTCCCTAACCTGTTTAACGAATTTTTAAAAACTTCAATTATTGGTATCGCCCAAATTAAAAAACGGGTGAAAATTGAGATTATTAATTTTCGCGAGTATGGGGTTGGTAAGCACCGCCAAGTCGATGATTCGGTTTTTGGTGGTGGTCCGGGAATGATTTTAATGCTAGATCCGATCGTGCGCTGCTTGCGTTCAATTCAAACTGACACTTCCAAAACATTTATATTGTCACCAAACGGATCGGTTTTCAACCAACCTTTTGCTCAAGATTTAGCAGTTAACGTTCACCATTTAATCTTAATTGCTGGACACTATGAAGGTTTTGATGCTCGAATCGAAAAGTTTGTAGATGGAGCGATTTCTCTTGGCGATTACATTTTAACTGGTGGCGAATTACCAGCGATGGTGGTGATTGAAAGTGTGGTTCGGTTATTAGATGGGGTTATTAATCCTAAAAGTTTGCAGCACGAGTCATTTAACTGTGATCTTCTCGATCACCCTTCATACACCAAACCAGCAGTGTATGAAGGTTATAAGGTTCCTGATGTTTTTTTGTCAGGTAACCACCAGGCCATCGCCAAATTTAACCATGAAGAACGGCTTCGGGTGACCAAATTGTATCGACCTGATTTGTATGCAAAATATTTAAAAAAAACCAAAGGTAACAAAAATCATGGAAAACCAAAAAGTAAATAAAAACGAAATTATCAGCAAAATTGAATCGACACAATTAAAAAAAGATGTTCCCAATTTTCAAGCGGGCGATGTGATTATTGTTTCAATTAAAATTATTGAAAACAAAAAAACCCGCATTCAAAAATTTGAAGGCGTGGTGTTGCGCACCACTGGCCGGGGGATTTCCCGCACCGTTATGGTTAGAAAAGAAACTGATGGCGTTGGTATTGAGAAAAATTTTCACGTTCACAATCCCAACATTTCCATTGCATTAAAACGCCAGGGCAAAGTACGACGGGCGTACATTAGTTACATGCGGCAACGTTCGGGTAAATCAGCACGAATTAAAGAAAAAAACCGGTTGATTTCCCCGGCTAATTAAGTTGTTTCTTAATAAACGTTTTCGTTTATTTTTTTAACAAAACATGAACACTTCTGATCCACTAACCCCGGCTCAACAACACGATAGTAAAACTAATTTAACCACTAGTCATGAGCAAACTAATGAACTAAAGGCTACTAGTAACGCTAGCAATATAGTGATATACGATAATAAGGATACAAAAAAAGCACTAGAAGCGACTAATAATCAACTTTGCTCATCGATGAAAAGAACGCGACTAACAACATCGATCTTACATTTTGCTAACCTTTATGGTCCCAAAAAATTATGAAGTCGGATCGCAATTATTAGTTTAACAGCCCTTTTACAAAGTTTTGTTACCTTGATTTTAATTCAAAATACGGGGATTTATAATTTTGGTTTGTCTTCAATAACTCAGGGTTTAGCACGAATTAGTTTTGTCCATTTAGCGTTAAACCAAAATAACATCACCCTTGCCAATGACGCGTTTAACATTGTTTTCTGGGCTGCTTATTTAGTATTAAACATTCCCTTATTTGTTTTTTCATGGTTTAAAATTGGTAAACGTTTTACTTATTTAACAATGATTTATGTCGTTGTTAGTAACCTTTTTGGCTTAGCACTAAGTTTTATTCCCAATATTAGTCGGGTTGTGATTTTTACTAATGCTAATGATAGTTCCATTTACAAGCAATTAATAACTAATCGAAATGTTAATGGCCAACCGGTATATCCGCCAAATAGCAAAATTAATAATTTGCAAGGCCTACTGGCTTCTTTACGATTTTTACCAGTCTTGTGACAGTATCCTGATGATGCGTCAAAAGCGGTTGGCTTATTATTTTATGGCTTAATTTTTGCAGTTACCACCACTTTGTTTTATACGATTATTTTTGTCGTTGGCGGGTCTACTGGTGGTTTTGATTTTATTAGTCAATGGTACGCAAACGTTAAGCAAAAATCTTTAGGTGGGGTTTTGTTATACGCCAATACAGCATTATTGTTACTAGGGGTTTTGATCGGATCATACATTCCCGGAAGTTTGATTTTACAAAAAATTCCTGAAACAATTACCATTAACCAGTACGCTGCACCTGGTTCATCAATGAACAATGTATCTGATTTTACCCTCCGAAGTTTGGCATGATCAGCCCCATTATACTTTTCACCAAATTTAATTTCGACCTTATTTGCTGCGATTATTTTTGGTGCTTTAATGGATTCGTGGTTCCCGCGTTACCGCTTGGCCCGGGTGGAAATTTACACCGATAAAATTCAAGAAATTCGCAATTTATTAATTAATGATAAAAACCCCCACAGCTTATCAATTCAAGATGTAATTGGTGGTTATAGTCTAAACAAACGGCAAATCATTGTGACGATTTCGATGTACATTGAAGTTCCTAGACTAATCCGGTTAATCCGGGCAGTTGATAAAACGTGCTTATTATCAATTACCACAATTCGGGGCATTGATGGTTATGTATTTTTAACCGAATCAACTGAAGCATAACTTTATGGAGCAAGCTGAACAAAAAATTAACTGGTTTCCAGGGCACATGAAAAAAGCCACTGACCAAATTAAAAAAATATTAAAAAGCGTAGATGTAGTCATTGAAGTTGTGGATGCTAGAGCAGTTCATCTTACTAGTAATTGACAATTACAAGCATTAGTTAACAATAAACCGATTTTGCAAATTGCCCTAAAAAACGACTTGGCTAAACCAGAAGCAGTTCCTGCGAAAACTAACTTCGTTTATGCCAATAAATTTGATCACCAACTAGCAAAAAAAGTTCTTCAAAAATTAGAAATAATTACGGCTAGAAAAACCGCTAATTTTCAAAGAAAGGGTTTAATGTTAATTCATTACCAGGTGATGGTGATTGGATTACCTAACGTTGGCAAAAGCACGTTAATTAATTGCTTGATTAACAAAAAACAAATTCGGGTTGAAAACCGTCCCGGAGTTACCAAAAATGTGACGCGAATAAAACTTAACGAAAAATTTAGTTTACTAGACACCCCAGGCATTTTATTTAAACGAATTGATGATTTTGCAACTGGAGCCAAACTGGTTTTAATGGGCATTATTAAACCCGAAGTGATGCCCTTTCACGCCGTGATGACTTTTGCTTACAATTACTTTAAAGTTAATTATTTAGCACTGCTAAATCATGCTTATCAAGTTAACGGTAATGATGATTACGAAATCTTTTTAACTAAAATTGCTATGAAACGGAAATTTATGCTCAAACATGACATTTATGATTTGCAACGTGCTGAACAATCGTTTTATCATGATGTTGTGAATGGCAAACTTGGTAAAATTAGTTTTGAACATGAAAGTTAACCAGTTATACCAATTCGACCAAGCCCTTTGCCAAAACGATACATTAATTTTAGGAATCGATGAAGTGGGCCGGGGTTGTTGGGCTGGGCCTTTGGTTGTTTGCGGTGTAATTTTAAAGCCAGAATATTACAACGAGCAAATTAATGACAGCAAACAATTATCAGCAAGTTCACGGGCTAAGTTATTTCATGAAATTATTGAAAACTGTATCGCGTATCAAATTGTTGAATTAAATAGTGAAACTGTGGATCGTTATGGTCCGAAACAAACGACAATTATGGGGATGAAAAAAATTGTAAAAAGCCTTGGTAAGCGTCAGATCAAAATTTTAATTGATTACGAACATTTTGCTTTTAGAAACTATAATATCACCGGGATCGTTCACGGCGATCAAGTTTCATACGCAATTGCTGCTGCTAGCATCATTGCCAAACACTACCGTGACGACTTGTTAATTGCTGCTGATGAAAAATATCAGGGCTATGGTTTTAAAAACCACAAGGGCTATGGGACAAAACAACACTGAATGGCGTTAAAAAAATGGGGTCCAATTCAAGGATTTCACCGTTATTCTTACCGCCCGATTCAAAAAATATTAGATTCTAGTTTTCATCAAGGTAAGGATTTTTAAATGGCTAAAAAAGTGAATAACGTTTTTCAAGAACTACAAAGTCGGGGCCTTATTGCCCAAACCATTTTCCCTGAAGAACTAGAACGCAAATTAACCACACAATCAATTAAATTTTATGTCGGTTTTGACCCAACTGCTGATAGTTTACATATCGGTCACATGTTGATGTTAATTGTCGCTAATAAACTGCAACAAGCCGGCCACCAACCGATTTTCATTTTAGGTGGTGGCACTGGCCTTGTTGGCGACCCAAGCGGCCGGACCGAAATGCGCAAGATGCTATCTGAACAAACGATTGCTCAAAATTGTGCAAAAATGCAAAAACAGATGTCACGCTTTATTTCGTTTTCGTCCAAAAATGCTGCGCTATTTATGAATAATGCCCAATGATTAGTTAATTTAAAATGGGTGGAATTATTACGGTTAGTTGGTGCTAACATGTCAGTTAATAAAATGTTAGCCACTGACGCATACAAGTCCCGATGGGAATCAGGATTAACATTTTTAGAATTAAATTACATGGTAATGCAAGCTTATGATTTCTACTTTTTAAATAAGCACCATGATGTTAGTTTACAAATAGGCGGCAATGACCAGTGAGCTAACATTATTGCTGGTGTTGATTTAATTAGACGCCTTGAAAAAAAGGAAAGTTACGGAATAACCGTCACGTTATTAACAAAAGCTGACGGCACTAAAATGGGAAAAACGGCCGCTGGTGCTCTTTGACTAGATCCAACTAAAACTTCGGTGTATGATTTTTACCAGTACTGAATTAACATTAACGATGCTGACGTTTATCATTTTTTTAAACTGTTAACTGATGAGCCATTAACAAAGTTAACTGCGATCAAAAAATTAAAAGGAAAAGAGTTAATTGCTGCAAAACACGAATTGGCCCTGATTTTAACAAGCAAAGTTCACGGTGTAAACGCTGCAACTATCGCCAAAAATCAGGCAATTGCCGCGTTTAGTAATGATGACAAAAACATGCCCGAAAAAACCCTTAGTTTGACTGATCTTGGTGACCAATCAGTCGCTTCCTTACTAATTGCTGTGGGATTATGTCCATCAAAAAGTGCAGCAAAACGTTTAATCAATGATGGCGGGGTTGTGATTAATGACACCAAAGTTGTTGATGCGAATGCAATGTTAGACAAAAAGGTTTTGCAAGCTAAAACTTTTGTTTTACATAAAGGCAAAAAACAACATTGAAAAATTAAAATTATTAACTAGTTGTTCATTGCATAAATGTGATAAAAAAGAAGATCAGATGATCTTTTTTTTATTTTCATATTTTAAGTTTTCATTTTTAATATATAATTTTTTTTAGCACATACATGAAAGATCAATGATATGAAGAAAAATAGTACAAAAAAAAATCCAGTTCAAGTAAAAAAAACAACAGCCGCAATACCTAAAAAAAATGTCATTAAAGTAAAAAAAGCAAAAGTTATTGTGCCTAAAAAAAATGATGTTAAGTTAAAAAAAACCAAACCGATAACAGTTAAAAAAAACGCAGCGAAAACCGATAAAACAAAAACGATAAGATCTAAAAAAAAATCAATTGAGATAACAGCCAACAAAGTTAAAAAACCTAAAAAGACCCCAATTAAACTAAACAAAACAAAATCTATAAAAGTTAAAAAAAATGTAGTTCAAGCAAAAGCAACAACCATCCTTGTTAAAAAAAGCACAACTAAAGCGAAAAAATTAAAACCTGTCATCGTTAAAAAAAATGCAACTAAAACCAAAAAAACACCTCAATCAAAAACTTCTATTTCCAAACAAGATCAAAAATATAGTTGGGATTTAGATGCAATTTTAGAAGACGACAGCTTAGAAACTTTATACAAAAAATGACAACAGGCTAAAAGTCGTTTATTAGCCGCTTACGACCAAGGGAAATTCGCCAAAACCGAAGCTAGTTTTGCTAACTTCTTAAATCAAGATAAAACCCTTAAAATTCTTAATAACCGTTTGATCAATTACATTTTTAATAATTTGAACGAAGATATTAATAGTAAACAATGAAATGGCTGACAACAAAAATTTATTTTTGAATCAAACCAGTTATCGCAAGAACTATCCCAATTCAATAAAGATATTATTAAAAATAAGGCCCAAATTCAAAAATTTCTTAGTCTTCCAAAATTTCAGCAATACCAACGGGAGTTTGATTTAGTTTTTAGAACCGAACCGTTTGTTTTAAAAGAAGATGAAGAGCGGTTGTTGTCGAAATTATCAATTACAAATGGTTCGGTTGAAGAGGTTTTTGAAACTTTAACGCGTTCGGAAATTAAATTTGCAGACGCTGTTACCAAATCAGGTCGTAAAATTCCCATTAAAACAACGGCTGATGTGGCTCCATTATTGCAATCAAAAGACCGAATATTACGAAAATCAGCGTGGCTGTCGCAATGCGATGCTTTTTATAAATTTCGCAACACCTTAGCAAAAACCTTATACCACGCATACTTAAAATTTAACACTTTAGCGAAAGTTCGAAAACATAAAGACTATATTAGTTTAACCGCTTTTAATGATGAAATTAATCCCCAATTTATTAATTTTATTTATGAACAAGTGGCAACTTTTGCTCCCATCATTAAAAAATATCAGAATTTAATGCGTAAAATTTTTAAAACTAAATTAAAACTTGAACGGGTTTATCCTTGAGATCTTGGTGTTAATTTATACGAAAAGAATTCTAAATATACAATTGAGCAAGCCCAAAAAATTGCTCTTGCATCCTTAGAACCAATGGGTAAAGAATACCAAACAATTGTTCAAAAAGCTTTTAGCGAACGCTGGGTTTCATGATTACCTAAACCAGGTAAGCAAACCGGAGCATATTCTATCGGTAATGCTGAAGGTTTACAAAAATTCTACATATCGATGAATTTTGATACCACTTTACGTTCTGTATACACGATTGTTCATGAACTTGGTCATTCCATGCATACATGGTATTTATTACAAACCCAAAAAGTTTATACGAATGTTTCCATTTTCTATGCTGAAATTTCTTCAATTGCCAACGAAATGCTTTTGAATTACTACTTGATGGACCAGTACCAAAATGATGACAAAATGAAAGCGACCATTTTGATTGAAATGATTGATAATTTTTTTGCAACCACAACGCGACAAATTATGTTTAGTAATTTTGAGTATGAAGCCAATGATAAAATTAACCATGGTGAACAATTTAACAGCGAGATCGCTTATGAGATTTACGCAAAGATGCACGGAAAATATTTAGGTTATTCATCAGCAAAAGTGCAACGTTTAACGAAATCAAAAATTGGCAAACGCACTCTAGCAATTATTTTAGCAGTTCCCCACTTTTACTCTGGGATTTTTTATGTTTACAAATATGCCATTGGCCAGGTTGCTTCAGTGATTGCATGCAAACGAATTATCAACGGGGTAGTAAACGCGAGAAATAATTTCTATAATTTTTTAAGGTCAGGTGACTCATTATCACCATTAGAGACAATTAAACTATTAAATATTGATTTAACAAAACGTGAACCGTGGCAGGAAGCTTTAAGTATTGTCACCGGATGAATTAAACAATTGCATAAGGTTGCCAAAAACCTGAAATTAGTTTAGTTAATAAGTTCATTTATTAATTGAAGAGCACACCTACGTGTGGTTTTTTTATTTTGATTACTAAAAAAATAATAAGGGCACACCTTATTATTTTCATTTTTTTTTTAAATTCGTTGGGCAACTTCTGGGTATTTGTTCAGAATTTTTTTGACGTGTTTTGTCAAGTCATCAACCTGTTGACGTTTCGACCGATGAACGCTAACGCCATCAACATTTTTAAATAAAAAGATTGCTAAAACACTAGTGAACACATAAAAACCTAAAACCGTTCCCCCGCCAATGGTTAGACCTAGTGCTGTACTACCAAAATAATAACCAAATGTTTTTGAATCTGGCAAGGCATTAACCGTTTTTTGAACTTCATTTACAATTGGCTTGGCTTGATTGATAAAATCGCTAACTTCTTTTGAGTCAATTCGATCAACTTTAGTTTTCGCTTCTTGTAATATATTGGTAATGGTGCCAAGAAGATTTTCAATGTTTTGTAAATCTTTTGAGTTGCGAATTGTCGGAAAAGCATTTTTAATGGTTTCGATTTTATTTTTTACATCTAGTGATGTATTCAAACCTTGATTAATGAAATTATTGGCTTGCCTTGCAAAGTTGTCAATCGTATCTGGTGCATTATCAATCTCCCGTTTAACTTTACTAACACTATTTTGAATGATTGACAATTTGTCACCATAAAATTTTTGTGCATCAGCCTTAAAGCGTAAGCCAGCAATTCCAATTGCAGTAATAATAATTAACGCAATGAATCCGACTAAAAAAGTAATTTTTTTAAAAAAAGAATTTACGCATTTAATCATAATGATCCTTTCTAGACACTTATTTTTAAGTTACCGAAATAAACGGCGTGTTTAGTTATTAGATTATATGGGAGTTAAAAAAATATTGTTAAATTGCTCATTAAATTAGTTAGGCTATTGCTGCTAAAAATAATTAATTATTTTTATTTATTTTTGAAAATTTCACACATCAAATTTAGCAATCTTTCCCGATTAATTTAATTATCTTGTTCGGCCACAAGAATCTTAAGTTAGTTAGGATTTGATTAGCAATAATTTGTCAAAATTTCAATGTAAACCTATTTGATTAAAATTCTTTAGTTCGAAAGTAATGAAAAATTATGATCACCATTTTTGCATAATATATTGTTACAAACTTTTTATTAAGATTTTCGGTTTAAATCCTGATATTTGTTTTGCTTTTTAACTACCTATGTGTTCATCTTTAACCCAAGATTTGAATGAACCTTTTTTATAATGTAATAAAACTAAAATATCAATCTATAATATAAAGTGTATGTTGTTAATTTTTTAAATTTTCGAACTTCATGGAGTGGTGATTATTGTGCCTAAAAAAACTTCTTCAAATTCCCAAATAAAAGCCCAAAAAAACAAATTAAAGTCAAGCAACCTAAACCAGGTGGTTGATATTGCAGCATTAGAACCAAGTCAAGTTCAAAATGAAAGTACTGCAAGCAAATTAACGCGTAATAATTTTGGCTTTAACCAGGGTGTTAATGTTGTTAACCAAACCAATCTACTTCGTGAAGTGATTGTGCACCGCCCGGGATTAGAAATTGAGCGTTTGGTTAATAAATTGACCACTATAAGCAATTTTGAAGGAAACTTGCACCTAGAACGAGCCCAAAGGGAACACGATCTATTTGTAAACATCTTGAAAAAACGGGGCGTTAAGGTTTATTATCTAGAAAAAATGGTTGCTGAAGCTTTAGAATTTGCTGGCCCTTTGGTTAAAGACCAGTTCATTAAACGGTTTGTTAGTGAAGCCAAGATTCAAAGCGTTAGCGTCTACCAAACGTGTGTTAATTACTTTCGCAGTTTTAATTCGGGAATCGATATGGTCAACGCAATGATTGCTGGGGTTAAAATTAGTGAAGTTCCCCCAATTGAACAAAACCGTTTTAGCGATATTTTGTTATCTTCAAACCCGTTTTTAATTACACCGCTACCAAAATTTCTTTTTCAACGCGAATTATTTCACGTTTTAGGTAACGGTATTAGTTTATTTAAATCTGGAAACCACCAAGGGCAACGGGCGAGTTTGTTTTACGAGTATTTAATCAAATTTCACCCCCGTTTTGACAATTTAAACTTGTATTTTAACCGTGATTTTGAAAATTGTGAAATCTCAGGAAATGACGTGGTTTTACTTAACGATACTAACTTATTAATTGGCATTAGCGAACAAACTGACGTAGTAGCGATTGAAACCCTAGCCCGCAACGTTTTTAATGATCGTAAAAATTCAATTAAACGCATTGTGGCAATTAACGTTCACACCTACCAATTAAGTGAAGCAAGTCGCAGTTTGTCGCAAATGTTTAACGTTGTCGACCGCGACAAATTTATTATTGATGAAAGTGTTTTAAACGTTAGCGAAATCTTTGAAATTACTAGTTCTATTGAAAAAGATATTGACGGAATTAATAAACTTAATTTCAAACAGTTAGAATTAAGTTTTAGCGAAGTGATCGAATTATTAATTAACAAACGACCAAAATTTGTCATTTGTGGTGGTGGTGATGAAATTAGAAGCGAACGCGAACGAAACTATTACGGGATTAATACGTTAACAATTGCTCCTGGTGAAATTGTGGCTTATGACCGGAACCATTATACGAACCAATTGTTGATTAATTTAGGGGTAACAATTCATACCATTCCTTCAGCTGAATTATCCCGGGCTCCGGGTGGTCCGTTTAACATGATTTGCCCACTTTGAAGAGAATAAGGTAAAATATAATTAGTTTCTAAAATAAACTATTTCATTTATGTGCCAGTAGCTCAGTGGATAGAGCACACGCCTTCTAAGCGTGTGGTCGGGGGTTCGACTCCCTCGTGGCACGCCATATTATTTAATCGTGCACCACTTCACCGTGGTGCATTTTTTTTCACTTAATTAGTTTGCTTTTAAATTTAAAGTTTGATCCAATTTAATTATTCTTAAAAAAGTGGTCAGTTCTTTCCTTTTTTTATTTAAGAAAAGACAAACATTTTAAAAAATCGTTTTACAATATTAAAATTAAACTAGTTACAGTGAAAACCAATTTCTTAAAATTTGAGAAAGAATTGAATTTGAAAAATTAGTAAATTTATATGAAATTAATTGTTACTGGAAAAAAAATTAATGCAAATATAGAAAGAATCATTGCCAAATCAAAAGATTGCGGCCAAGTTTTTAGCGAAGACCGCTTTTACACAATTGTTAATGAGTATTTAGATTGCAATCTAAAAAAGCATTCGCGTTTACTATATTACATTGTTGTCTTTTTGTTCCGTTCGTCAAATTACAAGCATTCTGTCGATATTGTCAATGGTAAGCCGTTATGAATTTGAATTGTTGACGTTTTTTGTTGGTTTTGCTTAACGGCTTTTATCGTGTGTTTAATTGCTGGTATTGCCCAACCAATTAGTGTGGCCTTGTCGGGATTAATTAAGTTTGATTTTTCTAGCATTAATAAGGCGTTTCAACAAACGTTTGCTGATCCTACAGCGGTGGTTTTATTAGTAATTTCGTTTATTACTTTTGGCATTGCCATGTTTTATTTATATTTATTAAAAAAAGTGATTGCTGTTAACCGCCGGTACGGCCTGAAAGATTTTGTTGTTTATAAAACCAGTTTTATTTTAAACCGTGAACGTTACATTAGTATTAATCATGATTTGAACAAAAAAACTTTAAAAAAGCTTGAAAAAATGTTAAAAAAGCAACAAGGTTCGAACCACCCACCATACTGGCTTGTTCGGAATCTAGATATTTTTGATGATCCAGTGCGGTGAACGATTTTACAAGTAACGAACGTAATGAATAAACTGTTTCCCGACTTTGCTTTAACACTAATTTTTGATCATGTCCCTAATGAACGAGCCAAAACGATGATCAATACCATTGATCTTGATTTTAAATATTTAAAAGCAAACGTAGTTACTGAAACTAATGATCCTTTAAGTACTTAATGTATGTATCATAACCAGTTTTGGTGCAAAACGGGTTATTATTGCCAACGTATTTAATAAAACCTAACGAAATTGCTAAATTAACCGAAGGAATGTTACTTGGTCAAATAATTAGTACGGCGATTTTTTTATTCAACTTAAAGTTAACGTTGCACATGTAATTAACAATTGTTGACGTAATTCCTTGCAGCCGGTGCTTGTAGTCAAGCCAGTAGCCCATTTCAAAAGCTGTCGCGATTTTTGTTGGTCGGATTTGAAAGTCACCAATAATTTTATGTTTCTTAATAATAAAATAGGTATATTGTGTTTTTTGATTTCAATTATCTAAAGCATTAGCAACAGTCATGTAAGCACTAGCAGGGCTATAGTTTGGCAGATGACTTCATTCTAAATACTGCAGGTGTTTCAGGTTCACTTTAGTTATTTCGTATAATTCAGCAACCCTACTAAGATCAATTTTTCTTAAACTGATGTCTTTATTAATTTGATAAAAATCTAAATACATGATTAAACTTGGTCGTTATAATTATTAACTTTGATTTTACTATAATTGTTGAAACTATTTGTTGATAAAACAATCTAATTAATTTTTTATCACTTGCGATAAATTTTGGGTTAGAATTAAGAATTACCAAGGATCATCATTTCATGCCTTTTACTAAAAAAAATCACGTTGATTTTGAAATTATTAGCGACCAAATCAAACTCTTACCAGCCTATTTACAACGCCAACAAGCAAAATTTAAAAAAATTACAGGGTCACGATTTAGTAGTGTTTTAGGTTTTAACAAATACACTACACCCTTACAAGTGTGGTGTAATATGGTGGGAATTTATAAAGAAACAATGGATCCAGTACTAGCAAAAGTTGGTAATTGTATTGAACCTAAAATTCGTGATTTTGTAAGTAAAAAACTTGATCTTGATTTCAAAGTTTACAACCCCGCCCAAGTGAATTGGGATGTTTTTATCGGTGATCATGACGTTTATGGTGGGGTTCCTGATGGCGAGCCAATTGATGCCAACGGCAATTTGAATTATCCAGAAAAACCAATGCTTGAAATTAAAACGACATCAATTGATAGTTTTGTATATAAACAAGTTGATGGTGAAACACGCTTGATTTTTGATGCAAAAGGCTTACCGTTAGTGAAAAAAAATGGTGGTAAAAAAGCGACTTGGTTTGATGACAACCAAAAAATTGTGATCCCGCCTGATTACAAGTTGCAATTAGGATTGTATTTATACTTAAGAAATATCGAAAAGGGGTTATTCGCGATTTGCTTTCTTAAAGGAATTGATTATAAAGAACCTGAAAAAATTAATCTGAACCAACGCGAAGTCCACCTAGTTAATATGAATATGAACCGCAATCAGATTCTTCCGTTTATTGAAACGGGAATTAATTGGTATAACACTTACATTAAGCAAGGAATTAGTCCGAAGTTTACTGATATTGATCATGTGTGACTCCAAGAACAATTAAGGGCTGGAATTTAATGATAAAACGATTAACAAGTGAACCGATTATTGTCGTTAAATATGGTGAGTTGTCACTAAAAGGGAAAAACCAACCTGATTTTGTCAAAATTTTGCAAAAAAACCTGACTAAAGCGTTAAGTAGTTTCAAGCTAGTTTTTAAAACTCATTATGATTATTTGGAAATTTATGATTTTGATTTAGCCCAAATTAACGCCATTATCACCACATTACAAACGATTCCGGGAATTAGTTTAATTCATTTAGGCTACAAGTTAGAACGTGACTTAGATTTACTAAAAATTTGTGTTAATGCCAATATATCTGATGATGTTTCGTTTCGGATTGAATGCAAACGGAAAGATAAAAAATACCAGTATAATTCGCTGGAATTAAAAGTTCTTTTGGCCAATTATGTTTTAGCTAATCACCACAACTTAAAAGTTGATCTAAACCATCCCATGGTCCAAATTGATGTTGAAATAACCAAACAAAACTTCTTGGTTTTTACTAATAAATACCGGGGGTTAAATGGCTTACCAGTTGGTTCTAGTGGTAAAGTTTTAGTTTTGCTTTCTGGCGGAATTGATAGTCCAGTAGCCGCCCACCAGTTGCTCAAACGGGGCATGCACGTTGATTTTTTAACTTTTATCACCCCACCACACACAACGCTTCAAACGGTCAATAAAATTAAAAAATTAGCACAAATTATTACGCAAAATGGCACGTTGTGCGATTCGTTATTATATGTTTGCAATTTTACCAGCATCCTGCACGAGTTAAACCATTGTCATCCTGAAAGTTATAAAATTACCATGATGCGTCGCTTTTTTTTAAAAATTGCCGAACAGCTGTGTGCAAAGCATAACTATGACGCAATTGCTACAGGCGATGCCTTAGGTCAAGTTGCATCGCAAACAATTACCAGTTTAAAAACAATTAGCCAAGTAACTCCCGATCTTTTAATTTTGCGACCATTAATTGGTTTTGATAAAAACGAAATTATTAATTATGCCAAAACGCTTGGCACTTATGCTACTTCGATCTTACCTTATGATGATGCTTGCAGTTTATTTGCCCCGAAAAAACCCGTAACTCATCCGAAGGTGATCGTTGCTACTAAAATTGAACAAGACTTGAATTTAACTGGTATACTAGTTAATAGCGTTAGCAATAAGCAAATTACCATTTACCATATTAAGGATCTAGGCAATGATTTTAACACTGATCCAAAAACAAATAATTAATAAGATTAAAGAATTCAATAACATTACTTTATACGTCCACGAACGTCCTGATTTTGATGCCCTTGGCTCGGCGTTTGCGTTTAAATCATTTTTGGCCGAATATTTTCCAAGTAAAACCGTTTATGTAATGGGTACATATAAATTACACCCGTCTTATGGGGCTGACCTTTTTCCTTTTGAAAAAAACGAAGTTGATGAAAAATTTTTAGCCAGTTCATTAGGGATTATTTTTGATACGGCAAATGCGGCTAGGGTTTTAACCCAACGCCACGAAAGTGCCAAAGAATTGATTCGGTTTGACCATCATCCGAAAACCGAAGAAATTGGGATGATTGAATGGGTTGATCCAACTTATTCATCAACTGCGGAAATGGTCGGTTGGTTCATTAAAGCATTAGGTTATAAACTAACACCCGAAATTGCCACCTACATTTATGCTGGAATCATCACCGATACGGGACGTTATCTATATTTATCAGCAACCCCTAGTACTTACAAAATGACTTATGAACTTTTAAAAACGGGTTTTAACCGTTTGTTAGTTCATGATGCAGTTTACAATAAACCGATTTTAGAACATAAGTACTATTCATACGTTGTTAACCGGGCGAAAATTACGTCTTACGGACTAGCTCACGTTTCGTTACGTAAAGGTTCACACAAGCGTTTTGGAATTGAATCACCAATGACCATGGTGCATGCATTAAACAACATTAGTGGTGTGCGCATTTGGACTGCATTATATTACGATGATGTTTCCAAGAAGTGAAAGGGTTCAATCCGTAGTCGCGACTTACCGATTAATCAGTTTGCCGCGATGTTTAACGGCGGCGGTCATAAGTTTGCTTCGGGTTTTAGTTTGGACAATAAGGCTGATTTTAAGAAATTAATTAACGTTTTAAATGACTATTTAGCATCACTTAGTGCTAAAGAAAACAGCGATGTTCAAATTTCATTTAATTAATTCAAGTAATAATCCGATTTTTAAAGATTTAAAGGTATTTGTGAAAAACGGTGACCATAAGGACTTTCGTGATCTTTTTTGTGTTGCTGGTTTAAAAAACAATTTACTGGCTTTACAAAACAATTGTTTGCCCCATTCCGTTTTTATCAATACCCAAATTAATCCGAAAATTGTCAATCAAATCAAAACTTTAATTAAAAACCACAAGGTGCGTTGCATTCAGTTAAGCCAAGCATTAACAAGTAAAGTTAATGAACTTGGCAATGGTAATGACGTGTTTTTTTACTATGATAAAAAAATGATTTTTAATCGTAGTTTTGTGATGAATAATACTTATAATTACGTGTTGTGCGACCATTTACAAGATCCGCATAATTTTGGAGCAATCATTCGCAATGCTGCTGCGTTTAACGTTGCTGGCATTTTCAGTTATGGCTGTCCTAATTTTTGAAATCCGAAACTAGTTCGGGCGAGTGCGGGAACGCTTTTTAAAATTCCGATTAGTTTGATTAGCAACTGGAATGATTTTGTTAGTGTTTTACAAAAAAAGCAACTAAAATTAGTGATTACCGCTCGCGATTTACTAGCTAAACCGATTGGTGAATATCAAAATCAAAAAGGCTTAGTAGTGGCTTTTGGCAATGAAGGCCATGGTTTAAGCGAAGAGGTTATTAAAGCTGCTCATAGTCGTGTTTGAATTAAAATTAACGACAAGGTCGAATCGTTAAATGTCGCTTCGGTTTCTGGAATTATTTTGTACGAATTAAATCAAGATGATCATGAAAAAAATCATTGTTAAAGATCTTGTAAATCCCGTGCGAATTGAAAATTATTTGCACAAACGGTTTCCCGATTTTTCCCGGGCGTTAATTTTTAAACTATTGCGTTTAAAAAAAATTAAGGTGAACAAGGTGCGTTGTAAAATTGCCACAACGATCCAAAATGATGATGTCATCCAAATTTATCATGATTTAATTTTTAGTTCTAAACAAAACAAAAATGGCAAAAAAGCCATGCCCTTTTTACAAACTAAGGGCCAATTAAACGTTGTTTATGAAGATCAAAACATTGTTGTTATTGACAAACCAGTTAACTTAATTTGTCAACCCGGTAATGATGAATCTGTTCAAACTTTGCAAAACTTATTTTTAAAATATTTGTATAGCAAAAATGAACTGCATTGAAATGACACTTTTACCCCAAGCATTTGTCACCGCTTAGACCAAAATACTGCCGGTTTAATTATTGCTGCTAAAAATGCATTAGCTTTACAAGAAATGTACGAATTATTGCGCAACAGAATGTTGACCAAATTGTATGAATGCTTAATTTACGGATTAATTGAACCAAAAGCCAAAACTTTAAAAGCGTATTTAACTAAAAGAAGTGATTTGAATTTAGTATCCATCTCAAATAAAAAAACTTTAGATAGTAAAGAAATTATTACTAAGTACCAAGTAATTCAACATTTTGTTAAAGCAAAAATGAGTTTATTATTAGTGGAATTAACAACGGGTCGGACCCACCAAATCCGGGCTCACTTTAATTTTTTAGGCCACCCACTAGTTGGTGAAACCAAATATAGCCAAGCCCAATTTCACCAAGCTAATGCCCAATTTAAGTTTCAAGCACTGCACGCCAAAACCATTATTTTCCCCCATTTAGATCGTGAACAATTTAAACAATTGCATTATTTATCGAACATGAAATTTGAGTCACGAATGATTCCGTGATTTCAAAAATTGCCCTTTCTTAAATAACTTTCGATCAAAAATTATCTTGTCATCTTGGTTAAATAATGCCTATCAACCAGTTAGTTAGCGGTTAGTTTGAACATTTTTTAACCCTTTTAAAAAAAAACGTTAAAATCTAAGTAGCAAAACGTAATCATTCATATTTTGTCTGTATTTAGATAAACGAAAAATGTGATTGATTATGAAGTTTTATAGTTTTTTAGTGTAGAAAATCCCGAGGTAACGGTATGAAAATTAGACAGGGAATTGGTGCATCAGACGGAATTGCAATTGCAAAAGTTTACAAGTTAAGTACACCAGTATTTTCCATTCCCCAAACGACCATTAAGGCCCAAGAGGTGGTCAATGAATTAGCTAAAGTTAAAGCCGCATTTCTTGTAGCGAAAGAACAAATCGCTGAAATTAAAGCGATTGCTAACCAAAAATTAGGTAAAGAGCAGGGTGACATTTTTCAAGCCCACATTGAAATTTTAAATGACCCCATGTTGTATAGCCAAATTGAAACCGGGATTAAAAAGAATTTTAAAAACGCTTTGGATGCCATTAGTGATGCTTTTCAAGCGACTTATGATTTGTTTTTATCGTTACAAGACCCTTATTTTCGCGAACGTGCCGCGGATATTAAAGACATTCGGACCCGGGTTTTGGCAATTATGACCAAAACCCCGTTGCCTAACTTATTGACCATTAATTCTGATGTCATTATTATTGCTGAAGATTTATCACCTTCCCAAACTTCTTTGTTAGATAAAAAATACATTAAGGGTTTTGCGACAAATGTTGGCGGTCGCACGAGCCATGTTGCCATTATTTCCAGAACCCTAGAAATTCCTTCAGTGGTTGGTTTAAAAACCATTACTGAAGACGTAAAGCACGGTGAAGAAATTATGCTTGATGGTCAAGCAGGAATCGTGGGTTGAAATTTATCTGCTACTGATCGTGAACAATTTTTAAACAAAAAACGGCAATTTGATGAAGAAAAAAGGATGTTATTGCAATATCTTACCCCAAAAGCCATTACCACTGATCATCACGAAGTGATTGTTTGTGCCAATATTGGTACACCCGCAGACATGAGCGGTGTGAAGCAGTATGGCGGGAAGGGTGTAGGTTTATTTCGGACCGAATTTTTATACATGAACGGTAACGAATGACCAAACGAAGAAGTCCAGTACGAAGCGTATAAAAGTGTTGTTAGTTTAGCCAATAACGAACTAGTAATCATTCGAACTTTAGATATTGGTGGCGATAAAGATTTACCATATTTTAATTTTCCTAAAGAAATGAATCCCTTTTTAGGATGTCGAGCAATTCGTTTTACTTTAAACCAACCCGAAATTTTTAAAACCCAATTACGAGCATTACTACGAGCGAGTGCTCATGGTAAAATTGGCATCATGTTCCCAATGGTTGCGACCGTAAATGAGTTGCAAAAAGTTAAAGCTTTACTTGCGACTTGTGCAGCCGAATTACAAAAAGAAAACACGCCATTTGGTAAGCCATTGGTGGGCATTATGATTGAAATTCCTTCAGCAGCCATGCTGGCTGATATTTTAAGTAAACATGTCGACTTCTTTTCGATTGGTACGAACGATTTAATCCAGTATTCGTTTGCTGCTGACCGGATGTCCAAAGCCGTTAGTTACTTATACCAACCATTAAACCCCGCTTTATTACGTTTAATTAAAATTACTATCGATGGTGGGCAACTTAATAACGTGTGAACGGGGATGTGTGGCGAAATGGCTGGTGAACCATTAGCGATTCCGTTACTATTAGGTTTAGGTTTAAAAGAATTCTCAATGAGTGCACCAGCGATGCTAAAAGCAAAGTACATGATTTCCAAACTGAATTATCAAGAGTGTAAAAAAATTGCTAATATTGCAATTAGTTTGGATTCAGAAGTTGCTGTTAACTCCCTTGTGAAAAGTTTTTTAGACAAGCAAAACATTAAGTACTAAATTAAAACTTGATTAAATTGATTGCATGAATAAAAAGAAAGAAATTCTAATTTTAATTGCTGGGCTTTTCGCGATAATAGCAACAGTTGCCTTTGTGGTTACTGTTGCCATTTTTCGGGCGTGATTTTACATGACAATTGTCATTGCTGTTTTTTTTATCTTTCAAATCCTACTGGCCTTTTATTTACTAAATTCACGCCGCATTGTCAATGTCAAAATGTGCTGAATATTTGTGATTTTATCGTTACCTGTTTTTGGTTTCTTATTATTTGTTTTGTTTGGTATTAACCCCCTTTTACGTTTTAAAAGAAATGATTATTTAAACTACCAAGCCGCTTTTATCAAGCACGAAAACTTTGAATTTACCAAAAGGTTTTTAAAAAAAAGCGATCTTGACGAAAATACCAGACACATCTTTTCTTTTAGTGTTAATTCCGAACAGCGCCCCATTTATGAAAACAATGCGATCGAAGTTATTAAAAACCCGAAAGATTTATACGAAAAATCCTTGGCCTTAATTGAGCAAGCCAAGGATTTTATCCATTTACAATACTACATTATTTCCGACGGCGTTTGGTTAAGAAGTATTGCCAACGCTTTAATTAGAAAAGTTCGTGAAGGCGTGAAAATCCGCTTGATTTATGACTGGCTTGGTGCTTATAACCGCGGTGCTAATAAAATTATTAACACACTAAAAAAAGCGGGCGTTTTCGTTGGTGCATTTAATCCGGCAACGGTCACTAAATACACTTCAAAAACGAACTTTCGTTGCCACCGCAAGTGTTTGATTGTCGATAACAAACTAGCCCTTTATGGTGGCAGTAATATCGCTGATGAATACATCCGTTACGCCAAATGATTTAACAATTGGTACGATAGCAATGTCATCATTACCGGTCACATTGTGAACACTTTAAATTTAATTTTTTGTTTAGATTGGTTAAGTTATTGTGGTTTTTTAAAAAGCCAAATTGAAAAGGATGATCTATTTCATCATCCAGCAAACTATTTACAACTCCAAGAACCAGTTTTTTCACCCGAACAAAAAGCCATTGCCCAAATTATTGAATCCTCGCCAGGATACAACGAAAAAACCTTACACGATTTAATTGTTTCGATGTTTGCTAAAGCCAAATCGAAAATCATGATTATCACGCCTTACTTTGTGCCTACTGAAAGTATTTTAATTGCGTTAAGAACGGCCGCTTTATCAGGTGTTGATGTGCAAATAATTATGCCTGGCATGCCTGATGATAAAAGTTATATCTTAACCATGAACCGTTCCCATTATGAAAAATTACTTGATGCGAATATTAAAGTTTACGAATATCATGGTTTTATCCATTCGAAAATTATCTTAATTGATGATGATTTAACAATTACCAGTACTTTTAACTTGGATTTTCGTTCGTTTTTTATTAATTACGAAAGCGCTTTAATTGTTAAAAACCAAAAAACTCATGATGACTACCAAAATATTTTTGAACAATTAAAAATCCAAAGTGATCAGATTTCGCCAAATTATTTTTCGAATAAGCAAAAAAAGATCATTAAGTGAAAAATGGCTTTTATGAATATTTACCATCCTCTTTTGTAACTAAATGCCTAATCCTGTAAAAAAATCTTTTTTCGAAGTGATATATAGATTAATGTTAGGATCAGCACTATATTTTTTCTTTTGTTAACAAGCAATGATTGTGATTTTGAAGATATTACATTAAATTTTAGGATGATTAGTCAAATCCATTAAAAAGTGGAAGTTAATGCATATATTTTCTTGCGTTGATATTTTTAGGTTGTAAACACTAATTTTTTATTTATAAAGTGGTTTAGGTAATTTAGCGAACTTATTTTTAGTTTATTAAAACGAAATTTTAATTGAAATTATTAAGTTAACTAACTAGATGAAAAGTTATTAAAAAAACGCCTCTTGATTTTTAAAGTAATTATTAGTTTATGAAACTATGATAATTAATCTTATTGAAAATAAGCGTGTTTTTGTAAGTAAATTTTAACTATCATAAAACTGGTTATAATTGAAAAATTAAGTTAAAATTTTTAATAATTATTAGATTTATCGCATGTCACAACCCCAACAACTTGCTTTTATCGATACGCTAGAATATAAAGTAATTTACATCATGACAATTAATGATGCCAGCCATCTTGGTTGCGTGAAAATTGGTCAGACTACGTTAAATTCAAGCAAACAGCCCGATGAGTTAATTGCTAACTGTGATGAATTAAAAACAGTAGCTCGCAAACGCATTGACGAATATACGAAAACTGCTGCCATTTCTTATGATTTATTGCATACAGAATTAGCAATTAAAAAAACGAACCAAGGTTTAGTTGTTTTTCGTGATTATGATGTTCACCAGGTTTTGCAAAGAAGTGGTTTTCATAAAGTTAAACTAAAAAAAGATGCTTCTAACTCCGAATGGTTTCGGTGCGATTTGAAAACAGCAATTGCGGCAATTCAAGCTTGCAAGCAAAACCAATCCTCACTAGATAAAAATCATTGTATTGTTGCAAAAGATCGGGTTAGGTTTCGCGATGAACAAGAACAAGCCATTCAAAAAGCCCTGAAAACTTTTAAAAAAAGTGACCGGATGTTATGAAACGCAAAAATGCGTTTTGGCAAAACCCTATGTGCGTTAGAGTTAATTAAACGAAATCCCGAATTTAAGAAGGTAATTATCATTACTAACCGACCAGTTGTGAAAGATAGTTGATTTGAAGATTTTCACAAAATTTTTGCTAATGATGTAACCACGCATGCATACGGTTCAAAAACCTTTGGTTTAAATTATCACGATATTTTAAAAACCGACAAAAACATTGTTTATTTTGCTTCACTTCAAGATCTCAAGGGCTCAGCAGCAGTTGCTGAAAATAAAAAGGATAAAAATGAAGAATTATTTGCGATTGATTGAGATTTATTAGTTACTGATGAGGCCCATGAAGGAACGCTTACCGAGTTAGGTCAAAATGTCATCAAATTATTAACTAAGTCCGACCAAAACAAACCAAAGAAAACGAAAGTTTTAGAACTTTCAGGAACACCCTTTAATTTATTAGATGGGTATGAATCACATGAGATTTTTACCTGAGATTATATTGCTGAACAATCAGCAAAATACTTATGAAATCAAAATAATTTTGGAAAAACTAATCCCTATGAAGATTTGCCAAAAATGCATATTTATACTTACCATTTAGCAAATAAGTTCAGTTCTTATTTAGATTTAGAAGACAAAGCGTTTAGTTTTAAAGAGTTTTTTCGGACCAAAACTATCGAAGATGCAAATGATCATAATTTAAGTGATCTTGATGTTGGTGATTTTGTTCACAAAGTAGATGTCAATCATTTTTTGAATTTAATTGTTGCTGATCGCGAAACTGATAATTTTCCTTTTTCTAAAGATAAGTATCGTGAATATTTCCGGCATACCCTTTGAGTTTTGCCAGGTGTGAAAGAAGCGAAAGCATTAGCTGCATTAATGCGCTCACATCCAGTTTTTTCACAATTTGAAATTATTAATGTGGCTGGTGCTGGCGATGAAGAAATTGATCCAAATCAAGCTTTAAAAACGCTGCGTGAAAAAATGACAGATACTCCAGAACACACCCGAACCATTACGGTTACTTGTGGGCGATTAACAACCGGAGTAACTGTGCCGGCTTGAACGGCAGTTCTAATGTTATCTGGCGGCTATTCCACTAAGGCTTCCCAATACATGCAAACCATTTTTCGCGTTCAATCACCAGCTAATATTGGTGGTAAAACCAAACAAAATGCGTATGTCTTTGATTTTGCACCAGATCGTGCCTTGAAAATGATTGCTGATTTTGTTGATTATTCTAACCTTAGTGATCAAAAAATGGCATTTAAAAGTCCAATGGCAAGTGAAACACGATTACAAGAATTTCTAAATTACTGTCCAGTTATTAGCTTATCGAATTCAATGATGCGTGAATACAATGTGAATAAATTGATGCAAGAATTAAAAAAAGCCTATATTGATAAGGTTGTTCGCAGCGGGTTTGATAGTCTAAAATTATATAGTGACGAACTTTTTAAATTAAACAGTTCAGATTTAGAAAAATTTATTGATTTAAAACAATATACCAAGCACTTGCTTCCTAAAAATAAAAATACTTACATCATTAACCGTGAGGGTTTTGCGGGTAATGAAACCAATTACGATTTAATATCCAAACAAATATTAACGAAAAACGATGAATCAAATCAAGCAATTATTAAAGAAGAACTGAAAAACCGGCAATTTGCCATTTCCATTTTAAAAGCCATCTCAATTCGGATTCCCTTATTATTTTTCGGTAGTAATTTAAAGTTTGAAACAATTACCAGCGTTGACGATTTTGCTGATTTAATTGATGATGTGTCGTGAAAAGAATTTATGCCTGACGGAATTACCAAAGCAAAATTTAAAGACTTAGCTAAGTATTATGATCGCGATATTTTTATTGGTGCAGGCCAATCAATTCAACAACTTGCTAAAGCCGCTGACCACTTAGAACCATTAGCTAGAATTGAAAGAATTGTCGAAATTTTTAAAACGTTTAAAAATCCTGATCGCGAAACTGTTTTAACACCATGAAGTGTTGTTAACTTGCATTTAAAAACAACGATTGGCGGTTATAGTTTCTTTGATGAAAATGCCTTTGATCACGAGCAAGATCAGCCGGTTTTTGTGGATCAAGGTTTATTTTCTAAACAAACCGTTCTTAATCCACATGCAAAGTTTTTAGAAATCAATTCAAAGTCAGGCCTATACATGTTATACGTTGCATATTCGTTGTATGCTTTAAAAACTAATGCGTTAAATATTGCTGATTGCAATCTGGAAGCAAAATATGAACTTTGGGATGAGATTATTAGTAATAATCTTTTTATAATTAGTAAATCGCCAATGGCGTCACAAATTACTACAAGAACATTAGTTGGCTACCGGTCAGTTAAAATTAATATTCATGCTTTTGATGATTTAATTTCCCAGATGCAGCATAAAAAGGATAAACTTGTGAAGAAATTAACCAATCCAGAATTTTGAAAGAAAAAGGGGACAACGATCAAATTTGACGCAGTGATTGGTAATCCGCCATATCAAGGGATCAACCACCAACAAATTTATCCCCATTTTTATCTCACTTCATTAAAACTTGGCAAGATTGTTAGTTTAATTTTTCCCGTTGGCTGACAAGAACCAAAAAGTGCCAATGGTTTATCAGAAATTAATCGCTTGGAAATTAAAGCAGATAAACAAATTGTTTACATCGATAAATACCAGGGAATTTTTAAAAACATCGCTGGGGTTGAATGAGTCAATATTGTCTTGTGACAAAATGGTTATGACAACGGTTTATCTGGGAAACAATTAATTAAAATCCATGGTAAAAATCATGATGTCAAGAAATTACTTTGCAATCAGAATGAAATTATCAAACCGCAAGAAATTATTGATTTGGCTGAAATTGTTGGTAGTACCCCAGGATTTATCAGTTTACAAAAATTTACATCTCCACGAAAACCTTATGGCTTATCTACCGATGTTATTGGTAACGAAGCGAAGTATGGTTTACAAACCATGGATTTAAACCGAAAAAAAGATGATGATCTGATCGTTGTTGGTAAAAAGGGATCTAAACTGATTTTTCGTTATATCCGGCTTGACTGTCACCAAATCAAAGCAACGAAAACAAGAGATAAATATAAAGTTTTTGTTCCCTACGCATGAGGAGCAATGAACGAAACGGTTGGCTTGGGGGGGATTTGCTAAAATTTACATTGCTAAACCACAACAAATCTGTACCGAAACTTTTTTAGAATCTGGTTGCTTCGATACGCTTGAACAAGCAAAAATTCATGCCAAATTTTTGATGACCCAATTCTGCAGAGCGCTACTTTACCGAAATAAAAACTCCCAGCACAGTACAACGGCTTGAAAAGCGGTACCTTATTTAAAATATGATAATTTATGAATTGATAAAAGTGTGGCTGAAATTGATGATATTTTGTTTGCAAAATATGAAATTGCCAACACAATTAAGGCGTTTGTTATGAAAAATATTCAAAAGAAAGATAGTAGTAATATTATTGAAATTGTCGAAAATTAATTGTCGTTAAAAAAATAATAATCTTCATCTAATATTAAAGATTTATATAAACTAAACTTGAGCGACATTTCGATTTTTTACTAAAAATAAGATTCTAGATACTTCAATTCTTATTTTTTTATTTATGGTCGTTAAGTTGATCCGATAGTTTTTATATACATTCGTTCTAAAATTTATAAAACTAAATTATTTAGTTTTTTTTAAATTAAACAATAAAAAAACCAGCCCTATCGCTGGTGTGTTCGGCACAGAGGCTACTTATTCAGTAGCGAGTATCATACTTATGTAGTCTAATGATATTGTACCGGAGTACATGGTAATTATACCAATTTTTATTTTTTTTGTAAAAAATATTATCAAAAAATAATTTGATAATTTTTCAAATAGTAAGTTTTTTAACACAAAATGTTTTCTTTTTAGAGATTTAGCAAAAGTGTTAGCATTAATTTTTCCGTTGATTATTCTTAAAAATGCTATCAGCCTTGTATTGAATAATTATTGTTCTCAAGGCCTTATTTATATTAAAAAGTATAATTAAAATTAATCACTTAGATCATAATTGAATGATATGAAACAAGAAACTCCTGCCAGTAAAAAAGCAAAAGCCATCCAAGTTTTGGAATATCTGCGTACGCTCGAAGCGTTTTTGCCACAAAATTTGACCAATTTATCGGTTTTAAAAGACTATAATAAAACGACTTTGCCGAACGATCCAAGTCTTTTAAATGGATTAAAAATCACTTGTTTTTTACCTGATGTAATTTTAGGCAACGCCCTATTTTATTTACAAGAAAAGAAAATTATCAAAACTTCTTACACCGAAGAAACTAATCAAGAATTTGAATCCAAGGAAAAAATTACTGCTGGTTTTTTTAATGTGCATATTAAAAAAGATAAGGATTCTGGTTGTTATTTTTTGGAATTTCAAAAAAATAGCATTGAGTTAGCCCCGTTTTTTGTTGCCATTGTCGCCCTTGTTAATCATGATGACACAAGTGATATTAAAGCTAAAACAAAAAAATGAAATCTTTATTTTCGCGAGAGATATGGTCATGAGTTAGAAAAAATTGGTAAATATCCCCGCTCATTTGAAGCAATAAGCGAAGGGTTAAAACAATTACAAAAATTTTTATTGGAAGTAATTTGTAAAACCTTTAATTTTCATGATTTCTGAAAAAATGAAGTAAAGCAATTAGAACCAAAGTTTTTTATTGAAGATCACGATACTTGAGGGTTATCTTTTTGAAATTCTTTTTATCAAGAAGAGATTGATAAAGCCATTAAATACCTGCAATCATTAGAAGATGGCGTTAATGATAAATTAATTAATTTTTTATCAGATGCAGTATTAATTGCTGAACAAATCGGAACAAATGCAAACCCTAGTGATCAACAACTTGAATTTATTGTTAGATCAATGAATAAAATTTTGATTGATCGGGATGTGGAAAGTTTAAAAAAATTAACAAGTCCGAACATGATGACATTAGCTAAATGACCAAATATCAATCGCCCTTCTTTAATGCAGCAGGTTGCTATTAATGCAACTAAATTTAACCGAGTTAGTCATCGTCGTGATCAAAAGCCAAAAAATCCTCAAAACGAGCAAATTATTGCTGTAAACGGACCACCGGGAACTGGCAAAACAACATTATTAAAAGATGTTATTGCCGAACGAATTGTTGATCGAGCGATCAAATTGTGTAACTTTAGTTTGACTAAAAATGTACAAAATGGTCATGGCGATAAGATTGATTTAACAGGAATCATTTTGAATCAAAATCATGGCGTTCAATACAATTTTATTAGTTATCCACTTCCAAATTTTTTTAAAGAAGGTTGGATCGTGGTTTGTTCATCAAATAATAAAGCGGTTGAAAATATTTCGAAAGAATTACCCCTTGCACCAAACGTTTATTATGATGCTAATGTAAGTAGAACAAAAGCCCACATTAACGATTTTGACAATCGAATTAATGATGAAATCTACTATACGGATTTAGTTAATGTTCATTATAACTATGAAATCGATGCTTGGGGATTTTTGTCAATTCCTTTAGGTAAAAAAGCAAACATCAAAGGTTTAATCGAGACCTACAAGGCTTATTTTGAAAAAATTTTTGAAAATCATGATGATCGAAGCGATTTATTGAGACATCAATTTGAAGAATGTCGTGAAATGTTTTTGCAACAAAAGAATTTAGTTGAAAAATTAATTCAAAATGCTCAGCAAGACTTTGAAAAATTAAAAGAATTGGAGGCAATGATTACTACAAATCAAAAACTTGCTAACCAGCAGGGTTATAGTTGAGATTTAGAAGATGAAATAATTAAAATTAACGATTCCTTTTCAAAAATTGAAGGTGATTATGAACAATTAAAAATATCATATAAAGATGTTAATGAAAACTTGTTTAAAGCCATTAGTCAATTACCATTACTAAATAAATCACTATCATTTCTTCAAAAAATAAAAAGATTTTTCGGAAGCAAAGAACCTGAAATCATTAAACAACAGAACAAGATTATTAAAAACGCTCAAATTGCGGTTATTGATACTAAAAACATGCTAGAAAAAACTAAATTAGCATATGAAAACGCTAAAGGGCAACATAGTCATCTTCAACAAGCGTGGATGAATTTAACTAACTTAAAAAACAAATACTCCAATTTATTACCAGACGATCAGTTTTGAAACGGACTAATAAACCAACGTCAGCCTATTCAATTTAACGAAAATTCCCAAAAACAATGCCCATGAGTTAGTCGCGAGTTAGATATCGCTAGAGAAAAACTTTTTTTCTTAGCTTTAAAACTTCATAAAGCTTATGTAAAAACCAACAAGGAAATCACCAAAAACATTAAACTCCTTTTTTGCTTTTTAGAAAAACCGCAAGCCTTTAGTGAATATGAAGAGCATTGGCAAGCGATTGTTGAACGTGGTTGGCAGGCTTTATCATTTATTATTCCAGTGATGAGTACAACATTTGCATCAGTTGGCACTTTTTTAAAATATGTTCGTCCTAAAGAAATTGGTTTATTAATTATTGATGAAGCTGGACAAGCACCCGCATCAGCAGCTATCGGAGCCATCATTCGTGCTCAAGATGTGATCATCGTTGGTGACCCGATGCAAATTGAACCCATTACCAAAACGCCTAAAACTTTAATGCGTGAATTTCAATTAAATAGCAACATTAATCGTCTTTTTACTCTACCATTTTTATCTGTTCAACAATTAGCTGACGCATGTAGTCCGTATGTTGGTATCATTAATCACCAAATTGTGGGCTTACCATTAGTAGTTCACCGGCGTTGTGAAGAATTAATGTTCAATGTTAGCAACATGATTTCCTATTCAAACCGCATGTTTAGTGCAGTAAATGAACAAGGATTTGCTCGCTTTAATGAATCAATTTGGTATAACACAACAGAAGAACCTGAAGTTGACAGTCATTTTGTAAAACAAGAGGGTCGAAGCGTTTTAGAGTTAGTATCTAGGCATTTTAAAGCTGAAGATTTTTCAAGCGGAACCAAACAATTATATATTTTGTCACCCTTTAAAGATGTCATTGACAAACTTAAACGATTATTAATCGAAACCTTGCCAAAAAAATTATCTATTGACACTTCTGTATTAAAAAAATGATTAAAAACAAATGTCGGAACCGTTCACACTTTTCAAGGTAAAGATGCTCAAGAGGTGATCTTAGTACTAGGATGTGGATTAAAAAATTACAAAGGTGCTAGGTGAGCTTGCGAAAAGCCCAACCTTTTAAACGTTTCAATCACACGCGCAAGAAAGCGATTAGTCGTCTTAGGAAATAAATCGGTTTGATCAAATTTACCATATTTTAAAACTTTATATAAAGCCATGAAAAATGTTGATAATCCATACTAGAATAAAGATAAATTTTAATTGTTTTAAAGTCGTTAAATGAGTATTTTTAAAAACCTAAATGTATTTACATTTTTTAACCATTTATTTAATTTATATTTTTCACGAAGTATCGTATATTATTTTAGATATTTGTTTGGATAAAAGTAGCATTATAAAAATGGTATAAACACGAAATGATTTTTTGATTTTCAAATTAAAAAGCTATATTGTAAAAAAACTATTTCATACCTTTTTTTATTATTTTTAGTATTAACACTAATGGTTAACTTTGCTGTTTTTAAATGTTAGAAAATTGAAAATATTTTTAAAGTAATAAACAAGGAAAAATACACGATGTTGCGATTTAATTTAAAAAATATTGTTTTTGTTTCCGAATCTTAAACTATTGTTTTATCGTTTTGGCATATTTAATTTATAAAGGCCAAGTTGTAAAAAAATATTAAAAATACTACATACACACGCAACCATATTAGGTAGATAGTTTGATAGTAAAATGAACAAGACTAAAAAAATATTATTTTTTATCAAACTGTAAAATACTCTTTTAGAATAGAAGGCCTGTTCTAAGATGAGAAACAAATATGAGTAAAGCTAAATTAGTCAGATGCAATTTAGTTATCAATTTAATAAATGGTTTTAAAAGATTTTGCCTAAACTTTTTTAATCAAAAACAATTGTAATCGTGCATACAAAAAAAGAAATAAAAAGCAAAATTAAAGATCAATTTAATTTGGAATTCAATCGTTTTTAATACCAGGTTACACCCTTTTGTCATATCAAATATTCAAGTAGCATTACTTATCGCATTTGTTTTAGTTTGTGATAAAGTTTTTTTGATAATTAATCTTGTGAAATATTGCTATATATTTAATGTTTTAACCTACAATCTAGTGAATAATTTAATCATTTTTAATCTGTGCATTAATCTATCACAGTCGCTGATCTCCATTGGCGATTTTCCTTGTTTTTCTTTAAAATTATTAGCAAGTGCATTGGCTAGACCTTATACTTTCCATTAGCAAAATAATTTTTATTTTTTTGTTCTCAGCTATTGTAAAGCGTCGTCTTTTGCGACTTCAGAACACAATAACGGAATCATACTAACTAATAAAACTACTAATGCCAATTCAGTTAGTTAAATTTTATTATTATATTTATTGATTTAGATTAATCCCATAATATGATTCATTCATCGGAAATAAAAAAATCAAAAATTAAAGTCGAATTTTAAAAATAGCAAATTTACAAATAATTATGTCCTATACGCATAAAATATGCACACAATTGGATGATATAAGTTAAAAATACTTAAACTTTTTAAGGTTAATTCTAGGATGCGGAATAATTATATGTAAAATATCTGGTTTAAATAAATCTTTTGAACTATGGTTTAAGGAAATTTACTTTTATAAAAATTTACAAAAGAAGAACAATATAAATAGGTATTTGTTCGTAAGTAAAGTTATTTTATACAGAAATTAATATTTAAAATTAAAAAAATGTGATTAATTTGAAGTTTTAATTATTTCATATATAGTTACCATAATAAAGATAAATTTGAAATATTTAAAAATTAAAAAGCAACCACCCCCTTTTTTTGTCATAAGGATTTGCTTTTTTAAAAATAATGTGACTCTATTTTCTTGCTAATTAAAAGAAACTAGGTAAATTCTCAAGTATGTTATCGTTGTTACTTTTCATCATTGTGGAATTACCAGATCCGCCTGAAGGAGGGGTTCGATCTTCACCTTGACTAACTTCAGAACAGGCTGATGCAATGGCTCCTACTAATGGAACCGCTAATACCAATCCAGTTAATAAAAACTTCTTTTTAAATTTTTTCATTTCGATTCCTCTCCTGACATGACTCTTCACCAACAAATAAGGTTTGGATAAATTTCATGTTTTGTTTTTAAATGATGGAAATTTTTGTTTTTTTGTCAAGTAGTTTGTTTAAAAAGTCGTGCTTTTTGATGGAAAAACCTAAAAATTAAATTTTTTATAATCCAAAATTTTAGGATAACAAGAAAAAATATTCTATCTATTAATATAGAGGTTAAAAAAATAGCAAAAATGAAAAATTGCAGAATTTAACAAATTAATCATCATATGAAAGATTCTTTAAATTTTCTTTTGACAATATGATACAAATTAAAAATATTGATAATTTTTAAAATTAATTAGTTTGCAAAACAAACTAAACTAATTTACTAAAAAATATAATTTTCAAAATCGTTTTTAAGAAAGCGAAATATTAAAAATGTTGAAGGCAAATACCAATTTAGACTCGATTATAATAACCACACTAACCTGAAGCCATAGTAAAGTTCCAAATAAAATGAAATGGTTATACTTGATTTATTATTAATCATTAAATTTAAGCGATAAAATCAAACAACAACTGAAGGCGATAATTACTTCAAATTTTATTATTGTTAAAAATTTTCATAATTTGATATCTAATAAAATTTAATTGTGAATAGATTACTTTTACAATCTGTTTTACAACTATGAATTTAAAAACTAAATTTGAATAGATCAATGAAATTTAAAACATCAAAACATTTTTAAAATTTATTCAATAACTTTACAATTAATAAACTCTAGTTATTTAAGTTGTTTAACAATAATAAATATTGTTGATTTTTTTATTTCTTATTTGTTGAGTATGCAAAGTGTTAATCGTTTTTCTAATTTGATATCTTGTCTTCAAGTAACTTATGCAATTATTTACGATAATACATTTATGCTAAATTCTCTGGTGTCTCATCATTCTTATTAGAGAATTATGACCGCTTAAAAAGTTTAAAAAAATCTTTATTTATTAATCTAAATTGATGTAGTAAAAACTACATGCTTGCTGACAATTTCCATAATGATTTAGATTGGATAACTAGTAGTAATGCATCGTTATCAGTTTGAATGATAAATTTAGAATTATTTTACAAAATTGCAAATTCAAAAAAAGCAAAATAATTTATAATTAATTACGCTTGTTTTCAGCCATTAAAAACAAGAAAGTTCAATTTTAAAACTTTTTATTAGAAGTATCAAAAGAGGTAATTAGTATGGCTAAAAAAGATAATGATTCGAAATTTCAAAAATTGGTTCTTCAGCAACTAAAAGAGCTAACCGAAAACTCTAAAAAAACGAATCAAAGCATTCAGAGCATCAAAACCGAGTTAAAAAAAGAAATTGATAAAACCAACCAAAAGGTTGATAAACTAGACAAGAAAATTGATAACACTAAAATTGAGTTAAAAAAGGAAATTGACAGCAATAAAGTTGAATTGAAGAAAGAAATTGAAAAAACAAACCAAAAGGTTGATAAACTAGACAAGAAAATTGATAACACTAAAATTGAGTTAAAAAAGGAAATTGACAACAATAAAGTTGAATTGAAGAAAGAAATTGAAAAAACAAACCAAAAGGTTGATAAACTAGACAAGAAAATTGATAACACTAAAATTGAGTTAAAAAAGGAAATTGACAACAATAAAGTTGAATTGAAGAAAGAAATTGAAAAAACAAACCAAAAGGTTGATAAACTTGACCAAAAAGTTGATGATGGTAATGTTGCACTTAACGCTCGAATTGATTCGTACCATTTACCTACTGATCTCCCACCGCCACCACCACCAGTACAAAAACTTTACAAATTAATGAAAAATATTGTTGTAGTCCATATTGATACTTCTTGAAATCAACATAAGTTAGAACTATTAGTTAAGCAAATTTATCAAGATTTTGGTCATCTTAAAAAGAAGAAAGTTGGTTACGTTCAGTTTCGAGTAGAGGCTAATATGATTGAATTTGCTGAAAAATACTTAGAAAAAATAGAATTTAGTAAGGATTATCAATATTTGATTGATCAGGAAACTGATGAATCAAAGTGCATCTAAACAGTATCTAAAGATTCTTATTTTTTAAACTAATTTCCTACTTTTTGATACATATATTTAAATTTATATATTGCTTATTCATATTTATTAGTTTCATATACTTCTTTAATTTTTAAATTAAAGGTACATTGTTATCTAGCAAAAATATTCATCTCAAAATAATCATGTTAAATTTCAAAAATTGATTTTTAATCGATTAAATATAAATTTAATGATTTTTACAAATTAAAGCAAAAGTTGATAATGTTGATAAAAAATTAACAGTGATTTAAAATGGTTTAAATGCATGATAAATCATTCATTTTTATTAAAGTAATTATGAATATTAACTAAAAAGTAGTTTTTTTATTTTTAAAAAATGAAAATATATAAAATTAGAAATAAAGGTTTCATAGATTTTGAACTTTAAAAGTAATTAAAAAGTATTTAACTATTTTCATTTATCGAGTTATTTTTTAAATCTAGTTACGTTAATATTTTTAGTATGAGAATGTAGTAGGCCTTGGTTGTAACTCGAAATCAGTAGATAGATCAAAAAAATTTATTGTATTTTTTTAAAGTAATTTTCAACATAACAGCTCCCATCATCGCTTTCTGGAATGGCATATTGAAATCATGTAGGTTCTTAAAAGGATTTATGGAAGTTAACTTGTAATCATTTTTAATCAATCCAAACTAATTTTAGTAATAAAAATGATCTTTTTATTATTTAGCCACTAATATTTTGCTTTTCCTTTTTAATTAGATGATATTGTTTAGTTTGGTAAAAACCTAGTAACAGTTTTCTTAACTTTAGAAAAATCAAGCAAAGTTTGGTTATAAAAATAAAAAAAACCACCCTTGATGGTGGCGTGCTCGGTATAAAACCTTATCTTGGTGCGATACCGTACTTATGTAGTCAAGTGTCGTAGCGACACATAATAATTATACACAATTTATTTAAAATTTCACATTTTTTAAAAAAAATTTAAAAATTTTAATTTTTCCTATCAATAATTATTCAATTGTTGTTTTGTCAAAACCGATTATTTTTAAAGTTTTTAAAAATTTCTTTTAACAAATACAGGAAAACAATTTTTTTTATTTAAGGGTTTGAAAAAAACAAAGTTAAAAGTACAGAAAATTTAAAAATTCATTTTAATATTGACTGTGTTTTCGTCTGCTTTTTATCAAATTTAATTACTGTTCAAGTGAGTGATTAGATTTTTAAAAATAGATGATAATTGAAACCAAATTTTATCGATATTGGAGCGATAATGGTATCATCAACGAGCGTGACTGGATTTCTTAACAAATTAAAAATTGGTCAAAATTTTTACCTGTTTAAGAAATTAATAAAGGAAGAAAACATCATTGAAAATGGTGTTCAATTAATCAATCTTCAAGAAAGCATCTCGCCAATCATAATGGGTTTAACAGTCGATTATTTAACAAGATTATCATTAGGACAAAAAAAGGAAGAAGTATTCTTTGCTAGTCAATACGGTCGCGAATTACTCTGAATGAAAATTACGGCAGCATATCCAGGTCTTCTACTAAGTGATATGTCAAAGTATATTTTGGATGAAGAAACAACTTTTTTCAAACAATTGATTAATTACTATGACCAAAATTTCCTTCAAGTTGATAATTCATTATCGTTACAAAACGCCTTACTTGTTGCAAAACTATCGCATTATGATGCCATCGGTCGGGCTCTTTATACTGACATTTACCCAGAACAAACCACACTAGACGCATTAACTTATGATGTTATTGTGCAATTAGTTCAAAGAAATTTAGTAATTTTAAAAAAAGAAAATAATGTGGTTTGTAGCGTACATTTTACTCCTGATCATCTGCACCATCCTTTCAAAAAGATCATTAAATCAGGAGATGGCGATTTTTATGACGATGATTTTGTATGGGATTTAAAAGTTAGTTCAAAAAAGCCATCCAATAAAGATTTTATTCAATTAATGGTTTACTTTTTATTAGGATTAAATTCATCTTTACGTGTAAAGTTTAAAAAAATAAGTTACATTGGGATCATTAACCCAAGATTAAATAAAGTTTATAAAGTTGCAATTAAAGATATTCCTGTAGAATTATGGGATTTTGTTTGCAAAGCAATGGAATATGGTGAAGGATTTTTCGAACAAAATTACTAATTTTTTAATAAAAAGATTCTTCCATTTAATTTAACATTGGTTTTTCTTTAGTGATTACCGCATAATACTCTTGCATCAATTGTTTGACGTTATTTCGATATTTCAATATTAATGCATTTGGTTCTGGAAAAAAAGTTCACTGGTAAGCAAAACAAGTAGTTGCAAATAAAAATTCCAAAACAATATCTAATTTTAAATTTTTGAAGTGCTTAGAAATCAGGCTTTCTAAATTTGCCAGTGGGTATTCGATTTCTCTCAAAAAATTACATAAATCCCAATAACCATGATTTTTAGTTCCCCATTCAAAATCAAGAAAACTAACTTTTTTATCATCCCACACGAGGTTTGACGGGCGCAGATCATTATGACTAGCAATTAATGGTAGGTTTTGGTACTTTCGAATTATTTCATCATACTTTTGTCAAATATGCTCCAAGTTTTTGAAATCAGCTTTTTTTTGAAAACAGTAAAAATCACGTTCAGTCATTTTTTTGGAAATTTTTAATTTTTGTAAACTACGTAAGGATTTAGCAAACGCTTTCATGAATTTTTCACTACGGCATTCATTAATGGCAGGAATTCGACCTTCTACTCATTTTTTAATGGCATTACCAGTTTGATTGTCATAGTAAATAAAACCACCAAAATCCGCCATTGCTTTGAGAAATAATGATTCATTATTCCGGTTAATTTGATGATTACCAATCCGAACTTGAAATTTTTGGTTTTGTTGATTAACAACTAGATATGAAATGTTGGTAAAGCCCTCATTGATTAACTCCATGTACACAATTTGATTTTCGGTTTTATCCATGTGCTTGGTAAACATTTTTTTAGCAATTTCTTCGTGATTTTTCATATCATCCTTTAACTCTGGTATTAGATTTTAATTATATGTATTCAGACGATTATTGAAAGTTCTAATTAATAGTAAATAACTTTTTTTAAAAAATACAAAAATAAACAAATGGAATGGCTACCATTAGTTTATTTTTAATGATTTGTTTTTTGACGAAAACTTTTCAATTACTGATTATAACAAACTTTAAGGATATGGTCGGAATTGAACCAACGTTTTTTCAACCGATTTTGAACACATCCATCATGGTGGAGATGACGGGAGTCAAACCCGTTTCCACAATTAACTTTTCCACAGAGTCTACAGTTTAGTACGATAAGATTTTGATTCCCAGTTAAATTAGGCTATCGCACAACCATTAACTGGTAAGCCGAAAAGTTTAATTTTGATTTATCGGACGTCATCAAAACGAGTTACTGACTAATAAAACAAACTAGTTATGTAACGTTCACTAATTTGAGTGAAATTAAATCAACTTAAGCAGCGAATGCGAAGTTGTGGTTAATTTGTTGGTTGATAAGGAAATTTTGATCCAATTCAACCATTTGTTCGTCGTTATGTTTGTCGGTTAATTAAACCTTGAGCTATAAGGGGCATACCCCACTGCATCTATGGGTCTATCAATCATGTCGAAATCGTGACATCCCCATGACATTAATTATATGCAAATTACTCAAATCGTCAAGAAATTGCAAACCAATGATTTATGATCAAAATGTTTTTGTTGTTTCTAAATTATTTTTAAAATAGTTTTAAAATAGTGACAAATTTTACCGCCAGATTATTAATATGAGATTCGGTAGTTTTGCTTAATGATAGCAGTCATTCAGGAATTTTATTTAAGAACATTTTAAAAAATAAAAAGGTACTAAATATTTTCGATTCTTACTAAATAATTTGTCTTCACACTTTAGATAAGAGTTCACGCTCGATCCATGGTTAAATATAGGAACAAAAATTTTAATTAGAATCGTAAAAAAAATTTAAGTTTTTTTAATGTATAATTAATTAGTTTGCACAGCAAGGATTCGTAATTTTAATTTTTATTCTCATATTGTTTCTTTTATTTCAATATCGCAACTAGCGTTAGTTTCGGTTTGATTAATCAATAAAAAAGTTAATAATCATTCGTATCTTGTAAGTAAGGAAATTTTTAGGTGGTAATTTTAGTAATGAATAATCAAAAAATGCGTTTGGGTTTTGGGACATGAATGAATGTTTCGTCAACTAGTTTAGAACAATGTATCGCAGCAGCTTCTGAAGTTGGTTACAACTATATCGATACAGCACATATTTATGGTAACGAAAGTCAAATTGGTAAGGTTTTAAGTAAATTAAGAAAATCTAAAAAACCAGTTGATTTACCAATCCAGTCTAAAGTGTGAGTTAGTCAATTTAATGATGTGAAAAAAGCATTATCATCATCTTTAAAAAAATTAAATCAAACGAAAATTTGATCTTACTTGTTGCATCGGCCACATTTGGATATGAACAAAACAATCCAAGCCTGGAAGCAATTGATCAAATGCAAGGAATTAGGAATGGTTGAAAATATTGGCGTTAGTAATTTTGATAAAGATATGATTAAATTGCTTATTGCTAAGACTGGAGTTAAACCGTGGTGCAATCAAATTGAATTATCTGTAAACAATTTTCGTGAAGACCGTTTGGTATTTAATAATCAAGAAAAAATTGTGATTCAGGCCTGATCACCCTTAGGTGTCATTGAAAAAAACTTGAAAAATCCAATTTTAGTAAAACTTGCAAAAAAATATAAAAGTGATGTCCCGGGAATTTTAATTGCGTTTTTAAATAGTCAGAACATTCCCTTAATTGTTAAATCAAGTCAACCCGAACGGGTGATTTCTAATGTTAATGGTATGAAGATTAAATTAACCAAAACAGAAATCGCAACATTACGATCGTTAAATACTTATGAAAACAAAGCCCCAGAAACTTATTATGATCAGGCTTTAGAATTAAATTAGTCTTTGGGTGATCACTTCTATATAACAAAATAAAAGTGCGAAAAAACTCTATCAAAAAATATAAATACTTCCTTTTGATGTAAAGTGGATAAAAAATATTTTTTATAAATAATTAATGGTATAATCTATGAGGTTTATTACCTCAATAAGACTATATTTATATTTGCTTATTGTATGTGGTGCCTTGGCCAAGCGGTAAGGCGAGAAGCTGCAACCTTCTTATTGCGTCAGTTCGATTCTGACAGGCACCTCCATATGCACTGATCAGGAAGTTAGTTTTTTAGGTTCGATTCCTAAAGTAGTGCACCATTATTTATCATGTCGGGAAGTAGCTTAGCTTGGTAGAGCACTTGGTTTGGGACCAAGGGGTCGCAGGTTCAAATCCTGTTTTCCCGACCATAATGGCTGGGTACCTCAGTTGGTTAGAGGGCTCGGTTCATACCCGAGTTGTCGTGAGTTCGACTCTCACCCCAGCTACCATTGGATCTATAGCTCAATGGTTAGAGCCCCCGACTCATAATCGGTCTGTTACAGGTTCGAGTCCTGTTAGATCCACCAGTTAAATCTTAAACCTACATTTTACAGAAACGTAAATCGATTTTTGCGTTTTACGGAGGCTTACCCAAGTGGCTGAAGGGTTCGGTCTTGAAAACCGAGAGGTGCCTAACGGTACGCGGGGGTTCGAATCCCTCAGCCTCCGCCATTTATTAAAAAAATTATTGAAAGCTTAAGTTTGCTTTCAAGTTATCGCGGGATAGAGCAGTTCGGTTAGCTCGTCAGGCTCATAATCTGAAGGTCGGTGGTTCAAATCCATCTCCCGCAACCATGGTTCCGTAGTGTAATGCTAACATATCTCCCTGTCACGGAGGGGTCGCGGGTTGGATTCCCGTCGGAACCGCCAGACGGCCTTGTAGCTCAGTCGGTAGAGCAACGGTCTGAAGAACCGTGTGTCGGCAGTTCAATTCTGCCCGAGGCCACCATTAGTCCTATTATTATCAACTAATGCATTACTGCATTAGTTTTTTTATTGTTTCATTGCGTTAAATCAGGTCTTTTGACTGAATTAATGCAATAACGCCAGAATCAAAACTAAATTCACCTGATGCTAAGGTAAATTCATTACTGGATAAACAGGTCATCTTATCAAATGACCAATTTTTTGTTTGGTATTTAAAACCGTCTTTAATTGATAAGTTTTTTACTGGTGTTAATGTTAAAAAGCCTACATATTTCATTTTCGTATTTTGTGTAACAATTCATTCACCGGGTAAAAAAAACTGCACGAAATTTTGCTTGTCAATAAAAATCGTTTTACTAATAATCTCGTGATACTTTGGATTAGCTAAAGTAACTAAGTTTGATAAATATTGATCTAGTCTTCCACCACTTCATCCAAAAACCCGAATCATAAAGATTTTTTGATTTAATAAGTAATTTAAAGCAATTTGAAAATCGGTTTCTTTTTTCGCTGTTGGACACTGGTAGATTTCTTTAACTTTTAGTTTGAGTTTTTCTAATAACTCGTTTGGTATTGAATCAAAATCTCCAAAAACAACTCGGGGCGTGATTTGGTAATGATCTAAAGTTCGATTACCACCATCAATGCCAATTCAAGTAATATCGTGATCTTGTTTGTAAATTGTTAAATCAGGAACATGAGCTAGTGGTCCGTTAGCAACTAAATGGTAAGTATTTTGGTTTTTCATTGTTAATCTTGTTAAGAAAAGTAAGAATTATATTTTTCGAAAAGGCAATTAATATATTTTTTGGTTGCTTGAAAATTCTTATAATTTTCTAAATAGTTACTAGAACTTTCTGGATCATTTGGGTTCAAATTTAAGGTTAATTGTAACAGTTCTCTAGTGTTGGCATTAATCATAATTGTATAAATCAGTTTATACATGTCTTTTTTGTCATATTCTTGATCTTTCTGTAATTTAAAGTTTCATATAGCCTTTTTAAATAAGCTTTTAAGGATATCGATGTTAATCTTGTGTGAATTTTCTGTTTGGTTGATTAAATTTTCAAATTCATGTCATGTAATGTGTTCTTTTTCCAAATAGAAAACTTTTAATTTGACTAATAATTTGCTGAAAAAACCATTAGAAAAAATAAATTGTGAAAAGTTATCAAAATCGTCGATCGCTTTTTTGTGAAAGTAAAAAAGTGTTACTAATTTAATTTCATCCATAAATATTTGGTTTGTGATATTTTGAAAAACCTTAATCGTTTTTAAAGTGTTAGTTTTGTCAAAATGATTTTGATTAACGGGAAAACTATCAATGGCATCAGTGGTTTGTGAAACTGATGGTTCTTTTGCAACTTGATCAATATTAATTTCATGTAATTTATTTAACAGATCATCATAATTTAAGTTTAATGAAGATGCTAAAGTTTTCACATACTCGTTTTGAATTAGTTTGTCAGCATATTTTTTGATTTCAACCAACACTTTAGTAGCAGTATTTAAAATTTCGGATGGTGTTGGGTTTTTGACATTCTTCTTTCAGATTTCGATTAAATAAGTGAAATAATCAACATGACTACTAATAATTTCAATGACTTTTTTTGGCTCACAATTATTTACTAAATCATCACAATCTTTGTATTGGGCTGCAAATGGCTTAACAATTTTAAAATTAATTTTATTTACCAGTAATGTTTTAGCAATACTTATGGTGGCGTTAATTCCTGCATTATCATTGTCTAAGCATAGGATTATTTCTTTTAAATTTCGCGTGCGTTTTAAGGTTTCTAAATGGGATTGACTTAAATTAACCCCCATCAAAGCAATGCAATTTTTAATATTTACACGATGCAACGCGATTACATCTAAGTAGCCTTCGCAAACGTAAAGATTAGTTAAATTATCAAGATTTGCCGCCCGGTAATAGTTGTATAAAATATTTTCCTTCTGGAAAATCGGAGTCGAGCCAGTGTTTAAGTATTTGGTAGGTTCGACTTCAGATATTGTTCTTCCCGAAAAACCAACCAAATTACCCTTATTGTCGCGAATTGGAAAAATGATCCGATTAATAAAAAAATCTTTATTGTCATCTAGCGGATTAATTAAACCAATATATTTCATTTCACTAGGTGAAATACTGGCTTGTTTTTGAATTTCACTTAAAAAAAGGATTAAAGCATTTTTTTTATTCGTGGCGTAGCCAATTTCGAACTGTTCTAATATTGCTGATGAAAGGTGACGTTTTTTTAAGTAAGCATTGGCTTCGACTTCGTTTTTATTTCATAAATTAATTTTGAAAAAACGTAAAGCAAGTTCGTTGATTTCGTAATATTTTTGGTATTTTTCAAAATTTTGATCAGTGTGCTTTAACCTTTTTAATAAAGATTCATCAACATTAACAATTTGAGCAACTTCTTGTACCGCTTGCATGAAAGATATTGTTTTGAAATCTTTTACAAATTTAAAAACATCGCCTTTAGTATTGCACGAAAAGCAGTTAAATAATTGTTTTTTTGGCGACACCGATAACGAAGCGTGCTGATCGTTGTGAAAAGGACATAGGGCAATGTAGCTGTTTCCCTTTTTTTCAAGTTTTAAATAATGACCAATAACATTAACAATATCAGCTTGAGATTTAATCGCTATTAAAATGTCAAAATTTTTATTATTCATACTTTTTACTTAAGTTTTTCCGCCAAAGTTTTCGTTAAATCCTTTAAGAAAATTCTGGTTTGTTTCATACTATCACGTTCTCTAATTGTGATTTTTTGTTCGGAAATTGTTTCAAAATCAACAGTTACACAAAACGGTGTACCGATTGCATCCATGCGTCGATAACGTTTGCCGATGCTACCACTGGTATCAAAAATAACCCGGAAACCATTATCTAACAACTCTTGATAAATTGCTTTTGCATTCTCGTTTAATTTGTTAACTAAAGGAAAAACGGCAACTTGATAAGGTGCTAAATAACTTGGTATTCTTAATACTTCTCGAAAATTATTTTCCTCGATTTTTTCAAGTTCATAACTATTACAAATTAATGCATAAAATAACCGTTCAATCCCAACTGATGGTTCAATCACTCACGGAATAAATTCCGTATTTTTTTGTGAATCTAAATAAGTCATGCTTTTACCAGAAAATTTCTGGTGTACTGATAAATCGTAATCACTGCGGTTTGCTAATCCCCATAATTCGCTAAAACCATGAGGAAAAGCAAATTGAAAATCAATCGTTTTTTTAGAATAATGGGATAATTCATTTGCAGGATGCTCATGAATTTTTTTATTTTCTGGCTTAAATTTTAAAACGTTTGTTAGGAATTTTTCGATTTCATTTTTAAAAAAATCAAAATGAGTTGCAGCATCTAATTCCGTTGTAAAAAACTCAATTTCCATTTGCTCAAATTCGCGAGTTCTAAAAATAAAATTTCCCGGTGTAATTTCATTTCGAAAAGCCTTACCAATTTGGGCCACGCCAAAAGGTATTTTCAACCGTTGCGAGCGAAGAATGTTTTTAAAATTAATAAAAATTCCTTGAGCTGTTTCTGGGCGTAAGTATAGCGTGCTTAATTGATCTTCAGTAACGCCTTGAAAAGTTTTAAACATTAGATTGAATTGTCGCACATTGGTTCAATTAAACTGGTTACAAGTAGGGCATGCCAAATGATTTGTTTCGATTATTTTTTTAAATTCATCATGACTAGTATTTTCAGCAACATTAATTTTTAATTTTTCACTAATTAATTTATCAACCCGAAAGCGACTTTGACAATTTTTACAATCGATTAATGGATCAGAAAAATTACCAAGGTGTCCTGACGCTTTTCAAACTTCAGGATTTAAAATTATTGAACTATCAACTAGTACCATATTTGGTTTAGAAAAAACAAAATGTTTTAACAATTCTTGTTTTAAATTATTTTTTAATAACGAACCTAAAGGCCCATAATCTCACGAATTGGCTAAACCATTATAAATTTCACTAGAAGCGTAAACAAAACCATAATTTTTTAAATAATTAATGATGGTATCTTGAGAATGTTTCATTTGTTTTATTACTCTTTTTCTTTAATGAACTTAAAGACTTTCGACATTTCTGAATCAGCGTTTCTGCTTATATCATATTTTTTTAAACTATTAAAAATAATACCAATATTTTCTTCAACAACATATTTTAAAAATTGTAAAAAATAAAATTCAATTCCTGATCGATAAGAAGGTTTATTTTTTGTTTTTTTAGAAATGTAATTAATCATGTCTAAAATATTTGGGTCTACTTTAAATTTACTTGCGATGCTAGAATGATTACAATCTGAACAATACCCGTATAATAAATTTTTATCCAAGGCATTAATATGCTGTTTATGACACAAATTGCATTCGTTGTAATTAAAATAGATGCCATTAACTTTTAATAGTTGAATTAGTAATGTTGCAGTTAAAAACCAGTCTTTTGTTTCCTTTTTTAAAAGAATGTTGATTGTTGCCTGGTATAGAAAAAAAGTTTTTTGTGAAATGTGGACAGTTTTATTAACATATTCATTAACTAAATTAAAGGAAACATATTCGTGTAATTCTCACGGAATCGGATTAATAACGACCGTTTTTTTTAATTTACCGACTTTTCCTTGTTCGCGGGCTTGAAAAAATTCAATTTGATTGTAATTACCAACTTGTAAATTTCTGCCATTTTTTGACATAATTTTTTTCACTCCCAAAGCTAAAACATGGTGACGTTGTCCATTTTCAGTTAAAAAACTAACAACTTGGTCAAAAAGCATATAATCAGTTAGTTTAATAATGTAACAATTTGAAATTGTTAACGCCATTTTTTATAACCAAGCGATTTAATTAAAAAGTCATTATTGCGTCAATTTTTTTCCACTTTACAAAATAATTTTAAGTTAATTTTACAATCAAATAAATTTAATAGTTCTAAACGAGTTTGTGTCCCGATTTGTTTAATTTTACATCCTTGCTTGCCGATAATTATTTTTTTTTGACCATCTTTTTCAACAACAATATTGGCATCAATGTGAAAGATGTTTTTAATCTCATCGTATTTTTTTGATTCAATTGTTACGGCGACTGCATGGGGAACTTCTTGGTAAGTGTGCATCATAATTTGTTCACGAATTATTTCGCTGATTACAAAGTTATCATTATTTGCTTCGTGTGCTACTAAATCTTTTTCATTAACGTTTTCTAATTCATTTTTTATAGTTTCAAAATGTAAAACAATTTTATCTAACAAAACGGATAGATCATCGTTTAAAAAATTCAATTCTAAGGTTTCAAATGGATCTAAAATCTCTTGCAGATCTTTCTTTAATTTACTGAACTTATTTGGATTTTGTAACAAATCTATTTTGCTGTAAATTAAAAAAATTTTTAGATTTTTAATTCCCTTTATTTTATTGATTAATTCTTGTAATTCGTTAGTAATATCTTGCATGCAATCCACAACTAAAACGACAAGTTCTGATTGTTTAAATGAATAAACTACTTCGCTATTTAAAAATAAATCTAATTTATTAATTGGTTTATGGAAACCAGGGGTATCGTAAATTTTTAACAAAAATTCTTGATGATGAAGGTAAAAGTTAGTGGCATTTCTAGTTGTTTGGGGTAATTTTGAAACAATTGCTACTTTTTTTTTCATTAATTTATTTAATAGCGTTGATTTACCAACATTGGGACAACCAGCAATTGTAAGATTGATTAAATACATAATATATTCCCTTGATGTTAATGATAAAACTAGAATTAATTTCTATTACAAATCATTTTTAATTATTGTCATCTTGATAGCGCTTTAAAACCATTTCATGAATTTTGTCCTGGATTTCCATAGTTATATACTCTCACGTTGCATCAATTTCATGATCAAATTCTAACAAATGTAAAATACCATGAATTAGCATCCTAGCTAATTCACTTAAAAAACTTACTTCATATTTTTTTGCTTGTTTTTTAATTTGTGCAAAACAAAGGTAGATTTCGCCTAATAAAGGCGTCACTAAAGTTTGGTCTTGCCACAAAGGAACACTGATAACATCGGCAACATAATGACGCTTACGATATTTGATGTTAAAGTTTAAACTTTCTTGTTTTGTTAGTCAGATAATTTCGTAATATAAGTTGATTTTTATTCGAAAATAATCAGAAATTTGTTGATTGATAATTCGAAGTAATTTTGTTAAATTGATTTGGCTTTTTTTACTAAGTGAATTAAGTTTTTTTGTGACACTTTCTAACATGATAATAATTATAATGATTATCTTTGTTAAATCCCAAAATAATGTTGGGCTAATGTCACACTTTTTAGAAAAATTTTAACGTCATATTTACCTTCTTTATATGGTGAATTTGGATTTTTTAGAAAAATAACTGGTACTTTATTTAAATTTGATCTTTTCATTTTGAAATAAATAGTTTTCTTTTTCGATTGATCATCATAAAGGTGAAAAATCTTTTTTGAGTTCATTATTTTTAAATCTTTTGGTGAATTTACTAGTAAATAAGTTTGTTCTTTTCGAACGTGTAATTGTGCTGGAACATGAATTTGAATTTTTAAAGTAAATAATAAAACAATGAAGGTTAATAAAACAAATCCAAGACAAAAAAACATTGTAATCATTTTATGCTTCATGACTAGTAATCTCGATTTTTTGATTTACATATTTTTCCACAATTGGATCATGATCAATGATTAAAACAAAATTATTTAAAGCAATTTCTTTAATAATTTGTTCATACACCATTATTTTCAAATCAATACTTAGATTATTTGTCATTTCATCTAGAAGAATGATTTTATTTTCTAAATTTAAAATTTGAATCAAACGACATAACTGTTGCTGACCGTTACTATAGTTTTCTAAAGATGTTTCGAAAAAACCAGCATTTTGTAAAATTTCGATTATTTTTGGATTTTTTGCCATTTTTAAGGATTCAATAACATTTTCATACAAAAGCATCCCGTCAGTTCGCTTGGTGCCATCTAAATAATAGACGTTTTCTAAAATTCATTGATCACTTATTTTATCTAAATTGATATCATTAATTTTTATGGTACCACTACTTAACTTTATTTTTTTAGTAATTGTTTTAAAAATTGTTGATTTACCAACGGCATTTTCTCCCGACAATAAGGTTAGATTCTTGAATTCTAAATTCAAATTTTTAAATACTTTTTTGGGTCCATCATCCAAAGAAATGTTGTGAAAGTTGATTTTTTTAACTTGAGATATGGCAAATTCGTTTTTTGTTATCATTTTATAATCAGGAATTAAAAATTTAGCCAATTTGTGCTTGGCAATTTTAAAATTATTAAAATTTAGTGAGAATTCAACTATATGATCGCTATAGTTTGTTAGTAATGCCTGCAAACTGATAACAAAAACTAAATCACTCAATGACATTGATTTAAAATTAACAATATATTCAATGCCAATTCACAAAGTTATTACGCCGAATAAAAACCTTGCAAAAGTACTGACGACATTGAAAGCCGACTGCCCCATAAAATTCATTTTGTTATTAATTGCCATTTGGCGAATGTTTTCTTTAAGATTTTTAATAATTGCTCTGTATTCAAGATTATTTTGTTCAATGCTAAAAGATGCATTTAATTCGGAAAGATTTTGGTTATGTTTTTCAGTAAAAATAATGGTTTTACTAACTTTAAGTTTTTGTCATCGGTAATTGCCATAAATTAAGATTGTGCTAAAAACTGTTTGGATTAAACTTAACAAAATAAACCACATGTTGATACTAGCTAAAAAACCAATGACTGTAATCAACATCATTACCCCTGCTAAAACCTTAATGATTTGTGATAAATAAACGTTGATAACATTCATTAAATGATGATCCAATTCGTATAAATTTCCATAGGGATGTAGTTTTAAGAAATCAAATTTTTGATATTGTAAATTGGTTGCAATTTTGTTTCAACTTTTTATGTAAATGGCTTGAAATTTACGCGATTGGATTCATTTGATTAATTCGTTTGCAAGAATTTCAACAATTTTCATAAAGACAAAGGTCACAACAATTACTAGGAGATTAAAAGTTGTTTGGTACTGAATTGTTTCGTTAACTAAAACTTTAAATAATTGTGCGACACCAACGCCAAAACCAATTGCTAATATTTCTAATAAAAAGGCAGCAATCAACAATTGTCAGTTAACAAAATTATCAAATTTTAATTGATTATTAGTGTTGGTTAAATTAATTTCAATGTTTTTTTTACTTACCGTTGAAACAATGCCAGCAAATTCATTTTTAAAAGTTTTTCAATTTGTTTTGTATCTTCCAACCGAACTATCAAAAATCATTAAATGGTGTTGGTACTTTCGGACGATAACATAGTGTAAACCGTTCATTCTTTTTACTAATACAACATAGTATTTAGAACGATTTAAATCTTTAAATTCCTCAAGTGTACATTCGTATGTTTCTAGTTCCACACCAAATTCAGATGCTAAACTTTCCAAATCATAAAGACTTAAACCAGCACTTGTTAAATTGGCTTTTTCCACAACATCTTCACGCGCTACATCTTGATCATGTAATTCGTTGGCCAGCATTGTAACAATACAAACGCCACATTCCTTTTCGGTTTCTTGTAAAATTACCTGCATTTTAATCTCCCAACATAATTAAATGTCAAAAAAATTAAAAAAACACCAAAAATTTTTGAAATTTATTGATAAAAATATGCAATAAACTTTTTTCAAAACTCTTAAATGATTGGGAAAATTATTGACTTTTAATTAGTAGTAATTTAAAAATATCTCATCATATTTAATTAGACTGATGTTCGTTTTTTTTATGATCATGATGTTGTCTTCAACTTTTTCCCGATAATTGAAAAACATTATCTCCAACTAATTCATAGATTCGATCAATTAGCCTTGTTGCCGCTTTTTCTCGCGATAATGCTCGAGTTTTGTAACTATCAATCTTGCAATAGTGATTATGTAATTCATCTAAGTTATAATTACTTATAAAAATGGTGATTTTATCAGTATTCACACGGTCATTCAAAATTTTTAAAAAATGATCGTTAATAAACCAATCACGATACGTTTCAGCCCCAACATCATCTAAGACTAAAACATGGGAATTGATCATTGCGTTTAAAGATGTCTCAAAACTAGACGATTCTTCATTAAAACTTTTTAATAATTTTGTTACTAAATCTGGCAACAAAACATACGCAACAGTATAATTTTTTTGTGCTAATTGCGTAGCGAACAATGTGGTAATATAACTTTTACCAACACCACTAGTTCCGTGTAAATAAAAACCTTTTAACTCTTTTTTATGGACCATATTAATCATGAAGTTTAAAAGTTTTTTACGTGATGAATCTCATTGTGCATCAATATTTTTTTTATTGAATTGGAGATCTAGTAATTTTTCTGCAAAACCCCGAATGATTAAATTCTTTTTAAAGGCATTTTTCTTATTGATTTTCTTTTGTTTTGAGCACATTACGTACTCATCAAGTAAAATTGCTCCTTTTAAAAAAAACTTCCGGTGCAAACCGTTTGGGTTTAAACAGGTCTTGCTTGAACTTTTGTTACACGCATCGATATCAATGTAAACTTTTCAAAGTTTAGGTAAATATTGAAAATATTGGGCGTCAGAAAAGTTTAAATTTTCAAAATATTGCGATTTTTTTAAAATTAAAATCCGCTGTTCGGCGTTAGGAAAAAGTGACTTTGTTTCAAACAAAGTAATTGCTGCTTGTTTAGTTCCTTTTTTAGTGCGAACGGTTTTTTTTGAAGGCATCTTACATAATCTCGATCGTCTTTCAGTTAACTTCTTCATCATCAACCATTACTGCAACCGAAGGACTAGGCATTATTTTTTTGGATGGGACTATGTTTGAAGTGACATGATCAATTCGGTCTGTATGATATTTTTGGGTTTTTAAATTATTATTGACCGAATGCAAGTAATTTAAAATTTTATCTAAACTAGTTAAACCCAAACGGTTGATTGTTGTTGCAATCTTTTTGATGTAATTGCTACTATATTTGCCATTTGTACGGTAAATTGTAAAATCAGTTAGAATGTTGATAACGCTATCTTCTAGGTGCGATTTTTTTCTTAGGTAGGCAATTGCTTGCTTTTGATCTAAATCTAATGAATCTTTTTGAATGCTAACTAAATAGCGCTCAGCATTAATATTACGATAATCATTAAAAATTCGGTTTATTTCGTTTTGATTTAACGATTCATTATAAAAAATTTCCGGATTTCGGTAGATTTGTAGATTTTCATTCATATCAATATTAATTGCTGCTGCTGTTAAATTATTGAAGTTATCTATTAGTAAATTTTGATCCACATAAAGCAAACCATCTTTGTTATTTTTAAAGGTTGCCTCACTTACACATTTTTTAATTTCATTAATGGAAAGATCATGTGATTTAAAAAATGATTCAATTACAATTTTTACTGCTTCATTTAAAATTACTGGTTGTTGAAAGTCATTACTTAACAATTCATGTAAATTTTGAAAATTAAATTCCATAATCTCGCTAATATTTCCGGTTCCAAAGACTGCTTCAAACGATGCTGAAATATTAATGGTATCACTGGGAATTCGTCGGTTAGTAAAAGCTAAACTAATTCTTTCATATTCACGAATGCCAATTTTGTTAATTAACAAGTGCTTAAATTTTTGGTTATTATTAAATTCTTTTCAATTCAAAGGTTCATTAACGGCAATATGCATCATTTTTTCGTCATTATTTGTTTGGGTATGGGTGCTTATTAAATTAATCGCTTCAAGTTGACTACGCATTTCGGCAAATTCATTATTCGTACAATTCAAGCAGTGTAATATTCGGGTAATCGGATTTTTGATTCCTTTTAGTGCAGTTTGCACGTTATATTCGTTGATTAACCATTGATAAAAAGAAATCGCTGTAGATCCAACAATTGGGGCGTATATATAACTTAATTGCTTTTGCGAACAGGAAAAATCAAATGGCCGGTAAATAATGTAAGTAATTTTTTCAAGATCATTTAATTCCATAAATTATATTACCTTTCATGATGATTTTATAAACATTAATCGCTAATAGCGATTGGCATGTATAAGTATAATGAGAAAATTAAATTTAAAAAAATCTTTTCTCAAAAAATAAAATTTAATCGCTAAGAAAATTAGTTACTCTAAGAAAATCCACACTAAAAAAGTTAGAAAATCCGCATCAAAACCTCATTTTCCACATTATTTTGGATTATTATCATAAATTTAGGTAGACTTAATTCCTTTTATATTTCCTTTTCTAATTCCATTAGAAGATAAATTATTTTTTATTTTTGTTAAAGTAATATTTTCAACAGGATCTAATCGTAGTCTTAGCTATTTTTTAATAATATTTAAAGAAAAAATTATCGAACACCAATTATTCTAAAGTTTTTCCAGTGTTAATTATTTTGTAGATTATATTAGTTAAATTAGAAATGAAGTTACTTTAAATAGTTTTAAAAGAATAATTGTGTTAAACTTAAAAACTATAGTTCGATATTTTATTCTTTTTGTATTTTAAATTTTTATAAAGTCTCTTTTATAGAAGAATATAGATAATAATCTGATAATGAATATTTAAATAAATTGGTTGATTTTAGCCAAAAAGATTTTTTAGTAATAAAAAATATGTTCTTGAACGAAATTTTAGATTAAATGTTTTTAAAATTCGATTTTCTAGGATTATGATTTTGATATTCACTTAACAAAAATTAAATTTAATGTAATGTTGCAAGTTAAAAAAATTCAGTCTGGCGATGCAAAACAAACCTAATGAACTTAAAAAAGCCCACCTTTGTGTTTGGTCAACAAACACTGAAGGTGGCTTTACGATTTTATCAAGTGAGTTTGTGGCAAAAAAGATCTTTAATGTGTGTTCAAATCAGAACTAATGCTTGACATGTCAACATCTTTAATTTGTTCAGTTGATGCAGCAAACAATGCCATCGTGGACAATCCCATTTTCGCTGCGGTGATTAACTTAACGGGATACAGGAAAATTTCGGCATTAAATAGACCAACTTCGCTATTGTACAACCGCCGGGCCGCAGCAATTTCGGTTTCTAAATATTGCGTACTTCCCATTAGTTCGCGAACCACGCCATCAGCTTTTAAATTGGGATATTGTTCGTAAGCAATGTTAATGTCAGAAAACATCTTAGATAATGAACCATCTAATTGCTGGATTTCGCCCTTGGAAGCATTGTTACCACGGTACTTAGCAACCAAAGCAAAAGTCGTTTGTTCGTGTTTAATATAACCCTTAGTTTGTTCTAGCAGTTTGACCAATAAGTCGCGGCGTTTGGCTAAATTGACATCAATGTTACCAGCAACTTCGTTAATTCTGATTTGCTGTTTTTTAAACCAGTTAGCTACTTTTACTGACCTAATGTAAATCAAACCAAACGTAATAATTACAAGAACATACCAAAAAAACTTTTGACTACCACTAGCAACTACCTTTTGTTCTTTGTTAAAAACACGAGTTTGGTGACCACTAGGTTCCCTTTCAGCCCGACTATCTACTAACATACCATCTCCCTCGTTGCAAATTATTAAAATTTTCAAATTGATTTAAACTAAAAAATCAACATACACTCTTAATTATATAATATTTTAATCGTTTGTTAAACATCTGTGGCCAATTATTTTAACTATATTTATTTTCGTGATGATTTGATGAAAATAGTTTACTAGATAATTTTTGTAATTAATCATCTTGAATTAGCAACGATTAAACATCTTGAAAAATAGTTAGATATTATTAAACAAACTAACAATCTCTAAAAATAACCATTCAACTTCTTGTTTAATAGAATCTAACTGGTATTTGTTTGAAATTAAATAAACCCCATAATTATCAATTGCTAAAACCAAACTATTGGCAAACAGTTCGTTCATAACAGCGAATTTTTGGAGAATTTTTTCTAAAGCCTGCTTGTTGTTAAACTGGTTTAATCATGACGGATTATTACACCAAATACGGTGAGTTTGTACTAATTCTAAAATTTCTTTCGAACTGTAAAGGTTATCAAAGATCACCGCCCCATTTTCAGGCGATACTACCATTCGACAATATTTATTGGTATCAAAATACAAGTGATAAATGTATTTATTTTCGTAATATTTATAAAACCGTTCGTATTCAACCGGAATTATCTGTAAACCAACATGAACCCCGACAACCGGAACCTGATCGATTAAAATTTCGGAAGTAAATGAATGCATTTTGTAATAATTAGCTACAATCCCATGATTTCATCATTTAGACTCAATGAGTTGAAACCAACCAGGTCGTTTGATCAAGACATCATCCGCCCACCAAATACTCCGGTAACTTAAAAAGCGATTAGGTGTGTATGAATAATCAATTTTGGGTGGAATTGGATCTAATAAACCATCAATGTTATTAGCAACGTTGTAAGGAGCATCATCCCGGTACCATTCTGCACTAAAACGTGGTGACAATAAGGGAATTTGCAACATGGAAACAATTCTTTCAAAATAACTTTTGACAAGGCTATGAATTTGGTTTTTTACTGTCTGTAAATCCACATTTTCTTGCTCTTGTAAAATTCCAAGTTCATTAATTAAAGAAAACATACTCATGCTTGTTTTGTAGCCAAAAACACCACTAATTTTAATGATATTACCAGTTTTATTGAACGAATCCACAAAGCCATTGTTTAATCGATACCAATTAACAAAATTTTCTTGAGCTGCCAGCGTAAAAATTTCCTTAACTTTTTGTTCTAACTGAATTTCACTTACGCTTTGATCGTTCAAAAAATGAACGTTAAAATACTTTTGAAAATCAGCATTAATAAAACGTAAGCTATTAGCATCGTGGTTGCGATTTTTTTCAAAATTTATTTTTAATTCTGGTGCAAAATTAGTTTTGAAAATTAAGTAATTCTCAGTGTGAATAAAAGGCGTTGATTCGCGATGGTAAGCGGTTAGAACTTCGAATTTTTGGACCCTTTTTGTTATTCATTTATCATCACGTAAAATCCTTTCGGTTGTTCAGTAAGGAAATGATTGCGATTGCGAGGTAGTGACGTCTTCGTAATATAAATGTTTAGTTAAAATATCATAAAAAGGGTTGTTGCGGTAGTAACCAACGATTCCCGCTTCCAAATCAACAGCACTGCTTTCTTTGATGATGTTAAATAATTCGGTTTTGGGTAGTAATTCAGAGGTTCTAATGCCGTATTGGCTATAAACATATTCGTAAATATCGCTTAATTGAAATGTCGAAAAAGCCGCTTTAATCATTTTAAAGCGAAAATTAACAGCTTCTCTAATTTTGGCTAATGTTTCCGCTTCAAATTGATTAAATTCACTAATATTTTTTCTGGCGTGTTGAAACTGCTTTCAAAAAATAAAACCCACAAATAAAGCAAAAAACAAAACAAAAATCACCGCTCGCCTTCATTTCATTTGGGTTATTTTTAGCATCCGTTTTTGATCAATGATTGCTTGTTTTTGTTCATTAATGAACGCCGTTTGTTCTTGAATTTCATTTTGCCTAGCCTGGTTATCAATGAACTCATTGGTAATAAAATTTTCAATAACGGTATCTAAAGTTTTGGCAAAATGGCTGTAAAAACCCCCAATTGGATCATTAATAATTCTTAAAAAATCCAAGGTAAACGGGGTTTTTTGAACTGTTCTTGCTTCCTTTTGACTTGGTTGTTCCATATTTAATTAATTTTTTTCAATTATTTTCCATGATTTTGTTTTAATTATTTGTTACATATTTATTATAAAGAATTTTTGACCAATTAATAAAAATGTCAACTCCGATGACGGCTTGACATTTTAAATTTAAGATTATAAATGGAATTAAAAACACCTTAACGTAATGGCATCATTCCTGGTTGCATTGGCATCCCCGGCCGCGGCGGCATTTGGTTTGGATTTGGCAACATCGGCCGCGGCATCATTCCTGGTTGCATTGGCATCCCCGGCCGCGGCGGCATTTGGTTTGGATTTGGCAACATCGGCCGCGGCATCATTCCTGGTTGCATTGGCATCCCCGGCCGCGGCGGCATTTGGTTTGGATTTGGCAACATCGGCCGCGGCATCATTCCTGGTTGCATTGGCATCCCCGGCCGCGGCGGCATTTGGTTTGGATTTGGCAACATCGGCCGTGGCATCATTCCTGGTTGCATTGGCATCCCCGGCCGCGGCGGCATTTGGTTTGGATTTGGCAACATCGGCCGCGGCATCATTCCTGGATGTTGCTGGTGCATCATGTTAACTGGTTGTTGCCCGAAATGACCTTGCTGATTAAACATTACATTTTGGGGAGCCATTTGGCCAAATGGAGTTGGCATATTTGGTAAAACTTGCCCGTTAAGAACCTCGCCTTTAGGTTCTTCTTTTTTCAATTCTTCAACTTTTTCTTCTTCTACCGCTTCAGCAGCCGCACTTTTTTCTTCAAGTTCAGCCATTAACGCTTCTTGTTCTTCGCGTTCAGCTTGAAGTAAACGTTCTTTTTTCTTAGCGATCGGAATGGCAACTCCTAGTCCAAGGACAATTGATAAAACAATTAAGCCAACGCCAGTGCCAACTACTGGTGCAAATCATGATTGTTGATAAATAGGTGTTGGCCCAATTGTTTGAGTTTGAGTCAATTCTGCCGATGGGTCAGTTTGAACTTCTTCTTCGTGATGGATAATTCGTGTTTGGGTAATTTGGTTAACAACTAAGCCATGGTTTTGCTTTGCGGAAGCAACCTGATAATGAATCGCCCCCCCAATCATACCGCCAACTGTGAGTAATCCGAAAAAAGCAGAAATTTTCTTGATCATCTTTTTAGATCTCATTGAATTATAAGACTCCTTGATGTTTTCTGTAATCAGTTCTTGCTGTAAACCAGACATGTTGTCTAAAAATGACATTACAAATGAATGAAAACATTAATCTACTAATATTTTACACGATTGGAGTGAATTTTAACAAAATAAGTTCATAATAATTAACAGTTTTGTAGCGATAACACACTAGGTGCAAAACTGCACTTTGAAAAAAGTGATCGCTAGCTAAGCAACTAAATTGGTAAATAAAGATGATTTTTAAATTTTATTATATTGATTAATCATTAATTTTGAAAAATGAAACGAATTTTCATTTTCGCAAGAATAACTGTGCACAACTATTTCCTATGAATATAAAACAAATAATGATAATTTTAATTTATTTCCCATGATTCACCACTTAAATTTGTAAGGAGTTAATTAATCATTCTCCGACACAATGTTATTGTTGGATCGTTTTATGAATCATTCACAGTCGTTTATTTTGAAATCCTAATTCGATGTAGTTTACTAAATAGTAAACTACAGCCATCATGGTTGCTACTATCATTAAAGTAATGTTAATGATCAATTGCGTATTAGCAAAATCTTGTTTTAAAAAACTATTAATCGCTGACGAAAAGAACGTGCCACCAGCAATGCTTAAAGCTGCTAGCGATTGGTATAAACCTAACGGACTAAATTTTTTAGTTTTAAACCCTAACGATAAAACGTGAGCAATTAGTAAATTGTACAAAACGCCATAACCAAATCCGTTTAGACTTTGAGCGATTAAATAATACAACCCACTATTAAAAGGATTTTTCACATTGGCTGTAATTACAATTACCACTATTTGGTAACTAATAAAAAAAATTGTTCCAAATAAATAGATGATCAATTTACTAAAGTATCTAATGCCAACTAACCCCATTAAAATGCCACCAATTAATTGGAAAAAACTAAAGATGGAGGTAATATAACCATCAAAAAACCGGGTATGAAAACTACCTGCAATCTTTTGAATGGTGGTGACGGCAATTGCTCCAGCTGTAGCAAATTTGGTAAAGTCAATACTTGCTCCAACAACAATTATTCCAATTAACATGATTCATTGTCATTGATTGTGAATAATGGTTTTGTGCTGGTTTTTTTGCAAACCAACAAATTCGGGATTTTCTTTAACAAAATAACCAATAACAAAATTGATGACCACAAGAATGCTAGCAATGACTCATAAATAAGCAGTTCATTGCGGATCAGCATGGATTTTAACGGTCGGATCGATCCGCCCGTACGGGGCTGTGGTTCGAATCAACACCTGCACTGGTGATGCTAAAAAATCAGCCAATAAAGGTGGTAATGACAAGATCGAAATTGTTAAAAAAGGTTTGGTTTTGGTATGTTGCTCATTAAATCATAAACTAAATGAGCCAATGCAGCTAGCACCAACGCCCACCCCGATTGCTTGAATAATATTGGTAGCAAACGACGGAGCAATTGCGACTGGGATAAAGGTTAATAACTGGATTCATAATGCAAAAAAAATGATTGCTTTTCGTGACTTGAAGTAAGCTCCTAATCAATCAAAAAATGGTCGTAAAAAAATTCCAACAAGCCCATAAATTGATAATGGAATAAAAAGTAGGGCCGGGTTAAGTTCCAAATCGTGATACAACGTGCCACGGTAGGAGCGAACTAGCATTAACGGCAATCAGAAAAAGGTATAAAAAATAAAGAGTAATTTGTAGTTTTTTGATGGGATTTTTATTTTCCAAAAGATGATGGGTGCGATGCATGCAGTAATTAAAAAAATGGTTAAACTAACAAGAATGGCAGCCAGGTTCAAAGCAGGCGTATTATTTAAAGAAAACATCGTTAAAAATTAATTTTCATCCTGCAATAATTTGGAAAAGGTTTCTTGGGGAATTTCCACGTTACCAATCGCCTTCATGCGTTTTTTTCCTTCTTTTTGTTGCTCTAATAACTTTTTCTTGCGGGTCACATCACCACCATAGCATTTAGCTAAAACGTTTTTACGCATTGCCTTAATGGTTTCCCGACTAATGATTTTTGATCCGATTGCAGCTTGAATGGGAATTTCGAACAGGTGTCTGGGAATTAAATCCTTCAGTTTTTCACAAATTTTTTTCGCTTTATTATATGCAAACTCTTGGTGACTAATAAATGATAAGGCATCGATTTTCGTACCATTTAGTAAGATGTCGACTTTAACTAATTTGGATTCTTGATAGCCAATTAATTCGTAATCTAAACTAGCATAACCTTTGGAAATTGATTTTAATTTATCAAAAAAACTATAAATAATTTCCGCTAACGGCATCTGGTAAACAATCCGTTTACGCCCGTTATCAATTTCTTGTAAATCTAAATATTCGCCCCGGAAGTTTTGACATAACTCCATAACAGATCCTAAATATTCGTCTGGTGTGGCAATTTTTACAGCAACAAATGGTTCTAAGATTGCCTTGATTTTACTTCGTTCTGGTAAATTGGCTGGGTTATCAACAGCAATTGTTTCTTGGTTTGTCTGTAAAACTTGGTATTTAACTGAAGGCGCACTGACAATTAGGGGAATGTTGTATTCGCGAACAATGCGTTCGCGGATCACATCCATATGTAATAGTCCTAAAAAACCACAACGGATGCCAAAACCTAAAGCTTGTGATGTTTCATATTCATATTCTAAAGCCGCATCAGATAAAATGATTTTTTCCATGGCATCTTTTAATGATCGATAATCGGCAGTATTAATTGGATACATTCCGGCAAAAACCATCGGGATTACCTTCCGGTAGCCGGGTAAAGGAGAAGCTGCAGGTTGGTTAACGTGGGTAATGGTATCACCAACATTGACATCACGAACCGTTTTAATTGCCGCTACAAACCAGCCAACTTCTCCTGAAATTAAAACGTCGCGTTTGCTTAAAAACGGGATTTTCACCCCAACCTCTAAAACTTCATAAATCGCATTATTGGACATCATTTTAATTTTATCGCCCGGACGTAAGGTGCCATTTTTGATGCGAACAAAACAGACCGCTCCCTTGTATGGATCATAGTAAGAATCAAAAATTAACGCCTGTAATGGTGCATCATCAACCCCGTCTTTTGGTGGGGGAATATAATTAATGATTGCATCAATGACCTGTTGAATATTTAGTCCCGTTTTGGCCGAGATTAAAGGAGCATTGCTACAATCGATCCCAATAATTTCTTCAATTTGTTGCTTGACTTTTTCCACATCAGCACTTGGTAAATCAACTTTATTAATAATTGGCACAATTTCTAAATTATTTTCTAATGCTAAATACACGTTTGATAGGGTTTGGGCTTCCACACCTTGGGAAGCATCAACAACTAACAAAGCCCCTTCACATGCGGCTAGACTTCTTGAAACTTCGTAGGTGAAATCAATATGACCTGGTGTATCAATTAAATGAAACCAGTAGCGTTCGTTTGGTGCTTTATCATAAACTAACTGGACCGCATTGAGTTTAATGGTAATCCCGCGCTCTCGTTCAATTTCCATTGAATCAAGAATTTGGTTTTTCATTTCCCTAGCATCTAGAGTATGGGTAAATTCAATTAAACGGTCTGATAAGGTCGATTTACCATGGTCGATGTGGGCAATAATGCTAAAATTTCGGAAATATTTTTTATCCATTTTTCATTAGTGTTGTTTTTTTAATTTTTTCATTAATTTTAATTTCGGCTTATTTGGAATTGTTAAAACTTTACTAATTTCATCAATTAAACGGTCGGGATTTTGCGACAAACGGCGGATTCTGCCGTTTTGAGCAACACTAATTTTTCCCGTTGTTTCACTAACAACAAAAATTACCGAGTCAGTGCGTTCGCTTAATCCTACTGCCGAACGGTGTCTTGCACCGTAAGAAACATCTAATAATTGGCGGGTCATCGGAAAATAACTGGAAATGGCTACAATGTTTTGGTTCCGAACGATAATGGCTCCATCATGCAAGGCCGAATGCTTGTTGTAAAAAATGGAAATAATAAATTCGGGAGAAAAATCACTCACCACCTTATAACCAATATTAACATACGTCTCTAATGAATCCTTGCGTTCAATAGCAATAATTGATCCGATTTTATCAGTCGATAATTTCACTAATGAACTTGATAAGTTTCCATAAAAATCATACCGGTTCGAATCTTCTTTATTTTTCTTAAAAAACTTTTTAAAAAACTTAAAAATTGAATGGTAGGTTCGGTATTTAGCAATCACAAAAACAACAAACGTAAGGATTGCTAATAAAAAAATGATTAAAAGTGCTATCAAAAGCTTATCAGTTATAGTTAGCATTTGCAAAAGTTGTTTTTAAACTCATAAATTGTAATTAACAATATAGTATATTATTTTTTAAAAATTCTATAAGAATATGATGTGCTGCAATGCTTTGAATAAGAAGTCTTGTTGAATAATCCTTTTGTGGAATGAAAATACAAGCATTTTTTATTTGAAGTATTAACTGGATTTTTAATTATATTAAAATAATCACATTATCTGTTACATAAATAATAATGAAATCAACCTTATTAACTTAAGTTAACATGAATTCTATTGGGGCTTATTTTACATGGATTGCAGTAAGGATTGAAATAAAATGGAAAAAGATGATCATAGTTCGATTAGCCACTGCGAAGGTGTTTACGGATCCATTAGTATAAAAGATGCGGTAAATCATGTTTTTAAAAAGGAGTATCGTTTGCCAAGTTTACAGCGAAATTTTATTTGAAAACACAAACAAATCGAAAACTTATTCAATAGTATTATGTTAGGTTTTCCAATTAATCTTTTTATATTTTGAAAGCCACATCATGACCCTATTGAAGAATTTGGTTCTTATGAATTTTTAACAAATCATAAACCAGATTCTTTTGATAATTTGCACAGTCAGACTAAAATTAATTCCACTATAGATAAACCCACCTTTGTTATTGATGGTCAACAAAGGCTAACAAGTTTGTATTTTGGACTTATGGGCTCCTATAAATTTAATGAATCAAGAAGTAAACAAGAAACTAAGAATAGTGAACATAAATTGTATTTAAACTTAACTCCTTTAATTGATAAAAAAAATATCAACAGTGAATCAAGTTACAGTTTTAAATTTCTTTCACAAAATGAGAAAGAAACATATAAGAAAAACCACAAGAAAGATTACGGAGAAGAATCTCTTTTATTCGAAATTACAGGAATGCTAAAAAATTATAATGATAAAAATGATAAAGAAGAGAAAATAAAACAGTATTTAATAAAAAATAACATTCGTGATAATTCTAAAATTCATCATGTAAAGAGCACTTTAAATCGACTTTTTGATTTGATTTGTGAAAAGAAATTAATTCATTATTATCAAGAACAAGGACAAAATCTCAATAATGTTCTTGAAATGTTTATCCGTATAAATTCTGGTGGAATTCCATTATCTCGATCTGATTTAATTTTTTCAATTATATGTATAAAAGTAGGATCTAAAAATAATGAAGATAAACCATTTGAAGCACGAGAAGAAATTACTAAATTAATAAAAAACATACGTGATAATTTTCAATTTGAAATATCTAAAGAATTTATTTTAAAAACATATTTAGTATTGTTTAGTGATAATATTCGTTTTTTACTAAAAAATTTTAATGACGAAAAAAAATTTGATGAGTTTAAAGCTAATTGAAAAAATGTAAAGCAAAGCATCGAGTTAGTTTTTAGGTTACTTAAACGCCTGAAATTTGATAATAAAACATTTAAAGGTTTAAACGTTCTTATACCAATTATTTACCACATTTATTATTGTCGTGAGAATTATCAAAATATTTTCGACTCATCACTCCCTAGAACAGAAGATGAAAAACGAAATGAAAAAAACATTTTTAAGTATTTGTATATTAGTTTTATTAAAGGAATATTTGGAAAAAATGTAGATGGAATTTTAAAGAGAATTAAAAAAGTTTTTGAAAATATTAAAGACGATAAGTCCAGAATTTTCCCCTTTCCGATTAAAGATATTGTAGATGAATTTAGCGAGGACACAGCAACGAATTATAATTTTGACGATGATACCCTTTGTCATTCAATTGAAAATGCAAAAAAGGATGATCCTAAAACATGATGCTTACTTTATTTATTATATGCAGATAAATATTCATTTGAGGACATTAGGATTGAGAACAAGATCACATGCATCCAAAAAATGATTTTAAAAATTCTGAATGTACTATAGATAAAAGTCTTGAAAATGATATTGATAGTTTGGCTAATTTACAATTATTACGTTCTAAAGATAATCGAAAAAAACACGCAACATCTTTAAAACAATGAGTTGATGAAAATCGCCTGGACAAAAAAGATTTATTTTTAGAAGATGACACTAGTTTAGAACTAAAAGATTTTCAAGTTTTTATTCAAACTAGAAGGAAAAAAATGTTTGAAAAACTTCAGAAAATTATTAAGTCATTTGACAAATAACTTATTTTTGTACATTATGTTTTCTATTTTTTATAAATATCAATTGAAAATATAAGATAATTTTCTTAGCAAAATTGAAAATTTAATTTGTTTTATATGAAATGAATTTTAACTTCTCTTAAGTCTAAAAAATTAATAAATTATAAACTAGTTGTGTTGTAAATATTAATCATTTTTTAAAACAATTCGAAATAATTTTGTGTAAAAATATTCATTGCAAAAAATATAAATCTTAAAAATAAAAAGTTCTATGCCAAAAATAAATTAGTTTTTCAATATGTTTATCTTTGTATATTTGCTATTTTTATCAGGTTTTTTATATTAAAAACTTCAAATTTTTAAGAAATTGTGTAGGCTAAATCAAACATGAATTTGTTATAATAAAATATCAAATTTTTGCATAAACCCATTGATCATAATTGTGGTTTATCTTAATTTATTATAAGGAGCACTTCATGTCTAAGGGTTTAATGAAACTTTCGCCACAAATATGAACACTATTGAATAATCAATATAATCGGGAAATTGCTACATCTGTTTTGTTTCTTGATTATGCATCGAAACTTGATGAATTTGGAATGACGCACTTTAGTAAACTGATGTATATCTGGTCAAGAGAAGAAGTCGAACATTCTTTAAAAATGTTTGATTATTTAAAATCCCGTGATAGTTGGGCTAAATCAAATTCATTAATGCTTCCTAAACCATTAGAGAGTAATGAGCCAAGAACCATCTTAGAGTCAATTACTGAATACCAGCGAACTGTTTCTGATTCTTATTATGAAATAGCTGAGCAAGCTTTACTAGAAAAAGATTTTGCTACTTATAATTTTCTTAAATTTTTCATTGAAGATCAAATCCAAGAAGAAAAGAAGTGCACTGATATTAATGATGCGTTTCGATTATCAAAAGACTATCTACGTGTTGATAAGCGAATCGAAGAAATTTGTAAGGAATACCATGGAGAAGATCACGGTAACCACGGTCACAAATAAATATAACTAAAACAAAAAGATGTTAAATCAAAATGGTTGATTTTAACATATTTTTAAAACAATTTGTTTTGAATATGTAAATTGGAAACCATGCAATAATTTAAAGTGTTTGTTATTCATGCATTTTTTGTTTTTATTAAGAATTATTTAAGCAATTGTTAGATTAACTTTTATAGATCCTTGCCTCGTATGGTTGTAATTTATAATGATCGGTTATTTCATAGTTAGAAAGAATGAGTTTCATTTTTTGATCTTTACCTGTTACGATTGTTTGATTTGTAAAATTAAATTCTAATTGAACTTTCTCATTCCCTTTACTTAACTGCACAATTGCAAATTCATTACTAAAATGGATGATTTTAAACCGGCTATAACTAGTTAATATTTCCATCTTTTTTTGTTTTCTAATGGCAATTAACTTTTTCAAAAAGAAAACTAAACTTTGCTTTGATTGCAAGTCTTTTGCCAGATCTGGATTATTGACATTTTGTCCGGGTTTTGATCAGATTTTTTCAGCAGCACTAAATCCTAAATTTGGTTTTTGATTATCCCAACAAATAATCGAACGGGATAATGCTCTAGCTCCGGTTTTAATTGTTTTCTCAAACTGCATGTGAGTTAATTCGTGTCGTTTTCTTACCCGACCATTGTACTGGTCTTTTAAAGTTAAATCGGGATAATCTTGCCAATTTTCATATTTAGGGTTTAACATTCCAAATTCTTCACCTTGAAAGAAAAAAGGAATGCCTTTATTGGTCATTATAAACATGTACATCATTGTTTGTTGGTAATAATGCCAATGAAGATTACGTTGAAAATATCGTGATATCGCTCTTGGAGTATCATGGTTGGTTCATGAATTAATATATGAACCATCTAGTTCAAAATATTGATAAACTTTTTGTAAATCTTTAAAGACTGGTCGATTTTTAACCAAGGCATATGCTTCATTTTTTCTTCTTCAATCAAGATCATGTAACCCACTATAGAAAAAACCTTCAAGAATTTGATGATGGTAATTAGTAAATTGTTTGGCAATTTCTTTAGTTAATGATCAAGCTTCAGCATAAACATGAACCTGGTTGGGAATAAACACCTTTTGGGCCAATTCGTTCATGTATTGATAATGGTATTTACCATATTTAATTGCAAACGGTGTGATTGTTTTACCAACATGTTCAAATGCATCTAGCCGAAAGTAGGTGACACCTAAATCAATTCAAAACTGAATAACTTCTTGGATATAGGCTCGAACTTTAGGATTATCTCAATTTAAATCAGCTTGATTAATGGCAAATAAATGAAAATAGTATGAATTTGTTTGTTTATTAAATTCCCAGGCACTTTCGCCAAAGTAAGATTGCTGTTTTCCATCTGGTTGATCTGATCAAATAAAAAAATCATACTCAGGATTATTCCGCGATTGTTTCGCTTTTTGAAAAATTATTGAATTAGTCGAAAGATGATTGATCACTAAATCCATCATGACTTCAATTTTTAGTGATTTAGCTTTTTGAATAAATTCTTTGAAATCATTTAAAGTTCCGTAACCTGCATGAATTTCAAAATAATTTTTAACGTCATAACCAGCATCAATCATATCAGCATCATAAATTGGACACAATCAGATTAAATTGATCCCTAAATCTGCTAAATATGGTAATTTTTCAATTAAACCTTGGATGTTGCCTTGTCCAGTTTGTAATCCATCGTAAAATGATTTTAAATAAATTTGATAACCAATGATTTGCTTTGATTGCATCAATATATTCCTTTAAAACGCTAGAATTATCCTTTTTTTAAATCTGATGATCTTCAATCAGTCGTTTATCAATCGTTGTTAATTTTGAATGATTACAATCTAATTTCACAAAATTATAAATTAACCAGTGCGATTATTAAAATTAAAGAATACATCATTCCAAGTATGAAATAAAAAATATACTTCATGAGTATATTTTTCTCCCATTATTTGATTCTGATGCAATTGCTAAATTAACACTTAATATTAAATAACCGAAATATTATTTACTTTTGCTTGATTAATGATGATCGAATTAAAGTGTTTTTGGTAGTTTAAAATTTTAGGTTTAGCCAGTTCGTATAAATCAATTAATTCTTGATTATTTAAATCTAGGATTTGTTTTTCTACTTGTAATAACATTTCACATGCTTTAAGAACAATTGGCTGCTTAAAATCATAGTAAAACAATTCACGAATCAATTCTTTAAATTTTGAATCATTTTCTTTATATGAGTTGATAACGCCATACAAAGGCAATAAATAATAAAGCATGATTCATTCAAAAAAATCAGTTTGGCATTTTTCAATGTCACCTTCCTTGCTATTTTTAGGTAATAAATTAATTCATATTTTGCTTAGCGTATCGTGGAATAAAAAGTGGTCTAAAATGCCAAACAAAACGTTAATTTTATTTTCTTTACTACGAATGCTCAATGAATTTAATTTTACCGATTGTAAGGCAATTTCATATTGTGATTCAAAACTAATTCCCGGATAAGCAAAGGTATGTTGCGATAAGTTTTTGATGATTTTACTAGTAGTTTTTAATGAACCATAAAACCAAAGAACCATGACAAAAGTTTCAATAAAACTAAATTGAACTTCGACAACGTAATTCATTTTTGAACGAGCGAGCATTAATGCTTGGTACAAAGTTTCAAAATTTAAATCTTTACGATTAACTTGCTTTTTTGTTTGTAGTAATTGATTTAATCTATCGTGATCGTTTGTTGCTATTAAATAATTTTTGGTTAGTCTTTCAAATTTTTTAAAAAATTGTTGAGCTATTGTTTTGTTAAAAATTAAATCTTTGGATTTTTCATTAAATAAATTCAAAATGCGGTTTTTTTGTCGATCAAGTTTTTTAGGATCATATGGAATAAATAAATCAATTACCTGCTGACAGTATTTATAAGCAATGTCGTGCATGTCATGTTGGTTTGTAAGTTTTCAATTTTTCAAAATAACTTCTTTTTTCATCGAAATACCTCGGCAAAAATTATCGCGAAAATTTCGGAAATTTTACTATCCTAATATTGACTTAATATTCAATAAAAATTTGCTTTTTAATCGAGATATATTCGGTTTTAAAAACAAAATAAAAAATGTTGACGAAGACATTTGAGTCATCGAATTTTTCATTTACAGGTTATTAATATGTTCAATCTTAATTTTTTTTGTTATGCAATTTACTTTTTTGATTTCTAAATAATTTTTAATACAAATTATTGAAGAGATGAAGAATCAAATCCAATTAACCATTTGCTTTTAAAAATTAGTAATTTTTAGTTAGATTAGGGATAATTTTAAAACTAAATGATTTAAAATTTTGATAGAATAACCTTGACCAAGTTTATGAATCTTTTTAAAAATATCGCTAAATAATTTTGATAATTTCGGATTATTGTTTGCCAATATAATTAAAACAAACAAGGTTCATTTAGTTTCAGTTTGGTTTAATCGTTTTAGTCATGAATGATAACAATATTCGCTCGTATGAACTAGTTTACATTAAAAATCCTCTAGTAAGTATTTTAGTTCCGGTTTTTAATCACCCTAACACTATTTTTCATACGTTACAGTCATGCTTAGAACAAACATATAAAAATTTAGAAATAATTTGTTTGGCAAGTGCGACAAACCAAAAAGTTTTAAACATCTTACATCAGTACGAAAAACAAGACAGTCGAATCCAAGTTTTTGCAAGCGAAAAGATTTTAAGTTACCAACAAGCATCCCAAGATTTGATCACAAAAAGTAATGGTCAGTATTTCATTTTTTTAAGTTCAACAAGTACTTTTTATAAAAATGCCATTAAAAAAATGGTGGAAATGATTGAACAACTCACTGAAGTTATCGTTGTAAGCGAACGACCCTCATTGAAAGATTTTGCTAATTGATCTAAATTGAAACAATTATTTAGTTTCAAACATGCTAATTTTGATCGAATTCCCAAGCAGTTTGTCTTAAATGAAGTTTTTGATTGATCAGCAATGTTAACTTCAAAGAATTTTTATATGTCACTAAATCCAACTTTAGGATCAAATGGTTTTTTTGATTTTGGTTTGTTATTTCGCATGATTACTAATGCCACGCACTTTCGGGCTGGCAAATTTGCTGTCAACAAAAACCAAAAAATCCATCCTGAAAATATGCAACAAATTTTTGAAGAAAAAATTGAATTTTATTTGCACTTAATTAAATCAACAAGCATTTGGTTGTCCCAAATTAATACTTTCAATGTTGACAAGCATGACTTTATTAAATTAAGAATTAACATGATTAAAAACTTGTTTTCAACAATTATCAATTGGTGGTTATTGTTTGATGATCTTACAAAAAAAGCAATTATTAACAAGTTAAAACCGTTATTAGATCATCTTATTTCTACTTATAAAATCGACATTAATACTATGGAAATCGCCAACAAGCGGGCGTTGATCAAGTTTTTTAGTTAAAATAATATAAAATTTCAAGTATGCAAAATTTTTTTAAAAAAAGGCAAAAAACTGTTTTAACTGAAAGTGCTGAGTCGTTAGATTTAATTAATAATTTGCGGTTTTTAGTATTATCTGCTGTTAAAAAAAAGGCAGCATCTAATTTTGCAAAAGCCTTGCAAAGTATGCCGATATTTTATACATTATTTGCCGAACACTTCACCGCCACAAACGACAATGAAAACAGCTATTTAAACGACCATTTAGTTGTTACTAAAGGATATGGTGGAAAAATTTTAGAAACATTGTTGATCGCTAGCAATTTAGTTGATCACAATACATCAAACCTTCCGCTAGCATCTCTTTCTGATTTTAAATTACCAAATTACATTCATAGTTTTGATGAACATCCTCATGGATCGGCTTTGGATTTTGCAGTTGGTTTAGTTTTAAATGATTATTTTTTAAACGAGCATGATGCTAGTGTGTTGACAAATCGACACGTTTATTGTGTGGTGGATCAATCAGATTTAACTGTTGGCAATTTTTATGAATCACTAGCAATTTCAGGAAATTACAATTTAAAAAATTTAATTGTTATTGGTGATTTTTCTGGTGTTGATCAAACTGGATTAGTTACCGATCATTCAATCACTAATCAAAAAAATCACGTTAAATCTCATGGCTGAAATTACTTGGTTGTTGCTGATGGTTCAAACATCTCTCAAATTTCCAAAGCCATTTTAAAAGCGAAAAACAGTTTAAAGCCGACTTTCATTGAAGTTCATACTGTTGCTGGACACGGAAGTTCGTATGCGGGAACTAAATTTGCAATGCAAACAAAACTTACTGATGACGAATACGAAGCAATTTGAAAACGATTTGATTACAAATTAGAAGAAGATTTTTTTCACCCCCAATTAAATAATACTTTAGCCATCCCCATTACAAAAAGATTTCACCAACGACATGAATTTTTTCAAAGTCATTTTGATAAATTAACAAGCCAGAATCAAGAAATAATTAATGATTTTTGTAATATAACATTAAAAAATAAAGAGGAAAATAATGATCCGGCTTTGTGTGTGGAAAATTTTTCGTTAAAAAATGAACTATCAAATAAATCTCGATTAATTGCTTTTCTGCTTTCGCAAGAATATATCGTTGAAGCCGATTTAGATAAAAATCAATTGGTTTTTATAACCAATCGAATCTACAGTTCATTTTTGATGTTACAGGGTTTTCAAATGCTTGGGTTTTTTGATGCTTATTTAGTTGCTGATTATGATCAAATCCAAAAAATCCAAATTAATTATAGTTCTGCTAATAATTTGATAACTAATTTTAATATCTGTTGTTTTGATAGGATTAATGAAAAATACTATTTAACTACTTCTAAGAAAATAAGTGACAAAATTAGTCCAATTATTTTTGAAAAAAAGTGTGAGTCGCAATCAAAGGAATAAATCCTGGCAAATTAATGGTTTAAACATGTATAATTGATAATTCACTACGATAAAAACTTTTTATTAATTCATTATTATGCTTTTAGATTGTCATAAAATCTAATAAGGATTGATATTAATTTTTAATATTCACAATATAACAGAAATTTTTAGATAAAAGGTCTTTACCAAAATCAATTTATTTGAAATTTTCTGATTTATTCATTTCATTTTTTTTATTAGAATGATTAAAACTGATAATTTTTAGTACTTCAAAAAATTTTGTTAATTGAAAAAATGATTTTAGTTGTCTAAAGAAAAATGATTATTTATGGTTACTATCAATAAATAGTCATGAGAATTATTAAATTTAATAGATCCTAAATAATTCTAAACGAATTTAAGTCTCGTTGTAGTAACCCTAACCTAAAAATAACCAATTTTGTTGTTTTAATTTCCGAAAGTCTTGATGAATTTGCTTAATTAATTCTTGTAGTGTTTGTTTCAAGAATCATTAAAGGAACAAAGACAATGTTTTTCGTTTATTTATAAAGTTTTTTGACTGGCCGCGGTATAGTTATTGAATAATAATCAATAGTTGAAAAGTAATAATTTGCCAAATAGAAATTAATTGTATTTAGACTATCCTTAGCATCAACTTTTTGTTCCAATTTATTTCGTTTTCTTTAAGATCTTGTTTTATTTAAAAACTAACGTTATCAATTTTATATCAAACTTACTTAGTTCATAACGTACTAATTTCTGAAATTTATCATTGCTTTTTTAGTTGTGTAATTCAATCATTTTTATAAATCTAAATGTTTAATAATTAACTAATAAATTTATTGTAATTTTTTTTAACTCTAAAATACGATTAAATTATAAGTTAAATTGACATTTGTCTGTTTAATTTGGTTTTTATAATTTTTTTTCAAGAATTACCAACACTAACTCTAAGATTGTTTGTTGTTGATTTGTGAAGTTTTTGACTAATAGTTGAGTAAAAAATCAATTAATGTATGAAAATTTAGCGTCTTACTTTTTTATTTTTTCATCGGTATTTTAACTAGTATAATCAATTAAATACTAATTAGTTTTTGCAATTAAATGAGTTATTTGTGGATAAATTTTTTATAAAACTAAATTAATTTATCTTACTAAAAAATGAAATATGTATAAGTTTTTAATTTTAAAAAAGAAATTGTCCCAAAAATTGGCTTAATTGTCCCAATGTGATAGAATAAGGATAATAGGAATAACTAAGTGGTGAGTAGAGTGAAAAAAGGGAAAGTTATTAATTTGATCAAATATTATGCCGAAAATAATGATTACGGATTTCGAAACGAAGCATATCAGATCGCGAATGAATTTGATCAAACTGGTGATTATCAGTTAGCCGAATACATTATGGCACTTCTTTCTAGTGCTAATACTTTTGTACCTCAAATGAATGAAACGGATACAACGTTTATTAGAAAAATAGAAACAAATGAGGAATCATTACTACTTCCTAGAAAAATAAGATCTGATATTGATGGAATAATTAATGCAGTAAAACGCCGTTTTGAAATAAATAAGTTTTTGTTTCAAGGGCATCCTGGAACAGGAAAAACCGAAACTGTCAAATACATGGCTCATGTTTTAAAAAGAGACCTTTTTGTTGTAGATTTTGCATACCTTATAGATAGTAAATTAGGTCAAACTGGAAAAAATATAGTTGAACTTTTTAAAGAAATAAATAACTTAATTTCACCCGAAAAAGCCGTAATTTTATTCGATGAAATTGATGCATTAACATTAAATAGAACTGACTCAAAAGATCTTAGAGAAATGGGTAGAGCAACTACTTTATTATTAAAAGAATTAGACGGGCTAAATGATAAAATTTTGCTAATTGCAACTACTAATTTATATAGTCATTTTGATAAAGCATTAATTCGCCGCTTTGATGCCATTATAGATTTTAATCGATATTCACACGATGATCTTATTAATATTGCTGAATTTTTTTTAAATCATTATTTGGCTAAGTTTAAAATCTCTAATAAAAATTTATCCTTATTTAAGAAAATCATTTTTTTAGTTAAAAATTTACCTTACCCTGGAGATTTAAAAAACCTTATAAAAACCTCATTAGCATTTAGTAATGCCAACAATAGTTATTTAAAAAAAATATATTCATCATTTTTTGAATTCGATATTCCAGATTTAAAAACTTTACAAAAACAAGGTTTTACTCTAAGGGAAATTGAAATTTTAACTGGCATTTCTAAAAGCCAGGTATCAAGAGAGTTAAAAAGGTAATTTTTGTGAATGAAATATTATTACTGAAGGGTAAATTCGAACAAAAAGACTGGTCTAGTCACTTTGGACCTTCTAACATTCCTAAAAATAAGTTTGTTACCGCTGAACACTTAATTAATTTGAAAAATGATTTATGTAGTGTCTATCAATTTTGAGAAGAAGAAAAATTATCAATCAATCCTCTTATTAGTTTGTATTATATCGATATAATCGCAAAAAGCAATCGTGTTAAAGCTATTTTAGATAATGATATTAAAAAGAATAATGATTCGATAGTTGGTGCAAAGTTTGCTCAGGGTAATCGTCAAAAACACATTATTACTCATTGTGTAAAAAAAGATGTAATTTTAGATGCAATAAATAATTTAGATAAAGTTATTTCTATTGTTGCTACATATTTTAATAAATCAATCACGTATGACGATTTAGATAAAATTAATTCAAACAATTATTCACATCTTCTTAAAAAGAAAGATATTTCTAAAAAGCGATTTGTTAACACAATTGTGGATGCATATTATTTAGAAAAATTTGGAATCGAACAAGATCATAATGATCTTGAAGAAAATGCAATTATAAGTATCTACGACACAAAAACAAAGACAGTTGATATTATGAAGCAACTGGGGATTAATTTTTTAAATTTTAACTCTAAAAGTATTAATGAAACCACATTTTTCTTAAATGTTGATCAATATCGTTTATTGAAAAGTAAAGCCCCATATCTTATTGCAATGTCTTTGTCTGATTTGCAACCTTTAAAAAAAGAAAATATCGATAAGACTGGAGAAAAGGACGTAATAGATAGTGATATGTCTATACCTGATCCAGGAAACGAACCAACGATCGGAGTTATCGATACAATGTTTGATCAAAGGGTATATTTTTCTAAATGAGTTGAATTTAAAAATATGCTTCATAGCGAAATTGAAATATCACTTGAAGATTATCATCACGGAACCATGGTCACCTCGCTTATTGTTGATGGACCTCGCATAAATAACGATAATGATCTTTTAAATGATGGGTGTGGTTTTTTTAAAGTTCGACATTTTGGGGTGTGCAAGCATAGAGCTTTTAGTTTGTTTACTGTTATTAAATTAATTAAAGAAATCATTGAAAATAATCGTGATATTAAAGTATGAAATTTATCACTAGGATTAATGCTTGAAATTAATTCAAATTTCATTTCTCCATTAGCGGATTTTTTAGACAAAATCCAATACGAGAACGATATTATTTTTGTAATATCAGGCACAAATAAACCAGAAAATTCAAAAATTACAAAGATTGGATCACCTGCTGATTCTATTAACTCAATAGTGGTGAATTCTGTTAATTTTAATGGTACGCCAGCCAGTTATAGTAGACAAGGTCCTGTGTTATCTTTTTTCAATAAACCAGATATAAGTTATTATGGCGGTGAAGCTGATGGCAAAAAAATAAAAGCTTTCTCGCCATACGGAATAAAAGAAATTATGGGAACTTCTTTTGCTGCCCCATGAATTGCTAGAAAAGTAGCATACCTGATACACGTAGTAAACTTGCCAAGAGAATTAGCAAAAGCATTAATTGTGGACTCGGCAACTGGTTGACATAATCAATTGCAAAACCCAAGATTAGTAGGTCATGGTGTAGTAAAAACTAAAATTAATCAAATTCTTTCAACTGAAGAAGATGAGATTAAGTTTATGATTAGTGGGATATCTGAAAAATTTGATACTTATAACTATAATCTGCACGTTCCAGTCGAAAAGCAAAAACACCCATTTGTTTCTAAAGCGACGTTATGTTATTTTCCTAAGTGCTCTAGAAATCAAGGCATTGACTATACAAATATTGAAATGGACATTCAGTTTGGAAGAGTAGAAAACACCGCTAAAGGCGGTGTTAAAATTGTGACAATTAATGACAACATTCAGTACAATGACCTTAATTTACCAATGCCTGAAAAAACTGCTCGAAGGTTATACCGAAAGTGAGACAATATTAAACATATTCGAGAAAATATTGAAACCAAGAACGGAAATAAAAGAAAAGCAAAATCAAAAAAGCAAGAGGGTATGTGAGGTATAAGCATTAAAACAAATGAGCGATTAAATTTAAAAGAAAGTAATAATTTAAAATTTGGACTAGTAATTACTTTGAAGGAAATAAATGGTGTTAATCGAATTCAAGAATTTATTCAACAATGCTCGGCTAAGGGTTGAATTGTTAATAAAATAAATGTAGAAAATCAAATTGACATTTACAACAAAGCACAAGAAGAACTTAAATTTGAATAAATTTTAATAATCAATTATTACGAAATTCATGATTAAAAAGTCAGTTTGAAAAAGGTTTTAAAAAATTTTAATAGAAAGATATGTACCGAGAAAATTCTTTTTTCCAATTAATGATTTAATTAATTTTAAATTTAATCAAATCTTTTTATCTACACAGAATGAAAAAATGCATTCTAAAATTACTGATGGTCTATATGCAAAGCTAAGAAGGTGAAATTTTTAATTTTCTTGTCTAAAATATTAAATAGCAATTAAAAAAATACAATTGATCCTGCAACTTTAGATGGTGTTTGCTTATGCAAGCACTAAATTAAGTATGTTGAAATATTTTTACTCGAGATTAATAAAAAACAGCATTGATATCGTGATAAAAAACTTTACTTAGATATATCACTTCTTCTCACTGGATAATTTTCTATTTATAGAAACTAGCAAGTTAAAACTGAGCAATTAAATTGCTGAAAAAAACTTAAATAACAAACATGTTGTAAATTAGTTTTATTTGTAGAAATTATCGATGATGCTAAATTTGCACTTTTTAATTTACTTTTAAATTCAATAAACTTTTCAAACAATAAAAAAATGATAACGCGTAAATTTTTATAATTTTCAAGTAAGAATTAAAAATTACTCTTTAGAAGATCTTCAAAAAGTCAATATCTCAAAGTTCTTGTTAGCGAGATTTATTAACTTGTTCTTGTTAAAGTACTTTTTAGTCAATTCGACTATCAAGATGCTCTTTTTTTTTAAAACTAAACTAATTTCATCTGAAATTTATAAATTTATAGAAAAATTTCCTTTTGGTTCACAATTTTCATGTTTACCAAAAAAACAGAGGTAACGCAAAGTAAATAAAATTAAGTAAACAATTAAAATTGATCCAACTATAAATTTTACTTTGAATAAGTTTGTACTAGCTGTACAGAATGATTTTATTTTAATACTAAAAAGCATCATTTTTCTATTCATCAAAGTGATTTATGCACATTTATTTGATTCTTTTAAAAATTACAAATTATTTAATTTTGCAATAATTCGTTGATAAACTTGATTGTTTCATTGAATTAATTCCTATAAATGAAAATAATCAAGTTTTTATCAAGGTAAGTCTGTAATTTAGTTTTTAATTAAAGCGTTAAAGTTCCTGTTTGAGATTGTTTAAGGACTTTTGATAATAAAGGCGTTTTTATAAAGAAAAAAAACTCAACTAATTCTTTTGATAATTTAAACAATATTTTTTCTAAGTGTTATCTTATTTTGTCTTAAAAAGTTTTGAATCCAGTTTTTATTTTGGTTTACTAATCACTCAGTTATGTAGTTAGATTTAGCAAAAAATATACATTCATTTTAGTTGAATAACAAGTTTTTCAAAAATAGAAATTTTATTTATCTCTTAATGTAATTTTTAATTCATAAATATCTTCAACAAACATTTATAAAATTAAAGGATATACAGTAATAGATTTTGTTTTAAATTTATATATTTGTTTAATTTGTTAATTTGTAAAAAGTTTCAATTTAATGCGGATGTCATTTTATGTCATATATAAACATATAGTAAAAATAGAAAATAAGATATTTTTAATTTTTTTAAATTATAATTAACTTAATTTTTAAAAAAATTAATTAGAAAAGAAGGTAAATTTTGGCCGTACTGGATGATTTAATTAATAAAATAACAGATTTAGAACTTAGAAAACTCATTAAAAATGAAGTTGAAAAATTAAACAAGCAAAAAAAGTTTGGTTTAGTTTACGAAGATCATCTTCCAGAATTTACAATTCTTTATGATTCACCAATTAACATTGGTTCTAAAGTTACTTTTAGAGATCAAAAAATTAATAATATTTATGTGGTTACAAATATTAAAGATAAGACAGCAAAAATCTTCGATTTAAAAGTTGGAAAAGAACTTGAATCACCAATTGACAATTTAGTTATAGTCGCTGAATTTGGTGAGCCGATTTACCTTATCTAAAACCCATAGATACGATTAGTACTGCTCCAGATAGTAATTTGTGACATGTCTTGATTGAATCTGAAAATTATCATGCTTTACAACTTTTAGAATACTTGTATGCAAGACAAGTCGATTGTATTTATATTGATCCTCCTTATAACACTGGTGCTAGAGACTGGAAGTATAATAATGATTATGTTGATAGTTCTGATTCTTACCGGCATAGCAAATGGTTGTCAATGATGGAGAAACGCTTAAAGTTAGCAAAAAAACTCTTAAATCCTGATAATTCGGTGCTGATTTGTACGATTGATGAAAAGGAATATTTACACCTTGGTTGTTTGTTAGAACAATTGTTTCCAGAGGCTAATATTCAGATGATTTCAAGCATTATTTTTCAAGCTGGAGCATCTAGAGAAAAATCCTTTTCTCGAACGAATGAATATCTTTTTTTTGTTCAATTTGGTCATTCATCTGTGCAAAAATTACCACTTTCTAACGAATGAAAATTTGGTAAAAGTAATAAATCAAAAAAAAGTATTAATTGAGCACTTTTGCGCAGAGGTGGTACTAGTGATTTGCGCACTGAAGTACCCTCTCTTTTTTACCCCATTATTTTTGATAAAACTGGTAAAAAAATTAAAGGAGTTGGCGATCCTTTACCAAAGAATTTGCATCCTAAAGCTGCTTTAGAAATTGTTAATGATGAGATACATTTATGACCATTTAAGCAAAATAATACAGAAGGAAGATGACAAATATCTCCTAGTAAATTTCTTTATAAATGAAAAAATGGTTTTGTGAAGGTAGGCAAAAAGACTGATACAACAATCACTATCTATTATTTAAAAGAAGCTGAAGAAAATAAAGTTAAAAATGGCCTTGTTACTATTGTTGATCGTGAAAAAATTAATGGGACAATAATTACCGATGATTCTTCATACGAACATTCATTTATTCCAGGATCACAATGAAATATTGAATCACACAATGCATCAATCCATGGTTCGTCGTTATTAAATAAGATTTTTCCAGTCAAACGTTTTAGCTTTCCCAAATCACTATATGCTGTTTATGATGCTTTAAGATTTTTTGTTGCCAATAAGTCTAACGCCCTTATCCTTGATTTCTTTGCAGGTAGTGGTACCACCCTTCACGCCGTTAATCTTTTAAACGCTAACGATCATGGTAACCGGCGTTGCATTCTGATTACCAATAATGAAGTCTCAGAATCAGAAAGTAAAGAACTTAAGGCAAAAGGGTATTCTCCAGGAGATGATGAGTGAGAAAAATTGGGCATTGCTCATTATGTCACATGACCACGCACTGTTTGCTCAATTTTAGGCAAAGATATTAACGACAAACCCTTGGGGGGGGGGTATTTAAATTCTAATCTTAGCTTAGCAGACGGCTTTAAAACTAATGCAGTCTTTTTTAAACTTAGTTTTTTAGATAAAGATAATGTTGCATTAGGCCGTCAGTTTAAAGAATTGTTACCACTTTTATGAATGAAGGCGGGTTGTATTTCACCTTGCCCTGTTTTAGATTTACCATCCCTGCCTGAAATGTTAATTTATCCCGAAAATAACTTTGCTGTTTTAATTAATGAATATGCTTATTTAGAATTTAAAAACAAACTCGAAAAATTAAAATCAATCGAATACGCTTTTATTGTAACTAACTCTAGAGATGGTTATCGGGAGATGGCTAATGATTTAAAAATACCCAAAAAATACCAATTGTATCGCGATTACTTAGATAATTTTCGGATCAATAAATGGAGTTAAAACAATGAAAACAGCACTATTTGCATTTCAAGAAAAAGCCTTGAAAAATTTGTTAAGTGAAACGGATAAAGCGATTAAGTTATACAGAAATAGTCATAAATCACAAGTTATTTCCTTTAGTGCTCCAACTGGAGCAGGAAAAACGATTATTATGACCGCTTTTATCGAAAGCATTTTATTTGGTTGTGAACAATATTTTGAACAACCCGATGCTATTTTTGTGTGACTTTCAGATACACCTGAACTTAATGAACAATCAAAACTTAAAATTAACTCGAAATCTGATAAAATCGATCTGAATCAATGTCGCGTTATTTCTGGGGAAAATTTTGATCAAGAATTTTTAGATGACGGGCAAATTTATTTTTTAAATACGCAGAAAATCGGTAGAGACAAAAATTTAACAAAAAAAGGCGACCGCCGTGAATACACAATTTGGGAAACATTAAAAAATACGATTCGTGAAAAAAGCAATCGTTTGTATTTCATCATTGATGAAGCCCACCGGGGCACGCAAGGACGGGAAGCAAAACAAGCAACAACAATTATGCAAAAATTTATTAAAGGAAGTGATTTTGATGATTTAAGCCCGATGCCTGTTGTTGTCGGAATTTCAGCCACCCCAGAACGTTTTAATAGTTTGGTTGAAACCGTTGGTTCCGATATTCATAAGGTTAGTGTTTCCCCATCAGAAGTTAAATCTTCTGGGCTACTTAAAGATCGGATCATTGTTTCTTATTCAGAAGAAGCATCAACAAATAAAGCCATGGCTGTTTTACAAGCCGCAGCGGATGATTGAAAAAACAAATGGGATGGTTGAAAAGAATATTGTTACAAACAAAAGCTCGATAACATTAATCCAATTTTCATTGTGCAAGTAGAAGATGGGACAGATAAAGAAATAACCTCAACTCCTCTTGATGAATCTTTAAGAATTATTTCAGAACGTACTGGTTATAAGTTCACTGAAGGCGAAGTCGTTCATACTTTTGCTCAAACCAATAGTTCGATAATCGTTAATAATTTAAAGGTACCTTTCGAAGAACCCAGTCACATTCAAGATACCGAAAAAATTAAAATTGTTTTTTTTAAAAAGAACCTTTCAACCGGATGGGATTGCCCTAGGGCCGAAACAATGATGAGCTTTCGCAAGGCTGAAGATGCAACTTATGTGGCCCAACTTTTAGGCCGGATGGTTCGTACCCCAATGCAAATGCACATTCAAACTAATGATAGTTTAAATGATGTGCGTTTGTTTTTGCCGTTCTTCAAGCAAGAAACAGTTGAAGCGGTTGTTCAAAAGTTACAGGCAACTGATCAAGGTAATATTCCCGTTGATTTTTCAAATGAATCGATTGAAAATAAGCAAATTGAGACTTGAAGTGTCGTCTCTAAATCAAAAAACAATCATCTTTCAAATCATTCAAATCAAAAATCAACAAATGTTTTTTCGCATCTAAGTAATAAACCTGATAATTTGGAAGATAACCATGAATACAATTTAAAACAATCACAAAATCTCATTAATTCTTCTAATGAAACCATTCTTGATTTTATTGACCCAATGGTACGATTTGATCATCAAAATCAGCGAATCAATGAAAGATTAAAAGCAAACGCAAATGAAATCAATCGCAGAAGAATTGTCGAAAAAATTAACAATAGCGGTTTATTAACTTATAAAGTAAATAAGGATATTACAAATAATAGTTATTTAAAATCGATGTTTAGTTTATTGCATTTTTTATATCGAAGTGGACTTAATTTAGAGGTTGAACATCATACACGTCAAAAAATAGATGCGATGATTGATAATTATATTAACGATCTTAAAAGCAAAAATGAATATGAAAAAGCCGCCAAAAAAGTTAAAGATTTTAAATTATCAAGTATTATTTTTGATGCTTTTGGAACAAAAATTACAACGAGTGATCATCCGAACATTTCTTTCTTTAGCACTGATATTGATATTGATCGGCAGTTTAAGCGTGCTGAAATTAAGTTTCTTGGAGACGAAGGAATTGGCCAAAGGCATCTTGATCGGTTTAATAATGAAAGTGATAATGCTCTGATTGATTTAAAGATTGATGTGATTCTTTTTGCTTCTGATCATAATTGTATAGATCAGTTAGAAGCATATGCTAAACAAACTTTTCACCAATTATGTGATCAATACCGGCGTGAAGTTATTAAATTATCAGAATCACTCCATAATCAATATGATAAAATTATTTCAGATTCTAGCGATCAAGTTAGTCCCCGCAATTTTCGTTTGCCTGAAAGCATTGATATGAAAGTGGATAATGATGGTAAAAAGTATGAAAACCACCTGTTTATCAATCAAAACATTGGTTATGCCAAAATTAAACTAAACGAATGGGAAAGTGAACTTTTGGATGAAGAAATGAAACGTGATGATTTTGTTTGCTGGTTTCGAAACCAGTCACGTGCTCATTATGCTTTATGCATTCCTTACGAAATTGATGGTGAAACCAAAGCAACTTATCCTGATTTTTTAATTATTAGAAGAGATTTACAAAATCCTGAGGAATTTATTATCGATATTTTAGAACCACACAATCCTCATTTTATTGACAATCTTGGTAAAGCCCAAGCATTTGCGAAATATGCTGAAGAAAATAAACAAATTGGGCGAATCCAATTAATTAAAAAAGACGGTAGTAACTCACGCTTTAAAAGGTTAGATCTAGCAAAAAGTGTAACTAGAGAAAAGGTGTTAAAAGCCAGAGACCATCGTGATTTACTAGACATTTTTAAATCTGATGGGCAATATGAATAATGAACAATCTTTTAACATTGTAAATTTTGTTCACGAAATCATTGATAATATATACAACTATTAATTAACTTTAATTACCAAATTTAACTTAATTAATATAGTTTCAGATAATTTTAGGTTATTAATGAATGATTGAAATGATACTTAGAATTGTTCTTGAAAAAATATTATTTATTTTCATTAGTTCACAATCTTACTAAATCGGCATTTTCACTATTTGGTGATTTTTCTTTGGATAATTTATCGACTTGAATAACTAAAGGCATTTCAAAGCTAGTACCGGTGATGATACATTGTCCTGGAGCAAGGGTGGGAATTTGACTTTTAGAAAGATAATCGAGCGAATTGATCGTGTTAGCAATCATTCTTAAATCTTGTTCATTAACCAGCCGGTGAATAAAGTAATTATGTAATTGGGAAATGATTGTGGGCGAAATATCATTTGGTCTTTGGGTAGCAATCGTCATAAAAAAGCCAAATTTTCGTCCTTCTTTGATAATTTCTTCAAATACTTCTAATCGATAGTCCTTTCATAACGCATCTTCTCTTACTGATTGTTCTGATAAAACATTATGTGCTTCATCGATGACTAAATGAATCGTGGATGTGATTTGATCTTCTTTAGATTTTTGTTTATGGTCATGATACAGTTGCTTTGTTAATAAAAGGGCCAGCATTTTTTTAGTTTGTGTATTGTAATTTTTTAAAGAGATCACATTTAGTAATTTTCATGTTTTTGAATATTCTTCTTTTTTTACTAACTTAATTGTTTTTTCAATAAAATCTGATTTTTCTTCCATTCTTGCTATTAGGGGTTGGATGTGTTGAATCTCATATTCACCGTGAGATAAAACATCAACCAAATGGGAGTAAACAGTAATTTTTATTTTTTGTGTTAACTTTAGATTATTGATTTGCTTTTTAATATATTCTGAAGATAAAATTTTTTTGAAATCATCCTGGAAATTATTAAGTTTTTCTGTGAAATCAGAATTATCCACATAGATTTTATTATTACTATTAAAATATTTTGTGAAAATTATTTTATATTTTGAATTATATTGAGCATTTTCAATTATAGCTTTAATGTTTTGATAGTTTGCCTTACTGGCGTTAGCATTATTGTTTGGAATGCATTTTTCAAAATTTATACATTTTAGGCATTCTCGAAAATACCTTAACATATGCTTATTTCCTTTTGAACTAAAAACATCGCGAAAATTTAAAGATAAATTTTCGATTATTTTATTACTTGTAATGTCATCATTAGGCGTTTTTTCATCTTGATTAAGAAATTTTTTAACAGCATTTTTTAAAAAAGGACGTTGTGTTTTTTCAGTTGCTGAGTATAAAATTGCAAGGGTTTCAATGCTTCAAAAAACTTCAGATGATAAGAATAATTGATCATTCGATTTTTTGTTGCCTTGATTGCATAAATTTAAACATTTCTTGTTATTGCTATTGTAAATAACATTTGGTTCGATATATTCACCATTAAAATCAATAATAAAAAACTTACTCTTATTTTTAAAATTAGGTTTTATTTCTTTTTTGTTTTGACAATCCAACAATTCGCTATAAATTTTTGTTAAAGTATTCGACTTGCCACTACCTGTATTTCCGAAAATTCCAAGATGCGTGTTGAATAAGTTATCCCACCTTAATTCGATTGGTATCTCATTTGATAAACTTTTTCCAATTGGAATCTTGTGCTTCGAGTTTATTGAATCCTTATGCAAAATTTCTTTGATTTCTTCTTCGGTTAACAATACTACTTCATTAAAAATCATTGGAAACTTTTTAATGCCAAATTTAAATTCTCTTTTGTAAAAATTTCCTATTACACTTACTAGAAGACGTTTTTCAAATCTATCTTTTAAAAATTCTTGATTTAATGGTTCTTTTTTTGTATCTTCTAAAAACTGCTTTTCTACTCTTGCTACTATTTTATAAGCGCCTTTGATTATTCCTAGGTAATTACCAATCGAAACGCCACTATATATCATGCCATCGTAGTAAAAAGATTCTAAATTTGAATGTTCATTCATGAGTATTGTTATTTTTGTACCATCAATCGATATAACATTACCAATAACATACTTATTATTCATCATGAGCATCCAATAACGATAGTAAATAAGTAAAATTTCCTTTTAATGCTTCGTTACGATTATTTTTTTCGTTAGAAAATTCTGGCAAGAAACTGATGTTTTTGTATTGATTTTCATTAAATAATTTTTTAAATTTTTTTTGATCATCTTTATCAAAACAAATTAAAAAAACATGTAGTGTGGGGTTTAGCAACGAGCGTTTAAAAATTTCACGAATATGTTCATCAGCAAAAGAAAATGCAAATACAATTAAAATAGTATTTTGTTTTTCTAATTCATAACTAAATGATCTTATTGATTGGTAATAATGTTGTTCAGCTATAGTTTTTCAAAATTTGTGTTTGTTAGGATCGATTATTAATAATTCTGAATATTTTTTTTCAAAATTGTTCTAAATTTTTATCATTTTCAACATTATCTTTTAATTTATTTTCGATTAGTTCTGATAATGAAGAAATTAACTCGAGTACATTTTTATTCTTATTCTTTTTTGATAATAATTCAGTTATTTCTTTTTTTACATTTTCTAAATCTTTGAAAAGATTATTAAGAATTATTATTATTTCTTCAATTTTTTGATTTTTTTCACTAACCATAATCTCTGAAACATCTGATTCAATATTTCATAATTCCCATGAAATAGAACCATGTAATTTAAAGAGATTAACTATTGGTATTTCGCGCTTATAGTTGTCGTTGTAACCACTATGAGTTAAATTTAAATAAAAATTTTTATTGCTGAGATATTTTTTGAAAACACTTCGGGAACCATCGTTAAAATAAATTAAGGGATTTTTTAACAAAAAGTCGTCAAAAGTTTTTTCAAAAAGTAAATCATAATTTGTAGTAAATACATTTATCCTTTTAGGTCTTTCGTTTCCTTCCCTTTCTAAATATTCGTAAAATCATGAAATTAATTTTTTGTAGTTTTTAATAGTTTCATTATATTCGCAATTATTAAATTCAGAAGAATTAATTAATGTCATTGGTTGAATTCAATTTATAAAATACACAAGATACATAAAAATTATTCTTCTTCTGGAATTTTTTATCTCTTTTAGATCATCGATATCATCTATTTTTTTTAAGAATGTTGCCTCTACGTAATTGAAAACTTCTTCAAAAGAAAAAGAATTAATTTTTAAAGTGTTATATAAAGGCAAACTTGCACCAGAACCTATTAAAAAGTTAATATTTTTTCCACTTATTTTTTCATATATTGAATTTTCTTGATTAGAATTTTTGTCTGTTTTTCTATACTTCATCTTTTTTAATGCAACTTTTACCTAGGCTAATTTATAAAAGCATCCTAACAGGATAATGGAAATACAAAAGCAACCTTTTACAATTCTACTTCTAAAAAATTTGCATCAAATAAAGTTTTGCTTTGGTAATATTTATCGAACAAGATTTCAAGTTTTTTGATAACTTGTGATTTTATTTTTTCGAATTTGCTTTCGCCTGATTCATTTACACTAAACCGAGATGGACGGTTATTAAAGATTGTTGGAAAATAACTTCCGCTTTCTGATATTCTTCCTTTTTCAAGACAGTCGTTAAAATAAGTTGTTAGTTTGTCGATGTCTAAATCTTCTTCTTGCGCTAATTTATTAAGGTCGTTTTCTTTTTCATTTTCATAAAAATTAACTCACAAATTACGATCAATTTTTAATGACCCGTAATTGACTTTATAGACAAATCTAATAATCAAATCTTTTTTACTCAATAAGAACGAATTTGACTCAATGAATTTGGTAATTTTTGAAATTATTGTCTGCAGGTCAGTTCTTTCATTGTTTTTGGTGTTGTCTTTGTTTCTCACACTTTCTTGAATCAAATTCATGATATAAGAAGGCGTGATTTCATATTGTTCGACCAATTCACAGTTATACGCTAGTTCTTGATAAATTGATGCCACTTTAATATTTCCTTCTTTGCTAGCATTTTTCGCATCTGATCTAATTCTTTGGTAATGACTTTGATAGTCCTGCAATTCCATGGGCGTGATCAATTCTTTATCACCAAAATCACTAAAGCCTCGTAAAAATTGATCATGTTTTAATAACTGCATAAATAATATCGCAAATTCCTTTTTAGCATCATCAGCATCTACATAATTTTTAATAAAATCCTGATTATCTAAAGGAAATTTAGTCTTAATTGCTTTAACAAGTTCGCAATATCGGTTGTAATACTGTTCATATTTATTACCGAAAATCAAATTTCTTTGTTGTTCATCGACACCATATATTTCTAAAGCATCGTTAATTTGATCGTCTAAATTTCTAAAACAAATAACGTTACCAAATGGTTTTAACGAATTATAAATTCGGTTCGTTCTTGAAAAAGTTTGAATTAACCCGTGCCGTTGGAGGTATTTATCGATTCAAATTGTGTTTAATCTTGGTGCATCAAACCCGGTTAAAAACATGTTAACAACAATTAAGATATCAATTTCGCAATCTCGCACTTTTTTACTTAAATTTTTATAATAATTGTGAAAATCTAATGAACTATTTGAAGCGATATTAGTGCTCTTATTGTCATTAAACATTGCGTAATAATCATTGATTGCATTTTGCAAAAAGTTAAGCGATGGTTCATCTAATTGACTAGCATCTTCGTTGTTTTCGTCACCAAGATTGCCATCTAATTCATTTTCTTTTGCTACTTCATTAGGGTTCTGGCTATAAATAATGGCAATTTTTAGTTTTTGCTCATCAGGCAATAGTGCTTGCTGTTTTTTAAATTCATCGTAATACCGTTTTGCTAACTCAATATCAGAAACGGCAAAAAGCGAATTAAATTTCGATTTATTTTTTTGATTATTAGTAAATTTGTCTGATGTTAACTGTTGTTGATATTCATACAACTGTTTTTGTTTTGTTATATCTGAAAAACGTTTTAGAATAAATTGAACAATATTTTCAATGCGTTTTCGAGTTCGAAAAACTTCTTGTTCATTGATCGCATCTACTTGTTGGTCAATGATCTTTTTTTGATCATCAATATCAAACGTCTTAATAAACTCGACATGAAAACTAAGGACATTATGGTTATTAATGGCATCAAGTAAACTATATGTCGCTAAGCGTTCGCCAAAGGTTTGATCAGTTGAAGCTGCCAAATTATTGCCGTCATCTGCAAAAATCGGCGTTCCTGTAAAACCAAACAAATAGTATTTTTTAAATTTGCTAATAATTAATTTGTGCATTTCACCAAATTGGGACCGGTGTGCTTCATCAAAAATAAAAACAATTTCTTGCTCTAAAATACCACTATTTTCTAAAGAATCATTCTTTTCTTTTAAACATTTGGAAATTTTTTGGATTGTGGTTACAATAATTTTTTTAGTTGAATCAACTAGGGCTTTTTTTAATGCATCAGTATTAAACGTTCCGTTTGCCGCGTTTTTTTCAAGGTTGTCATACTCCCGCATGGTTTGGATATCTAAGTCTTTTCGGTCAACTACAAAAATTACTTTAGATATAAACGAATTTGTATCATCTTGCAAGCTTGCAAGCAACTTGGCTGTTTTAAATGATGTGACGGTTTTCCCACTACCTGTAGCATGTCAAACATAACCACATGCTGCTTTTTCTCCGTAAGATTGGTTTTGGTGGGCTTCAATTACTTTTTTAATAATTTTTTCAGTGGCATGAATCTGGTACGGGCGCATTACTAACAAGGATTTGTCTTCAGTAAAGATGCAATAATTAAATAAAATTCTTTGTAAAACTTCAGGATTAAAAAAAGTAATTGCAAAATCCTGTAAGTCATTAATTACCTTATTCTTAGAATCAGTTCAATAACTTGTAAATGTGAATGAATTATTTGGCTTTGATTCCGAAGTAGATTGATGATTATGATTGTCTAGATAACGGTGTCTTGTTGTATTGGAATAATATTTGGTTTCTGTACCGTTTGAAATTACGAAAATTTGGACAAAATTAAACAATGATCCATCTGCTCAAAAACTTTCGTTTTGATAACGCTCAATTTGGTCAAACGCTGTTTTTAATTTAACACCTCTAGCCTTTAGTTCACAGTGAACAATCGGAATCCCGTTTAATAAAATGGTGACATCATAACGGTTTGTTTTACATCCTGTTGCCGTGTACTGATTAATTACTTGTAACTGATTATTGCTAAAATTTTTCGTGTCAAAAATTTTAATATTTTCAACAATTTTATTTTCTTGTTTAATTCCTTCAAGTTTTGATTTGTCTTGAATAATTTTCGTTTTATCAGTCCATTTGTGTTGTGGATTTAAAAAATAGTTGTTTAAGATGCTATTTCACTCTTGATCTTCATATGTGGTATTATTTAATCTTTGAATTTGCTTTCTTAAATTCTTTTTTAATTCCTCATGATTATTAATTGGCAAATATTCATAACCTTGTTCAGTAAGGTTAGTAATAAATTTATTCTCTAATTCTAATTCACTTTCATATTCACCCTGATGGTTAATTTTTGATCTAAATTCGTCGATAACAGTAGGTTCTTTGTTGAAATTATGATTCATGACTATGTTCCTTAAAGGTTAAAAGTTTATTCCGATAATATTCGTACTGTTTGTTTCTGTTAGTTAATTCTGTAGTTAATTCTGTAGTTAATTCTGTAGTTAATTCTGTAAATTTATCGAGAATTTTTGCGATTTTATTTTGGATTTCTAGCGGAGGGATCCGAATTTTAATTTGATAGATTTTAGCCTTGTTTAAATGTTTGATTACTGCACCATGAGCCAAATCAAGAATTTTCTTTTGATTGTTTTTTAAAAAATAAAATAAATATTTTTGATTTAATTTTTCTGAAATAGTTTTGATAATAAAGCAATCACCACCAGCTCAAAAATCTTCTTCAATAAATTGAACATAGCCAGCACGTCCACCACTACTAATTATTATTGTATTATTTTCAGTATTTTTTTCATGTCAATATCCAGATGGTTTCATACCACCGTTATAAACTGGATATTTTCCATCTTTAGCTAGCAATGATTTATTCAATTGTTCACCCTTATATATAGTTATCAAATTTTTTAAGGGTTCAAGTTTTTCTTTAGTAGTTAAAAGTCTATTACAGTAATACTGATACTGTTTTTTGCGATTAGTTAATTCTGTAGTTAATTTTGTAGTTAATTTTGTAGTTAATTCTGTAAATTTATCGAGTATTTTTACGATTTTACTTTGGATTTCTAATGGAGGAACAGGGATTTTAATCTGATAGATTTTATCTTTCTTCATTGCTAAAATAATTGCTCCATGTGCTAATTTTTTGATTTTATTTTGTTTATTTAAGAGTAAATGAAATAAATATTTTTTATTCAATTTTTCTGAATTAATTTTGACTATGTAGCAGAGAATACCGGCTCAAAAATCTTCTTTAACAAATTGAACGTAACCAGTACTTTTGCCACCCCCGCTAATTATTATTGTATTCTTTTCAGTATTTTTTTCATGTCAATATCCAGATGGTTTCATACCACCGTTATAAACTGGATACTGTCCTTTTTTAGATAGCAAAGATCTGTTTAGTTGCTCTCCCTTAGATAAAACTATCAAATTTTTTAAAGGCTCGAAATTAACACCGTTAGGACATTTTTCATGAATAAATTTTTCAATATAATTCATATTTATTTGCTGTGCTCCAGCTGATCAAGAATTTCATTGAGTTCTTTTCGAATTTGTTCTTGTTTACTAACGGTGTTTTTAAGATTTTCATTTAGAACTTTTATGTCAATTATTTCAACTTCTTCTTTTTTCAGTACATATTTACTTACTGATAAATTCACATCATTCTCGATAATTTCTTTTAAAGGAATGCTTTTAGCAAAATGATCGATATCTTTTTTAGTTTTAATTGCATCAATAATTTTATTAATATGCTCAGGTTCTAAATGATTTTTGGTGCCATTTTTGATATATTCATTCGATGCATCAATAAAATAAACCGAACTAGGTTCTTTTTTAGTCTTTTTTCGTAATACTAAAATGCAAGTGGGAATCCTTACCCCGTAAAATAGATTATCGGGCAATTGAATAATCGTATCAATGTGATTATTTTCAATTAAATATTTACGGATTTTACGCTCTGCCCCCCCCTATACATAATTCCTGGAAACGAAACAATAGCAGCAGTAGCATTTGGTTTTAAGTAATGTAAAGAATGCATCACGAACGCTAAATCTGCTTTTGAATTAGGGGCTAATACACCAGCTGGAGTAAATCTTGGATCGTTAATTAAATTGATATTTTTATTTCCTTCTCACTCAATGGAATACGGTGGATTTGAAACAATGGCATCAAAAAGGCGATCACTATTATGTAGTGGATTTATTAAAGTATCTTCACAACGAATGTTAAAATGTTCAAAAGGAATATTATGTAAAAACATATTAATCCTAGCAAGATTATATGTTGTTGGGTTTTTTTCTTGTCCATAATACGTAATGCGTTGGTTTTTTCCTAAAATTTTCGCAAATTTTAATAACAATGAACCCGAGCCACACGCTGGATCATAGACATTTTTGATTCGTGTTTTGTTTTCTTTGGAACCATTGTTTTCAAAATCAATTAAAGTAATTTTTACTAAAAGCTCACTTACTTCTTGAGGAGTGAAAAATTCACCGCCTGATTTTCCAGCATTCGATGAATACATCCCAATTAAAAATTCATAAGCATCACCAAAAAGATCAATTTCATTATCGACAAATTCTTTTAACTTAATGTTTTGAATATCTTGTAAGATTTCGGCCAATTTTTTATTTTTTTGACGAAGGGAATTACCAAGATTTTCACTTCTTAAATTAATACTTGAAAACAAGCCTTTGAAGTTGTATTCGCTATCTTTGCCGATTGCTGAATTTTCAATATTTTTAAAAATCTTTTCTAATTTTATGTTTAAATCTTCGTAATCATTTGTTGCGTTTTTTGTAACATTGCAAAATAATTCGGATGGTTTGATAAAAAAACCTTTTTCTTTTATTAAACCTTTTCTTCCGCGTTCAACATCTTCATCATAACAGTTGGCATAATCAAAATCTTTTTTCTTTTTTTGTTCATCTTCATTAACATATTGACAAAAATTTTCAGAAATATAACGATAAAATAAAAATCCTAAAACATAATTACGGAATTCCCAACTATCAACGCTTCCACGTAATTTTTCAGCCATACTTCAAATCTGTTTATGTAATTCATCACGTTGAGCCTGATTTGCCATATATTTTTCTCTTTTCTTGCTTTGTTTATCTTTTTTAACGATCGCTATAAAGGTTTACTTTTTACCAATTAACCTTGATTTACTGTTGATCTGATGCGATATAATAAAATATCTGTGCACCTGAATTTTATAATAAAATCGCATCATTTTGTTAAATATTGAATTACAAAAATTTTCATTCATTAAAAATAATAAAAAAATAAGGAATTCATTAATTCCCTTAATTTTAGGTACTTGGTTTTTAATAAATTATAATACCAATAATTATTGTAAGTTAAATTCTATTTTTTAAATTTCCGATAAAAGATTACACTAAATTTAACAAATGCATATAAAGTCGTTTTTTAAATCTAAAAACAAAAAGCATATAGTTTATATAAATTACTAAGTTTCAATAATATAATCTACTTTTCAATTAAGTTAACAAGGTTTTTAAACCCATCGAGAATTTTAACCACTTCATTTTGAATTTCTAAAGGAACTATTGGAATTTTCTTTTTATAGATTTCTTCAATTTTTTCTTTTTTTAAGTACAGTGGGTGACTTTTTGCTGATTGGTCATTTTTAGTTAACTGAGCAATTTCTTCTTGTAAGTTTAATAGTGAATAAAATAAATATTTAGGATTTATTTCTTTTAAAGAACTAATGATTTCAACAATGTAGTTATCATCATTTACTAAAGAGTCTTTTTCAATATATTGAAATTGTATAACACTCGAACATCTGCTCAACATAATGGTGTTTTTTGCTGTATTTGCTCTATCAGTAAATCCAGATGGACGATCTTTTGAACTTTTACAAACTGGATTTTTACCATCTTTTTCATTTAACATTCCGGTTATTCTTTCACCAGTTTTTTCTATTTTTACTATTTTTTTTAAAAATTCTGTTTCAATTATGGATTCGTTTTTTTCGCGTATAAGCACAATCAAATTGTTATATTGTTGCTTAATATTTTGTTCTATTTTTTTTCCGTAAATAACATTTTCCATGCTTAAGCCTCGTATTTTAGTGTTGTTTTGGAGATGTCAGATCCCACAGATAATTTAATTCTATTTTTTTTTTTTTTTGCAAGTAGTTATTCTTCAAAACTTTGGATTTAGCAAACTTTTCCAAAAATTATTCCTAATTAAAGCAATGCGATTAAAAGAGTTGAAAGTATTTGTTGGTTTGCTGTGGATTTAGGGCGTTGTGTAAATCAAATAGATGATTTAATCGTTTCATTCTCTAAACAATTTTTTGACAAAAAATATTAAACATTCATTTCCATAAAAAAGATATAAAAGGTTATGCTATAATAAAAACTGCTTTTCGATTTTTGTGGCGATACACCCGGAATCGTTGTTGCAAAACGGAGGTCTCATGGCAACAATTTCACAACTGATTAGAAAGTCACGAAAAAGTAAGATTAAAAAATCTAAATCACCGGCTTTACTAGTAAACTTGAATACCCTTGAAAAAAAAGTAACAACAGTCGCTTCCCCGCTAAAACGTGGCGTTTGTACCCGGGTGGGGACAATGACACCAAAAAAACCAAACTCAGCATTGCGAAAATATGCCAAAGTTAAGTTAACTAATGGCCTAGAAGTATTAGCATACATTCCTGGTGAAGGACATAACTTACAAGAACACAGCGTTGTTCTATTAAGAGGTGGTCGGGTTAAAGACTTACCTGGAGTAAGATACCATATCGTTCGGGGAACGTTAGATACCCAAGGTGTTGGCAAAAGAAAACAACAACGGTCTGCATACGGGGCAAAACGCCCGAAACCTGGAGCGACTTTAGAAGCACCAACTAAGGGAAAGAAGAAATAAGGTTATGCGAAAAAATCAAGCTGAAAAACGTAAAATTTTACCTGATCCGATCTTTAATTCTCCATTAGTGACTCGGGCCATCAACACGATTATGTATTGTGGTAAAAAGGGACTAGCACAAAAAATTTTATATGGTGCATTTGATTTAATTAAACAAAAAACCCAAAAGGATCCCTTGGAAGTTTTTACCAAGGCTTTAAACAATGTGATGCCAAAACTTGAACTAAAAGTTCGCCGGGTCGCTGGTGCTAATTTTCAAGTTCCCACTGATGTTTCTCCTGAGCGTAAAATTACTTTAGGCTTACGCTGAATTGTTTTATACGCCCGGTTGCGTCATGAAAAAACAATGCTTGAAAAAATTGCTCATGAATTAATTGATGCTTCAAATAACACTGGAGCAGCAGTAAAAAAACGTGATGATACGCATAAAATGGCTGAAGCAAACAAAGCATTTGCCCACATGCGAACTTAGTTTCTTTTAACTAAAGTATTGCTAACAAAACACAAATTTAACGATTTTATTAATTTTACATAAGGATATAAATAAAAACCATATGGCTAGAACGGTTCCCTTAGAACGTTATCGAAATTTTGGAATCATGGCACACATTGATGCTGGAAAAACCACAACTTCCGAACGTATTTTATTTCATTCTGGAAAAACTCATAAGTTAGGCGAAGTCCATGAAGGGCAAGCGACCATGGACTGGATGGAACAGGAGAAAGAACGCGGCATTACGATCACTAGTGCTGCGACTTCTGTTACTTGAAAAAACTGTCAACTAAACTTAATCGACACTCCTGGTCACGTTGACTTTACGGTTGAAGTTGAGCGATCATTACGGGTTTTAGACGGAGCAGTTGCGGTCCTAGATGCCCAAATGGGCGTTGAACCACAAACCGAAACGGTATGACGGCAAGCTAGTCGTTATCAAGTGCCCCGGATTGTTTTTGTTAATAAGATGGATAAAACCGGGGCTAACTTCGAGCGGGCGGTTGCTTCGATTCATTCCCGTCTTGGAGTAAAAGCGGTTCCCATTCACTGACCAATCGGGGCAGAAAATGAATTTACTGGCATCATTGATCTAGTAGAAATGCAAGCATTGGTTTTTGATGGCAAAGAGCAAGAAAATTACCAAATCACCACCATTCCTGATGACTTAGTTGAACAAGCTAAAAAAATGCGTGCTAACATGATTGAAGAAATTGTCAATTATGACGATGCCATGATGGAAAAATATTTAGAAGGATCTGAACTAACCACTTCGGATATTAAAAATGCCATTCGTAAGGGCGTCATTACTGCAACTTTATTTCCCGTATTGTGTGGTACTGCTTACCGTAACAAGGGAGTAAAACCATTGTTAGATGCTGTTGTCGATTACTTACCTTCCCCGCTAGACATCCCACCAGCAAAGGGTGCAAACGCGTTAACTGGTGATGAAATCATCGTTAAAAACGACGATAATGAACCGTTTGTTGGGTTAGCATTTAAAGTGGCGACTGATCCTTTTGTAGGTCGTTTAACTTTTGTCCGGGTTTATTCTGGCGTTTTAACGGCTGGATCATACGTTAGCAACGTGCGGAAGGACAAAAAGGAACGGGTTTCGCGATTAGTGAAAATGCACGCTCAACAACGGACGGAAATTGACGAAGTGCGAGCTGGCGATATTTGTGCTATTGTTGGTTTAAAAGACACCACTACTGGTGATACTTTAGCCAAAGAAGGAAGTGAAGTGCAATTAGAAGCGATGGTTTTTGCTGAACCCGTAATTAGTTTAGCAGTGGAACCAAAAACCAAAGCCGATCAGGAAAAAATGGGCATTGCGTTAAGTAAACTAGCCGAAGAAGATCCGACCTTTAAAACCTTTACGCATGAAGAAACTGGTCAAACCATTATTGCGGGAATGGGCGAATTGCATTTAGATATTTTAGTTGACCGGATGCGCCGGGAATTTAAAGTTGAAGTTAACGTTGGTACACCACAAGTAAGTTATCGCGAAACCTTTACCAAAGAAGCAGATGTTGAAGGTAAATATATTAAGCAATCAGGCGGTCGTGGTCAGTACGGTCACGTTGTCATTAACTTTCTACCGAACCACGATAAGGGGTTTGAGTTTGAAGATAAAATTGTTGGTGGAAAAATTCCTAAAGAATATATTAAACCCGTTAAAGCAGGGCTTGAAGATGCTTTAAATACTGGTCCTTTAGCCGGTTATCCGATGATTGATATTAAAGCCCAATTGCACGATGGTAGTTTTCACGAAGTTGACTCGAGCGAAATGGCGTTTCGAATTGCTGCATCTTTAGCCTTGAAGGAAGCTGGTAAAAAATGTAATCCCGTGTTGCTTGAACCTGTGATGTCGATTGAAGTAATTGTTCCTGATCAGTATTTTGGTGACACCATGGGTGATATTAGCAGTCGCCGGGGGAGCATTGAAGGTACTGAACAGCGCGATAATATTCAAGTGATTAAAGCAAAAGTTCCGTTACGTGAAATGTTTGGTTATGCCACTGATTTACGCTCGTTTACCCAAGGCCGTGGCAATTACATTATGCAGTTTAGTCACTATGCTGAAGCACCAAAATCAGTAACAGCGGAAGTTGTCGAAGCCAAAACCCGAAGCAAAAAATAAACCAATTAATCTTATAATTCTTTTCAACAAAAATCTAGTCGTGCTTAATTCACCATTGGATTTTTTTGATTTACATCTTTAAAACTAAAAAATTATTGTTTGGGTACTATTCAACTATCTAGTTAAAAAACTAAGTTTAACTTGTTTATTATTATCAATGATTTTGAGTCTATATATAGTTTGTTCTAGTACATTTAATGAGATAAGTTTTTAAGATTTGTAAAAACCAGTCAAAGTGATGATAAATATTACTGTCATTTGATCATGAATTTTAATTGTAACCTTCTTATATAAAAAACTAAAAAGTAAAATCATGCTTAATTTAAGATGTTTTGCTTTAAAATTTTTTTTGATGACATCAAAATCGAAGATGTCTCACAATGATTAAAAATAACCATTAATTGTTGGGCATGAAAAAAGGATTTAGCATTGCTAAATCCAAGATAATTGAAAAACCTTAATTAATTTAACAAAAATTACTTTGTTTACTAAAAAATCAACAACCTTATTTATCCGAGTGCAAAAAATCAATAATTTGTTTAGCAATGGTATTTTGAATTTTATTTAGTGTTGATCGTTCTGGATCTTCAAAATCATAGGAATGTTTAAAAGTAAGGTAGGAAATACAAAATTCGTCAATGGTTCTTTGATCCCGCTTAAATAATGCTAGGATATCATCAGTTCCGTCACATTCAGATATTATTTTTAAATTTTTCTTAAAATAAATTTTTGCTTCACTCGAATTTTTTAGATCACAAACAAGGCGCATCATTTCTTGTAAATCGCTTAATTTGTAATCCATATTGGCAACTCCATCAGATTCATAAACTTCTTTGATGAAGTCTAATTTCATCCGGTATTCAAAACAAACTTTGTTAAAAATAATGGTTGCTTGATCAATATTGGATTGGTAATTTTTAGATTGAGACATCTTGTTTCCTTATGAAAGAATTTTTAAATTATTTTTTGTCTTTAATCGTTATATTTTGGATAATGTATTAGAAAAAATTCGATCCAGAATAGCAATGTGTAATTTTTTCTGATAACATCCTATCATAAAAATAAACCAAAAAGTAAAAAAAAGTGTTTCGTAAATAACATAACTAATAAAACTGCATTTAAGTTTTAACTAAAAAAATGTCGTGATTATTTTGATTTGATGATTTCTTGTTAACTTATTTATTCAAACTAAAGGTTATTTGGATCATTCTTTTGCATTAAAACTTGAATGAACAATGATTATCATCTTTTATTAATTTATGAAACTGAAGCTTCAGGTTGTTTAATGTTTGGATTGTTTAAATCAAAACGAATCGGAAACGCGGCAATGGTTTTTAAAATTAGTTTTTCTTCCAATATGGCCCTTCTGATTCCTTCAAATTTATCCTTATCATCTAAGACTTCGCGAATTGATTGGTTAGTGCGTTGGTAAAAAACATCAAGCATGGACTTAACTTCATCATCAGATACGGTAATGTTTCATAATTTAGCAAGGTGGTTAAATACCAATTCTTTTTTAATGATCTTATCAGCAATAACGGCAACCCCATTGTCATCTAAAGCTTGTGGACCCGATAAATTTTTCTTTAAATCCGCTTTAATTTGATTAACAAAGTTCGCATCTAAATTAAAATTAAAATGGGTAACAATTTCATTCATTGCTGTCGAAAACAGGTTATCTTTAATTACCACTTGCACCATTTCAAAGTCTAACATTTGGGGGGTAATATTTGGTAAGCCTTTTGATAAACGTTCTTTGTGTTGAGCGATCAAGTTGGCATCAGCAAAGATCCGAGTAATAACTAATTCTTTTTTAAAGTCAATTTCACTGTTAGGAATTGCTGTTGAATTGTTAACTAAATTTTGAGGAGTACTATTATCGTTCATTATGTCATGCTCCAAGATCGAATGAATCTACTAGTGTAGTGTAATTTATATTATATACTATATTTATTATAAATTTAAAAGAAAACCTTGTTGATTCTATGGTATGCATTTATTAAAAAGCAAATTGGTTTTTGAAAAAAAGAAAATAACCAAAATAATTGGATAAACCTTCAACTTATCAATCTTATTTGAAAACATCTTGACTAATAAAATTTAGGTTAATTCTGATGATTTTTTGGTTCATGAGGTTGATGCTTAACAAATGGTTTAAAGCGTTCTAAAATATCAGCGACATAATATTCAACAGCAATCATGGCCCTTACGTCATTTTCACAATAATCTTTTAACTCTTGAACTTTAATTTGCCATGTTAGATCATCGTATTTATTAAAAAAACGTAAACTGGTATGAGCTTGGGCTTGATCACCTTTGCGGATGTTTAATGTACGATAACTTTTGGTTTTGGTAATATCTAAAAATTTTTGGGGTACTAGGGGTAAAACGGCCTTAATTGAATAGTACCCCTTTAAGTCTTTTAAAACAATGTTTTGTTTACTTAAATTAAAAAAATCGGCAAGATCGTACAAGTTTCGAACAATTTTATCAATCTTGTGATTATATTCATCATCGTTAATAATTGCCTTCATTTCCAACAAACGCCCCCTTTCAAAACTTGCATTATAAACAACGTAACTGTATTCATCGGCGTTTGCTTCATACAAGTTATCGACAATTTTTTTAAAAAACGTTGTTTTAATATTGATCGGATCCACAATTAAGTTCTCTTCTTTTTCAAAACCATTACCGTGATCTTTAATGATCGAACATTGGGTGACAATTTGCATGAAGGGTAAGGAGTGATCAATCACCCTAATTGCTAAACTAATGGTTTCAAAATCAAAGTAAACCTTTTTGGCTTTTAATTTCTTAAAAAAATCGTAAGCAGCTTCATAACAGTAAATTCCAGCAACTTTAGAATTGCTGGGCTGTAATACATTTAGGTAGGTTTCAAACGCTTTGGTTAAATTCTTAACTTTTTTGTCACGTTCGTGATTTTTTGCAAAAACTTGTTCCCATCAAATTTTAAATTTTTCAACAGTATATTTACTAGGTTGATCATACTCAATTGGGCCACAATCATTAATAAACAAAAACATTTGGTCCCATTCAATTAATTTTCCTGAATAATTAAAAATGCTAAAGCCTTTTTTGGCATAAATTTTTTGAATTTGGGGGCGAAACCGGAAATCCCTTCAATCGGTCTTGTAGGCATTAGATAAATTAATTTCTACTGTCGTTAAATTTTGTGTTTGGTAAATCTTTGTTAAAATCGCATCAAATTGTTCATTAACTTTTTCTAGCAAATTAGCCACAATATTTAAGGCTTTTTGATTAATGGTAGGCTTGCGTTTTTTTGTTTTTTTCTGTTCTTGTTCATCTTCATCTAAAAATGGTTTTTTATTAGGTACTATGGAATTTTTATGATTTTTGATATTATTAAAGTCTAAATTAATAATATCTGCCAAATTAATTAATGAAGATGAAGTTTTTTTGGCAATTTGTTTGGCTTTAATTAATTCGATGTTATAAAACGATCAGTCCTTAAACTCTTTGGAAAGACTGGAATTTCCGGCTTTGGAACTTTTAGTAACATTAATCCTAGTAAACGAAATTTGCCCCTTATTTTTTTGTTCATACTCAATTAAAAATAAACTAGCTTCATCCAGTTTTTGTAAGGTCGGTTTAATAATTCGTGTATGGTATAAAAATTCTAAGGCATAAATTCGCTTGGAATTAGTCACCCCTTTAGTTTCGTATAATTCATAATGATCATGAATAAAAACAATTGCGTCAGGAATGGACACAAAATGGTTGTGCGTGAAAACTGGATGTAAAAATAGGGTAGGTTCTTTCGTATCAAAAATTATTTGTTTGGTAAATTCGGCCCGTTTTTGAATATCAGCTAAATTGCCCTGGTACAATTGGTCAAAATTAATAATATTGTTAATTTTTAAAGTTTGCTTGGCCACTCGAACTAAATAATTTTGGGCTTGCTCGGCAATGATTTTACCTTCAATGATCCGCGGATCATTTTCATCATAAATATTTGGCGTTAATTTTTCTTCTTTAATTAATTCTAAAACGTCAAATTCAACCGTTTCAATTTCGGATTCACTTTCTTCTAAATTACTTTCATCATCGTCATCTTCACCACTAGAACCTAAAATTTGCTCAATTGTTCCAACAATTTCATTCGTGCTAAAAAACCATAATTGACTCGGGCGATCAAAATAATTTAAAAAATCATTTTTAGTTAAATATAACGGTTTTTTAATTGCCATGATTAAATTGATCTCCGACTTGAAACGGATAAGTTCCATGGTAATCTTTAACTTGGATTTTCTTTTTGCCCGGAATTAAAAATTCGCTTAAATGAATGCAAGAATTTGGTCTAACACTGGTGATGCAAATAAAATTTTTTTCAATGCGATTAATTTTACCTGCCACTTGATCGTGGTGGTGGCTACCTATTGATGCCTTGTAAAATTTTATGAGTTTTGTTAGGTGATAATAAGTGTAGGTAGCTGGAGTTGGTGAAAAAGCGTTAATGTGACTAACAATGGCTTGTGCTGGTTGGTTTCAATCAATTTGTTCTTGCACTTTTTTTAGCATTGGTGCCATTGGATAAACGTTTTTTTTATCTTGTTCAGTTCAAACAACTTGATTATTAATAATATCCAATAAGGCATCATGTAATAACTTTGGTGCCAGTTTGGTAACGATTGCTAATAAATCACCAGCGGTCATTCCTGGTTCAATTATTAAATTATGCTTTACACAAACCGGGCCGGTATCCATTGTTTGTTCCATTTTCATAATACAAATTGAAGTCGTTGGATCATTATTTCAAATTGCGTAATTGATGGGTGCTGCTCCACGATACTTTGGTAAGGTTGATGGGTGAACATTAATGATACCCAATGGAAAACTATCAAGTAAAGTTTGACCTATTTTCTGACCATAAGCCACACAAGCACCAATTTGAGCGTGTAGTTTATTAATAACGCTTAAATCTGCATTAACCTTATTGGGTTGTAAACACAAAATTTGGTTTTCAAGACAAAATTGTTTAACTGGACCAAAAGTGATTTTATGATTTCTTCCATTAGGTTTATCAGGTTGACACACTACCCCAACAACTTCAAAATCATTACTATGGTATAAATATTTTAAACATGCCAAACTTAAGGCTGCTGAACCAAAAAAAACAATTTTTGTTTTCATAAAACCCCATGGTTAGTTAAGCGGTTGTACCCGGACTTTGAACCGGTGCTTTTTTTGTGATTTTCCGTTGTAATCTTTTTTCGTGCCGCAACCGCTTTTTTGCTGCTCTTGCTTCTTTTTGTTTTTCTAATTTGGCAATTTTTTCATCTTCACGTTTTTTAATTGGTTCGATTCATTTAAATTCGGTTTCAAAATCTTGTAAGCCATTAATTACAATGGAACGCTTGACAGGTTCTTTTTTGTTTCCGGTATTGGTTTGGACAACTTCAGCTTCAATAATTCGAGCCGGATCTTTAATTTTTGTTTTCGGATCACGGGTAATAAAATAAATGCAGTACAATTCTTTTGCTGCTAACTTTTGGCGCTGGTCGCGGTGTCTTCGGGCTTGGGTTTTATTTAAATGATTTTTTTTAATGTAATCTTCGGTTTCTTGTTTAAAAACTTTTTTAAGTTTTTTGTCTTGAGTTGGATTATTTCGTTTTGCCACAAACGAATAACTAACTTCCTTACCACGTTCACCGTGCTCTTGTAAAAACTGCTTAACTGTTTTTCACACTTCATCCTTTCGTTCATTTTTGCTTTGAACTTGACCAGTCACCCCGGTGCCGTTTTTCTTATTTTTCTTTTTATTAAAAAACCAAAAGATTAAAACAATGGGAATGATAATGATCAGAAGACTAAATAAATTATTTGATCCGCCCATTACTTTTTACCTTTCGCTTTTGATACTAAAATTTTTTATATAAAAAAAGTTATAAACCTTTTGGTTTTTGTTTAATGTCAAGAGATCATTTTGATCTTTATAAAAAATCAGGTTTAAATGATAAGTTCAATTTTATTTTATTTTTTAATCATTCTTGCATTTAATTATTCAAATCAAAACTGTTAATATTATAATTTGTTTACTTGAAAAGTAAAAATAATATAACGTTAAGTAAAGGAAAGTGGCATGGCCAATATTAAAGCAAACGAAAAAACATTACGGAAAAGTATTAAACGACGAGCAGCACACAAAAGTCAAAAAACGGAATTAAAAAACCGAATTAAAAACGTGAAAGCCACTAAAAAAGTCGAACAATTAAGTTTGGTTTATGAAACAGCCGATAAATTAGCCCGAAAGGGAACAATCTCGAAAAATCGGGCCCGTCGGGTTAAATCACGAAATGCAAAAATTGTGAACGCCCAAAAGTAATATTTCAGTCAAATATTTTGTGAAAAATCTGTCAAGAGGCAGATTTTATTTTTTATTATCACTGGTTTCTTAGTTTGTTATAAATTTGTTTTAAATTCGGTTCAACTAATTTTAAAACTGTAATGGTAATGGCAATCAAGATGGGATTGCGAACTACCTCCTTAATAACCCGGGGAATTAAATAATAATAAAATCCAAAATTCACCAGGTTATTATTTTCTTTTTTGCCATGATGTAAAAAATTAAAAAATTCAATAGCAGCGATGGTTCCTAAAAGGAATGAAAACAAAATCGATAATAATGGCATTAGTAAACTCACATATAAAAATAAACAGGGGTTTTGTTTGTTTTTTACATGCTTTGTTAAATAGTAAATCACAATAATTTCAATAATAACAAAAAAGGAAATTAAAACTGATCCGGTTAGTATTTGGGTTCATTTAGTAATTAGTTGTGGGGATTTAAAGGTCAAACCAAATAAATCTAACCCTTTATTAAATTTGCCATTATTTGAAATAAAACTATTAGTTCCATAATAAACCAAACCAAAAAAACTAATAACTAAAAAAACAATTAAAACGGTTTGGTGAAAAATTAAATCATAAATTCATTTTGTCGAATAAAGGCGTAACCGGTAGATTGATCCAATCATTCCAGCTACAACCATAATTGCTGGTTCAATTAAAGCATACATTCAAAACCACGTCCCGCTACTCATCATTCAGGTAATGGTATCGGTGAAAATGCCTAAAAAGATTCCTAAAACCGGGCCATAGATTCAACCGATCATGGCAATTGGCACCCAAGTAATTCCGGCCCGCATGACCGGACCAATCGGAAAGGTAAAAAACTTGGTAATAATCCTTAAGGAAACCATTAATGCTAGTAAAACCAATAAATGGGTTGTTTGCGAAAGTCGCATTGGAAAAAACGGAAATAAAAATCGCAGAAAAGTTTTTTTAAAACTGACGGTTTTTGAAAAATTCCGACAATTAGGTTGGTATTTAAAAAAGTTGGTTGTTGGAGTTACCTCAAAGTTCATTAATGATTAATAAAAAAGCAATATTTTAGAAGTTATTACCAAACGGCCCATTATCATAGCTACCATCATAATCAGGACCAATTCCACCCGGAATATTACCAGAACGGGATGCTGCTTCAGCTTCTTTAGCATACTGTTCGGTTAGTGCTGTTAACCGTTCAAAGTCAACTTTAGGATTAATCAAGTAAGCAAAAATTAAGATAATTACTAATGGTGCATAAGCTACTAAACTGATAATAGTTGAAACGTAAATTGCTAGCACCTCACTTGATCCCCTAATTCCACCTGCATTATTAGTTCCCGCATGCAAGTCATCAGGATTTGTTAAAACTCGGATTTGGCTGAAAACCCCACCAAATGGTGAAAAATTAAAAATAACATAAGCTACTAAAACAAAAATAATTGTGGACGTTTGTAAATGGTAACGTAAATTATCGTTGACTTTTGGAAAACTTTGATCTTTTAAAAAGGCGGCAACAGTGGCTTGCAATCTTCGCATTTTAGTGGGCGATAATTTGCCTTGACTATCGTTAAAATACCTAAGTGTTAACACAATCCCGCCAATAACCATGACAATAGGTCCAACAATGAAAGTGAATAAATTTCGTGGGGTAATGCTAATTGCTTTTGTTAAATCAGTCGGATCAAGGGGATTTGCAATTTGTAAACCATTAGCACTAGCAACAGCTCAAACAATAATGGTTATCCCGTTAATAACGAAAAATAAAATTGAAAAAAATAAAGCAAAATATTGCAAAAGAAGCACCGCACGTGGCTTTTCGTTCCAACGATAAACCTTACCGATTAAAATTTCCACTTGCAAACGTTGATTAGCCAATTGCTGAATTATCGGATTAAAACCACTATAGCCACTAGTTTGGTAGGCTTTTTTCTGGTTAAATAAATTTGGATTAAAACCAACATTTTTGTTATTGGGATCTTCTTCGGCTACAAAATTACTAGCTTGATTACGTTTTTTAAAAGCTGCTGCTGGAATTTTTTCACCCTTTATAGGCTGATCATTAACGTCAACCGTTTTGGCATCTGTTGACAAGGGGATACCGGGAGGAGTACCATCAACCGTTGGCTGAACAGCTAGGGGCTGATCATCACTTAAATTAACATCGTTAGCTAAATTAACAGTGAAATCAGTTAACGGTCGGGAAAATGTATTTTTAGCAAAAACGCTAACGTAATTAATTTCGTCGTGTAAATCATCTAAATCCTGGGAAATTACCATTTTGGTAAAATCAATTTTTCGGTTAGATAAGCGTTCAAAGTTAGCAATATACTTGTCAGTTAAAACTAGTTCTGGAGTCAATTGAATTTCTAAGTGTTGGTGAATTTTGATGAGTTTTTCAACAACTAACTGAAAATCAGCATTTTTTGAAAATTCATTCACTAGGAACGAATTACCAAAAATTGTACTCAAACTTTGCCGAGTATTTGCTAAAAGTTGTTTCGAATCTTGATTCATGTTTTTAAACACCTTTTATTAAAAATAAACGGACGCTATTGATTGGTTCAATCGCGTGTTTTTTTATTTTAATATCAATATTCATTATACCACTTAAAAAATTATCTAACTTAATGCTGCTAGTGTGCATGCACAATTGCTTCATGTTTTTTAATAAGTAATTGGTTAACGATAAACTTTTAATAATTTCACCATCGGTTAATTTACTTGCTAAGCCCTTATACACAAAAATGAGTTTGAGAAGTTGTGGTGCTAAAATTTGCAAGATTTCTTGCGGACTATACTGGTCAGCAACTAAATGATCATATAATTTCGCAACGGCTATTTTTTTTTGTTTAATGACCAATTCTAATAATTTGAAAATGGACTCGTTATTGTAATCGAAAACCAAATCATTCAATAACTCGTTTGATAGTTCGGATCGATCAAATAATTTCAGTTTATTAATTTCATTTTGCATGATTAAAGCATTAGGAATCATTCGCGAACTCATGATGCTTAATTGGTCATAAGATAAGTTGTAGTTTTCATTACTAAGCATCTCAAGAAAAACCGTTTGCATTTTATAGTTGGAAATTTTGGGTAGATCAATTAATTGAACTTTACCAAGCAATTGGTCAAGGGCTTTGGTTTTAGCTAATTTTTCAGCTTCCACAGTTAAAAAAATCTTGGCATTAATATTAACTTTTAAAATCGCAAATAAATTCTCAGCATCAACTGCCTCCTTTTGGTTTGCTAAGAAACTACAAGCCGAGAAGATGATTTTTTTTTCTTGGGTTTCGAACAGATTGCTCGCATTTAAAAGCCCGCCAATTTGGCGTTCGGAGTGATATAAATATTTTTGGTAATTTTTAAAGTCCTTACCAAGAATTTTGCGTAATTGTAAATTGATTAACCCTTGATCGACTGAATGAATGATGGTCATGTTTTAAAAAATCAATTGCTTTTAATTGGTAGTAATGAATTCAAACTAAAAGTATTATAAAAAACAAAAGGTAATAAAGAAAATATATTGTAATTGGTAAATTATTCTTTAGTTCAAAATACCAATTAAGTTGGGCCAATAAATCAACACTACTTTGCAAGCTTAAATAAAACCAATCTAAATATGGCCATAAAAACCAAAAGGGATATAAAAGCAATGATGCTATGTAATAAAAACTGATGATTGGGGTAAAAATTCACGAATTAAAAATAATTAGTAAATGAATTTTCTGGTTGAGTTTTAAAATGATTGGTGCTGATAAAAAATTAATTAATAACGAAGTAATAATCGCTAAAATAATCTTTGATCAATGGTTAGCATATAACATTGAACACAAAACAATCGTCCCTAAAAATGATAATTGAAACCCCAAATTATTCACAGCAAATGGATTAATCAATAAGATTATCAAGCCCGATAATACGGTTTTTAATAGGGGTTGATTACTACTTTTTGTAAACTTAAAAAAGTTTAAAAAACTGGCAACTAAAACGCGTAAAATTGCAAAACCATAGCCTAACAAGAAGCCATAAAACAAGCAAACGAAAAAACTGGTAATTTTTGCTAATCGCAACCGTTTTTTTAAAATTTTATAAATGATTGAACTTAATAAACTTAAATGAAAACCGCTAACTGAAATTAAATGAATTAAACCTAAATTAATTAGTTGCTTGTAAAAAGAATTGATTTTTGGATTTTTTGAATTAAAAACAATTAACTCGATAAAGTTAGCAGCTTGCAAATCTTTTACTCTTAAAAAATTAATTAAACGTAAACGCAGGTTATATGGTTCGGGAATTTTGGTTAATGACGATTTGATACTAAATTGTTGCCAATTAAGAAAATGAAAGAGCATTGATCACAGAAGAAATAAACAAATCATCACAAACATGAAAACGATCATTTTTCATGGAAATAAAAACCAGGAGCCAAGCCAGCTAATTAATAAAAAAATTAAGCCATAAAAAAGCGTGTTTTTTCGAAACAACAAGTAAATCCCGCCACAGATTACAATAAAAACAAAGGCAACCTGTTTTTCGTTGAAAAATTTAATCATTTAGCTCTCCATACTAACTAAATGACAAAAACTAACGAAAACAAACAATTTATTTGTGATTTTTTTTCAAAGCTGCTTTTAATTCTTCTTGGTAACGTTTGAGTTTAGCTTGTTCTTCTTGGACTTTGATCGGTGGAGCTTTTTCAAGAAATTTTTTGTTAGCTAAAATTTTTTGCGAACGGCTGACTTCGTTTTTTAAAACTTCGATTTGCTTGTCTAAAGCCGTTTGGGCTTTTTGCTTTAAGTTTTCATCATGGATAACAATGAAGCCTTGAGAAAATGATAAGGCGTACTGGTTATCATCTTCTAGAGTTTCATTAATGGTTTGAATTTGACAATTAATTGCATCAAAATAAGTTTGGGCCTTTTTTAAAATATTAATCAATTGCTGTTCACTAGTTTGCAAACTAATTACTAAAAGGTATTTATAAGCTAAATTGGCTTCGGAGCGAAACTTTCGTAAAATGGTAATGATTTCAATAATAGTATCAAACTGTTTAGCTGATGAAGAACGGGCGGTTTTTTTTACTCAGGATTGGTTTAAAATAAACTGGTTGTGATCATTTTTTAAACCCTGGTAAATCCGTTCGGTTAAAAACGGAGCAAACGGATGTAAGATAATGGCAATTTGTTCTAAAACTAACCGTAAGACTTGAATCGTATGGTTTTTTTGATTAGTAGATAGGCTTGGCTTTGTTAATTCTAAATAAGTGTTGCAAAAATCGTTTCAAACAAAATTGTAGATGAGTTTATTGGCTAAGGTGAAGTTGTATTGATCTAATAAAACCGCAATTTGACTACTGACTTGGCTAAGACCGTTAAGAATTCAAATATCTGCCAAGGAATTATTAGTTTTTTTAGTGATGTTTTGATCAGGTTTTAAATTAAAAATGTATTTGCTAGCATTTCATAATTTGTTTAAAAAATTACTAGCATCAACTAAGCGTTCTGTTTGGAAATTACTATCTTCACCAGGAGTCGTGCTTGCGGTTAAACAAATTCTTAGTGCATCGCTACCATACTTTTCAATTAAGGGAATTGGATCAACTACATTGCCGATCGATTTGGACATTTTCTTACCGTTAGCGTCCCGAATTAGACCATGAACTAACAAGTGCTTAAAAGGTAATTTTTTGGTATGAAAATAACCCTGGAACAACATCCGAATTCCCCAAAAAAAGATAATGTCAAAACCCATAATCATTAAATTATTCGGATAACCATTTTGAAATGTTAAATTATTATTTGGCCAATCAAAACAAATTAATGGTCATAAAGATGAAGAAAATCAGGTGTCTAAAACATCACGATCTTGTTCGTAATTTTCCAGATCTTTTGGGGGTTTTACATCAACATAAACTTTTTTAGTTTTCTTGTGGTATCAAGCGGGGATTTGGTGCCCCCAAACAAGTTGTCGGGAAATGCACCATTTATCAGTGATGGCTAATCAATGGGTTAATAATTTTAAAAATCGCTTTGGGAAAATTTGCAAGGCTTTTTTATCGATAATGGCTTTTTTTAAATCAGGGACGACTTTTGGTAAATCAATGAACCATTGGGTTGATAACAATGGTTCGACAATTTCGCCAGTTCGCTCGGAAAAACCAACATTACTAATGATTTTTTCGGTTTTAATTAACAGTTTTTCCTTTGTTAATTGTTCTACTACTAATTGCCGGGTGATTAACCGGTCCATTCCGGAAAATCTACCAGCTGAACAATTCATCTTACCATCTAAACCATAAGCTGATAATTCTTCTAACTGATATTTTTTACCAAGTTGATAGTCGTTAAAATCATGTCCCGGTGTACATTTTAAAACGCCACTACCAAAGTCCATTTGGACATAACTATCAGCCAATACACGAAGATTTTTTTTCGTTAACGGGTTGATTACTGTTTTCTTTAAATATTTCTTGTAACGTTTATCGATAGGATTAACAAATAAGGCAACATCAGCAAAAATCGTTTCCGGACGGGTTGTGGCGACCACTAAATGATCATTAGAATCACTTAACTGATAAATCACATAATATAGCAATTGCTCCTGGGGTTTGTTTTCAACTTCAATATTGGAAATCGCAGTTTGTAATTTAAGATCCCAGTTAACTAGGGCTTTGGCTTTAAAAATCAATTGGTGATCATAAAGTTTTTTAAAGGCATGATTTACTGCTAGACTAGATTTTTCATCCAAAGTGAACCGGTGATTCGTTCAATCAACGCTAGCTCCCAATAATTTAATTTGGGAATTAATAATTTCGCCCTGAGCTAATGCTCATTGCCAAATTGCTTTAACTTTTAATGATGCTGGTAATTTTTGATAATCTTGTTTTTGCTTGGCGTTTAAACTTTTTTCATATTTTGTTTGGGTAGCAATTCCCGCATGATCATAACCAGGAATTCAATTAACAGCAAACCCTTGCAAACGTTTGTAACGTAAGTATAGATCACTTAACGAAATTTCCCAAGCATGACCTAAATGCAAAACTCCCGTTAAGTTCGGCGGAGCCATCACGACACTAAATGGTTTTTTATTCTTCTTTGCTTGAAAGACCTTTTTTTCATTTCATAATTCGTACAAGCCATCAGCAATTTTTTTGGGATCAAACGGACCATCAAAACTAAATAATGGGGTTTTTTTTAAACTAGGCATCTTTATTTTAAACTATTCTCCATTTGTTTGGTGATCAACGGTAGGTTCATTTTTGTTTTGGTACTAGTTAAAAACACATTGGCTTGATCAACTTTTAAAAAGTTCGCAATTTCTTGTTTTAAATGATGTTTTTGCTTTTGGGTTAATTTATCAATTTTGTTGGCAACAACATAGTGTTGTAAAGAAGTTTTAGCAATAATTGTGACCATTTGTGCATCTTGACTTGTAATTACCCCAGCATCCACAATTTGAAAAACAGCTTTTAAATTAGAGCGAAAGTTTAAATACTCACTGATAAAACTGGAAATTAATTCCTTTTGGGCTTTACTAACTTTGGCATAACCATATCCGGGTAAATCAACAATGCGCATTTTGTTTCATTGGTAAAAATTCAACGTTTGGGTGCGGCCTGGAGTATTGGAAGTTTTGGCAATTTTTAAATTGACAATAGCGTTAATTAAACTTGATTTACCGACATTACTCCGCCCAATTAAGCATAATTCGTTTTGTACATCATTCGGACAATCTTTTAAAGATGTGGCACTAAGCAAAAATTTTGCATTCAAAATGGTTTGTTACCTTTGATCTTGTTGCTTGAATGACCGCATGATTTCGCGAACTTGGGCTTCTGAAGGTTTACGACCCATTTTGGCATACATTGAGCGAATTTGTGCTTCGGTAATGGGCGGGTTATTTTTTAATTGTTTTTTAAAAATTTTAATGGCAATAAAATAACCGATAATACCACCAACAATTAGTGCTAACGGAATGCCAAGCCCTAATGCCAATCCTAGTTCCATACCCATCTCCTAGTTATTAATAAAAATAATCAGTTTAAATTAGTTTCCTAGATAATTTATAATAATCGATTTTACTACATTTTTTCAATGTTGGTAGCGAATTTATTAATTTGTATTATTAACTTTTTAAAGGTAATAGATCATTACTGATTAATAATAGGGGTAGTAATCAAAAGTAAATTATGATTTTTCTTTAAACGCCAACAGTTTGTCTCGATAATATTCGTACTGTTTTGCTCGATTTTTTAATTCTGCATTTAATTCTGCATTTAATTCTGCATTTAATTGTGTAATTTTCCCTAAAACTGAAGAAATAAATTTGATTTTGCTTCAATCGATTTCTCCATTTAATAACGGCAATTCAATATAGTGTTTTTTTAAATCCTTTAGACGGTACTGGTGGTTATAATTAAAAAAACCGGTGGTCTTTTTAATTGCTTCAAGAAAAAAGAAGGCCGTATCACTTGTTAAAAAATCCTTTTGTAAAATTACGATATTATCATCAGCAGCAAATTCATAAGGCCGCCAAAAGGATTGACCAAACATGTCAATTGTAATCGCTTGTTGGAATGTTTTTTGACTATTACTAATATATTGGGCAATTCCTTCATTCAAATAACCAGCAGTAACTAATGGTAATTTTCCAGCAATGCGGTTCGCTTTCTTTAAGCGAACACCTCTACTTATGTCAAAGAAAAAATCTAAGGAAACCATTTTCGTCATTATTTTCTACCTTCAGTTTTTCTCCTTATTGATCGTTTAATGTTAAAACTAGTTCTAATTTAAGTTGATTATAAAAAAATGAAGGAGATTTGCAATCATCCTTCATTTTTACAACTAATAATTTCTAGGAATTAATTCACCAAATTAACTTTGATAGGGATCAGTATTTGGTTTATTTTTATTAATTTGTTTTAGTAAATTAATTAATTCTTTCTTTAACCCTTCAAGACCGTTAATGGTATTATTAAAACCATTCATTCCGTTATAAGTTTCGTGGGGATTATATTTTCTGCCACCAGCAATGAGCGTACTGCCATCATCGCTGTATGAAGGTTGCAGATTTTCATCTTCGATCGAACGGTCTTCTGGATTAAAATCAATCATTCTTAAAATGTACGGAATAAAATCTTGATTTTTATTGTTTTTGCGAATTAACTTGGCAATAACAGCATCATAAAGTTGGGCAACTGCTGGGTTATTATCGTAGTCAAACGAATGAAGATCATTAACATCAACGCCAATGCTTGCTTGCCGGGCCACTTCTTGCAACCACCATAATGCTTGTTCTTTAGTTTTTACGTCAGGAATGATTACATCAACCCGGTAACCAATGTGTTTGGTGAAGATTGATTGCAGGTAAGTATCTAAAGGAGCAATGGCAAAACCCTTTTTAAATCCCCTTAACTCGTAGGTTAAACTACTTGGTCCATTATCAAAAAAATTAACAACTTGATTTTTAGCATCAAGGATCGATAAATTAAATTTCAATACTTGACGGTTGTAATCAGGGATGACATTTGTAACTTTTAATTTGAATCCTAACGCAACTAATTCACTGTTAAAATTAGCAAATTTCTTCTCTTTAGCATCTGGTAAAAACGCATTGATTTTCGAAATAACTTCCGCAGGATTAGTAGAGTTCAAGTTTCTTAAAGCCACTAAAGCCCCAAATACTGATGAATCAACTAAATCCGAAAAGACAGTAAGGTTATATCCGTTCTGAACCCAAAGGTCATGTTGTTTTTTAATTAATGCTTTCGGACCAAGTGTTCGTGGTTGGGGTGCATTTTCTGGAGGATTTGGCTTTGGCTTTTGCGGAACAGGAATTGCTTCATTATCTTTCGTTCCTGGATTTGGTTGTTGAACTTGTGGATTTTGTGGTTTAGGAGGATTTGGCAAAGCTGGTGTTGTGTTTTGGTTATCGGTTTGATTGTTTTGAGTTCTTGTATTAGTTTTGTATGCAAAGTGAGAATTCTGATTAAACCTAGCATCCAATAACATCGCTGTTGGAATCGTTACCGCACCAATACCGACGGTAATTCAACTATATTTTCATACTTTTAAGTTGAATTTCTTGCCTTTTTTGTTATTAAATACATTTGACATAATTATGATTTTTCCTTCTATAATTACTTGTCACAGTATTAATCATACCTAAATTAATTAGTTTTGTCACCAAACCTACAAAATGCTTAAGTCGTCTTTTTGCCTTTAAATTAGTAATATTTAACGAAAATCCTCATTAGTTTATCGTTAATTACTTTAATTAAGTTATCGATTCTTGAAGGGAAGGTGTGATGCTTTTTAAGAAAAACATGTTTCATAAAAAACCAAATTAGATGATTGTTACATCCTTAGGAAATGTTGTTAATAAAAAAAGGTTTCCACAATTTTTATTTTAAGTTTTGATGTTTATTGATTATTTAATCTTTAAGTGGATGAATTTGAAATTAATTAAGAATAACGCTAATAAAAATTAAAATGAAGGATATTTGAAGCAATCCTTCATTTTAATTGAATAATTCTTAGAAATTAACTACCACAAGTTAACTATTATATGGGTTAGTGCTTGGTTTATGTTTATTAATTTGTCTTAGTAAATTAATTAATTCTTTCTTTAATCCTTCAAGACCATTAATGGTGTTAGCATAACCATCCATTCCGTTATAAGGTTGGAATTGATTGTATTTTCTACCACCAGCAATCAAATTACTGCCAGCATCATTATATGAAGGTTGCTTATTTTCATCAGTGATTAAACGGTCTTCTGGGTTAAAATCAACTATTCTTAAAAGGTACGGTAGGTAATATTGATTTTTACTATTTTTTTGTTTTAGTTTTGCTGCTACTGCGTCAACAAATTGGGCAACTGTTTGGTTACGATCATATTCAAAGGCATTAATATTATTAACATCAACACCGATTGTTGCTTGACGAGCAACTTCTTGCAATCACCATAGTGCTTGCGCTTTAGTTTTTACATCTGGAATGATTACATCAAGACGATAACCAATTTTTGTATTGGTTAATAATGATGTAATTTGTGTGTCTAAAGGAGCAATGGCAAAGCCCTTTTCAAAGCCTCTTAAGCGATATGTTAAACTACTTGGTCCATTTTCATAAAATTGAGTTGGCTGGTTTTTAGAATCAAGGATTGATAATTGAAATTCTAATTCTTTTCTGGTGTAGTCAGGGATCACATTTGTAACTTTTAATTTGAATCCTAACGCAACTAAATCAGTGCTAAATTGTGCAAATTTCTTGTCTTTAGCTTCCGGTAAGAACGAATTAATTTTCGCAATAATTTCGGCCGGATTACTTGAACTTAAGTTTCTTAAGGATACTAAAGTACCAAATACTGAGGAGTTAACTAAACCAGAATTAACATTAAAGTTGTATCCATCTTTGACCCAAGAGTCATGTTGTTTTTTAATTAAGTCCTTGACGTCAACCGTTCTTGGTTGAATTTGGTTTTCTTTTTGTGATGGACTTTGTGGTTGACTTGGTTTTTGTTCTTCTACTTTGGGATTTTGTGGATTAGGAGTTGTTTGGTTTTGCTCGGTTCGTGGTTTTTGTTCTTCTACTTTGGGATTTTGTGGATTGGAAGGATTTGGTTGGTTCGGAGTTATGTTTTGGTTATTTTGGTTTTCGGTTTGATTATTGTTAGTTTCTGTACCACTTTTGTTTACAAGGCGTGAGTTCGCATTAAATCTAGCATCTAGCACCATTGCAGCTGGAATTGCTACGCCTGCAACGCCGACAGTAATTCAACTATATTTTCATACTTTTGAGTTGAATTTCTTTGCCTTTTTATTCTTAAGTAAATTTGACATAACTATGATTATTCCTATCTATAACTATTTGTCACAGTATTAATTCTAACCGAATCAATTTGCTTTGTCACTAAACTTGCTAATATATATATATATATATTGAGGTACTTAATTGGTCTTCAACACTATTAATATATGAAAAAAATTCTAACTACACTGCCTTGAAAAAGGTTCTTTATTTTTTCATGCTTACACTATATGTTTTTTTGTTCAGATAAACGATTTATGAAAAATGCTTAGAATTTTGATAACTTTTCTGATCCTAAAAAAATAAAGAACTTCATGAATAATTATTCATACCATTATCAAGATTGTTTAATCACTATCTTGAGCTAGGCATAGTTTAATTATTATGAAGATCTTAAAATGGTTTTGGTTGTACTTTAATGAATATTCTGACCAAGTGCACTTTTAATTAGTTATTTTATAAATGCAACAATCCTTAGCATGGATTATTAAACTTATCAATAAAGTTTTTAAATTTCATCAATACAACAAAATCAAGGCGGGTTATTGACCGCCTTTATCCTACATTAAAAACGGATTATTTCGATCATTGTTTGTGTTTGTAAAAGTTGCTAGTGATAATAAATTTTTTAGTTCTTTTTCAAGACCATTCATCCCTTCAACCCTTCAAAATTGTGCATTTCTTCTCATGCCGTTATTACTATTGTTATTGTTAGTTCTATTATTTCTTGGATTGTTATTTTCACGTCCGCCAGCAATTAAATCACCGCCAGATTGGTCGTACAAATTATGTTTATTATAACTAGTGATCGAGCGCTCTTCAGGATTCAAAGATACTGCATACACATTAGTGTTGATTCTAGCATTATGATTACTTCAGTTTGGTCTAAAAGTGGTTTTTATATTGTCGATAAAATCAGTTATTTTATTTTTCCTAACAACGGCTTGTAAATATCAAGTAACTTCTTGTTTTGTAGTCAGGTTTTCAAAGGAAATATCTAAACGTTGTCAGTTTTCTCTTTTGTTATTTTGTGTGGAACTTACAGCTACAAAATTATGTCTAATTGGAATATTTAAGAAGCGGTCTTGGCCATCAGCAAAATTTGTTAGTTTGAACGGAATGCCAGCCCAACTTTGATCATCTAAACTAAAATCGTCTTTAACAATTTGATTTTGACTATTTAAAATCAATAGATTAAATCTTAATTCACTTGATTTTGTGCCACCAGTTGCTGACTGATGGCTTGATACATTTGTAATTTTTGCTTTGTATCCACGGGCTTGTAGTGAATGGTGCAAGACGTCAAGTTTTTGTTCTTCACCACCAGGCAAGAATTCATTAATTTTTTCAATAACATTTGTTTGGTTAGTTTGGCGTGATAAATTATTTAAGTCAAGATAATGATTTCATAACGGTCCACGGTTTTGGCTAGAAACGCTAAGCGTTAATTTTGTTTTTCATTGATCGTATTGTTTTTTGATTAAATTTTTCTCATTTTCAAAACCGGTTAGTTGTACAGTTTTCCCGGCTAATTCAAGATTATTTAGCGTTCCATCTTGTGCATAAAAATTATTCGGATTGTTGTCTTTTTTAGCCACAACTATTTTTAAATCAATCGTTCTGTTAAGATCATTATGGGAAATAACAAAACCTGTTGCTTGATGGTTGCGTTTGAGTTGTTCAGGTAACGATTGGATCTGATTTGTTGTGCCAAGTCATGAATTCACATTTAACAGACTAATTGGTGCATTTTCCTTTAAAACATCGTAACTTTCTAATATCTTGGAAGGCAACTTTGTTTTATCAAAGGGATTTGTCGTTTCGTAATGACTTTGAATGGCTTGATAGTAAGAAACAACAAGTTCGTTCTCAGTTTTAGAGGGTACGGATTTTTTGACAATTGTTTTTTTGCTAGCAACTTTTTTTGGTTTTTTTATTAATGTGGAATCACTAGTTTCGGTTTGCTGTTCAGATACAACGTTTAAATCTTGAGTTTTTCTTTGTTCTGAAACTTGCTTATTACTATATTTAAAGACAGAACCTGGATTAATGGCTTCAGATAAGAGCATTGTCCCCGGAATAACAACTGCAAAACCACCAACGATTGATCAACTTATTGTTCACATTTTCGTGCTAAAACGCTTTATTTTCATAAAATCTATCTTCCTCTGTTAGAAATCACCATTCATAGCGAAGTTTTTTGATCCAGTGATGGATTTAAAACCCGTGAATGGCAATATGTTACTATATTTTTTTAGCTAAATTCTGTGAAATTTGTCTTAATTTATTAAATTAAAAAAGTTACGGTTTTTACAAATAAATTTAAAAAATAAGAAAATTGATTACTAGTTTAAGTTAAATTCAACTTTTTTTATTTTAAACATCAGTTATCAAATCTTTTTACAAATTAATCTTCAGTTTGGTTGTTGAAAATCACCTTTAATTTTTTTTTTTAAAAAGTTGTGATTTATGAAAGGCAAATTAATTAAATCTAATCTTTACTTTAATTAAGATTTTTCTTATTTTTGATTTTGCAAAAAGAGTTTTTTGTTAATTTCACTTTGAGAACCATTCTGATTTTTTTATTTAAGTTGATTATGCTTTTAAATTTTTAAATAATTAGGTTTAGTAAGAATTTTTACTTTCTAGTAATATTAAAATTTGTTGCGTTCATTTCCTTGATAAATTAGGCACAAAACCATGAACACGATCGTTGCAATTGATCATCACAAAGATATGATTTCACTTTTTTAAAAAATAAAGGTGGTCATGTAACCACCTTTATGTTAAGCTAAAAACGGATTATTGGCATCATTATTGTTATCGGTAAAAGTTGATAACGATAATAAATGTTTGAGTTCGCGTTCAAAACCATCGAATCCTTGAACTCGATAAAATTGTCCGTGTTTGCGCATGCCATTTCAACGATTGTCAATGATTTTTTGACGATTGTAGATGATATTGCCGTTTTCATGACCACCAGCAATTAAATTGGAACCCGAATTGGTTTGATAATCATACAATTTATGGGTCTCATACCTAGTAATCGAATTGTGTTCAGGATTCAAAGAGATTGCATATACATGACTATTAATTCTGGCGTTATCTTGGCGTTGCGCCTTGAAAGTGTTCTTGATGTTTTTAAGCAGATCAACTACTTTATTCTTTCTAACAACAGCTTGCAAATACCAAGTTACCTCTTGCTTGGTAGTTAGATTTTCAAAGGAAATATCCAGACGGTGTCAACCTTGAAGGTTATTATTTTCTCTTGAAATGACTTCGACAAAATTATGCTTAATTGGAATATTTAAGAAACTGTCTTGCCCTTTGGCAAAATTTGTTAACTTTAAAGAAAGTCCAGTTCAATTTTGATCAAAGCTAAAATCGTCTTTAACAATTTGGTCTTGATTGTTCAAAATTGATAGATTAAATCTTAGCTCGCTTGATTTTGAACTATTGTTAGTTGCGTGATCGATTTGCACATTTGTAATTTTGGTTTTGTATCCTAATTCTTTTAACGAAGTATCCAAAAGATGAAGTTTTTGATCTGCAGTACCAGGCAAGTATCCGTTAATTTTTTCAATAACATTTTCTTGATTAACTTGACGTGATAAATTATTTAAATTAAAGTAGGGATCTCATAACGCTACAGGATGTTGATTAGGAATGCTAAGTGTTGATTTTGTTTGTCACTGTGCATACTGTTTCTTTACTAAATTTTTTTCGTTTTCAAAACCAGTTAACCGTACCGTTTTTCCGGCTAATTCATATTTGTTAAGTTTCCCATCTTGTGCATAAAATTTATTCGGATTGTTGGCTTTTTGAGCCACAACTATTTTTAAATCAATCGTTCCGTCAAGATCATCATGGGAAATAACAAAACCAGTTGCTTCATTACTACTTTCAAGTTGTTCAGGTAATGATTGGATGTTATTTTGCTGATCAAGTAATAAATTAATATTTGCAATGGTTATTGTTGCCTTTTCTTTTAAAGCATCATAACGTTGTAATAATTTTGAAGGTAACAAGGATTTATCAGAAGGATTTGCAACTTCATAATGGCTTTGAATTGTTTGGTAGTAAGAAGTAATGAATTCGTTATCAGTTTTAGTTTTAGTTGGAGCGGAAGGTAAATTTGGCAGTGGTTTTTTTAGTAATGCAGAATTACTGTCTTCAATTTTGGCTTTTGGCAGTGGTTTTTTTAGTAATGCAGAATTACTGTCTTCAATTTTGGCTTTTCATTTTTTTGTTTTTTTGAAACTGATTTATTACTTTGCTCAAAAATAGAACCTGGATGAATGTATTCTGATAACACCATAACTCCTGGAATAACAACTGCAAAACCACCAACTATTGATCAACTTACTACTCACATTTTACTGTTGAAACGCTTTTTTCTCATAAAATCTGATCTTCTCCTGTGATAATGGATTTAAAGTTTATTAATAGATTTATCTCCTGTATAATTTTACTAAATTATACTAATATGGCAAATCTTGATAAATTTACAAAGTTTAAAAACATGAAAATTCATTGCTTGATGAATTAAATTTAAATTTTTACTCTTAAATAGCAATTAGTCAGTTTACGATTGTAATTATCATTAACTTTCTTAAAAAAAGAGTTGTTTATTCTTCAAAGATGAATCAATTAAGTTTAACCTTTACTTTAACTAATTTTCTTAGTTTTAGTTTTGCCAAAAAAAACTTTTTTGTTGAATCACCTTTCGCATACAAAGCATCATTATTTTGATTAATTTCACATTGTTTGAAGTTTGAAAATAATTAATCATTAGCAGACCGTACTTGTTTTTTTACAAATGTTAAAATTTTACAAACTCATTTCCATTTAAATACTTATAAAATACTGATTACACTAATGTTGATCATTAATGAGTTAACTTTTAATCAAAGTTAATTAATTAAAAGTAGACAATAATTTCTAAAAAACTAGAATTGTTCACACTTTATTATTTTAAATGCTAATGATTTAAGAAATGATTTAAGTTATTCAAATTAATTTGATCAACTTGAGTGTTTTTATTTTGAATTAATCAAATGATTCAACAATCTCGTAATTACAAACATCAGCAAATTTGATTGTTTCCAAATAATGTTTGACAAAGTTAATTTTTTCCCGGACAACTTTAAACCTAACTAGCTTGAATTCTTTGGTTTTTGGAAGTCAAAAATCCCGATTAAACTGCAAGATTAATTTTTGAAAAGTTTTTCGATCTCAAAAACGATTAATATGCACGCTAATGATTCCGTCATTTCATGAATATAATAATTTGCTATTGTTTCGTTGCCTGCTAGCAGCAGTTTCGGCCCTAGTCAAATTAGGGTCAACTGATGGGTCTAACTTGTTTGCTTTTTCATTCACTTCATCAATCCGGTTGTGTACGCCAATCACTTTAACAGTACATTTTTTATCAACTTCATCAATTTTTTTTCTAACTTCTTTAGCTCTTACTGCCGGTAAATTTTCGGCAATAAATAACTTTCGCTCCATTAATGCCATGCGTTCATTAACCTTTTCAAGCTCTTCTTTTACCTTTTTTTCAAACTGGTCATCACGCTTTTTTTGCTTCATGTTTTTACATAAATTGATGAAAATAAAAAAATATCCTATAAATAAACTAAAGTTTATTATTACAAACATTATAAATTAAAGTTTAGTTTATTCTGATAATTAATTTCTTAATTAACATGATCAAATAAAAAAATACACCCTTTTAGGTTGAGGATGTATTTTTAATTTTTTTTAGAGCAAAACTATTTTTTTCAAGTTAGTTTATAGATCGGTTGCTTGCGATCAACGTGAGTGTTTGGCTTGACCAAAATTTCCAATTGGTAATTGTCTAAAGTTTCTTGAAGGACAATGACTGGCGTAATTGGATCAAGGTTTTTTGATTTAATTAAATCAAAATCGACTCTTGATAAATCTTGATCAGTAATCTCGCCCTGGTTAACTAATGTTGTGAACGCAACGAGGTTTTTGGGATCAGTTGGGTTAGGATTTAAACCAACAGTTTCAATCCCTAAGTGGATCATTAATTTCGCTCCATCAACATCAACAATGAAAGCATGACCAGTCGGGAAAGCGACATCAACTTTTACTTGTTTATTACTTGGCACACTAACTAAACCTTCATCTGGAACAATGGCGATGCCATCACCAAGAATTTTTTTAGCAAAGGTTTCATCATTAACTTCGCTAATTGCTTTAACAGTTCCGCTTAGTGGTGAATAAATGGTAATTTCATTAACTACCTCGGTTTCTGGCACGGCCTTCATTGCCTTATCTTCGGCATCAGCTTTCATCTCACTGCTAGCATTTTCGACAAATTCTTTTAATTTAACTTTGTCAATTTTATTTTGAATGATTTGGTTCATTTGGGTTTTAATTGGTTCACTATCAACACCAAAAATCGCATGACTTAACGTCGGTGAAATATCCATCACCCCTTGAGCTCCCAAATCTTTAATCATTTCTTTGTTCACTTTGGCTTGATCTTTAACTGATACCCGTAGTTTGGTAATACATGCATTAACATTAGTAATGTTTGCTTCGCCACCAAACGCCTCAATTAAGTGATACGCTTGCACTTGAGCAGCACTAAAACCACCAGTCATTTTTTCTTGGTTTTTGTTAGTTTTTAAAGCCAAGTAGTCCTTTTTGGTTTTTAATGTACCACCACGACCTGGAGTTTGCAGGTTACGTTTGATAATCGCAAAATAGAATGCGAAGTAATAAATCGGAATGAAACCTATTCCAATCACAATGGCCCAGTAACTGTTAACTTGGTAACCTAAACCATCTGGCAAGAAACCATAAATTCCTAAGTCAATAATTCCGCCTGAGAAGGTTTGACTTACGTTAGCACCTAATAATGACATCAACCAAAAACTAATTGCTGCATAAATGGTGTGAACGCCCCAGAATAATCATGGTGCTAAGAACAAGAAGGTAAATTCGATTGGTTCAGTAATTCCGGTAATTAATGAGGTTAATCCTGCTGAACCAACAATTGATAATGCGGTTTTGCGTTGGTCTTTTGGTGCTGCCATCACCATTGCAGCAGCAGCAGCAGGTAGCCCAAAGATCATGAACGGGAATTTACCTTGTTCGTATTGACCAGGGTTAACACCCGGGAAGGCCGGTTTAAACATTGTTGCATTAAATCTAAAACCACTATTACCAGTTGTGATCACGTTTTCTAGCAATTGTTTTCGATTATTATCAGCCACAAAATCTCAGGTTGGTAACGGGTTATTTAAGGTGTTTTGAGCAAAAGTTTTGTAAGTTAAAACATATTCGATGCCCGTACCCGGTCGTCCCGCAATGCCGTTTAAGTAAACCGTTTTTCCCATCAAGTAACGGTTTAAAGCAAACCAGACGCGTTGGTCGCCTTGTCAACTACCAATATCATTATCAAAAACATAGCCAGGATTTAATTTTTCAATCACTTCTTTTCATGAGGAAATGCCTGCACCACTATCTTTAACACTGGTGATCGCATAGATCAAATCACCCTTGCGAATTAACGGTGCAACACTACCAGCATCTGAGAAACTACCGCCAGCTGATGTATATCATAATGGCGAATAGAAAGCGTGGTGTAATCCGGTTGGTACTAGTGAGCGTTCTAAGAAGCCAAAAATTAACGCGTTTACTCCACCATTGGCTGATAAGGTGCCAAGACCAGATCCGATTAAGCCTAATAAAATTCCAATTCCTGGTCAAACCATCGCAAATAGCACTGATGTTGGCATCATTGCTAATAAACTAGCGATCGGCACAAACCGTGCACCTGAAAAAAAGCCTAAAATTTTTGGCATTTGGATGCGGTGGGTTTTGTTGTAAATAATTGCTGTTATTGAGCCAATTAACGCTCCACCAAAGACACTAGATTGTAATGATCTAATGCCAACATTTTGGGTAAAGATTTCTGATTTAAGATTTCTTCAATACAATAGGTTAGTAAGCCCAGTTTCTTTCGGTGTAAAAGTGCCATTTTCACTAATTGCTTGGGCAAAAAGAATGTTTTCAACTTGCTTTTCAGTTAGTGAATTGTTGATCGGGGTAAGGGCGGTATTTGTTAAATTATTCCAATTTGAAATCGGAATTTGGGCAAGTTTAGTCGTATCAAAGTTAGTTGAGTTTGCTAGTTTTGGAATATTAAATCCGGTTAGTTCAACAATTTTTTCAATAACATTACTGTTTGTTAATTCTAAATTATTATTAGTCAATTGGGTTCCAGAAGGAACATTTAGTTTAACAGATTGACCCGCAGCAAGACGGTTGCCAATCTGGTAAACTCCGACTTCTGGTGCGACATCAAAAGCCATTGCTTGCTGCATTCCGTTAAATGAGATCCAAGCAATTAGTGCTGCTAACCCAGCAACCCCAGCATCGCCAGTAAACGCAATGGCAATTCCGATTGCAAACAAAACGGCCAGGTTGGCAAAAATGAAATTACCAGAGTTCGCAATAAAACCAGCAAAACCACGCAATACAAAATAGGCTTCGGGATTGCCGTTTCACCCTTGTACTGCTGATGGTAACTGGTTTAAGATCGCCGATCCAATCCCTAACAGTAAGCCAGCAATTGGTAAAACGGCAATTGGCAGCATAATCCCGCCGGAAAGTTTACCGATGAATTCACGCCCACCACCAAGTCTTTTGCGGTTTTTTCAACGGGTTTTTAAAACACTTAAATACCCTTGTTTTGAATTCCTCAAAATTAATCTCCTTATTATAATGTTAATTTAGACACATTACTTATTTTTTTGTTAATCTTAAATGGCAATTTTACTAACAATCTGACCAACAGTTAATAAGCCGCCAAACGCCAAAAGGGCAAATAAAACACCAAGCATGAGCAAAACATGAGCACGGTATTTTATTCACCAACCTTTGGCTTTAGTGGGTAAGTAGTTGATGTTAGTTTGAGCACTTGTTTTTTTACGATAAAATAGGTAACTAAAAACAAAAAAAACAATTGCTAAAATAATCAAGATTGCTCCCAACGTGTACAAAATAATTTCGAGATGATGCTTGATCCTAGCAATGTCTTGTAAATTTAAATTTTGTGCAAAGTTAATTAATTGATTCATAAAATAAATACTGTGTTCATATCAATATAACATAAAAAAGGCACCATTTTCTACAAACAATAAGAATTACTGTTTTTAGTTGGTAACAAATAATTTATGAATTAAAAATGTTTTCAACATTACCTATAATTTTTAAAAAAAATAACGAAAGATCTTCTAACAAAACAATTTTTATTTTTTTTATAAGAGTGGTTCGATTATGTATAATGATACCGGTCAAGTTCGCTAAAAATACATATTTTTAAAGTTCTTAATAAATTAATCCTTCTTTACACTGCTGCTTTTTTAGTCATGGTTTTGTTTTTTAAATTTAAACCATATTTATAAAAGAATTAGTGTTGTTTATAAAAAGCGAGTTGACTACAACAAATTTAAGTTTTTTGTTTAATAATTAAGTTTTTTTGATGTTTGATTATTAATCAATGAGGGAGGTTAACAGGTTAATGGAAGTTGGTAAAGCCAAAAAATTGGGTTTTTTAGCCGCGTTGTCTGTTGTTGTTAGTAGTATTGTTGGAATTGGCATTTTTTTAAAAAACATTTCAGTAATTAGAAATGCTGCCAATGGGGCAGATGCAGCTGGATTTTCGGGAACATTTTCGTTTTGATCGGTAATCATCGCTTGAGTGCTTGGGGCGGTTATTACGTTTTTTGCTGCGTTATCATTGGCTGAGATATCAACTTCAAGATCATCAAAAGCAGGACTATCGGGCTGAAGTGAACAATTAGGTGGTAAACACTTGGGCCGGTTTGTCCGTTTTAACCAAGCCACTTTTTATTACGGAATTTTAATTGGTGCTTTACCGTTTTTAGCAGTTGAAGGGTTGTACCGGGCGATTTTTATCGGAGTGAATCACCGTGACCCATCTGTTAATGAATTACATTTTGGTTGAATTTTTTTAGGCGGTTTGATTATATTAATCGCTTTTGTTGCCTTAAATTTATTTGCTAGCAAAGCATCGATTGGTTTTCAATACTTATCGTTATTTATTAAAATTGTTCCCTTAGTTGTTGTTTTCATTATCGGGGTTGCAAATGCCAATCGCTCGAACATTTTAGATCAAAATTTAGCAAACGTACAGAATGGCCCGCTAGGCAAAGATTTATATGATGCTAAATTTCAGACCCCTTCGAGTAAATGGGTTTCTGTTGGCGGAATCTTTACGGCCTTACCAGCGGTCTTTTTTGCGTTTGATTCATATGCCAATGTTGGCAATATCGCTGATGATGTTAAAAAACCCCACCGAACCATTCCGCTAGTAATTGTTTTTGGCATAATTATCGCGTCAATCATCTACATTGTTATTTCCATCGGGGCTGGACTCACTGGTTTTGGTGATGCTGCCAAAATTTTGCAAACGCTAATTAAAGGTGATGCTGCAAACGTTAAACAGGCCCGGGAAGGTTTAGCAATCTTTATGAATATCTTGATTAGTTTAAGTGCTTTTGGAGTGGTTAATGCTTTGAGTTTAACAACGATTAAAAGCAATGAATCACTAATTGAAGAAGGCCAAATTATGGGGTACCGTTTCTTCCAAAAACTCAACAATAAAACGCAACATTCAGGCACTTTATTGTTGATGACTTTTTCAGTCGGAGTCTACTTTTTAATTGTGGGGATTGTTGGTACTGCATTAAATACTGATGCTTTTTCTGATGCCATTACCAATTTGCCATCATTGTTTTTCTTTTTAATTTATGCAATCATTATTAGTCTAGGTTTTATTGATCGTTTTACTAAAAAACAATGTCATCGCGTTTGGGGCTTTTGGTTTGCTGCACCCGTTTCAGCCATTGCAATCTATGCGGTGTTCATCTACATGTTTTTTGTTAATAACATCATTGATGTCGCAAAAAACCCGTTCGCTAATTCAGGTAGTGGTTTATTTTTTGATAATAATGCCCGTCCGTGAAAAAATTGACAAAACATGGTCATTTTTTGAGTTTTATTAGCAACGTTTATTTTCATGCCATTAATCAATCATTTAGTTATTATGAAGACCGGTGGCTACATTAATTTGGATACAAAATACTTTAATAATTCGCTAAAAAACACTAAGAGTTATTAAATTAAATTGTAATCAAACAACCAAGATAAAAAAAAGAGTTTCACATTAGTTTGGCGAAACTCTTTTTTTTGTATTTTTTTTAAGATTTTGAACGATTTTTACCAAACAAAATATCATTTTCCGTGCAAACCTATGTTGCTTAATGCGTTTTAATTACACCTATTTTAATGAGGAAAACACACCAAATCAAATCATTAATTTTCCACGAAAAAACCCAAGATTGGGGAAAACTTTTAAAAAGTAACAAATTTTTCCAGGTTTTTATTTTTTTCATATTTTTTACTGTAACATATTGTCATGTGTTACAAAGTGTTTCAAAGTGGGAGAAAGTGTTAGATAATGTTTTTAGGAACTTACGAACTTAGTTTAGATCCAAAAAACCGCATAACTTTACCTAGCCGCTTACGCAGTAAAATTTCTGCATCAGTAATTCTAAGTAAAGGTTTTGAAGGTTGTTTAGAATTACGTGTTCCTGAAGAATTTGATCAATACGCTAAATCCCTAACCACACTATCTAACACACGTAAAGACGCCCGCTTGATTGTTCGTCAAATTTTTGCTAACTCCATTGATATTGATATTGATAGTGCTAACCGAATCTTAATTCCTGCTAATTTATTAAAAGAAGCGAACTTAAAAAAGGAAGTCATAATGATTGGGGTTGCCAATAAATTGGAGATTTGGGATAAAGCTAGCTATGAGAAATACAAAGCTGGTAGTGATGACGAATTTGAAAGTGTGGCCGAACGTTTGCAAACCGATCATGAATAACATTCATCAACCGGTTTTACTGAATGAAGTCTTATCTTTTGTTGAATATCGTTCCAATTTAACCACCTATTGCGATTTTACCATTGGCTATGGTGGTCACGCAACAGCGATCTGAAAAAAAATTAACCAAACAAAAAGCCAACTGATTGGTTTTGATCACGATCTTGATGCCTACAATTATTGTAACGAACATTTAGGGATTACCAAACTGCAACTAGTTCACGACAATTTTGTTAACTTTGAAAAATATTTTCGTCAATGACAACTGTTTCAAATTGATTTTGCTCTCTTAGACTTAGGCGTATCTAGTAAACAATTAGATGATCCGAATCGGGGTTTTAGTTACCAGCATAACGGTCCGTTTGACATGCGGATGAACCAAAAGCAATACCTACCAGCCAGCCAGTACGTTTTAAAAACCCCGCTTAATCAGTTAATTCAAATTTTTAAACATTACGGCGAAATTAAAAATCCGGTTCATGTTGCTTCGCAAATGAAAAAATACGTTAAGGAACACGGAGACAAAACAACAACGTTAGCCATTAGTGAACTAATTAAAGCCAATGTTCCCGTTCGCCAATTATATGCAAAAAAGCATACCAGTCGCCTGTATTTTCAAGCTTTACGAATTGCTGTTAACGATGAATTGAATACGCTAAGCAAGTTTTTAAAAATGATTCCCAACTATTTAGCGAATAATAGCATCCTATGCATTATTACCTTTCATTCATTAGAAGAAAAAATTGTTAAAAACGCCTTTCACAAATTAATTAACCCCGTGAATTTAACTGGTGTACCGATCAATCCGTTGCATTTTAGTCAATACGAACTGTTAACTCACAAACCCATTACTGCTAGTAAATCTGAATTATTAACAAACCACCGTTCGCGATCGGCAAAACTATTTGTACTTCATAAAAAAGGAACAATTGCTAATTATGTACAATCTTAAAAGAGTTTATGTAGCTGCAACATTTAACCCTGATCATTTTCATATTGTCTTAAGTGAAAATAAAAATAATAGTTTTCACTTGATTTGGAGCCAATCATATCCAAATGAAGGGTTGTACGATCGCAAAAAAGTTATCAATTCCATAAAACTGAAAGATAAACTTAAGGAAGTTTTAGGCAAAGCTAGTGCTTATGTTGGTAGTAAAATCTTAAAAGTTTTGGTTTCTTTTGAAAACATCCTTGATGATTTGTCAATTAGGAAAATCACTACAAACACGATGACTTTTGTTAATAAATGGCATTTAATTTATAAACAAGTAAACGCGTATACCAAGCAATTTTGCAAAGTAGATCCTTATTTGAAACAAACGAATGTTTTTTCTTGAAAAGTATTAAATTTTATTGACACCAAAAATGAACAAGAAGTTGATAGTTTGGAAGTGGGTCATAACTATCAGGCAAATGTGCAAATTTATTCATCAAAAAATCCGTTAGTTGACCAAATTAATGCCATCTTTTACAACACTGGCTACCAGGTTCTGAATAACTCTTGTCCCGAATTAGATTTACACAGCATGTTAAAACAACCTAAGGCTGATAAAATTGTGGTTAATATTCAAAGCGAACAAACGGTATTTGCAACTTATTCTAACGGGGCTTTAATTCATTTATCAAAAACTAAATTTGGTGAAAATGATGTGTTTGCTTTCGTTCATGAAAAGTCATCAGCTACGAACATTAGTTTGCCGCAAATTAAAAATTTGGTTTACAACCATTTAAACCAATTAAATCAAAAACCAATTAATTTAGTTTGCAAAACTAACGATCAATTTTTAAATATGGGTTTTTTAAGTAACCAGCAATTACTTTCATTAATCGTGCAATCACTGTCACAAATTGCTGATGCTTTAAATAGTGAATGTCAAAAAATTACCAAAAAATTTCATTGTCAAATTGAACAAATTGTGGTGTATTCAAATTGCGAAATAATTGCTTTAGCAGCTGAAGAATTAGCAAAAATTATGGATGAAAAACTCAAAATTTCAGCATATAAAAACACAATGCGTTTTTTACGGCCGATCCACTTTTTAACAGGTTTAGCTATTATGCGGCAAGTCCAAGAAGATAACTTACTAGGTCGGGAAGAAAGCTGTCTAGAAGTCTTTTATTCGGAAAGTTTTGACAAGAAATTTGATCGCAATTTAACGTTTCTAAGTTTATCCAAAGATGTTAGTCAAATTGTGCAAAAAATCATTAAATAAGTGCCTAAGAAAGGAAGTAAATCATTATGAAAAAAACCAACCGAATGAATGACGCCTTGTTTCATTTTGATGAGATCAATAAAACCCAACTTAACGAAACTAACTTGTTAAAAAAACAAGAACCAAGTCACGATCCTTTTTTAGAATTGCCGATGCTTGAAGCCAACAATTTAAATAACATGCATTCAAATACATCACAGACAACAGCGTCCACGGAATTAGATCAAGATCTAGCTTATGCTAAATCATTAATTGATGATGATGCTAGCGAAAAGAAATTGACAACTCAAGAAATGTTCGAGCAAGAAATTCAGGATTTTGATAATGCCAAAATTGATCATGATCTCATGTATCCAACAAAAAAAAATCACGAAGATGATTCCCATTTAATCGATGAAAATGCCATTTTTAATGATGCAGCAAAAACCTTTGTGCCTAAAATCGCTGTGATTGGTATTGGCGGAGCAGGCAATAACATCGTCGAGGATTTGGTTAGCCATAAAACGAATTTAAAAATTAATTGTGCAGTGCAGTTTTACCAACTTAATACTGATTTCCAACACTTACAATCATTACGTTATGGAAAAAACCGTCTTTTAATTGAGTCAAATTTAACCAAAGGAATGGGGACGGGTGGCGATCCTGAAATTGGCCGAAAAGTAACTGAAGAAAATGCTGCAAAAATTGAAGAGATTTTACGGGGAGTTGATCTTTGCATGGTCGTGGCTGGTATGGGGAAAGGCACAGGAACTGGTGGGGCTCCAGTGATTGCAAAAATTGCTAAAAAAATGAATATTTTAACCTTAGGCTTTGTAACTTTGCCAATGCATCATGAAGGAAAAACAACAACTGATAAAGCACTGGCTGGACTAGCAGAATTAAACAAAACGGTTGATGCAATTTCCACATTGAGTAATGACCAAATTATGACTAGTCAACACATGGCACTAACAACTAACCCGTTTGAAAGGTTTAAAAATTCCAACCAACAAATTGGGTTATCGATCAAAATCATTACCGACATCATTTTAGTTCCAACTTTCGTCAATATTGATTTAGCTGATGTTAAAAATTTCTTCGCTAGAAAAAACGAAATTAAATCCTTTTTATCAATGCACGTTGCTTTTAAAAAAGATGAATTTAATAAAATGAACGAAAAACTCGTCCGCCAATTGAAATACTCTTTATTTGATCAGGATTTAAAAAATGCTTCGAATGTGATGATTTTATTTAAGTTTGGCCCAAATACCCCGCACAACATGGTTGATAAAGGAATGAACGAAATTAGACAAATTGCCAAAAATGAAAATCTCCAAATTCTGTTTGGAATTCAGGAAATTAACGATTTGGAAGAAGAAGTTGGTTTTGATTTAATTGCCCTTCAAGAAAGTGCCATTTCTATTGGTACACCCAAAGCCCTTAGTAACCGGTTGAAATACTCCATTAATAATAATTACAATAGCATTGTAGCGATCGAGCAACCAAACTTGTTACCAAGTCATAGTTCTGGTCAAAGAACCCGTTACTGGCAAAAGCAAAACAAATCCAATACGGAAACAACCTTAGTTAGTTACAGCATTATCGAAGGATCAATTAACGAATTAATGAAAACAAAAAAAACAATTATTGACACTGATTCGATGTCAAAAATTGTGAATCAATCAGTAAAAACTTTCTTTCACAATACCCAAAAACAGAATGTGCAAAATGTTGCTAGTACTTTCCGTGATTCCAAATTATTTGAAAATTAATATCGACTAAAATATGAATAATAATCCAACAATTAAGCAAGATGTTGATGAAGCAAGTGATTCACTCAATAATAAATCACCATACAACTGAATTATTACATTATTGTTATGTGTCTTTTTAGGTTTAATCGGAGCCCATCGTTTCTACGTCAAGAAAACTGAGACTGGCGTATTAATGTTAATAACATTAGGGTTATTGGGAATTTGGGTTTTAATTGATTTAATTTTGATTTTAATTGGCAAGTTTAAAGATGAAAATGATTTACGAATTCCAAGTTATGTTGATAAAACTTAAATGGTTTAATTATATTTGGTAAAAAATATTTCAGATTTTTGTTGCAATATATATATATATTATAATATTTTATCTGAAAGGAAAATCAAAATGAATCATACAAATGCAAATGCTAGCAACTATGTAAATGAACCATCGCACGTGAACAAAAAATCGCCATATAACTGACTTGCAACTTTTTTGTTATGTTTTTTTCTAGGTGGTCTTGGTGCTCACCGTTTTTATGTAGGTAAAGTTGGAACAGGATTATTGATGCTATTTACTTTTGGTGGTTTTGGAATTTGGGTTTTCATTGATTTCATTATCATTGTTATTGGTAATTTCCGTGATAAATCGGGTTTATATGTCAAAAATCATTAATTATATTGTTAATAATTAAGCCATTACTTACTACGTCAACCGTAGTAAGTTTTTTTGTTTAAAAAATTAAAATATTAATCAATTAAACTTGTTCTTCTTTTTTTAAGTTGCAACAATGAAACAAAACTTAAAAATTAATAATTAAATTTTTAAGTTTTGTTCAAGGACCATGATTATTATTATTTTTTAATTTTAGATATTTTCATAATTTTTAGTAATTCTAATACTAAAAAAATTTTCGTATATGAAATTATCAGAACCCTAAGGCGAAATCAAGAAGGCAAATCCATTAACATCATCGAATTTAACAAACTACGATATACAAAAAAACTATATTAATTTTTTTAATCAAATAAAGATGGTGTTGATAAACAAGAAAATGAATTAAATATTTATTTAAATTACGTAAGTTAAAATTGCAATTCTTTGGTTTTTATCGTATCAGGATGATAGACCTTTTTTGCTTTGCGTTTGTCGTTTAAATAACGTCCTAAATATAAAATATATCCTAATCCGATAAATGCCGGATAAGAAATAATAATCACTGTGTTTTCAGCCTTTCAAGGATTATTAGTAACTGGTGGAAAAATGAAAATCAATAGCGAAACAATCATGATTGCAATTGCCAAAATATAGACAATTTTTTCAAATATAGGGATTGATTTAACAATCTTTCTTTTTTCTAAAATCAAAGCTGTAATCATCGTGATGATGTATTGGGCAAAAAAGGAAATGATTCCAATTTGAATCACTTGATTAAAAAAGTTTTCAAATTTTGCAAGTTGAGGAATTAGTCAGAAGATTAAAAGAGAAAATAAAGTCACTCCGGCATAAAACCCAATTGCTCATCCAAGTTCATCTTTTTTGTTTCTTCTTGTAAATAGTTTTGGTAAAAAACCATCATTAGCTAAAGGTAGAATTTGTCTGGCAATAATATAATTACCACTAAGGTGCGACGAAATGTTTTTAAAAATTAAGCCGGTTACAAAGATAATTACTCCTGTAGCCCCAGTTAGAATATTATAAATTTCACTAAAGTTTTTAATTTTAGGACCAATTTGTAAACCCATAATAATTATGTAAGTCACAAAATAGAAGGTTAAAATTGCTGCAAACGAATACATAAAAATCTTTTTAAAATTTTTCACATTAGCATCCGGGGAGACTACAGCAACTTCCTCAATACCGCCAAATGAATACATGAAATTAATCGTGGTTGTAAAAATGAGAAAAACACTTGCATTATTAGCATTATTAAAATTTAAAGGGTAAGCGGTTTTTCCTTGTTGAATTGATAAAATTAAGGCAATAATAATTCCAAGAAAAATTACTAACCACTTGATTAAACCGGTTGCAAAAATCAGTTTTTTATTCAACTTCAAGCCAAGAGTTGAAACCAATATGAGAATTCCAAAAAAACAATAGAACCGATTCTAATCCCTAAAAGTGCTCGATCATCAGTCACTAAAATGTTTAGTGCGTCTGCTAAAAACAAGGGGGAAACTGCACTCAAAATTGGCGAGCGTATGAACTGGTTTCAGCCTAAAAAAAATGAAGTGCTATTTGTTCCGAAAGCGACTTTTGCATAATTATAAGAACCACCAAAATTATGTGGAAACGAACTAGATAAACGAGAAAAGACCAAAACAACGGCAAAGGCAATAAAGGCAGTTAATCCTAATGTAATTAGTCCGAATGGACCCAATTGCACCACGCCAGATATTGTTGTAACAAAACCGAATCCAGCGACATAATTAACTAAAAATAACGAAAACTGTCAAGAACTTAACTTACTACTAAAATTAGTTTTATTCATAATCAAAATTAAATGCCTAAAATGTTCATTGTTTGTTTATTAAAATAGTGAATCGTTTTAGCAATTCAATTGAAAAAACATCATTGCCAAAACCATGACAAAAATAAGTTTTTTCAATAAATCAATTTCTTCATTTTCGATATTATCCTTGTAATTTCACAACTCAGCCAATAAAGGTTAATAAAAACCAAACTAAATATACTGAATTTATCGCTAAATTATAACATATTAAAATAAACTATAAACTTAATTAATCATATTTATTAATTAATTGTTTAGATTAAAAATTCAAACCTAAATCTAGGCTAAAAGTTTTGATTAATAGTTACTAAAATTTAACCTATTTTCTAGATAAATAATTTCATTTTATTTTTTAAAAAACTTTTCAAAATCATGATTATTGCTAAACAAAATATTTGTCTATTGATTAATTGCTTTGATTAAATTAATCATTTCAATTGTTTCTTGGGCTACATCATAACCCTTGTTACCAGCTTTAGTTCCAGCACGTTCAATTGCCTGTTCAATGTTTTCAGTAGTTAGTATACCAAACATTACTGGTAATGCATATTTCATTGAAACACTAGCGATCCCTTTGGCAACTTCGTTGCAAACATAATCATAATGACTGGTGTTACCCCTGATTACTGCACCTAAACAAATAATTGCATCATATTTATTAGTTTTTGCTAAGCAAGCAGCAATTAACGGAATTTCAAAAGCTCCCGGAGTTCACGCGATTGCAATTTGCTCATCACTAAACTCGTGACGCTTTAAATTATCTAGTGCTCCTTGTAGTAATTTGCTAGTAATGAATTCGTTAAACCGCGAAACAACAATAGCGATTTTCGCCTTTGTATTGCAGAAGTTTCCTGAATAAATTTTCACAATTTGACTCCTTTAATTTTTATTTTTTAAGTTATTAGGTTTTTTATTAAAAGATATTGTTCATGATTAACCTTGATTTTTTAAGGAAGATAACTTGTTATTATAAAGTTAATTATAAAAGCAGTTTCTAAATACCAAGATTAACAAAAAAATGCTGGGGAAATAAAATCAATCCATACCATCGTTAAATTCCAAACTCATTAGTAATTTTTCTTAATTATCAACTTGCTACTTTAGTAATTTTTCACACAAATTCGTATAAACACTACAGCATCTTAATAAAAACATGTTATATATTTTCGAATAAAAAAATCCTTATCCAAAAATACCTTACTTCGTTAAAATTTTTTTAGTTCTTCTTTAGCCTTGCGGTAATCTTGGATTTGACTAATTGTTAAGTAGGGAATTTGGTATTTATCAGCAAAAACCTTCAATTCATTTCGGCGCATCATTTCGCCATTATCAGTCATAATTTCACAACATAAACCACATGGTTTTAGACCAGCTAATTTCATCAAATCAACAGTGGCTTCCGTGTGTCCGTTGCGCACTAAAACCCCACCATCTTTGGCAATTAAAGGAAACATGTGGCCCGGGCGCCGGAAATCTTGGGGTGAAACATGATCAGCTACACACATTCTAGCTGTTAAACCGCGTTCAGATGCCGATATTCCGGTTGTTGTATTAATGTGGTCGATAGAAACTGTAAAAGCGGTTTGGTAATTATCAATATTATCTTGAACCATTAATGGTAGACAAAGCCGTTTAGCAAGCAATTGATCCATTGGCAAACAAATTAAACCCCTTGCGTACTTAGCCATAAAGTTCACATTTTCAGTTGTTGCAAACTGGGCAGCACAAATTAAATCACCTTCGTTTTCACGATCAACATCATCAGCAACTAAAACAATTTTTTGTTCCTTTAAGGCTTTTAGAGCCATTTTAACATGATTGGTTATTTTGGCATTGATACTCATTAAAATCCGTGCTTCTTTAGAAAATCTTGATTAATTAGGTTTTGTTTTTTAGGTTCATTAGATTGGTTATTAAACCACCATTTTTCCACATATTTAGCAATTAAATCATTTTCCAAATTGACTAAATCATTAACTTTTTTATAAGCCATTGTGGTCACTTGCATTGTGTGGGGAATTAATGAGACATCAAATGATGATTCGTTAACGCTAACCACTGTTAAACTAATCCCATCAATAGCAATTGAGCCTTTTTCAACAATGTATTTTAACAAAACTGGTGCGGTTTGAATTGTGTATCTAGTCGCGTTTAAATCCTTTTTAATTTGAATAATGGTTCCCGTTCCGTCAACATGACCAGATACCAAATGCCCACCCAACCGACCATTTAATTGCATGGCTCGTTCTAAATTAACGTGACTATTAACTTTTAATTGCAAATATGCCGTTCGTTGAATGGTTTCATTCATCACATCCACGCAAAACCCTTTTTGGTCAAAACTAATTACTGTTAAACAAACACCGTTAACAGCGATACTATCGCCAATTTTTAAGTTTTCTAAAACTAAATTAGCACTAACGGTTAATCGGCTTTGTTTGGTGGTTTTGTTTATGTTACTAACCGTGCCAACTTCTTCAATAATTCCCGTAAACATAAGTTAGTAGGCGATCTCGCTTTCAATGATCAAATCATTACCAGCCAAAAAATACTTTTGGTTTTTTAATTTAATTGCTTGGTTTATTTCATCAACCCCTAGACCCATGACTGGTGTTTTTGCAAATGAACCACCAAAAATTTTCGGGCTAACATCAACGTGGATCAAATCAACAATCTGACTAACTAATGCACTTCAATTTAAGGTCGCACCACCTTCTAGCAAAACGCTATCAATTTGCTTTTTAGCTAATTGCATCATCAAATCGTTTAGATCTAAATGATTATCCTTTTTTTTAGTGATTAAGGTTTGGCATCCGGCTTGTAAGTATGGTTTGTGCTTAGTTAAATCTTGTTCAGAAGTGGCAATGATGGTCGGAATCATTTTGGCAGTTTTCACAACATAGGCATTAGTTGGTGTAATTAACTTCGTGTCGCAGATAATCCGATTCGGATTTTTTTTATTTGGTAAACGGCAGGTTAATTTCGGATCATCGGCAATAACCGTGTTCACCCCAACCATAACTGCTTGGCAGTAGTGGCGCATTTGGTGAACTAATTGCAACGCATTAGTTCCCGAAATGTATTTTGATTGACCCGTTTTGGTAGCAATCTTACCGTCAGTAGTCATGGCGTATTTCATCACCACATAAGGTGTTTTTGTTAAGATGTATTTTTTAAAAACGCGAATTAACCGTTCGCACGCTTCGTTTTTTATGCCAATAGTCACAGCAATTCCGTGACTTTTTAGTGCTTTAATACTTTTTTTACTAACAACGGGATTAGGATCTAAAGCCCCAATAACAACCCTTTTAAACTTCGCTTTCAAAATCAAGTCCAAACACGGTGGGGTTTTCCCATAATGACAACACGGTTCTAAAGTGACATAAAGCGTACTACCGATTGGATCAGTACGACAATTCATAATGGCGTTTAATTCAGCGTGATTATCGCCGTATTTTTGGTGGTAACCCTGACCGATAATTTGGTCATTTTTAACAATAACAGCACCAACCATGGGATTTGGATTAACCCACCCATTACCTAATTTCGCAAGTTGAATAGCTTGCTGCATGTACCAATAATCGCTTTTCAAAAAAAACTCCTAAAAAAGATGTTTTTTTCAGGACATAAAACTAGGTGCTTTTGATTTTTTAAATCTTTAAAAAAACCTTAGAGGTTTTAAAATTAATAAAAAATCGAAACACTTTAATCTTCTTTCATCCAGACTGTACTGTCGGTTTTGGAATTACACCAAATCATGCAATCTTGCTCGTGGACTATACCACCGGTAGGGACTTTAACCCTGCCCTGAAGATTAAATTATTAGTATCATTATAATTAATCGCTTTTGAAAAGCAACTTTTTGATTAAAAAACTAGTACTTAATCAAAAATAAAACTATTTTTGGCGTGATGTGAACCGGGATTTTTGTTTATATTTTTTAAGCAAATTGGCCTTAACCCGTTTTTCAATCGCTTGGTGTTTTGCTTTTTGTTTAATTTTTTTAATTTTTAATTGAAGTTTTTTCTGGTGGTTGGGTTGAACTTTTTTGCTTTGAGTCGCTTTGATGTGGATAATCTGCTTTTTGATTATTGGATCAGTTATGATTTTTTTTCGGGTTTTAAAAACGATTTTATACTTGCTAAATGATAAATCCGGGTTAATTTTTAATGGTAACCAAATGATTCCCTTTTTTTCTAACCGGCGTAATTGAAAATCATCTTTATGATCATACAAAACGTAAGATTCACCTTCATAATGACCACGACCAGTCCGTCCGGAGCGATGGATGTACCAAATGTCATCTTGGGGTAAGTTTCACGAAATAACGTGGGATACGGCATTAATATCTAATCCTCTGGCCCCTAAATCAGTGGCAATTAAATATTTTTTTGAACCATTTTTTAACGCTTTGAAAGTTTGTTTTCTAGCAGTGGTTGTTAACTTGCCATGTAAAACTAACGGATCAATTCCTTGGGTGTGAAACCAGTCAATAATTGGTTTAATATGACGGTAGTCATTTACAAAAATTAAGCATAAATACGGGTTAATTTTTTCAACGATGGCAGCTAAACTTTCAAATTTATCCATTCGTTTATTGGTAACTAAATAATGCTTAATTTTGTCATGAATTCAAATTGAATTTGAAACATCAACAACTTTGGCGTTTTTAATGAGTTTTTGCACTTGATCAACAATGGCTTGGTGTAACGTGGCACTAAAAGCCGCTTGTACCAGATTAGTTTTTAATAAACGGTGTTGTAACTTGGTTAATAATGGTCAAAACCCAGTATCGATTAACATGTCAGTTTCATCATAAATTAAGTATTTAAGATGTTCAAAATTCCAGTTAACACCTGACTTAAAAGTGTCTTGTAAACGTTGGGGCGTTGCGATCACAATTTGTCCCTGATGATAATTAATTTGTTTTAGTTGCTTATTATAATCGTTACCGCCAACTAGCAATCGGCAAACCAAACGTTTTTCCAATTTAGCAAAAATATTGACCACATTTTTAATTTGATTAGCTAACTCTCGCGTTGGACTAATGATGATCGCTTGGGGGGTTTTTATTGTCAAGTCAAGATGTTGCAAGATTGGCAATAAATAAGCAAGGGTTTTGCCTGTTCCTGTTTGTGATACACCAATCACGTTTTGTTGTTTTAAAAGGATCGGAATAATTTGTTCTTGAATGGCTGTTAGTTGTTTAATCTTGAAGTATTCAAGGCCTAAATTAATGTATTGCTTTCATTCCATCTTCCTGATCCGATCGTATCGTAGGATAAAAAAACCGATAGTTTTCTTATGAAACTAACTATCAGTTATTTTTATGATGATTAAAACTGGTTATTTTTTAATAGCCGGTTTAATGTTTTGAAATGTCTTTCAACCCAAATACTTCGTTTTTTTATCTAATTCAATTTCGATTTTAATTAAACGGTTGTATTTAGCAATTCGTTCCGAACGCGACATTGACCCAGTTTTAATTTGTCCAGTTGATAACCCTACTGACAAATCAGCAATCGTTGTATCTTCGGTTTCGCCTGAACGATGACTAACAATGGCAGCTCACCCCTTCTTATGAGTCATAGCAATCGTTTTTAGAGTTTCACTTAATGTACCAATTTGGTTTAATTTAATTAAAACCGCGTTAGTAGTGTTTGCTTTAATTCCCTTTTCAACAATTTTCGGATTAGTGCAATAAGTGTCATCACCAACAATTTGAACTTGTTTGCCAATTTCTTTTGTTAATAACGCCATGCCATCCCAGTCCGTTTCAGCTAAGCCATCTTCAATGGAAACAATTGGGTATTTTTTAATTAATTTTTTTAAATAATCAACCATTTGTCGGGTTGTAAAGGTGGCTTGTTTGGCTTTTAAAATTCCCGCATTAACCGCTTTTTTAAAAACATAAACTTTTTTCTTAGCATCATAAAATTCACTTGCAGCACAATCCAAAGCAAAAGCCACATCAACTCCTGGTTTGTAGCCGGCTTTTTCAACAGCTGCCACCATTAAATCTAATGCATCTTCAGCATGGTTTAAGTTCGGAGCAAAGCCGCCTTCATCACCTTTATTAGTGTTTAATTTTTTGCCTTTTAAAATTGCTTGTAAACTATGAAAGCATTCACTAGCAATGCGTAAACCATCAAACATTTTTTTGGCATTAAGCGGCATAAACATGAATTCTTGAAAATCGATAGTATTATCCGCGTGAGCTCCACCATTAATCACGTTTAGCATTGGTACTGGTAAAGTGTATTGGTTGGTTTTAGCACCAACTAATTTAGCAAAATAAGCATAAAGCGGTAGTTGCAAAGCATTTGCTGCGGCTTTAGCAACAGCGATTGAAACCGCTAAAGTTGCGTTAGCACCTAATTTATTCTTATTTTCAGTTCCATCAATTTTTAGCATTAATTGATCAATTTCTTCTTGGTTGCAAGCATCTTTACCAATTAATTTTGGTGCGATTAATTTATTAACATTATTAACTGCTTTAGAAACGCCTTTACCATGAAACCTTTTTGAATCTTGATCACGCAATTCAAGGGCTTCTTTTTCACCAGTAGATGCTCCTGATGGCACCATTGCTAAACCAGTTACCCCGCCACCTAATTCAACTTCACAAGCCACGGTTGGAAAACCGCGTGAATCAAATACTTCATAAGCAAAAACTTTAACAATTTCTAACGATTTATTCTTCATATTTTTTCCTACTAATTATGATTTAATCTTTTAATATGAACACGTTAATAATCTTAACATGAACCAAGGCAATATTTAAATTTAATTTTAAATATTGCAAACTTCAGAATTGAATTTTTATTAGCCAAAGATTAATTATAAAAGGTAGCAAACTCACGAGTCATCTAAATAACACTAGATATTGACACAGAATCCTTTTTTTTCATAAGAATTAGGATGATAATTTTTGATGTTATCAAGTTGTGGTAATTTTTATTTTTAGCTAAATTCATCAAGATTAATAGTTTGATGCGTTAGCAATCTTTGTTATTTGTGTTTTTTTTAAACCAATCAACAATAAGATCCATGCTTCTAGTAATGAACCAGTTATTAACCCAAAAAAAATTTTTTAGTTTTTATAACCTAATTTTTGCCAATATGAAAATATACCAAGCGGTTATTTTTCATACTTCGCTTTATTTAACATTTATCAAAAATCTTAGTTTTTTGATTTAAAAAAAACAATTAAACAATGTCTTGAACATTTTTAATTGTTTTCGATTTAATCGATTAGATTTTTAAAAAAGAAATAGATTTTAAACTGAACGATGACTACTATTCATTATAAATATTATTCGCGTCATAGCTGCCACGAATTGGGGTCACACTGTGTAATTCAAACAGATGTTTTAGTTCTTTTTGTAAACCACTAACCCCATTAATTAAACAATTTTCACCCCGACAATTTGGAGTCATTCCGTTAAAAAGACTAAAACTATCTCATTGTCTACCACCAATAATTAAATGTGTACCTTGATCATTATAAGGTTGTTGTTTTTCTTTAGTATTGATGCCATTTAACTCAGGGTTAAACGAAACAAGCCGAACGTTGCTTGGAAAAGGGTTGGTTTTAGCATCAAACTGACTTGTTATCAAGTCTACAAATTTGGCTACAACCGGACTTAGTTCAATCTCGTTTCCAGAAAGGAATTGATATCGTGATGAACGTTGTGCTGCATATTTAGAAACTCTTTGTAAGAACCATTTGGCTTTTTGTAAAGTATCAATGTTTGGATAGGTGATATCAAGACGTTTTCAATTCGTTCCTTCAATATCAACAAATTTTAAAGTTGGTTGGCTTTTTTCAATATCAACATTAGGTTTAAATTTGGTGTTGAAATTAGTGATGTTAACATTTAAGCCGCCATAATTATTATCATGTTCACCTTTGTAGTTGAAAATTTGGTTGTTTTGATCTCTTAAGACAAACTTGAAATATAATGATTTGGACTGGTAATTAGTGTTCACAGTATTAATCGAAATTTTGTATCCACGGGATTTTAATGTTTCACTTAATTCCGGAATTTTACTTGAATCATCTAGTTTTGCGTTGATTTTCTCAAGAATGGTGGTATCTTGAAGGTTTGCTTTTAATGAATGGAGAGCAAAATCAGCATCTCATAAGGAAGCATTTGCACTAACTGGTTCTAAGTTTTCATTAGTTCTAGTCATCCATTCATCGTATTGCTTGCTTACTTGGGTTTTAATGTCATAAAAGCCTGATAAAGTAATAATTTTTTCAACTAAATTAACTGATGGGTTTTGATCAGATGAAACTGTCAAACGGAGTTGTAAAGTGCCCTTGGCATCATCAGCATCATCTGCGTCACTAGTGATTTTTAAGTTATAGCCAATTGCTTCTAGATTTTTCGGAAACTCTGGAATCTTTTCGCCAGTATTTAACCAACTATTAATTGTTTCTAACACCAAATCGTTTTTATCAATTTCGGTTGGAAATCTTGCTGAATGTGCCTTAAGAACCGGATATGTTTTAGTTTGATCCAGAGCTAAAGATCACCGGTTAATTAGTTCGCGTTTTTCAGCGTTAGTTAATTCTGATCCTTTTTTATTTTCAAGATTTTGGTTTGTTCGATTATTTTGGCGATTGTTTTGGTTAAAACTATGTTCTTTGATATTTAGGTTCTGATGAACACTAACTCCAATCGGAATCACAACAGCACCAACAATTCCGACTGATCCGACAACTAGCGAACTTAGCATCCATGTTTTCTTATTAAACTTACGATAAAATTTATTAACAGAAGAAGGTTGTAAATTTTTAGATGAAGGCATATGTGTTATCTTAATCTCCTTAAGATCAATTGGCTAACTACTAACTATATGTTAGTAAAAGCCATTTCTTCTAACGCTATAAATTATAAATCAAAATAGTATTAATACAATTAATATGGTTGTTTAGATCAAAGACTCTTACTTTTGAAAAAACAAAAAATTTATTCAATTTATCATGAAAATCAGTACAAAAATAAAATCATAACGATTGATTTTTTGAACTAATATGGTTACTTGGTACATCATTTCGCTTGAAACATCATTACTTCATAGATGATTCATGTCGTTGTTAAAATATAAAAAAGAAAAATTCGTGATCTAACATTTTAGAACATGCAATACCTTTTGTTTATGGCAAACTTTTTGATTCTTTCATTAAACAATAAAATTAACAAATAAATTAAAGCTAAAATTTGAAAAATTCGTGTGAATTACAAAAAAAATAACCTTTGAAAGGTCATTTTCTAATATTCGTTTTTAGCAGCTTCTTCACCCAATTTGATAATTTCCTCGCTTTGCAAATAGCCAGTACCTGCAGGGATTAAATTACCTAAAATGACGTTTTCTTTTAAACCAATTAAGTTATCAACTTGGGCGCGCACAGCGGCATCAGTCAAGATTTTTTTGGTATCTTGGAACGATGCTGCTGACAAAAATGATCCGGATTTGCTTGGGGCTTCATCCAAACCAAAAACCTGGTTAATGGCGATCGCTGGTTGCTTATTGGCCGTTAGTAATTGCATATTCACGTTGCGGAAGGTGTTGACATCAACCACTTGACCGACAAAGTAATCGGTTTCACCAGGATCAGTGACTTGAACCTTATTAGTTAACTGGCGAATAATAATTTCGATGTATTTATCAGCAATTTCAATTCCCTGAATCCGGTAAACCTTTTGGACTTCACGAATCATGTATTGTCTAACGGCGTCAATTCCAGCCACCCGTAATAACGCCTTAATGTCCACCGAACCTTCGGTGATTTTATCACCAGCATTAACTTCATCACCAACACTAACGCGTAAAATCACATCATAAACTAACGCATACTCCCGGGTGTCATATTTGTTTTTAATAACTACTACGCGGCCCTTGTCCACAATTTCAATTTTTTCGACTGTTCCCGAAATTTCAGCGATAACCGCTTTTTCCCAAACTTTAGGGCTAACCACATCGAAAATCTGCTTTAACCGCTCAAAGCCTTGGGCTAAGTTAGTTTCTGTTGATACCCCCCCAGTATGAAATGTCCGCATCGTTAACTGCGTCCCGGGCTCACCAATCGATTGGGCGGCAATCACGCCAACAGCGGTCCCTAATTCAACAAGTTCTTTAGTGGTTAAATCATTACCAAAACAGCGTACGCATAAGCCTTTGGTTGATTCACAATACATGGGTGAACGCATTTTTACTTGTCGCACCCCAGCACTTAAAACTTCATCAGCTAATTCATTAGTTACTAACTGGTCAGCAGCCACAAGGACTTTTTTGGTTTTGGGGTGAATGATGGCTTCAACAGTAATCCGGTTCACAATCCGATCGGCCAAGTTTTCAATTAAGCCGTTGTTATTGGTATCCCGAATTTCTTCGACCAAAATCCCTTGGGTCGTTTTGCAATCTTCATCACCAATAATCACTTCCTGACTTGCATCAACTAACTTCCGGGTCATATAACCAGATTTTCGCGTTTTCATCGCTGTATCGGTTAACCCCTTTCTAGCCCCATATGATGAATTGAAGTATTCGTTAATGCTTAAACCTTCAATAAACGAGTGCTTAATTGGTACTTCAATGGTATCTTTAACAATTTTACTTTGTTGCTTTTGGTCATAGTTATACGATTTACTCATCAAACCGCGCATTCCAAATAACTGCGTGAAGTTCGAAGTGTTCCCCCTGGCTCCAGAATCGGCCATTACCACAATCGAATTATCCCGAAATTTGTCTTCTTGAATCATTTTTTTAATGTCTTCAGCCACTTTATCTTTGACTTCGGTTCATAATTTTACCACCCGCACATAGCGTTCGTCATCAGTTAACAATCCCTTTTGATATTGTTGTTTTAACAACGCAACTTTGGCATCAACATCTTTAAAATAATCCCATTTTAAGTTATATGAGGGAATGTCAAACGCAGATACAGTGGTTGACGAAAGCATTGAGTATTTAAAGCCGATTTCTTTAATTTTATCTAGGATCACAGGGATATCAGCAATACTATACTTGTTTTGTAAAAGGTCAATGATTTTCGCAACGGCTTTTTTATCAAACGCCTTCATTAACTTGCGTTCTTTAATCACCTGCATGGGGTCTTGACCGTGCTTAACAATGTTCTGGCTACTAACCCCAGCTAATAAATGATCAGGATTATCTAAATAGACCATGTCTGTTGGCATGATTCCGTTTAACAAGATTTTACCAATGGTAGTGATTAAAATCCCGTGGTGACTAAATTTTTTATTCGGAAAGGCCGAAGTGGCAATCCCAACTAACGCGTGGACGTGGGCCCGGTTCACCTCGTAAGCATTTAGTGCTTCTTGCACACTTGCAAAAATCAAGCCCTCACCCCGTTGGTTTCGAACTTCAGTTGTTAAGTAATAGTTACCTAACACCATGTCTTGAGTTGGCGTCACGACAGGTTTGCCGTCTTTTGGACCTAAAATGTGCCATGAAGCAAGCATAATTGCTCGGGCTTCAGCAATTGCTTCTTTCCCAATCGGGACGTGAACCGCCATTTGGTCACCATCAAAGTCCGCATTGAATGCTGTGGTAACTAATGGGTGCAACCGAATGGCTTTGCCTTCAACGATGCGCGGCTCAAATGCCTGGATGCCCAAACGGTGTAACGTTGGGGCCCGGTTTAATAAAACCGGGCGTTCTTTAATTACCTGGTGCACAATATCCCAGATGTAATCGTTTTGGTCTTTAATCATTTGTTCAGCGACTTTAATGTTGCTAGCAATTGGTTTAATTTCCGTCCCGTTTTCGTCATAACGCTTAATTAATTCGCGAATGATAAACGGCCGGAATAATTTTAAAACCATAATTGACGGCAAACCGACTTCGTACATTTTCAATTCGGGACCAATCACAATTACCGATCGTCCCGAGTAGTCAACCCGTTTTCCTAACAAGTTTTGTCGGAATAGACCTTGCTTTCCTTTTAAGCGATCCGTTAAGGATTTTAACGGGCGTTTGTCTTTAGAAACAATTGGTTTTTTGCGCGATGAATTGTCAAATAACGCGTCAACAACTTCTTGTAGCATCCGTTTTTCGTTATTTAAAATGATCGATGGAGCTTTTAATTGAATTACTTTTTTTAACCGTTCGTTCCGAATGATAATCCGGCGGTAAAAGTTGTTAATATCACTTGTGGTAAACCTTGCTCCATCCAGTTGGATAATCGGCCGGGTATCAGGTGGGGTTACTGGAATCACCTTTAAAATCATGTTCTTAGGACTATTACCAGATTCGTTAAATCACTTGATGGTTTCCAACCGGCGTAGGGCCTTTTTAATTTTTTGCTGGTCGGTAAAATCGGGTGATTTTAAATCAGCGTTAATTTTTTTATACTCGGCATTTAAATCAATTTTTTCTAAAAGTTCTAAAATGGCTTCCGCCCCAATGCCCAGACGAATCCCGGCATGTTTAGCAATAAAATTGTTTACTTCTTCAATCGAGAATGGTAAGGAAGATTCGCGCAAGCGGTCATAGTAGTTTTTCGCACGGCGGTATTCTAGGGAATCGCGATCAAATTTTTCGTAAATTGTCCGTAAAATCTTCCGGTATTTAATGCGGGTGCGGTTGGAACCCTTGCCGGTTAAATCAATGACTTCTTTATACTTAAAAAACTTTTCTTTTAAATTACCTTCGTCCAAAACGATGTAGTTAACAAAGTAAATTACTTGTTCAACTTCTTTATAAGATATGTCTAAGACTAAAGAAATTTTCGAAGGACACGGTAGTTCTTTAACCATTCAAATGTGGGCCACTGGCGTTGCTAATTCAATGTGGCCCATCCGTTCGCGACGCACAATTGATTCGGTAATTTCAACATGGCACTTTTCGCACACCTTACCGCGGTGCTTAATTTTTTTATATTTTCCGCAAGCACATTCATAGTCTTTTACCGGACCAAAAATGGCTTCGTCAAACAAGCCTTCTGGTTCGGGTTTTAATGACTTGTAATTAATGGTTTCCGCCTTGGTAACTTCGCCACGTGACCACTCGCGCATCAATTCGGGTGAAGCAATGCTAATTTGTAGACCGCGAATCTGCTTAATTTTACTGTTTGCTTTATTATTTTGTTTTTTATTATTTAAATTTTCCATGAATTATTTCCTTACCAAAACTAATACTTGTCACCGAAATCATCGTCGTCATCGATATTAAAGACCTGGGTCATTGACCGGTCGTACTGTTCTTCATATTCGTCGTCTTTTTCATCAACTACCGTATATGAGTTCACATCATCTTTGGTATTATCATCATAAATGATGTTGACTGCTAAACCTAAACCTTGTAATTCTTTAGTTAATAATTTAAACGATTCGGGAATGCCTGGTACTGGAATCTCTCGGCCCTTAATAATGGCGTTATACGTTAAATTTCTGCCACGCACGTCGTCAGATTTAATGGTTAATAACTCGCGTAAGTTATGAGCAGCCCCATAAGCTTGTAAAGCCCATACTTCCATTTCCCCAAAACGTTGGCCCCCCATTTGCGAACGTCCACCTAACGGTTGCTGGGTGATTTTCGAATACGGACCAACAGCCCGCGAATGGACCTTGTCATCAACCATGTGGTCTAATTTCAACATGTACATCACGCCCACTGAAATCGGTTTTTCAAACGGTTCGCCAGTCCGGCCGTCAATTAACTTGAATTTCCCGTGAGTTTTTTCGGTATCAATGCCGGCTTCAGCCATCACGGTTCTTAAATCGTTCATGTTAACACCTTCAAAAACCGGAGTTGCTATTTTGTAACTTAAATCGTCCCGACTCATCCCCACTTGTTTTAAAATCACGTCAACATCAATTGCTTTGATTTTATTAATCGCTTCTTCATGGGTTTTGATGTTGCGACTTTTACAGTGCTCTTTTGCAGCTTTAATTAAACTCTTAGCACCAAGACTGGTTAAGCCAAATAATTTCGCTAAGGTTTTGTCACCATCATGACTAAAAGTTGCTTTAATTAATTCTTGTTGGGCGATTTGGCGGGCTGCTAATCCTAAATGCAACTCAAAAATTTGGCCAATGTTCATCCGCGAAGGTACCCCTAAAGGGTTTAAAACAATGTCGATTGGCGTACCGTCTTCAAGATGCGGCATGTCTTCACGGGGAACAATTTTCGAAACAATCCCCTTGTTACCGTGACGTCCAGCTAATTTATCGCCAATTTGAATTTTGCGTTTTTGCACAATGTAAACCTTGACAAGTTCGATCACATCATCGCCTAATTCATCACCACGGGCAATATTAAAGCGGTGCACGGCCGCAACCACCCCATCACCACCATGAGGTACTTTGAGCGATGATTCGCGGATGTTTTTGGTTTTTTCGCCAAAAATTGCTTGTAATAGTTTTTCTTCAGCACTTAAATCAACTTGTCCTTTGGGCGAAATTTTACCAACTAAAATATCACCTTCTTTGACTTCAGCACCAATCATGATGACCCCATCTTCATCCAAATAAAGTTTGGCTTCATCAGGAACATTAGGAATGTCACGGGTAATCTCTTCATCACCATTTTTCGTCCGTACACACTGCACGACGTGTTCGTTAATGCTAATGGATGTGTAAACATCTTCTTTTAACAACCGGTCGGAAATAATAATCGCATCTTCGTAGTTATAACCGCGTCAGGTTGTAAATGCTACAAGAACGTTTTGACCTAAGGCAAGTTCGCCGTTGTGCATTGCTGCCCCGTCAGCAATCGTTTGGAATTTTTCAACTTTTTCACCAACAGTTACGATCGGAACTTGGTTATAACTGGTGTTTTGGTTAGATTTTTGAAACTTAATTAAACTATAATAATCTTCAGTGCCTTCTTTGGTTTTGATGACAATTTTATGACTGTCAACATAACTAACTTCACCACCATTTTTAGCTAAAATCACCATTCCTGAATCATGAGCAATTTTATATTCAACCCCAGTTCCAACAACAGGAGCATAAGGTTTTAATAATGGGGTGGCTTGCCGTTGCATGTTGGCTCCCATTAACGCCCGGGATGAATCATCATTTTCTAAAAAAGGAATTAAATTGGTCGCAATGGAAACGACTTGTTTGGGTGCAACATCAATGTAATCGACTTGTTTAGGATCATATAATTCTTGGGATGATCGGTATCTAGCAATAATTCCCTGATCTTTAATTTTGCCATTTGCATCAACTTTCATGCTTGCAGATGCTTCAGCAATAATGTATTCATCTTCCCGTAAGGCAGTTAATTTTTCAACTTGATCAGTAATCACGCCGTCTTTAACCTTGTAGTATGGTGCCATCAAAAAGCCGTTTTGGTCAATTTCAGCATAAAACGCTAACGACATGATCAAACCAATGTTGAAACCTTCAGGTGTTTCAATCGGACAAATCCGGCCATAATGCGAATAGTGCACGTCGCGAATGTCCAAGTTTGGATCTTCACGCGAAATCCCGCCAGGTCCCATCGCTGAAATTCTGCGTTTGTTAGTTAATTCAGCAAGCGGATTTTGCTGGTCTAAAAACTGGGTTAATTGGTGCGTATTGAAAAAGTCCTTAATTACTAGTTGGAACGGTTTGGAATTGATCACTGATTTAATTGTTAACCGTGTTGGTTTTTCAACTTCTTCAAATTCACCAGTAATTTCGTTAAATTCCGTATTTTTATTAGCACCATCAGCAATAGCTAATTTATCTTTAATGTGCCGTTCGATTCGTAACATGCCCGTTTGAACGCGCGTTCTTAACAATTCATTAATTAACTTCAAACGTTTGTTACCAAGGTGATCAATATCGTCATAATAACCAATGTTGTGGGGTAAATTAATGATGTAAGAAACGATGGAAATTAAATCGGGAATCGTTAAGGTTTCGACACTATCGTCAGAGCCATCAATTCCAATAATTGGCGTGATTTGTGAACGGGTTTCGTTATCAGTATAAACTAAAATACTTTCGTACTGGTGGGCGATATTAACCTTTTGGTATCCTGGTGATTTTTCCACAAAATCAATGTCATGAACGATGCTTAATTCTTTATTTTTAGTTAAAGTTTTAATCAAATCAATTTCCACTTTAGTCATTAGTGTTCCTTTTGGAATCACTAATTGTTTCGTTCGGCTGTTGTAAATATCTTGAGCGATTGTTTGTTGGTACAAGCGTTCGGAAACCCGTAATTTACGAACAAATTTATAACGTCCCGCTAAACTTAAATCGTAATGGCGTTTTTGAAAGAAATATTGTCAGAGTAACAATTGGTAATTTGGTTCAATGGTTTTATCAGATGAATTATCAAAGCTTTTGGTCGAAATTGATAATTCATTAATCACGTTTTTCGCCGCTTTTTCGGCAATAATTTTATCTAGCATTAAGTTTTTGGCAACAACCAATTTGTTATATTGCTCTAAATCATTGCCCTTTAATTCGTCGGGATTTTTATCTAAATTTAGTAAAAAATCATCAATTTCTTTTTCTTTGCCATAATAATCAAAAACAATTTCACGCAAATACTTATCAATTGGTAAACCACGGTGATCTTTCGGGTTGTCTTTTTCGCTAAAAAAATCAATTTTTAAATTTTTAATTTCTTGGTCTTGTAAAATGTTTTCGTAATTGTACTTTTCCGAATTTAAAGTCCGAATGATGTATTCATTATTATTGTATATTTTAAGAATTTCCTTTTGGGATAAACCAAGGGCTTTTAAAATTGTGGTGATCGAAAAAACCTTAACTGATTCACCAGTAATATCACGAATTACCACCTGAACAAAATCCTTGTTTTCAGCGATATAAATAAACATCAAAATCCCTTTAGCAGGTAAAACTTCGCAAACATAGCCTTCCTGACTACGCTTGCGGTTGTTTGACAGTTTAATTTGTGATTTTCTTAATATGTAAGCACCAGGAGAACGAACAATTTGGGCAATAACAAACTTTTCGATTCCGTTAACAATAAATGATCCGTTGCTTGACATTAAGGGAATGTTTGCGAAAAAAATACCGTCTTTAGAAACTTTTGTTTTTGTCTTTTTCGACCTACTAGAAGTTGCTGCTTCGTGATTAACTAATGACAAATCAGCATATAAACTAACTTCATATGTTTTTGATTCCGAACGGGCTTTTTCTTCAGAACGCTCGGGTTCAGAAAACGAAATATCGTTAAATTCAATGGTATACTTTCCGTTTAAAGAAGTAATCGGAAAAAACGAAGCAATAATTTCCCGCAATTCTTTATTTAAAAAACGGTTATACGATTCAACTTGTAACGACGGTAAGTTTGGTGCTTGAAAATTACGTTTAATTTTGCCATAATCCCGACGCACCACGCGTGGTGAAAACTCGGTAATGCGATAATTACTTTCCACAGAACTCTCCTTAAAATAAAACGACAAAAAACCAAAAAAGAGCCCAATAGAACACTCTACAGAGCAAATTTTCGTGGAATAAATCATTCTAATATGACGACATATATATTTAATTATACAAATTAAATGCATATTTAATTAAATTTTTTTCAAAAAAATAATTTTTTGTGATATGTACACGTTAGAAAAATTAGAAAAATTTTGGGAGAATTGTTACCAACTTGTCAAAGTACATTTTTCGTCAAATTAGAGTTTCAAGTTACTTTTAATAGTGTAAAATTAATCCAAAAGAAATAGGGTTGCATATGAGTCGTTACGAAAAATACCGCATTACTCGGGAGCAAATGAACAATGAATCTCAGATTAAAAACGCTTTGCAAAATCCGTCTAGTTACGTCAACCATTACAAAACCAAAATTAACGAAATTCAACCCAAAATTCTTTTAAACTTCCAACCAATTGAAATCAAATTGATGAATTTACTAATGATTGATAATAGTAAAAGAGATGGGATCAATCACATACAACAATTTATCAGCGATTTTGATCTTTCTGATTTATTTGAATTACAAAATCAAGCCGAAATCTTGTTATTACAATCAAAAAACGAAAAGGGAATGCTTGAATTTGAACACGGCTGGCTAAGCCAGGACGTTGGAACTAATTTCATCAATAAATGTAATTCACTATTCAATGCGGCTCAAAAACAAAATCTTGATTTTGACAAAACCTCCTATCAAGATTTAATGAAATTTAAAAAAATCGTGAATCTTACCAAAAATAAAGAAAACCAAATTGCAAAACTTTTTCCACCCAAAGAAATCGAAATTAAGCGGGGAAAATCGACATATAAACTGTTTTTAGTTTCCTTATTTAGTTTATTTGCCATAGCCATTGTCGCCATTGCTGTGATTATTGCGGCGTGAGTTTTGCATTAGGAAGAAAATTACCAATGTTCCAAATTGCCATTGACGGACCGTCAGCATCAGGAAAAACAACGATTGGTCAAAGTGTGGCCAAAAAACTTAACTTTGTTTTTTTATCCACTGGAATGGTTTACCGTGCGATTGCTTACTTGCATTACCACGAAAACCTGTCGTTTGCTGCTTTATTAACGCAAATTCCTAAACGCGTTAAACTTGAAGATAATTGTGTTTTAATAGATCACATGAATTACGGTAATCTTTTACAAAGCGAACAAGTTTCAAAATGAACAAGTGCAATCGCTACGAACCAATTAATTAGGCAAATCGCTGTTAAGATGCAACAAGCTTTTGCAGTTAACCAAAACATCATTATGGACGGCCGTGATGTTTGCAGTGTGGTCTTGCCACGTGCTAATTTAAAAATTTTTATCGATGCTGATGTCAAAATTCGGGCCCAACGGCGGTTAGTACAATTAAACCTACCAAACCAAAAACTACCAGAAATTATTAATGATTTAACCCAACGCGACCAGCAAGATGCTACCAGAGAAATTGCTCCGTTGAAACGGGATGAAACCGCCCGCATTTTAGACACTTCAAATTTAACAATTGAGCAATGTGTGATGATCATTGAGAATTGGTACGTTAGTTTATTAGGAAAAAAATAAATGTTTACAGTAGCAATTGTTGGTAAACCAAACGTTGGTAAATCGACCTTATTTAACCGGTTAACAAAGCAAAAAGTAGCGATTACTCACAGTACACCTGGCGTCACTAGGGACCGCATTTTTGGTGAAGTTGAATGACTAACAAAAACGTTTAAACTAATCGATACAGGCGGGTTAACTAGTCAGCAAAACAGTTTTCAAAAAAACGTTGCAGAACAAATTGGTTATGCCATTAACGAGGCTGATGTTATTGTCTTTTTATGTTCTTACCAGGACGGGATTAATGTTGATGATTTGCATGCAGCCAAATTATTAAAAAAAAATAAAAATAAACTAATTCAATTAGTGATTAATAAAACTGAAAGCATAAATCCTAGCGGGATTGATTTTTCCCAATATTACGCATTAGGCTTTGGTAAACCAATGCTGATTTCTAGCGAGCATGGCATTGGCATTGGTGATTTATTAGATCAATTAATTAACCTTGGTAATTCATTGTTAACACCGGCCAAAACAGTTCGTGACTATGTTGCTAAATTTTGCATTATTGGCAAAACCAATGTGGGTAAATCTTCGCTTTTAAACCAGTTATTAAACCAACCTAGAGTTTTAGTTTCCACCATTCCAGGCACCACGCGTGATGCCATTGATGCCACGTTTCAATACCATCATGAAAATTACCAAGTCATTGATACAGCGGGCATTAGGCGTAAGGGTAAAATTGACACGGCAATCGAACGTTATTCTTTAATTCGTACGAAGTTGGCAATTTCGCGTAGTGACTTCATTTTGCTAATGATCGATGGTTCGTTACCAATTAGCGAACAAGATGAAGTCATTGGCGGGTTAGCATTTGCAGCTAATTTACCAACAATTATTGTGGTGAACAAATGGGATCTAGTTAATAAAGACACTAATACCATGAATGTGTTTAACAAAACCATTCCCACTAGGTTTCAGTACTTAGCGTGAGCTCCAATCATCTATATTAGTGCGAAACAAAACTGGCGCATTCACACCTTGTTTACAACAATTAAACTAGTTAAAACGCAAATGCAATTAAAAGTCGCCACTTCGCTATTAAACGATGTTTTAATCAAAGCCCAAATGCAAAACCAACCACCAGTTTTTAATGGCGACCGCTTACGCATTAGCTATGCGACTCAAGTCCAAGGCCAGATTCCGACTTTTGTTTTATTTTGCAATGATCCAAAATACTTACATTTTTCCTACGGGCGTTATTTAGAGAAGAAAATTCGGGAAAGTTTTGGCTTTAAAAACACCCCAATCACCCTATATTTCAAGTCAAAAAACGCCCGCAACCGGGGCCTTGATGGACAAATTAAATTGAAAAAAGAAGGGTATGAAGATCATTTAACAAAACTTTAACGGTTAATTAACTGGTGTAGCCGCTGCTTATAATTATCTAGTAATAACCCTTTGCTAACCGCAATCGCTCTAATCAAAATTTCAAATTCATCCCATAATAAATTAAGTTTTTTTTGCTCATCAAATGGTGCGGGTTTAATGACATCAACAGTCATTTGAATTTGTTTTAATAATTCGGCTTTTAAAAAAAAATCATCACCTTCTAACCGTTTGCTAAAAAACGAAACGTCTTCATAATCATCATCGACATAAATAATTTTTGTATCAATGTAACGATCAAACATCCGGTTGTAATTATCTTTTAAAATGACAAAATCAAGACTGTTCACTTCGTTATTTAAAACGGTTGCTAACTTACAAATCATCTGGTTATGAATCATTATTTTTAAATTAATTCTTTAATTACTAGAAATCGCTTGAATAAATTGTAAATCGTTTTTATTATTTTACCTAAAATAGTGACCGATTTTGACTTAAATTAAACATTTGAATTAGCAAAAATGTTGGAATTACAAACATTTTTTTAAAAATGTTAATTTTCGCAGCAAAATATTAAGAAATGTACTAATTAGTTAGCAATTTTCAAGAATTTATACTAAATGTTGTTTATTTTTGTTAGCCTTACTGTGATTTTAGCAGTTATTTTTTAAATAAAACCATGATTTTGTAAAACTAATTAACCAATAATTAAAGTTTTTTGGTAAAATTTATCGAGTTTTGATGTATGAAAAACATGGCCACATAGCTCAGCGGTAGAGCAACCGGCTGTTAACCGGTTGGTCACAGGTTCAAATCCTGTTGTGGCCGCCATATTTGGCGCGTTGGTGAAGTGACTTAACACACACGCCTTTCACGCGTGCATTCACGGGTTTGAATCCCGTACGCGTCACCATATAGAAAACCGTAAAAACCAAGACAATGTCAAATTAATTTGTTTTGGTTACTACGGAGTGTTAGCTCAGTTGGGAGAGCATCTGCCTTACAAGCAGAGGGTCGGGGGTTCGAATCCCTCACACTCCACCATTTTTACGCCGACTTAGCTCAATCAGGCAGAGCAACTGACTTGTAATCAGTAGGTTGTAGGTTCGATTCCTATAGTCGGCACCAGATGCATCTTTAGCTCAGTTGGCAGAGCAAGTGACTCTTAATCACTGGGTCGGGGGTTCGAACCCCTCAAGGTGCACCAAGCACTCGTGGCGGAATGGCAGACGCGCTAGACTTAGGATCTAGTTCTTTTTAGAGTGGGGGTTCAAGTCCCTTCGGGTGCACCATTAAAAAACGAGTTTAAAAACCTTACAAAATTTCTTTATAAAGCAAGTTAAAAACCACTTGCTTTTTATTTTTTTTGTTCTTAATTTGGCTTTTTCTACCAAGTCAAAACCTAATTTAATTAACTGGATTAACTACAAAAACCTGAAACTTATTGAGTTGATCGTATATTCAGCAGTTTTTTTCATTAAATAGTTATTAGTAGCTAATATTTCTTGCTTTAATTATGCTATAATTCTCACACATATAAGTTATTGAAGTGAAGAAAGCCCTTTTCAGCGATGAGTAATGACACTAAAAAAACCTTGAAATTTAAATCATCATCAAAAGATATCGATCGTTTTGAACGCGTTAAACTTGAAGAAACCAAAGTCTTAAACATCAAAAGTGGTAAAATTGGGGACGCTGTGCGATTAGAAGATTTAAAGTTACAATTAAAAACAACCCGTGATAAAGCAACCATTCTTAAGTTGAAAAATGAAATCAAAGCCTTAGAAAAGAAAATTAAGAGTGGCAAGTAAACATCATTTAACATGTTTAAAAAAGGTGAGATCTGATGTTCATTAATTTGAATGTAAGATCTCATTATTCTTTGTTATTATCAACTTTGAGTATTGATGATATCATCGATTATGCTTTAAAAAATAACCAACAGTATGTTTGTTTAACCGATTTTAATAATTTATCGGGTGCTGTTGAATTTTTTGATTTAGCAAAAAAACACCATTTAAAACCAATTATTGGTTTAGAAATTTATGAACATAATTTAGCAAGTAATCTAATCCTGATTGCCAAAAATAACGATGGTTACAAAAACTTAATTAAAATTTCTAGTTTTATTATGCTAAACCAAACATTTACGTTAACTGATTTCCTTCAAGATGTGGCTGTTATTGTGAAAGATGGGACGGTTAACGTCGAAAATACCGAAATTTATTTTGCTAATTCTGATTCCGAAAAAGGGATTGCTATTAACGAAGTTAACTGTGCTAACAAAGATGATGCTTATCTATTAAACGTCTTGCAAGCAATTAAAAACGATCGCGTGATTGATGATGAATTAGCGTTGTATGATCTAACTGAGGACAATTGGTTTAAATCAGAGGCAGAAGCAATCCAAATTTTTACACCAATCCAATTAGAAAATTTAGAAAAATTGGTTACTTCTTGCCAGTGGGATTTAACCAAATTTCATACGCAACTAATTCAGTTCCCAACGCCTAAACAAATTCCAAGTCAACTTTATTTACAAAGTCTTTGTGTTGAAGGTTTGAAACAACGCTTTGATAAACAACTGATTCCAAAAAAATACGAAACACGCCTGAAAGAAGAGTTATCAATCATTAACCAAATGGGTTATGACGATTACTTTTTGATTGTTTATGATTTGATTAATTTTGCCAAGCGTAACCAAATTATCATTGGTCCCGGGCGGGGTTCAGTTGTTGGTTCACTTGTAGCCTATGTTTTACAAATAACCGATGTTGATCCGTTAAAATATGACTTAATTTTTGAACGTTTTTTAAACCCAAAACGGCAAACAATGCCCGATATTGACATTGATATTATGGATACAAGACGGGAAGAAGTTGTCGATTATTTATTTAATAAATACGGTCGTGATCACGTTGCTCACATTGTCACTTTTCAGCGCATTAAAGCAAAAATGGCCATCCGCGATGTTGGTCGCATTTTAGCAATTCCCATTAAAGAAGTCGACGAAATTAGTAAATTGATTGGCAGTCAATATGATGAAAATTTACAAGAAGCGATTAATAATTCCAAAAAATTAAGCGACAAAACCTTAATCTATCCGACCCTATTTAAAATTGCTCAACGTTTAATTAATATCCCAAGACAAATCGGAACTCATGCAGCTGGAATTGTTTTATCTAGCATTGGGTTAGTTGATATTTTGCCAGTCCAATTAGGCATTAATAATAACCCGTTGTCACAATTTTCCATGGAACATCTCGAGCGGTTTGGGTTATTAAAAATGGATTTATTGGGATTAAGAAATTTAACAATTATTGACCAAGTTATTAAAAACGTGAAGGCAACAAGAAAAATTGACATTGTTTTAGATAAAATTCCGCTTGACGATGCAAAAACCTTTGCCTTATTAGCAAGTGGTGATACCAATGGGATCTTTCAGTTAGAATCGCCAGGTATGCGGAGCACTTTAATGAAAATGAATCCCAAGAATATTGAGGACATTTCCATTACTTCATCCCTATATCGACCAGGACCACAAGAAAACATTCCCATTTTTATTGAACGAAGAAATAAACTAAAAAAAGTTGAATATGTTGCTGATGCTTTAATTCCAATTCTTAAAAACACGAACGGGATTATTGTCTACCAAGAACAAATTATTCAAATTGCTCAAGATGTTGCTGGCTTTTCACTAGCACAAGCTGATTTATTCCGCCGGGCCATTTCTAAAAAGAACGAATCAGGATTCGATGAGTTAAAAAAATCGTTTATCGATGGGGCGATAAACAATAATTTAAAACAGCAAGACGCCGAACAAATTTTTAATTACATCCACCAGTTCGCAAATTATGGTTTCAACCATTCGCACGCGATTGCTTATTCGCTAATTGGTTACTGGCTAGCATACTTAAAAACCAATTATTTTCTAGAATTTGTTACCGTTTTATTAAGTGCCAATGCAAGCAGCAGTGAAAAAATTGAAACGTATGTGAGCGAAATCAAACGCAAAGGGATTGAGGTTTTACCACCTGATTTAAATCATTCACAAGCATCATTTAGTATTTTTGAAAATAAAATCTTATTTGGTTTTGATACGATTAAAAACATTGGCCATGAAACCATTAAAAAAATCCTGAATGCAAGGGCATTAATTCCGCAAAAAAAATTTCATAACTATTTAGAAACCATTCCCTTTTTGCTTGAAAAAAAGGTTTCGATCAAAGTTATTGAATCATTAATTTATGCTGGGGGGTTAGACTGTTTAGGTTTAGACCGTAAAACCATGATTAATAACTTGAAAAAAGCAGCTACATTAAACGATTTAAAACGAAACATGTTGTTTGCTGGTGGGATTGAAATTGAAATTGAAAAATTTCCAATGAGTTTAGACGACGTTAAAGAATTTGCTGAAAAACAAGCGAAAACCATTGGCATTTACTTGCAAGACCATCCGTTTAAAAAAATTAAAGAAACCATTCAAGAATACACTTTTACCGATTTACATACTTTCAAAAATACTTCCCAAGAAACTAGTCAGTTTACAAAAATTTTTGTAAAAATTAATAGTATTCGAAAAAAAATTACTAAAACTGGCAACGAAATGGCCTTTGTTAATGTTGAAGATGATACAGACACAGCAAGAATAACGATTTGGCCAGCTAATTTTGTTGCAATTAAAGATTTGCTAAAAACCAATTTAATTTGTTTAATTAGTATTAAAAGCAATGACACAAATTACAACAATAATAAAGATTATGTCTGGTTGCGTTTGGTTGCTATTTATAACGAAAATTTAAAAAAACTAGTGTTAATCAAAGGCGAAGATAATGAAAAATAATGCGGTGATTATTGACGGTCATTCGTTAACTTATCGGGCTTATTTTGCAACGATAAAACAGTTAGAATATTACCAAACTTCTAACGTTCAACCTACAAACGCCGTTAAATTAATGTTGTTAATGGCCTTAAAAATTTTAAATGAGCATAATCCTAAATACGCATTAGTAGCCTTTGATGCTGGTGAAAAAACCTTTCGTGATGATTTATTTGACAATTATAAAGCCGGTCGACCGCGTTCACCTGAGCAGTTACGTAGCCAACTTGGTTTATTGCAAGAAGCACTAGTTTACATTGGTTATAAAGTGGATTTGCAAAAAGGGGTCGAAGCTGATGACTTGATTGGTAGTTTGTCAAGGAAATTATCAAATAATAAAATTAATAACTTCATTTACTCGTCTGATAAAGATATGTTGCAATTGGTCAACCAATACACAAGTATTTTACAACCCAAAAAGGGGGTTTCTGAAATGATTAAATATGACTTAAATAATTTTAGTGAACTGTATTTTGGTTTACAACCAGAACAAGTTATTGAGTACAAAGCAATTGTTGGTGATAGTTCAGACAACCTACCAGGGATTAAGGGAATTGGAACTAAAACAGGAATCACTCTATTAAAAAAATATCAGACGCTTGATAACATTTACCAACACTTATGTGAATTAAAACCAAGTCAGCAAAAATTATTTATTGCCGCCAAACAAGCCGCATACATGTGTAAAAAACTTGCCACCATTAAATGCGATTGTTATGATGGGATAAATCTTAGTGAATTTTTAAGAAAAGACGTCAACATCGAAGCTTTTGTTACTTTTTTAGAAAAGTATAAAATTCGAAATTTAGAAAAAGAAATGTACAATTCGGTCAAAATGTTTCAAGAGAATTAAATAAATGCCAGAATTACCCGAAGTTCAAACCGTTGTTAATGAATTAAACCTTAGTGTTTTAAATAAAAAAATTACCGGTGTAAAAGTCCACGTTGCAAAGTTATTAAAAAATAGTACCGTTGCACAATTTCAAGCATTTTTAACTGGTGAAAAAATTGAAAAAATTAGCCGAAAGGGCAAGTATATAATTTTTAATTTAACTAGTGCTAAAAAGATGGTTTCGCACTTGCGAATGGAAGGAAAATACTTTTTTGAAAACCAAAGTACACCTTATGATCACAAACACGTTTTGGTTCAAATTGAATTTAAAAATGAGGTTTTACGATACCATGACACCAGACGGTTTGGGACTTTTAATATTTATGAAAATGATGACCACTTACATTCGAATGAATTAGCAAAAATCGCGTTAGATCCGATTGATCCGCAGTTTAACGGTGCTTATTTACATAACAAAATTAAAGGCCGAACAAGGGCAATTAAAACCATTTTGCTAGACCAAAGCATCGTTTCAGGAATCGGTAATATTTATGCTGATGAAATTTTGTTTGCCTGTCAAATTAACCCTTCAACACCAGCAGTTAAAATCACATTAAAAGAATGCGAATTGCTTGCTAAAAAAGCGAAAGAAATCTTATTATGGGCGATCGAATGTAACGGCACAACAATTGCTTCTTACAAATTCAAAAAAGGCCATATTGGCAGTTTTCAAGAACACTTAAAAGTTCATACAAAACAAAACAAACCGTGCCAATTTTGCAAAACAAAAATTACCAAAATCAAAGTTAACGGCCGGGGCACTTATTTTTGCTCACATTGTCAAATCCTTAAATAGTTATGTTAATTGCAATTACTGGAATAAGTGGCGTTGGAAAAACCACAATTTTAAAAAACAAACTTTTCGAAAACATACACAAATATTTCCTGGACGAATATGTTCATTTCTTGTATTTAAAAGACCAAATCGGATACAAAATCATTAAGAAAAAATTTGGTAATCAATACGTTAATAATAACCATGTTGATCGTGAAAAATTAGGAAATTTAGTATTTACTAACCCATTAATGTTAGCAAAATTAAACAACGCCTTAAAACCAATAATTCGTGAACATTTAACTAATTTATCTAAAATCCATGAAAATGATTTGGTTCTTGTAGAAACGGCTTTTTCACAATACATCATTGAAAATTACTATGATTTGTTTTATCGAAAAATTTTAGTTACTTCGCAAAGAAAACAGAAGCAGTTAACAAATCAGATTCGTTTTGCTTATTTGTCAACATATGAACTAAATATTTTAAATAAAAATTCTTCTAACAACTTCGATTTAACTATTGAAAATAACCAAACAGTTGAAGTTGCAGCCATTTGCTTGCAGACTTATCTTAATAGTCTTTACTAATTTAAACTATGTATATTAACAGGAAAATACAAGTTAGATTAGTTTTTTAATTATTACTATCATTACCATAGAATAATTCTTCACCATTTCTGATTTTACATATCAAAACAATCTTTCTTATAGTCTTTAAAATTTAAAAAATTAACATCGTTTTCCTTTTAGTTTCATAATTAATTAACCGTTTAAAAAATCTTTATAAAAAATCTAAATTCAAAGAATTAAATATTAATTAAATCCTAATACAGGCATATCACGTTTTATTATTTAACTTTTTTTCTAACCAATTGAAAAATTAAATAAAGAGAATATCAAATTTATACGACTTTTTTTAGAAAAAATAATAATCTAAGGGCATTTTTTCAAAATTTTAATATTAAACAATAAAAATAATGACCAAAATAATAAAGCCGAATTAAGTTAAAAAAATTATAGTTATTTTATAAACAGCGATAGTAAATAAACAATATTCGTTTTAATCTTGGTTTTAGAATAATGCATAGGTAAAACGGCAAAGTATTGTCAAAATTTAGTTAAGTTTTAACGGAATTAATTATGAATTTAATTTATAATTTAATAGTAAATTTACAGATAATAAAATTAATTACGATAAGTTTAGTTAATTATTAAAAGTTGTGGTTTTATAAATAAGGATGAAATTATTATGGCTAAGAAAAAAAACGATGTTGAATTTCAGGAATTAATACTTAGAGAATTAAATAAACTTAATAAAAAGGTTGATAACGCTAAAACCGAACTAAAACTAGAGATTAAAGAAAGTGAAAATAAATTAAGGCAAGAGATTAAAGAGAGTGAAAATAAATTAAGGCAAGAGATTAAAGAAAGTGAAAATAAATTAAGGCAAGAGATTAAAGAAAGTGAAACGAAGTTAAGACAAAAGATTAAAGAGAGTGAGGTTAAATTAAGGGGAGAGATTAAAGAAAGTGAAAATAAATTAAGACAAGAGATTAAAGAAAGTGAAACGAAGTTAAGACAAAAGATTAAAGAAAGTGAAGTTAAATTAGAGAAAAAAATTAAAGAAGGTGAAAATAAATTAGAACAAAAAATAGTCGATGCTAAAAATGATCTAAATGCAAGAATTGATTATTATCACCCGACGACTACGCCGCCACCGCCACCGAAAAAACTTTACAAATTAATAAAAAACATTATCTTAGTTCATGTTGATGATTCTTGAAACGAACAAAAGCTTCAAGAATTAATTAAACAGATTTATCAAGATTTTCGTCATCTTAAAAAGAGTAAAATTGGTTACGTTCAGTTTAGAGTGGTTATAAGTAAAACAGAATTTGTTAGGAAGTATTTAGAAGCAATTGAATTTAGTAAAGATTACCAATATTTAATTGATAATGAAACTAATGAATCCGAGCGTATCTAAACATTATTTAAAAAAAAAATAGTATCTTTTTAATTTAACTAATTTGCTGTTTTCAGATTTAAAATATTGCCTTAGTTAATGACGGTCTTTTTTAAAACTAGCACAAGTTATAACTATTAATTAAACAAATTTATCAAGATTTTGATGGTTTTGAAAAGAATAATAATTGTTTAAATTCAGTTTAAAATAACTCAAAATAAAAGAAAATTTTCAACAAATATTAAAAAGACAGATGATCTTGTTAATAGTTGTTGTTAAAAATAATTTTTTTAATGATTTTCTTTTCTTTTTCAAGGTTTATGCTAAAGATTAGGTACAAGTTCAAGTAATAATTTGTCCTAATTTCTGATTATTACTGGTCAACACCATCACACTGAAAGATGAGAAATACGAAAAAATTGCCAGTGAGTTCTTGGTGATATCGATTAAAACCAACTAGGAATTACTAATTGTAAGGACCATCTAATTAAAAATGGCAGTTCTCAAGCACCACGAGCATCCTGTTTTTGTGGTGTTAAGTGCAGAAGCAAGCATTAAAGAATACGAGAAATATTTAGACCTGGGGAGCCAAAACGTTGATACAATAAAAAAATTAGTTGAAATAAGTTTTTTAAGTCACGTTTGCTACTGAAATTAAAATAAGTGACGTTAAGTCATTTCAAAAAATTTCAATCTACCTTTTAGTTACGGATGCAGGATTCGCATTACACAAAAACCCGAACTAGTAACTAAGAGATTTCAAGATGAAATTAACAAATATTTAAACTAAGTTGTACCGGTTGATAATTTAGAAAAACCAATTAGCCAAAATTTAGTTACAAGAACGCAGTTTCATTGCCAAACAAGCCTAATTGGGATTTTATCAAGATTATCATTAACGAAATTGATGTACGCTTGGCTATGTTTGATTAACATAACCAAAAAGAATTAACAATTAAAAGAATTAATGGTTAAAAATACTATTGGTGTAATACCATTTCTTATCGCAAAACCGGGAATATCTGTTAAAAATGAAAGACGTCAAAATTCAGAAAAAGGTTGATAATTAATTCGCTAAAGGATAATATTTGGTTAAAATTAGGAATTGGCATCATCCAGTTGGCTGGATATGATGAATAATACCAATCTAGTGACAATATTCCCAAACAAAATTTTAAAAACATGACAGCAAATTTGCCAGTAAGCCTAAATATCATAATGTCCAAATTGCGGCCTTTGAATTCGTGTATACATTTTTTTAGGAATTTTATCACGAATGATTAATGCGGATCATTATTATAATTAAACAATTTTAGCAATTTATCCCAGTTTGACCAAGTCAATTTTGATAATGAAATTGGGTTAATTAAAAATAAAATGGTTCTTTTTTTACTTTAAGGATATCAGCCCAAAAGCCTTTACGAGGTTTCCTTTTGGTTTAAGAATCGTCGATTTTATGAATTACTTGTGAGTTTTTTGAATAAAGATCATGTTGCTAAAAAGCAATTTAATTAAGTTCAAAGGAAAAACCATGGCTATTAATTTAAAGAACTTAACGAAACTGAAACAAAATACTTATGGAGCGATTATGTTAATCAAGCAAGTACAACTTACCAATTGACCCCTGAGGTGATGCTGGTACGATTAGTTTGCATACGGCATCTTTCACACAAGTTAGTGAGGACATTGTTTGCTACGGGACGACTTGTGCTAATCATTTTACAAGAACATTCTATATGCACAAGTTTAAGACCAACTAAAATTAAAGCCAATACGAACATCATTACATGATGGTAAATATCAAAAATTTACTAACGAAAACCGGTATTATATAACTACACCCGCTTGTTTAGCGAAAGAACAAGCCCAAAAACTTTTACGAACCAAAAAATAATGTTTACTGTTTTACAAAAATCTTGTTATAGTTAAAGTCAATTACGTAAACACTTTTTACTCAACACCAAGCGTATGTCATCCATTCCCGGACGATCCTGTTGGAAGTAACTGCCAACAAAAAAGAAAAAGACCTCTTAGATAACCTAGAGGTCTTAACTTTGCGTGATACTTTCCTACTCTTGGTTGCCCTACCATCGGCTCCACCGTGCTTAACTGCTGGGTTCGGAATGGGACCAGGTGTTTCCACGACGATATCGGTATCACACGTGATGGTTTCTTTGATAACTAAATACAACGCCTCATTTTTCTATTCAAACAATGCTGGATTAAATAAGTCCTCGAATGATTAGTATCACTTACCTAAACACGTCGCCGTGCTTGCAGCTGTGACCTATCAACGTCATGGTCTATAACGATTCTTACTCCCTTGCGGGATGGGAAGATTTTTCTTAGAGTTAGTTTCACGCTTAGATGCTTTCAGCGTTTATCTATGCGATACGTTGCTGCCCAGCCATGCACCTGGCGGTACAACTGGAGCACAAGTGGTATCTTCATTCCGGTCCTCTCGTACTAAGAATAAATCTCTGCAATCTTCCTGCGGGCACAATAGATAGGGACCAACCTGTCTCACGACGGTTTGAACCCAACTCACGTATCTCTTTAATCGGCGAACAGCCGAACCCTTCGAACCTGCTTCAGCTCGAGGATGAGATGAGTCGACATCGAGGTGCCAAACACTGCCGTCGATGTGAACTCTTGGGCAGTATCAGCCTGTTATCCCCAGAGTAGCTTTTATCCGTTGAGCGATGGCCATTCCATGCTGAACCACCGGATCACTATGACCTGATTTCTCACCTGCTCGACTCGTTAGTCTCACAGTCAAGCACCCTTATACCATTACACTCTAGACACGATTTCCAACCGTGCTGAGGGTACCGTTGCGCGCCTCCGTTACATTTTAGGAGGCGACCGCCCCAGTCAAACTGCCCACCTAACACTGTCCCGCTGGTGGATGACACCAGCCGGTTAGAGAAAAGTTTAAGCAAGGGTAGTATTCCACAGTTGACTCTGTAAATCCTAGCGAACTTACTTCAAAGTCTCCTACCTATGCTCTACATGCTCAAACTCTGCCCAATATTAAGCTACAGTAAAGCTTCATGGGGTCTTTCCGTCCCGTTGCACCTAACGGGTGTCTTCACCCGTACCTGGATTTCACCGAGTCGATAGTCGAGACAGTCAAGAGATGGTTACACCATTCAAGCGGGACGGAATTTACCCGACAAGGAATTTCGCTACCTTAGGACCGTTATAGTTACGGCCGCCGTTCACTGGGGCTTCAGTTGGAAGCTTCGCTTGCGCTAACATCCTTCTTTAACCTTCCAGCACTGGGCAGGTGTCACCTCATATACATCGATTTGCATCTTAGCATAAAGCTGTGTTTTAGTTAAACAGTCCCCCCTCGTTCTTTACTGCGGCTCAACTTTCATTGAGCACCCCTTCTCCCGAAGTTACGGGGCTAATTTGCAGAGTTCCTTAACTATCGTTAACTCGCTAACCTTAGGATCTTCTCCTTGACTACGTGTGTTCGTTCTCGGTACTGGAAACATAATAATTAATCCTAGAAGCTTTTCTTGGAAGCGTGATATATGGCTCTTCGCTACTAGCCGAAGCGTTCACCCGTTATCATAACTTGCCCTTAAATGTGGCGGATTTGCCAACCACAAAGACTTGTTATTTGAACCCCAATCCGTTAAGGGGCAGCCATTAACCTTCTCCGTCACTCCATCAGTTATTATGTTTGTACAGGAATATTAACCTGTTGGCCATCGATTACGCTTTTCAGCCTCACCTTAGGTCCAGACTAACCCTGGAAGGACGACCCTCGTCCAGGAAACCTTAGTCAATCGGTTTGAGAGATTCTCACTCTCATGCGTTACTTACACCGGCATTCTCACTTGTATATAGTCCACCAATCCTCACGGTTTGGCTTCAATCTTTATACAACGCTCGTCTACCACGGTACTTGCGTACCATCCATAAATTCGGTAATATGCTTAGCCCCGTTACATCTTGGGCGCAGAAACACTCGACAAGTGAGCTGTTACGCACTCTTTAAACGGTGGCTGCTTCTAAGCCAACATCCTTGCTGTTTAAGTATTTCAACATCCTTCTCCACTTAGCATATTTTAGGGACCTTATTTAATGATCTGGGCTCTTCCCCTTGTGACAATGAAGCTTATCCCCCACTGTCTGACTGCAAGAATAAATTAATCGGCATTCGGAGTTTAATTGTAATCAATACGTCAAGGCGACGCCATCATACATTCAGTAGCTCTACCTCCAATTAATCATGATCTTACGCTAGTCTTAAAACTATTTCGACGAGAACCAGCTATCACGGATTTCGATAGGAATTTCACCCCTAGACACAGGTCATCCGCTGTCGTTTCAACGAAAGTCGGTTCGGTCCTCCAGCAGATGTTACTCTACCTTCAACCTGCCCATGCCTAGCTCAACCCGTTTCGGGTCTATAAAAACAAACATTTAAAACGCCATTTTCAGACTCGCTTTCGCTATAGCTACCCTTCTATTGGTTAACTTGCTTGCCTTCATAACTCGCCGGCTCATACTTCAAAACGCACGCCATCACACATTAAATTGCTCTGACACGTTGTAAGCATATGGTTTCAGAATCTATTTCACTCCCATCTCTGGGTTCTTTTCACCTTTCCCTCACGGTACTTGTTCACTATCGGTCACTAGATTAGTATTTAGGCTTACCCAATGGTTTGGGCAGATTCCGTCAAAATAACATTTTCCGACGTACTCAGGATCCTGCTAGGTATAAACTTGATTTCAGATACGGGACTATCACCCTCTGTGGTGTGGCCTTCCAACCACTTCTCCTATCAATTTTAAGTCCAGATTGCAGTCCTACAACCCCGGATTACTCCGGTTTGGCCTGTTCCGCTTTCGCTCGCCACTACACACGGAATCACTTTCGTTTTCTTTTCCTGTTGCTACTGAGATGTTTCACTTCGCAACGTTTCGCTTTTTATCCCTATGAATTCAGAATAAAATAATATGGATTTCGCCATACTGGGTTACCCCATTCGGATATTTGCGGATTATCGTTTCCAACCAACTCCCCGCAACTTTTCGCAGATTTGCACGTCCTTCATCGCCTTCTAGTGCCAAGGCATCCACCATAAGCTCTTAGTAACTTATTTTTTAATAATCCATTAGCATTATTTTGCACATAAACAAATTTAATTTCATTTATGTGTGAACTAGAAAGATTTGTTGTATTCAGTTGTCAAAGAACCATCTCACAAATTTAGGCTAATAAGGATTTTCTTGTTTTCAAATCAATAGAAACAAGAACTGGCAAATCTAAAATCAATGGATGAATAATTATCTAACTGAAAAAAGATTACCTAAATTTGTGGAGAGAATTATTCTCTCAGAACTGAAAAGAATCTGACCAATGGATTTCATAATTTCAAATTGCTTTGGTATGGGTAATATGAATCCAGGTTGGATTTTTAAAAACACCATTTGCTGTAAAAGGTGTATAAAACGTAATTATACTCCATAGAAAGGAGGTGATCCACCCCCACGTTCTCGTAGGGGTACCTTGTTACGACTTAACTCCAATCATTAATCTTGTCCTAGACATGCGCTTCCTTGCGGTTAGCAACACGGTTTTAGACACTATCAACTCTCGTAGTTTGACGGGCGGTGTGTACAAGACCCGAGAACGTATTCACCGCGACATAGCTGATTCGCGATTACTAGTGATTCCGACTTCATGAGGGCGAATTGCAGCCCTCAATCCGAACTGAGACCAACTTTGCAGATTAACTCCACCTTACGGTTTGGTAACTGTTTGTATTGGCCATTGTAGCACGTTTGCAGCCCTAGACATAAGGGGCATGATGATTTGACGTCATCCCCACCTTCCTCCAACTTGCGTTGGCAGTCTCGTTAGACAAAGTAACTAACGATAAGGGTTGCGCTCGTTGCGGGACTTAACCCAACATCTCACGACACGAGCTGACGACAACCATGCACCACCTGTCTCTCGGTTAACCTCGACTATATTTCTATAGTTTTGCCAAGGATGTCAAGTCTAGGTAAGGTTTTTCGTGTACCGTCGAATTAAGCAACATGCTCCACCACTTGTGCGGGTCCCCGTCAATTCCGTTTGAGTTTCATTCTTGCGAATGTACTACCCAGGCAGGATGTTTAATGTGTTAACTGCAACACCGAGGTGATCGCCCCGACGTTTAACATCCATCGTTTACGGTGTGGACTACTAGGGTATCTAATCCTATTTGCTCCCCACACTTTCAAGCCTAAGCGTCAGTAATGGCCTAAGTTCTCGCCTTCGCAGCTGGTGTTCTTCCATATATCTACGCATTCCACCGCTCCACATGGAGTTCCAGAACTCTCTACCACACTCTAGACTAGAAGTTTCCAATGCATTCAACCGTTAAGCAGTTGATTTTAACACCAGACTTTCTAATCCGCCTGCGCTTGTTTTACGCCCAATAAATCCGGATAACGCTTGCAACCTATGTATTACCGCGACTGCTGGCACATAGTTAGTCGTTACTTATTCAAATAGTACGGTCAAACTAATAACATTTCCTTTACTAGCTTTTCTTCCTAAATAAAAGAACTTTACAATCTACAAAGACCTTCATCGTTCACGCGGCATTGCTCCATCAGACTTTCGTCCATTGTGAAAAATTCCCTACTGCTGCCTCCCGTAGGAGTATGGACCGTGTCTCAGTTCCATTGTGGTTATTCTACCTCTCAGCATAACTACACGTCATTGCCTTGGTGGGCCGTTACCTCACCAACTAGCTGATATGCCGCACCCTTATCCCATAGTAATCCAAACGGATCTTTAAATTAATTCTCATGCGATATTTTAATCGTTATGCGGTATTAGCTAATCTTTCGACTAGTTATCCCTCGCTATGGGGTAAATTGGATACGTGTTACTCACCCGTTCGCCTCTGATGCATTGCTGCACCCGATCGACTTGCATGTATTAGGCATGCCGCCAGCGTTAATCCTGAGCCAGGATCAAACTCTCAGAAAATGACAGATTCTTTTCAGTTTTCAAAGAACATTCTGCTATAAACTTTCATTTAAAATTGCTGCATCACTTTAAACCGTTTCTTTTTATAGTTAAGAAACGATTGCTAAGTAATTTGCAACAATAGATAACAAAAAAGAATTAGCTATATAATGATAGCACGATTTTTTTATTTCACATAAAAATTTATAAAAATTTTATTTTTTGAGAAAAAAATGAAGATTTTGTAATTTTCCACATTTTTTCCCTGCTTTTTTCGAAAATTTTTTTTTGATAAAAAGTTAAATCAAAATATTCGTTAATTAAGTAAGGAGCAATAGTTGTTAAAAAAGGGAATAAATTAATTTACCAGAGAAAATATATTATTAAATATAAACCAAAATTTAGATCATAAATAATTGTGGTTAATATCTTTAATTTAAAAACTTTAAATCAAAACATAAGAACCTTAAATACAATGATTGTTATGAAAAAGCTGATAAAAAGTTAAATTTTGAAAAAATTGATGTTAATAATTTTCGATTTGGATTTTATGGTTTATTTTGCAAATCGATTCTAAAAATTAAATAAAAAAAACAAACTAAGTAAATTTACGAATTAATTTAAACTATTGTTAAATTAGGCTGCATCTGTAAGTTCACAAACATAATAAACTTCATGGAAATATTGCTAATCGATTTATTTATTAGTTCTAAATTAATTACAAAACAAAAAAACTTAATCTGCCAAATAATTGACTTTTCATATTTGTCATCCTTGCTTGCATCATTGTTTAATGTGATTTAAAAATTGTTTTTAGTAACAACACCAATACTGTTTATTTTTCTAATTGGAGCAATCTAACAAAATGGCTTTTCATAATTTTCAATATTTGTAATAACTCACTTCGGTTTTTTTAATTTTCACCAAATCAAATGGAATCATAATTGTATTACAAAATTAAACTAGGGATATTAAACTAAAATATCTCACTTTATCATCTATAGCAACCAAACTTAATTAATTAAAAATTAGGTGATAAAAATAACTAGACATTTAAACTTTTATCATAGTTTTATCAAAAGCTATTTATTAGAAAACTTGAACAAGTGTTAATAAAAAATAATTTTAAAAAAGAATTTTTCTGGATATTATCGACATAAAACAATAATAGCTGACTTTGTTGTCATCATCGCGATATGTTTTTTTTTATTTTATTAACTAGATCATCAAATTTAACAAACAATTAAAAGTTGTTTAGAATTAGTTTTAATCTTGTTATGGCGAAATTTTCAATAATAAAGGGAATTTACACCTTCCATAAACAACATCAGAAAAATTATTTTTTAGTAGCAGACGTTTTTAATCTTAGGTGTTTTTGAATTTTTCGATAACCGTAATAAATTGCTGCAAAACTAGCCGGAAAGAAAACAACATAAATGGTTGCGAATGCAATTCCAGAAATTAGCGGATGTTCGACTAGATTGGTGGCATTTCCATAGATTGTATAAATGATTCTTTTACTACTAGTTTGATCAGTTGGGTACACAAAAGGAATGGTTGCAACATAAATTAAGTAAATTGTAGGGTAAATCATTCCCGGTAATAACGTTTTTCAATACGATTTTAAACTAGAATTTTGATCCCAAAACATCTTGAAAATTCCTAAAGCAATAAACAAAACGGGGCAAATTACATGATGTCACGCACTAATTGCAAAATCATACGAATTACGATTAGCAATTAGTCTATGTCAACCTACGGGATTTTGTTGCGTTGATGTGACACTTAAAACAATGTTGTAACCAAAAAAGGTAAACCAAATGTACACCATAGTAGCGATCAAAAACTTATTGTTTTTTAAAAACTGGTGATCGGGAAAGAAAACAATAAAAATGGTAAAAATTAATAATAATACATTGCTTTGGTAAGTTCATTTATCAATGATTTTTCATGGGTTTTCTGCAATGGAAAAATTCTGGAACGATTTAACAAATTCATTAATAATCAAGGCTGCTGCAACCAAGAAAAACCAAAATCCTAAAAAATAAACCCAACGGATTTTGTCAAAGGTTTTAAAATATTTTCTAACCAAACATTCGGACTTTAATTTTTCAGTACAATTTAATGCTGCTGGTTTCTTTAAAATCATTAAATTTGATCCTCCTTGATAACATTAAAAAATGATTATTAACTTTTGGATTAAAGCAAATTGCATTGATTGATTGTTAATTCTTCATTAAAAAGATATGAACTTTTTTAAACTAAATCGTTAGCGTGAATTAACTTTCCTATTTTATAATGTTTTAAAAAGCGAGGGAGAAAATTGAATAAGATTATTGATCACCCGTTAATTAAAAATAAGTTAACAAGAATGCGAAATATTTCCACAAAAGCGAATTACTTTCGGGATTTATTAAAGGAAATTACGGCATTAATGATGTATGAAGTGGCTCGCGATTATCCTTTAAAAGAAATTGAAATTGAAACACCCTTAACAAAAATGACTGGTTATACGTTAAAAAACGATATTGTCATTGTCCCCATTTTACGAGCCGGTTTAGGCATGGCTGACGGGGTAAGCGATGTGATTCCTGGGGCAAAAATTGGTCATATTGGTTTATACCGAAATGAAAGCAGTTTGCAACCGGTCGAGTACTACGCGAAATTTCCCCAAAACATGAAAAACGCTGACGTCATTGTGCTCGATCCAATGCTAGCAACAGGCGGATCAGCAACAAAAGCCATTTCGATTATTAAAAAATTGCAACCAAGATCTATTCAGTTCGTCGGTTTAGTTGGAGCACGTCAGGGGTTAACTATTCTAAATGAAATGCATCCAGATGTGAATGTTTATCTTGCTGCATTGGATGAAAAATTGAATGATTTAGGTTATATTGAACCTGGGCTTGGTGATGCTGGTGATCGCTTATATGGTACCAAATAAAAGAATTTGATTATAATAAGCCTAGATTAAACTTCAATATTTACTAAAAAAATAATTGAACAAAATGGCAATTATTTAATTAATTTTGTTTCAAAACAATGCAAATTATTCTTAGTAAATTTAGGAATGAGGTGCAGTTGATGAAAAAAGAAAAGCGCAAAAATCTTTTTGTTATACCTTTAAGTTTTCTTGGTTTTTCCATAACGATGATTACAACCGGATGCTCCTTATTTACAGGTAATAGATCTGATAACTGATTTAATTTTGTTAATCCTTATAAACCTAAAACAGAACAAAAAAATAATAATCAAGCACATTTAGAAAACACGGTTCCAAAAAATACACCTTACGAAATAATTAATAAGCTATCTTTTAGCTTAATAATATCGAATCGGGGTGGTCGAAATGATAACGACAAATTTGGTGAAACCGAAGAAAGGCGCGGCCCTTATTTTGCTTATGGAACCGGATGGTTATTTGACTACAACCGCGATCGTTCAGAAAACGCTGATGGTAGTTTTAACTGAACGGGGTATTTTGCAACAAATTTACACGTTGCTAATTCAATATTAAATCCGAACGAAACCAACCCGAACTATTTAGCACCAGCATTTAAAAATCCTTTGTGAAAAAATTCTGATTATACGCAATCTTTTTACTTAAACCGTTATGATCCCAACCTTCATGAAGAAAGCAGCAAACCATCAGATCCTTTTCTACCACGAACCGAACCTAGAGTTCATGGGGTTAAATTAACTTACATTCCGACCACCCAGTTTGCAGCTATCGGGTTACAAAACGAAGCGACAACATTAGAAGGCAACCGGTTTTACCTTGATTTTGCGGTTTTAAAAGTCGTGATTCGGTTCACCAAAAATCCGTCAACTTTGTCAGAACTAGCTGAAGATTTACTATATGAATCATGAATTAAACCAGCAGTGAAAACACTTGATGATTATTACTTTAATCAAAACGTGAGTTTTTTTGATACTACCAATTACTTGCAATCAGGTTTAAGTAACATTAATGGATATATCGGTGGTTATCCTGTCAAAGATTCACGAAATGGGTTTTCTGCCAAACCCGTTTGGACCATTAATGCTGATCATAATGCTAAACAATTTGACGGACAGCCAATTGATAATTCGGGAACTTCAGGTTTTGAACGAGTCACTAATTCCCCCATTAATGGGCTAATTAACAATACATCAGTGCCCAATTTTACTTTTAACTTCCGTGGCGAAAAATATCACAAAACGGGAGTATCTTACTATGTAAAAAACTCCAATTTAGGTGGCGGATCGTCTGGCAGTGTTTTGTTGGCCCAAAACACACGAACTAAAAAAACCGCCCAAGCATTAGGGATTTATTTTGGTACATTAGCAAGTCAAGAAGGTGGCGAAAGTTCTTACGGTTTTGCTGATGCACTGTTCTTAAATACTAATACTAACAACAAAAACATATACAAAAATCAAGGCCTTTTTTCTTACGATTTAATTAACGGCAAGAACCAATCATACAAGGCAAGTTTAGGTCCAGACGAGGATACAAAAATGTTTCCAAAAAGTGATAATGACATTCAAACGATGAAACGTAATAATTTTTGTAATTACCTATTTTTTAATAATGATCAAAATTAATCACCAAAAATTTAAAAAGAAACAATATCGCATAATCGCGATGATGACTGGCATGATTGGCATTTTTAGTGTCGCTAGTGCTTGTGCGGTAGTTCCCTTTTATATTGCCCCAAAATCAACCAACCATGCTGTTAATAGTGTTCCCGAAGCATCCGTTTACCAAATTGCTCATAATTTAACTTTTTCCTTACAATTTGATAATTCTGGCGGCTATCATCCTAGTGGTAGCACAAACGAACGTATCAATGAAAGAAAGGGGCCGTATTCCGAATTTGGTACAGGTTGGTTATTTGATTGAAATTTAGACTCAACTACTCCTGATGAAAATGGTAATTTTACGTGAACCGGTTATTTTGCAACAAACGTGCACGTTGTTGATGGTTTATTAAATAAAGATGATGGTGATATTTACACCCCGTCATGATTGCGAGTTGGTAGTATCGGTTATAATAGTCAAGGTGATCAAACAACGGCATTTTCATTAGGTAAATTTGATAATTCACCATCAACTTTAAATAGTTTACAAAATAACGCCAACATCACTTCAATCCCATTATCAACTTTACCCAAAACGTTTTATACTGGATTGAATTTTTATAACAAAAAAGTTAATGTCACTCCGCATCAAAATACTATTTTAAACGATAATTTTTATCTTGATTTTGCCGTTCTTGCAATTTCGATAAAATATTTTCAAACGCCAATAAATGACCAACAACAAAACGAAAAATTAGTTTATGAAAACTGAATTGTACCAGCCATGGAGACATTGAAAAACCATTATGGCCCTGATGCATACACCCGATTATTTGACAACACCAATCTAATTAACGAATATAACAATTCAGGAAAAACATCACAAAATTATTATGCGATTGGTGGTTATCCAGTATATCGCTCAAATTCAGACCAGAACATTCCACCGCCACACTATACAAACAGACGCGTGGGACTTGATGGAAATCATATTGGTAACCCCAACGGATCACCAGCATGAACCATTAACACGTCAAATAATGATTTAAATACTCAAGGTCAAAAATTTGCCACTAATAATGAACAGCCAAATTTATCAGCTCCAGACCTGTCGGGATTATACAGTTTTGGTAGTATTGATTTTTCACAAACGCTTTATTACCATGGCGAAAAATACCTTCAATACGGCTTGGGTTATGTTATTGAAAATTCGAACTTACAAGGCGGAAGTTCGGGAAGTGCTATTTTTAGTACAAAACCAAATGATTCTTCAAAAAGTAAAATTAGTGCCATTTATTTTGGAACTTTTAAACCCAAAAATTTTGGGAAAGATTCCAAGATAGGGTTAGGCATGGCTTTAATTGTCCCCGAATATAACCGCAGTAAAATTAGAGCAGATTTTTACGAAAACTTAATCCCTTACAACTTACTTGCTGGCAACCAATACATGAATAATGCTACAAAAAGTGATGATGGTGTCATCTCTGACAGTTTTTATCGACAAAAATTAGCTGACGCTAACATTAATTCCAACCTTTTTAAATTAGCAAAGATTTCCAAATAGACAATAATTAAGTATTTAATTATTAATTTTTTGTTTATTGGATGTTTTTTTTAAAAATCAGTATAGAATACTAAGCGTCTTTAAGGGGATATAAAAATTAGATTTTAATGAAAATAAATCCGGTTGCTAAAACCAAGTTAAACTGGTCGCAAATTAATTGAACAAGTATTAAAAACGCGTGATTAAGCAAAAATTTTTCTTTTATTATCCTTGCTAGTTTTGGGATTGTAATTTTAGTAATTTTAGCTGTTTTAAAAGTGTCTCCTTGAAGGGTTTTATTTGCGTATTTAGTTGGTTTGCCCTTTGCAATTGTAGCGGTATTTACAACGACAGTAATTCCGAATTTTATTATCAAGTTAGGCTTAAAATTAACTTCAAACATCAGAAATAAAAAACTTAGCAAGAATTTTTTAGCAATGCTTGCTGCCATTTTATTTATTGGACGCTACTTTTTGTATGTAATTCCCATTATCATCGTTGCTTTAGTTGAAAAATTTAGTGCAAATAATTATTTTCATCTTGCTGGAGTATTAGCAATTATCATGCTTGTTCCACTAAATTCAGTTTTGTTAAATTTTCTTTTATTTAAAGTCGATCTTAACAAAACAACGAAGAAAGGAGTGCAAAATGCTGCCACAGGAGATAGTTTATCACCAAACTAATTCTCAACCCAATTCGCCTCAAGCCACCAACCCGTTTAGCGTTTTAATTCAAGAAACTCCGATTAGTGGAATTAATTGAAAACCGTTTGAACCCACAAGTGTGGTCGTAACAATTCCTTTAGTGGTAATGGCGATTTTGATTTTTACCATCGTATATTACATTAAAGCCTGCCGCTTAAAACCCGACCAAGCACCAAGCGGATACGTTTTGATGGTTGAATTATACGTTTTGGGAATTGAAAAAATGACCGTTGATTTATTTGGTCAAGAAAACAAAAAATTTACTCCGTATTTTCTGATGATTTTAACCTATTTAGGCTTTAGTAATTTATTTTCACTTATTGGTAATTTATCGCCACCGACCAGTTCGTTAACAGTCACAGCAACCCTGGGTTTGATGACCTTTCTTGGAACTTATGTTGTCGCCTTTAGATACCAACGGTTGCGTTTTTTAAAAACCTTTACCGTGAATGTTAAAATTAAGGGACGGCAAATTCCAGTAATGATCAATCCGTTAGAAGTTATTGGCCAAATTGCACCTTTACTATCGATTTCCATGCGGTTATGGGGTAATATTTTTTCTGGAACTTTAATCATGGCATTACTGTATTCGTTGATCCAATTCATTTTTCAAAATGTCAATCCCGTGATTTTAGGTTTAACATTGGGTAGTGTGTTTGGCGGGATGATTACCCCGGTGTTCCATTCGTATTTTGATGTGGCTATTGGGCTGTTGCAAGCATATGTGTTTTTAATGTTAACCTATTCGTATTGGTCCAAACAGCAACACGATGAACAAGGCCAAAAAATTCCCTTGCGAAAAAAAATAAATCATGGATTGAAAAAACAAAACGCTAGCGAAGTTTTTGTACAAACGAAAGTTAGTAACATTTAATTAAGGAATGATTGTCATCACTAAATTGACAAAAAGATCATACAAATTTATTAAATTGGAGTTAAAAATTTATGGACAACATTATTTTGCATATTAGCGATATTGTCAATCATGCTCTGAGTGGATCAACTACGACGATCACTGATAAAGGCCTTGCCTATATTGGTGGGGGAATGGCCATGGTTGCATCCGTTGGGGTTGGCGTTGGTCAGGGTTTTGTGGCCGGCCAAGCTTGTTTGGCATTGGCGAGAAACCCCGAAGTTGAAGGTAAAATTCGTACCTTTTTCATTGTCGGTAGTGCGATTGCAGAATCTTCAGCAATTTACGGTTTAGTAATTGCGATCATCTTAATTTTCGTAGTTTAGAATCAAAACTGGGTGAATCAAACAATGACACAAAAAAAACCTTATCAAAAAAGCAAACGTCTTTTTATAGGGCTAACGGGAATTGTCTTAATTCCCATTATCGTAACTTCGTGTGCTTTGCCAGAAGAACTTAAGGAAGAAAACATTGTTAACCAATTTTTCCCCAATTTTTGGGTATTTCTTGCCCACATGATTGCTTTGGTTATTTTACTAGTAGCGATGATTTATTTTTTGTGAAAGCCGACCCAAAAAAATTTAAAAGCCCGGCAGGCATTAATTCAAAAAAATATGGATGAGGCTACAGAAGCCTATGCCCAAGCCAAAGTTTATTTAGAAAATGCCAATGCCAAACGTTTAAAAGCGAGCATGGAAGCGAACCAAATTATTGCCCACGCGACTAATGAGGGCTTTCGGATTAAAGCGGAAATTGAAGATACGGCCAAACGTAGTGCTAACATTACCATCCAAAACGCCAAACAAGAACTAGTACGGCGTGAACGGGTGTTGCGTGAGGAAATGCAAAAACAAATTATTAACGTAGCGTTAACCGCATCTGAAGCACTAACTAAAAAAAGTTTATCATCAGCTGATAATCAGGCTTTTATCGAAGATTTTATTAAAGCGTTAGAGGAAGCTGATCTTGACTAAAACCCGCTTTTTAAGTTTTGCCAGAGCATTACACGAACTGGCAAATGAAAAAAATAATTGTCACGAAATTTACCAACAAAGTTTAAAAATCATCCAACTAGTGAACGAGTTGCCAGAAATTAGCCGTTTTTTTTGTTCGCCAGTGATTAACCGAAATCATAAAACGGCATTAATTAACCAAGTTTTTGGAAAATTCTTCGATCCCTTATTATGTGATTTTTTAAAGGTTGTGGTTGACATGCATGAGTTTCATTCCATTATAGCGATTCTAAAAAAATTCTTGCTGCTAGTCGAACAAGTTCAGCACGTGCGCTATGTCAAAATTACTTCAGCCACCCCATTAACTAGTGAACAATTAACCAAAATTAAAACCATTCTTGAAAAAAAGTTAGCATCACACTTAGTTATTAAAACCAAAGTTGATCCTAGCGTGATCGCTGGGGTGAGAGTCGAAACCGAATCAAAATCATTTGATTCGACCATTGTTGGCAAATTGAAAAACATGAAGGCGAACTTATTATTAGAAAAAATCCAAGGAAAAACAAATTTAAATGGCAATTAATTTAAGTGAATTTGCTTCGATCATTAAAGACCAAATCAAAAAGTATTCATCCCAAATTGTTAGTAACGAAAAGGGTCATGTCATTACTGTTGGTGATGGAATTGTGAAAGTTAGCGGGTTAGATCAAGTGGTGTTAAACGAATTAGTTGAATTTGAAAACGGTTCGTTAGGTATGGCGTTAAATTTGGAAGCCAACAACGTTGGCGTAGTGATGTTAGGTAATTACTTTAACTTGCGTGAAGGTACGTTAGTAAAACGCACGGGGCGGGTGGTAGAAGCCCCAGTTGGTGACGAATTATTAGGACGCGTCGTGAATGGTTTAGGTTTACCAATTGATGGTAAGGGGCAATTTAAAAATGTGACTTACTGTCCAATTGAACAAGTGGCTCCGGGAGTGATGGCTAGAAAATCAGTTAATGAACCGTTGGAAACGGGAATTTTAGCAGTCGATTCGATGTTACCAATCGGCAAAGGACAACGGGAGTTAATTGTCGGCGATCGGCAAACAGGAAAAACAACAATTGCCATTGATGCGATTTTAAACCAGAAAAACAAAAACGTTAATTGTGTTTATGTCGCAATTGGCCAAAAAAATTCATCCATTGCCCAAATTGTCGGTCAATTAGAACGGACGGGAGCAATGGCATATACCACGGTTGTTTCCGCTACAGCTAGCGAGATTGCTGCCTTATCATACATTGCTCCATTTACTGGCGTAACGATCGCCGAAAACTGGATGCATCAAGGTAAGGACGTTTTAATTGTTTATGATGATTTATCCAAACATGCTGTGTCTTACCGGACGTTATCGTTGTTATTGCGCCGCCCGCCGGGGCGGGAAGCTTATCCTGGTGATGTTTTTTACTTACATTCACGACTATTAGAACGAGCGGGACGGCTAAATAGCAATGCTGGTGGCGGTTCGATTACAGCATTACCGATTATTGAAACGCAAGCGGGTGATATTTCCGCATACATTCCTACTAACGTAATTTCCATTACTGATGGCCAGTTATTTATGGTATCAAGTTTATTTAATGCTGGACAACGGCCGGCGATCCATGTTGGGCTTTCGGTCAGTCGGGTCGGATCAGCGGCCCAAATGAAAGCGATTAAGCAAATGTCTAGTAGTTTAAAACTCGAACTAGCTCAATATCGCGAACTGGATGCATTCAGTCAGTTTGGCAGCGATTTAGACGCTGAGACCAAACGTATTTTAGAACACGGAAAACGGGTAATGGAAATGTTAAAACAGCCTAATGGCAAACCCGTTGACCAAATTTTAGAAGCGATTTTATTATTTGCCATTAAAGAACGTTTGATTAAATGAATTCCCGTTGATGACATCCAGCGATTCAAAACCTTTATTTTAGACCAGTTTGAAAATAGTCCGTTATATCACCAGTTAAAAACCTTGAAAACCTTTACGAAAGAATTGATCGAAATTTTTAAAATTCAATTCAAGATCTTGATTAATGATTTTATGGTGACTATTGCCAATTATGATTGTGCAAAATATGGTGATTTATCAGAAATTGAAGTTAGTCAAACTGAAAAAAACCGCCTTGAGCACTTCGTGCAAACTTTTAATGTACAAAAGCCAAAACAACCAAATAATGTTAACGGTGATGAGCAAGTAATTGCGTTAAATGATTTGCAAAATAAGGAATCTTAATAATGTTATCAACGCAAGAATTACGGCGCAAAATGGATAGCATTGCTGTTACCGCTAAAATCACAAAAGCCATGCGGATGGTCGCTGCTGCTAAACTGCGTAAGTTTCGCCGCATGCTTAGTGATATTAACGAGTTTTGCCATGAGTTTTACCAGGTTGTTGGCGAAATTGTTAGTTCAATCAAAACTTCTAGTCAAAAAAAAGTTGATGCAAATGGACCAACATTGTTTGTTGTTACCAATAGTTCATTTGGCTTATGTGGGCCATATAACATTAATTTAAACAAACTTTTATACGCCCAATATCAACCACAAGATAAAATTATGGTTCTAGGCAAAAAAGGGATCAGTTACTGAAAAACCAAAGGCTTACAAGACGCGTTAATTGCTCCGAAAGACTTACAAGATCAAGACATCAGTTTTGGGATTAGTTTAAATATTGGTAAAAAAATTCTTGAAGGATACTACCAGGGGTCATATAACAAAGTGGTCATTGTTTACTCCCATTTTGTGAACACTTTAGTCCAGCAAGCTAAAGCAATTCAAATCTTACCAATTGACCACGAGTTATTTGTAGATGATGCCAAAACAACAAATAAACAACTTTTAAACAACTTTGAGTTTGAACCTGATATTGCCGAGATTTTACAAGCATTAATCCCACAATTTTTACAAGTTGTCCTGTACGGATCATTAGTTGAATCAAAGGTTTCAGAATATGCCAGCAGGCAAAACGCAATGGAAACAGCTACCAAAAATGCTACTGAATTATTTAATGATTACCTATTAAGTTTTAACCGGTTACGCCAGGCCAATATTACGCAAGAAATTACCGAAATCATTGCTGGGATTGAACAATAAAAGGAGGAATATATCATGCCACAAATCACCGGAAAAGTTTACCAAGTGATTGGTCCTGTTGTTGATGTGTTATTTGACACTGAAGACCAAATGCCCGAAATTAATGACGCTTTAGTTACCAACATCGGTGATCATCAACTAATTTTAGAAGTTTCCCAATTGGTTGGCGATGATGTCGTGCGTTGCATTGCCATGGGCGCAACTGACGGATTGGCTCGGGGCACAAGCGTTACAAGTACGAAAAATCCCATTTCAGTTCCCGTAGGTAATGAAGTGTTAGGAAGGATGTTTAATGTGGTGGGTGATGTTATTGATGGTCAGGGTGATTTACCAGCAACTGTCAAGAAAATGCCGATTCACCGCCAAGCACCAAGTTTTGAAGAACAATCGAATAATTTGGAAATTTTTGAAACGGGAATTAAGGTTATTGACCTATTAATTCCCTATGCTAAAGGTGGTAAAATTGGGCTATTTGGCGGAGCGGGTGTTGGTAAAACAGTACTCGTGCAAGAATTAATTCACAACATTGCAACCGGTCACGGGGGCTTATCAGTTTTTGCAGGAGTTGGCGAACGAACGCGCGAAGGAAATGATCTTTATTACGAAATGATTGAAGGTGGGGTCATTGATAAAACAGCCCTTGTTTTTGGTCAAATGAATGAACCACCAGGAGCGAGAATGCGTGTGGCACTAACAGCATTGACCATGGCTGAGTACTTTCGTGATTATAATAACCAAGATGTTTTATTATTCATCGACAATATTTTCCGCTTTACCCAAGCTGGTAGTGAAGTGTCAGCGTTATTAGGACGGATGCCATCAGCAGTTGGTTACCAGCCAACATTGGCTTATGAAATGGGTATTTTACAAGAACGCATTACTTCAACAAAAAGTGGATCAATCACTTCGGTGCAAGCCATTTATGTACCTGCTGACGATTTAACTGATCCCGCTCCAGCGACCACTTTCACCCATCTAGATGCAAAAACCGTCTTGGATCGTAACATTGCTTCTTTAGGGATCTTTCCCGCCATTAATCCCTTAGAATCAACTAGTCGCTTATTAGATCCTAATGTTGTTGGTTTACAACATTATAAAACTGCTCGAGAAGTACAAAAAATCTTGCAAAAATTTGCCGAATTACAAGACATAATTGCCATCTTAGGAATTGATGAATTATCTGAAGATGACAAGATTATTGTTGCTAGAGCCCGCAAGATTCGTAATTATTTAAGTCAACCGTTTTTTGTTGCCGAAAAATTTTCGGGTAATAAGGGCAAATATGTCCCGTTAAACGAAACAATCAGAGGTTTTCAAGAAATCTTAGAAGGTAAGCATGATAGTCTACCAGAATCGGCCTTCTTTTATGTTGGCTCAATCGACGAAGTTGTCGAAAAAGCCAAAAAATTATAAACTTTTAATTTACTAACCAGTGATAAGGACCAATCATGGCTGAAAATAGTTACCAATTTAAAATTCTTACACCAGTTGGCGTGAAGTTTAATGGCGAAATTTTACGGGCTGAAGTGCGAACGCCTGAAGGTTATATTGCCTTAATGGCAAACAATGCTCCGCTAGTGGCCACAGCTGCTCCCCACGTGATCTATATTACCCATCTTGATGGACGTAGAGAAGCAGGAATTATTGACCAAGCAACAATTTATGCAACAAGAAAAATCGCCAAAGTATTTAGTTTAGATTTTATCTGGGCTAAAGATGTCGATGTTCAAGCAGCCAAAATCGCCAAACAAAAGCTTGAGGCTAGAATCAAAGAGTTAACAAATCATCAAGAAATTAGTGCAATTGAATTAAAACTGCAGTACGAGTTGTTAAAATTACGTGAAAGCAACCACAAATAGTTAAAGAAATCGTTACTTTTTGTTAAAAAGTTTTCAATCAATAACAAATAATAAGATCTTTTAATTTAAAATTATAGAAGCGAAAAATTGTAAAGGAAAAAGTATGGCAGATAATAAGCAAAGTTATGTTCCCAAAATCCAATGAAAAATTAAAATCGAAAACGAATGGATGAAATTCGTCGAAAAATACCAAAAATCACAAGAAGGTCATGACCAGGATGATTCGACTGAATACCGGGCTTTTTATAGCGAAATGGTTGAACACATCCTATCGTTAAACAAAACAACTCCTGAAAAATACGCATTAAAAGATGAAGATAAAAAAATTCTTGATGAACTATTAAAAACTTGAAAAGCCGGAAGCGAAATATCTTTTGATCCGATTGGTTTAGCAAATGCAGCCAAGCGTGGTAAGGTTCAGCGGCATTTCAAAGAATATCAACAAACAATTGAATGGGAAAAATTCTTTAAGTCTGAATTTTAAAAAGCCAAGTTTAACAAAAATCAACTAATTCGTTTTTTTTCATCGATCAATAATTTAAAAAATCAAGTTGTTTTCATAATTTTATAGAGTTATTATTAAATAATAAATTGTTGGTTAACTTTTTTAACAAATCAAATTAGATTATTTTTCTGATTTTTTAAAAAAATTTAAAAAATTTTAAGAAGTAGGATATAATTTTACTTGCTATCACTCGCTAGACTAGAGTGCTAATTAACAATTATAATCAGGAGAATGCTATGCCATCAAAACGGGATTATTATGAAATTCTCGGAATTAGTAAGAATGCAGATCAATCCGAAATCAAACGGGCATTTCGAAAAATGGCAATGAAGTACCACCCTGATAGAAACAAAGATCCTAATGCTGAAGAACTTTTCAAAGAAGTTAACGAGGCTTATGAAGTTTTGAACGATGAAGAAAAACGGAAACTTTATGATCGTTATGGCCATGAAGGTTTAAATGCAAGTGGGTTTCACCAAGAAGGATTCAATCCGTTCGATATTTTCAATAGTGTTTTTGGTGAGGGTTTTTCGGGTTTTAGTGAGGGCATTGAATTTGGTTCGGGCGGATTTGGTGATGTGTTTAGCAGTTTTTTTGGTGGGGGAGCTAGCCGCAGGGCTAGCCACCACGAACAAGTGGAAATCAACCTACTAGTTGATCTAAACTTAAGTTTTTTAGAAAGTGCTAAGGGGTGCGTTCGCGATGTAACTTACGTTCGGCAAAAAACTTGCAAAATTTGTAAAGGTACTGGGGCTGGAACATCACCTAACGCCATTAAAATTTGTGGCACTTGTCATGGTGAAGGTGTAGTTGTTCAAACCAAAAGAATTCCATTCGGAACCTTCCAAACACAGGGCATTTGTGGGACTTGTAGAGGTGAAGGAAAAACCATTCGCGAAAAATGTAATAATTGTCACGGACAAAAAATGATTAGTGAAGAAGTTGTACACAAAGTTCAGGTCGAACCAGGACTATTTGACCAAGATGTCATTGTCGTTAAGGGCGAAGGTCACACGTATATGAACCAAGTTGGTGATTTATACGTTCGGGTCAATATTGCTGACAGCCGCATCTTTGAACGTAACCATAATGATGTCATTGTGAAAGCCTTAATTGATCCGTTAGAAGCGATAGTTGGCGGTACTGTGCAAGTTGCGACCTTAAACGGAATGCGACAAATTGAAGTAAAGCCGGGCACACGTAACGGTGAACAAATTATTTTATCTGGTGAGGGTATTAAAACTTCTAACCAAAGCCGGTTATTTAAAATGAACCGCACGGGTGATTTAATTGTAATTATTACTTATTCTTCGCCGAACCATTACAGTAAACACGAATTAAAAAAATTACAAGAATTTGTTAAACCAAATGACGAAGTTAATGCGTACATCAAAGCTCTCGAAAAAGAATTGACAAACGATTAATTAAATTGGTTTTTTTGTTTCATTAGTTTTTTGATTTAAAGTTCATCTAAAGCAAATTAATTAAAATAAAAGAACTAGTAAGCATGTTATAGGGTTTTTAGGCCTGGATCAATTAACTAGTCACTAGGTGAAGTTGTTTATTTTCAACATTTTAAAAAAAATAAGAATTTTTGAAGCATAAAAAATCTTGTTTAACAAGTTTATTGAAGAAAACACTCTTTTTTACACCTATTGAATCGTTCGCGTATATAATAATGCTCAAGATTGGATCACAATAACTTTTAAGCAAATTAATGGTTTGAAAAATGATCTAATTTACTTTAATTGTTGAAATCAACACTATGGAAAATACACAGCCATTAATTCGGATTGAAAATTTGTCCTTTGGGTACAAAAAAAAACCTTTATTACATATTGAAAATTTAGAAATTCCTTCCAATCAAATTATTACTTTATTAGGACCGTCAGGTAGCGGGAAAACAACCTTATTAAACCTAATAGCTGGATTTCAAAAACCAACTCACGGAAAAATTACTGTCAAGGGCGATAAAAAAACCAATAATATTGGGTTTATTCTTCAAGATAGTTCCCTATATGAAAATATTTCAGTATTCAAAAATGTTTATTTAAGTGCAATCAATTCCAAACCATGAATTATTAAAAACAAACTAGAAGCCGTTCATGAATTTTGCAAAACTCACCAAAATGATCGAATTACAAACTACTTAGTAAATATTCAACAAATCATCAATAAGATTGATTCTGGCTTGTTTAATAATCGCATCTGACGCCAATACAAAAAGAACTTGCAACTCATATCCCGGCGTTATTTTTTTCAAAATTTACCAATCTGACTCGCATTTAAAAAATTTTGTAAAATCGGACGTTTGTTCGAAAATCGTTTACACGAAATTGCCAAAAAATTAAAAATTGATGAATTACTTCAAAGGAAGGGTTCGGAATTGTCTGGTGGTCAAAGGCAAAGAGTGGCTTTTGCCAAAGCTATTATTAAAAATTCAACCCTAATATTGATGGATGAACCATTCGCTTCTTTAGATGTCAAAATTAAAGAATCGACCCGGGATTGATTGGCCACAATTCAAAAGGAATTAAAACTATCAATCATCTTTGTGACCCACGATCAAAGCGATGCTTTACGAATTAGTGACCGAATTTTGCTAATCAACGACGGCAAGGTCGTACAATTTGACACACCCGAAAATTTGTATAATAATCCGTTTAATGAGTTTGTTGCGAAATTTATCGGAACACCTGAAATTATTTTAATTAAAGAAGACAATTTGTCTAGATCATACATTCGAAATAATAAAATCCAGATTGGTTATCATCAGCAAGCTGAAGATCTCATTGTTGACAAAAAACTTTTAGGTGATTTATTTGTTTATGAAATTTTTGTGCAGCATTTGCAGCGCAAGATTGTGATTAACAACACATCAAATTTGTACAAAATTACTGATAAGGTAAAAGTTACTTATAATGACACAGATTTAATTCACTTTGACAAGGAAGGAAGGAGAATTTTAAATTGCAATTAATAAAGAAAAAAAGTAAAGTATTTTTCAATTATATAACCAAATACTGTAAAGAAAATTGGGTGGGATTATCCATGCTGCTGCCGATTTTAATCCTTTTACTTTTATTTTCGATTATTCCGATTTTCAGCACTTTTAAAAATGCCTTTGTGGTTCGGTCAGAATACGATTTTTTTACCGCAAAGTATGATGTTGAAAATTTTCTTGTTTTAACGAGAAGTAAAGGTTTTAATAATGCGATCAAAAACACGGCATTCTTAGCATTTATAACCACGCCAATTTCCCTTTTTTTAGGGTTATTTTTTGCTTTAATAATTTCCAGCATTTGTTTTAAGTTAAGTCGGAATTTATTTATTACCGCATTATATTCGCAATTTTTTATTTCTTCATTTGCAATTGGTTTATCTTTTTCCTTTTTGTTTGGTCAGCATAATGCTTTTGCCAAAATTTTAGGATTAAAAATTAATTTCATCGGAAATGATCGGCAATCAGTATTATGAGTTTATTTTTTCTTTCAATTGTGAAGGGTGCTACCATTTAATATTGTTATTTTACAGTTTGCAATTAATAAATCGAATTTGAAACATTACAAATCGTTTAGAATTGATCGCTTGAAATTTTTTGAAAAATTCTGATACATCCATAGGTACGAAATTAAACATTCTTTTACAGTTATACTTTACACAAATTTCATTGTGACAGCTTTAATTTATCCGTCTGCAGTTTTAGGACAAGGACAAGATTTAGCAGCTATTGATGGCGAAACAATTACAAGTTATATTTATGAATTTTTAGGTGGCTCAGGACGATCCATTAAATTTAATCCTGAAGTTGCCTATGCTGCTTCGTTTCTTTTCTTTTCTTACATTTTATTTATCTTGTTTTTGTTTTATTTACTTCGTTTTAAAAAATTACGAAAATACTACCAATGAAGTAAACAGTTAGTAATTTTCATTAAAAATAAAAAAGCAAAACAAAAAAATAAGGTTAATTATGTTTAAAAATCTTTGTAAGGAAATTTTGAAATACTTAATAGTTTTTCTTCTATTAATTATTGTTTTATTCCCCTTATACTATTTAATTGTTGTTAGTCTTAGTACTCCCGATTTTTTTGGCAAAACTCGTTTTAAAGTTGATGTTTTTTCGCCAGGTAATTTTCAAGGCTTGAATACGCCAGAATTTCGCAGTGCAGTCAGCATCACAGTTAGCGTTATTTTTACCTTAATTTTTTTACGAATGACGACGTTAACGTTGGCTTCGTTTGGTTTAATGAAAGTTAATGCAATAACAAAAAAAATTATGTTTTGAATTTTCTTTTTCGTAAGTATCATTCCCGAAATCACCATCTATTTAGCCTTAAAAACAATTATTACAGATCTTGGAATTTTTCCTAGTTCATTAACTATCAGTTGAACAACAAACGGAATTTTTTCCTTCTTTTTAATGATATATATTTATCGAGCGGCATCACAAGTTTGGGTCACTAAAGAAAAAATTATGATTATTGATTCGCTAAAATGGTACCAAGCGTTTCTTTATGTTTATTTACCTGTTTTAAAAATGCCATACTTTTTACTTGTCATTTTCACAACGATTCATGTTTGAAATGAATACTTATGACCACATGTTATTTTATCTAGTTTGGCAGTTAAAAATGTCACCGGATGGTTTTTATCATTAGGCGATACAGGCTTTGGCAATATAACCAATATTCAAGCTGCTGGTGCTGTTGTTTCGCTTTTAATTCCTTTAAGCATTTACATTGCTTTTTCGCACTGAATTAATAAAGGAATATCGCGAAACGTTTAATTTTTTAAGGATGCTAATCGAATTGTTGCTTAAACTTTATTGGTTAAGTTTTTAAAATCATTAGAAAATCAAATCGTACCTTCTTTTTTACAACTATTTGTTAAAGATAATCCTTGCTAAAATAATTAAATAACATGTTAGCAACAATCTAACTAAAATCATTAATCAGAAGATATCTATTAATTAACCATATTTAAGAAAAACTAAAGGTATTTAATAATGAAAAAGACAACAAACCAGTCAGGTATTGCTTTAATTTATAGCGAAAACGACTTTTTAATTAACAAAGAATTTGCACAAGCTATCATCCATGAAATTGAAAAAGCAGGATACCGTGGCAAACTATTTTTAGTTAATCATGATCACTGTGATCAAATTGATTTGACAAATTTTGATGTGGTGATAAATCGTTCACGGAAAGGATCATTTTTAAAAAATTTTAAAAATCAAAAATTTATTTTTAATCGTGTAGATTTTTCAGAAATGGCAAACGATAAATACTTAACATTTGAATGATGTAAACATCACAAAATTGTCTGTAATGAAATAAAAATTTTAGATATGGCAAAAGCAAAAGATTACCGCTATCCCTTGCTAATAAAAAACCGGTACGGTCATCATGCAAAAGAAATCAATAAAATTAATGAATTCAAAGACTTATTATCGTATGAAAATAATGCTAGTGATTATATTGTTGAAGATTTTTGTGAAAATGCAAAAAGGGATGTACGAATCTATGTGATGTTTGGCAAAATTATAAAAATCATCCAAAGAACAGTAGAAGGTAATGAATTTCGTAGTAATTTTAATCTTAACGGAGTTGTTAAAGAAATAAAATTATCTTTTCTAAAAAAACGATATGTAAAAAAAATTATTAAAAAATTACCCGATGGTTATTATGGAATTGATTTTTTTATCAATAAAAACAAACTAATTTTAAACGAAATTGAAGATGTTGTTGACTCTAAAGCACTTAGCAAAGCAAATATTGATTTTAATATTTCTGGATTAATTATTAAAAATATTGTTAAAAAACTAAAAAATGCCCAGCAGTTTCGCAACCAAGCATTATCTAAATTAGAATACTAAAATGTTTGTAAGAAGATGGTTTGATCACATGGCATTTGAATGTGTTAATCAATAATTTTAATAAAAGACCTGACTTTCAAGATCCTATTAAAAATTCCTTTTTACAATAAAGCAAGATAACTAATCAAGAGAAAAAGAACGATTTGACTGATGACGGTTAAAATACTTTAAAAATCACCAAGGATAGCCGCAAATTTTAAAGTATTGTTTATATTTTAGAAAACTTTTGTAAAGTATTTAGGATTACAAAGCAACGACGGAAAAGATCGTCAGTAAAAACAACGATAAATCTATATATGGGTAGGTTTATTCCTCATCAACATAACGCCACTTAACTTTGGTCATTTCCTCCTTGATGTTTTTGATTGGCACAAACTTTACACGAGCTTTTGGAGCTAACTTAATTTGTTCGCCAGTAATCGGATTGCGCGAAATTCGTTCCCGACTAATTGCTACTTTAAATTTACCAACATCTGGCAATTTAATTTCACCTTCCGATTTTAGTTCACGTTTGACTAAATCAGTATAAATTTCAAAAATCGATTTAACGTTTTTAGTAGGCACCCCGGTGCACTCAGAAATAATCCGAAAAATTTCAGTTTTTGTAAGCATAAGCAATACCTCAAATATAGATTTATTTATTTAAATTATACATTTTCATGACAAATAATTCGAAAAAAAATAAGCAAAATTAAGCAAAAATAAACGATTTTTTGCTATTTTTATCAAGTTATAAGTCATTTTTTCTAAAATTTTACTTATAAAATAGAAAATTGTGGTTTAAAAAATCATACAAGAGAGTTAATTGCATCATTATTGATAAATAATTGGAAGTTTCATGAACTCCTATTAATTAATAAATTTTGTCTAGTGATAATAACTTATTTTTAGCAAAAAAAATTATTTTTGGACTCTCTTTAAATGATGCATTTTTTTTACTTTAATTTCAGTATAATTTTTAGCCGCATCTGACAAATTTTCATTACATGTTCATGCACTAGTTAAATTAACTTTGATCCCCCGGTATAAAAACGGATAAATTTTTGCCGGATTATTAGTTTTTAAGTTAACTTCTTTAATGCCTAAATCGTAAACAATTTCAGCTGGAACATCGAACAAACGGTTTTCGTTAAAGCCCATTGTATTCATCATCGCTTCAACGGTATCTTCGCCAAATTCTGCCGTTCTAATATAAGCATTAATTTTATTTTCTAAGCCAATGCCTCTACCTTCTTCTTTTGCATAGATAAACAAGAACGGTTCTTTTTTTTCAAGATAATTTTTCACTGCATAGTTTAAAAATTCTTCTTTTTGAAATAAGCAATCACAATGCTGGGAATGCAAAATTTCTGATGTTTCACACATGTGATGAACCCTTAAATTAACCGGTTTATTAAAATCGCCAGCATACAGTAAACTAAAATCTACAACTTTGTTTTTTTCACAACCACTTTTTAAATGGGTTTGAGCAATGCGTAAATTAGCATATAATGGTTCATTTTTTAAAATTGCTTTATACTCGGGTTTACTACTATAGTCTAGTTGGAAGTGCTTCATTTCTTGACCAAAACGAATTCTAGCATAAGTTCGGAAGGAAAACCATAAAGCATTTTCGTGATAAGAAACCGTTTTTTGGTCTACAGAAGATAAATTTTTAACCATATCTTTGATTGCTTTTGAAGGTTTGAAAACTTTAACCATTAAATGAGGATCTGGCTTTAACCACTTAGCTTCTTTTAAAAAATCATCTTTGTTAGTTGATAATGCTAAATATGTATGCGAATCAACATAATAATTGTAGATTCGGTTTTTTTCAATTAAGTATTGGACAGTATTAAATAGTTTAACAACCGGGTTAAATTTAACTTTTTCCTGACCCAAAAAAACCGGATCAACAGCTTCATGATAATCAATTTTAACAATGTCTAATTCGGGTTCAATTCGGTAGGTAAAAGTGGAGATTCTTTGGGGTGATTTGCCTTCGTGGTATGCTAGTTTTTCATTCAATAAATTTTCATTAGGATAGTTAACAAATTTTAGGTAATATTTCATAATAAAAGTCCTGGCTACAGCAAAAATTTAGAAGGTTAAAAGGTTTAAGTTAGCAATTAAAATCGTTTACAATTATTAAAACTTAGCCTTATTATAAAAGATTTTTTTAGCAGCAAGATGCCTTAGCATTTTAAATAGTTTAAATTTATTTAAAGCATATTTAATTTCATTAAAGGGTGCTTAACGAATACGATTAATATTCATAAATAGGATGATTTGATTATAGGCAAAAATCCTATAAAGCACATTTAAAAATACTTAATAAAACACTAAACTTACAAACTTTTACTAATCGTTATTATTAACAGAAGTTTCTCATCAAATAAATAATTTGGTAAAAATTTCAACTAATCGGCTTTAATACAAGAAAATAAAAGTTATTTTAATGCTGCTAATTTACGCATTGTTCACTAATCCCAAATTGTTAATCATGAGTAAACTGACAGCAAAATTTATTTCAAAATCACAAATTTATTTTTGAATATTAATAAAAATTTGCACAATGTAGACTGCATAACATTTCGATAATCATTGGTTTTAAGTTTGGCTAAATATTAGTTTTCAATAGAAAAAATTTTCAATGATTAAGTTAAAAGCGTTAATTATTATTTTTGTAAGGGTTAAAATATTTTCATTGCAAGTATTTTTGACAATCATTACTTGTAATCCGAATTTGTTCAACTTTAATTGGTTTGAAAGTTCGATTATCAAACTGCATGAATACAGCATTTAATTGAGCATTAAATTGGGATACTTCGAGTTTAAAATATTCACTTTCACCTAAAAAACAAGCGATTGCATTTTCCGCTTTCGCCCCAATCACGCTGCCAAAACCGGGACCACACATGCCTACATCACTACAAAAAACCATTTGTTTTGGGGTGATTTGCAAATCATTAGTTGGCACATGCGTATGTGTTCCCAAGATCGCACTTACTTGACCATCAAAATAAACGCCAAACGCATTTTTTTCAGATGTTGTTTCAGCATGAAAATCCACAATATGAATGTCGGTTTTGATTTCATTAGTTAACAGCTTTGCTAAAGCATGAAAGGGATTAGTGGTTTTAAACGGCAAAACAACAGAAGAACCTAATAGATTGGTAATGCGAATTGTAGTGTTTTTCACATGCAAAACCTGCGTTCCTGAACCGATGTCATGATGTTGAAATGAATCATCAAGGTTTAGTGGCCTAATAATGTTATATTCGTTTTCTAAAATATCTAAAACTTCCGATTTTGACCAGGTATGGTTACCCATTGTAAAAAAATCAATACCAATTTTTTTTAAAAAATTAAAGTGTTCTCAATTTAAACCTTTACCATGGGTGCAATTTTCAGCATTAGCAATGACTAAATCGACATGATACTTATTTTTAATTTGAGGTAAATGTAGTGCTAAAAAATCCCTTCCAGTTTTTCCAAAAATATCACCGATAAACAGTATGTTCATTAAAATTCTCCCGTTTCGTTAATAATTAAATCCATTGCTATGTCTTGTGGATGACAATAAATTAAATTGGTCTTTTGCACAGTGTAAGCTAAACCAACAATTACACAATTGTACTTTTTCATTTTTTTCAAATAACGGTCATAATAACCTGCACCATAACCTAAGCGGTTTTTGTTTTGGTCGTATGCGACCATTGGTACAAATATAACATTTAAGTTTTGGGGTAAGATTTTTATTGCTTTTTTCGTCGGCTGTTTAATCGTTTTAAACGTGTTACTTGGAAAATTAAGACTTTCAATCTTGCGAAAAACCATTTTTTTTCTCGAGACAACTTGTGGCAAAAAAATTTTTACTTGATTTTCAAAATCATAAAGATAAAAATTAATTAAAGCAATGGTATCAACTTCGTTTTTAGTTGATCAATAAAATCCGATTGTTTGAAAGTTGTGCTTTTTAACAAATTGCTTGACATGTTGGCAGATTTTATCATCGTAATTTGACTTATTAATCCCAATTAGTTGTGCACGCAGATCTCGGTGCATTTTCCGAATCGCTTGGTTATGATCTATTTGGTCTTTACTTAAATAATTCGAAGAAAAAAAACGTTTAAACATTAGTTTTTCCTACGTTTTAAAGTAGCCGAAACACTAAGGATTTCCTTTACACCAAATTTCGGATTAAAAGCAATTTTCACCGTTCGTTTTAAAACTTCAACAACAACGCCTTCGCCAAAAAAATCATGATCTAAAACTTCGCCCACACGAAAATTAGGTGCATTAGCCATTAAATGTTCGTATTTTTGCAACACTTTCAAACGCGGTCAGGAAGAGTCGCCAAATTGGTTAGAAGATGCATTTTTTTGTTTTCACATCGCAATTTTATCAAGATTAATGATGTTCAGGTGCGACCGGTCAATTTCATCAATAAACCGCGATAGTTGGTTTGGCGTGCTGCTAGCATAACTAAAACCTAATGCCGAAGTGATGGTTAATTCTTTTTTAGCTCGCGTAATTGCAACATAAAAGATCCGGCGCTCTTCTTTAATTTCATTCGACTCAGTATCTTCACTATTTCGATAAATCGGAAAGATCCGTTCGTTTAGACCCACAACAAAAACGTAATTAAACTCAAGTCCTTTAGCACTATGGACGGTCATCAAGCGGACCGAATCACGTTGTTCTTTCTCGTCAATTGAAGTGTATAGCGAAATGTCTTGAAGATAATCTGATAAGGAAGCATTAGGATGGTCATTTTCATAAGTTTGGATTGAGTTAAGTAGCTCTTTAATGTTTTCGTGACGGTCTTTTTCTTTAACTGGATCAAATTGAGATAAATAATTGGTTTTGGTGATAATGTCGTCAGTTAAAGCAAACAGACCATTATTGACTTTTTTCCTTCATTCTTGCAATTCAAAATAAAAGTTATGAATGTTTTTTTTAGCAATACTGTAAATGTCAAGGGATTGAACATTTTTCATCGCATCGTAAAAACTGACGTTTAGTTTTGCAGCATACTGGTCAATTGCATCAATCGTTCTTGATGCAACTTTTCGGGAGGGAACATTAATAATTCTTTTTAAACTAATTTCATCCTTAAATGCAATAACTTTTAAATAAGCAATAATATCTTTAATTTCCTGGCGCTCGTAAAACTTAAAACCACCATAAATAAAGTAAGGAATCTTTAACTTAATCAAGGCTTGTTCAAAACTTCGCGATCACGAATTGATGCGGTATAAAATTACAATATCTTGATTTTTAACTTGATGTTCGGTTAAATTTTTAATTTGATTAGCAACTCAAAACGCTTCTTCTTCTTGTGAAAAAGCAGCATAATATTTCACCACACTTCCGCTTTTATTGTGCGACCATAAGTTTTTAATATTTACGGTATAATTATTTTTTATCAAATCATTAGCCACATTTAAGATTTGTTGTGAAGAACGGTAGTTTTCTTCTAATACAAAGGTTTTAACGTTAGGAAATGTTTGTTTAAATTTTTCAATAATCGCTTCATCTGCACCACGTCATGAATAGATTGATTGATCAGGATCGCCCACAACAAAGATATTCTGGTGACTTATTGCTAGAAATTTAGCAATTTCGTATTGAACTTTATTGGTATCTTGAAATTCATCAATTAAAATGCAATCAAACCGCTTGATTCACTTTTTTTTAACTTCTTCGTTTGTGGATAAAATTTCATAGGTGAAATTAAGTAAATCATTAAAGTCGACTAAATTATTTTTTTTTAAATGATTTTGGTAATGATTTAATAAACTTTTAAGCAAATCACATTGTGATGGTGATAATTTATTTTTTAATTTGATGTTTTCAATGCTAGTTTTAAAATCGCCATTAGCTGCTTTAATTGTATCGATATAATCTAATGATTCTTTCGTTTTTAATAAACTTTTTTCGAAATTATGTAAGCGGTATAAATCGTTAATAATACTGCGTTGGCTAATTTCATCAATAACATTAAACGAAGAATTATAGTCTAAATGATAAATTTCTTCTTTTAAAAATCTTAACGAAAAGGCGTGGAAAGTATGAATAAAGGGGAAACTAATATCGGGCAAATAACGACTAATTCGATTTTTCATTTCTTCAGCCGCTTTATTGGTAAAAGTGATCGCTAAAATTCGGTGCGGACTAATCCCGAAATGACCAACCAAATAGGCAATGCGAGCGGTTAATACTCTCGTTTTACCAGTACCAGCCCCAGCAATTACCAAAGCAGGGCCAGTGCTGTGCGAAACCACATTTTTTTGTACTTCATTTAATTTGAAAATATTTAAATCCATTTTCGTTTAATCCTTACTAATATCTCTTAACGCATTAGCGTCAATTTCGCCAGGAAGATGATATTTAGGTTTAGGGTTTCACCCGCTAGGGTTAAGCTTTGCATCGATATTTTCAGGTGTAGGTCGGCTTAGCGAAATGACTGCTGTTCAACTCATTAAGTCTTGAAGATTTCTTTTTCCCTTACGTAAAAACGAATAGACTAAAAAAGCAATCGAAACAATGGCAGCTAATGAATACAAAATCCGAAAAACAACATTAATAACTTCAAAGGAAGATTGTGAATTAAATAAATTTTGTAAAAGTTGTTGGTGGTTTTGGGGTAAATTAACGACAACAATAACATATATTAACGTCAATGTCGAAAAATGGATTCAGATAAATAAATCATGCACCACCAAGTGAGCCAAATATTTTCGGATGTTAATTAGTTCAATTAACTTGATTTTAAAAATATACCGAAATAAAGTGTAACCTTTTGTTAGGTAGGGAATAATTAAGTAGTAAATTGCAAAAACACCATAACTTAAAATAATTGTTAACAAAATTGTGATGTCAAAATTATTAGTTAGGTTTACTAATTTATAAATGATAACACTAATAATTCCCGTAATTATTGCATCTAGTAGCCTAACAATAAACCGAACTAGCGGTGTTGTTAAGGGATATAACATTTTTTGGTTGTTCAATTCAGTTCTAATTTTCATTATGACATTGTATTAAGTTTTTTGATTTCAAAATTTTTATTAATTAACTTAGTTAGACTTGGTATTTAATCAATTAACTATGAGTTTAAAATATTGATTAGTTTAGGCGAAATGAATGGTAATTTCTTAAAGAAAATCTAACTTTAGGATGCAAAATTACTTAATTTATATTTTTATTCATTAGCAAAGTAATTTTTAATAATTAATCTTCAATTCAATTAGATATTAAACAAAATGAGTATTATTTAATCACTTTTTTAAAAAAAGAAAGAAATTACCTATAAAAAATTATATTATTAAAAACAAGAACTAACAAAAAAGCAATACAATTAATAATGTTATATAAGGATCAATTAAACAAAAATGATTTAAATTTTAGTTTAGATTTTCCGGTATTGAATTGAGATTAAAAATGACAACTAAAAATGGATTTATCCACACTTTAAAATTACGAAATTTATATCCGTTTTATATTAAAAAACCAAATAGTATTTTTTTTGAATCTGATTTACGACAATATCAGAATAAAGCTTTGTATAAAGGATTGTTTTCTTCTCTTGAACAAAAAATAGAAAATGATGTAAGCGATGAATCATTAAACGAAATGATTGAAATTCAAACAGTAAACTCCCACTATACGTTAGCCAAAGTCATTAACCACTCGGTTAAAAAGATTGCTTTGATTCTAGGATCAAAAAATTCGGTTGTGTTTAAAGAAATAAAGCGCGATGAACTAAACGAACCGATTTATGTTGCCAAAAAAGAAGAAATATCAGATTTAAAAATTTTGGGGCACAATTTAGCACAAAAACGATATACATATGGAATTGACATTGATCCTAATTCATATTTAAGCGATTTTGTCGAACAAATCCAGATCAGTTATTATCTCGATAAGCAAAATAAAATGATTTCAGGTTCATTTGCATTAAATTGGGGCAATAATGCCAAGAAGAATGCAACGTTTAACGAGATTACTAGAAAAATTTTTGAAAATTTCATGTGCCGGTTTTTCTTTGAAAACGAAGTCAAAAAAAACTCCATTTTTAACATATTGCAATTATTTGAAGATTTAAAAGTTAAAATTAAAAATAATAAACTTTCCTTAGAAAGCAAACTGAAATCCAATTGAAATAACTATATACAAAGAAAATATATTGATGCAAGCGGTACACCAATATCTTCTCCAATCGAACAAGATAATTTATTCAACTCACTGTTCATCTCCCAAATTATTATCTTAATCATTTATGAAGATCTTAAATCTTATTTTAAAAGTAAAGATCCATCATTATTTCTATCATTATTAGACGATCAATTAAAAATTAAAAATCTCCGTCAAACTGTGGATTCTAATCAAGATTTTATTAACTTACTGAAATTTATAAAAACCAAATACGTTTATTTTACCGAAATTAATGTTGAAGATATTGAAACAGCCGATGATGCAATTGAAGCAATTACAAATGTTGCAAATTATGATGAAGATCATTCATTATGAACATCAATTCCTTCTTATGAAATCATCCGGCAAACAGAAACACCATTTTTCGATGATAGTGACGATTTTTTTCAAAGTAACCGACACTTTCATCTATTATTTTTAATGATGATGTATCCTCAATTATTTGGTCTAGAATTAACAAATAGCAATTTTTCTACATATCAAGAAGTTTTAAATTTATTTGAAAATATTGATACCAGTGATGTTCAAATCGATGCAGATATCAAAAATAAAGCCGACAAATTATTGTGTGAAAGAAATTATGATTATTTAACGTTTATTAATAGTGCTTTATCATTTTTAATTGTGAAAAATTATAACCCAGTCACAATTAATAATGAACAAAATCAGATTGTTAGCAAATACGAATTAGATCCAAATTTAAAATTAGTAAATAATTATATTTGAGCCATTATCTTTAGTCAAATTCGGATGTGAAGGCTTTATGAAATTCAATTTTTATCAAAAAAATATCGGGAGGTTGCACCCGTAAAACTGCGAACTTATATTCACGAATTAAATTTACTGAAGTATGATGATAATGACCATTTTTTTGGGCTACGTGAAATCAAAAAAATTATCGATAAAATTGAGACAGGAATTGCTTTTAAAAGTTCGGCAGAATATTTTTTGAGAAAACTTAATAGTGATGATCAACGGTATGGGAAATCAAAAGAGCGTAAATATCTAGCAGTTGGTGTATTAGTTGCCGCCATTTTTGGAATTTTGGATTTTTTTACAACAGTTTTTACAATCTTAACCGTCCAAAAAGATCTGATTAATGCAAGCATTCAGGACCCGCGAAATGTGGCAATTGTAGTCGTTGGTACTTTACTAATCTTTACCTTATTAGCTTTACTAACTTACGGGATTCTTTCGCGGATGATCGAAAGGCGCCAACTGAAAAAAATAGAAGGAAGAAAAGATGTCTAATAAAAAATGAAATAATTTAACAATTCGAAATATTTATCCCTTTTATGTCGACAATATTAACGATAAATTTTTTGTTAGTTTAAATAATCATCCGAATAAAAAATTTGTTAATAAAGTCCTTCCGAAAATTCAAAAAAATTTAGTAGAAGAAGAATTAGAAAAATTTATTGAAATTGATAACTTAACTAAAAACGAAAAGGTTGCTTTAATGTTAAATCTAGCATTAAAAAAAATCGCATCGAAAACCGGAAGTGTGAATAATGACATCTTTAAAGTTCATGAATACGATCGATTTAAAGAACCCCTCTACATCCGTGTTTTAGATGAAGATAAAGAAATTGAGTTGGTTTCAGATAACCAGTCCGAACGACGGTTTAATTTCATTATTGATATTAATCCAACTTCTTATTTATATTCATACATGAAATCGATTCGTTTATCTTTTTATTTAGATGAAGAAACTAAAATTCTTTCTGGAGGATTTTCCTTAACCTTAACTGACCAAACTAGCGACAATTTAAACTTTGAAGAAGTTGTTAACAATGTTTATCTATCTACACTGATTCGTCACTATATCATTAAACAATTATACCCTTTATCGTTGAATAACATTTTAGATTTAATTAGCAATTATGAACTAGTTGCACCTGGCAAAAGCAAAAGAACTCAAAGCAAACCAACCTTTAAAAAAAATAATTTAGAAATTGACTTTAAAAGTGTTACGGCAAATGATTTAAAAGCCAATTGATCAGAATTAATCAAACGAAAATATTTAAAATTTAGCACAAGCCTAACAAAAGAAGAAATGATTGAAAAAACTGATGGCTTGTTTTTTTCGATTTTAATCGGAACCATGATTAACTTATCACTGTATGAAGAATTAAAAATTTATTTTACTAGTCAAAAACCGGAACTAATTTTAAATATTTTAGATAAGCCATCCCAAATCAAAGAAGACCCCAACCAAAATCCTGAACAAGACTTTTTCGAATTAGGACGCTTTTTAAAAGCAAGTTATTTTCGTAACGATATTTTGAAAAAACATAATTTATCAAAATTAAAATCATTCGAAGATGTTTTTAGTGCTATTTCTGAACACCAAACAACCATTGATTATGAATCTTTCAGTCAACCAATACCAATTTTTGACGTACAAATAAGTAATAACGCTCCTTTTGTCTCGTCAAAAAAAATGATTACTGAAGACATGAATACAAGGCTGTTATATCTTTTAACAACTTCACCAGAATTATTCGGAATGGATTTATACTCAAGTTTTTTTATTGATTATGCCCAATTATTAAACGTTCTGGAAAAAAACCGGCTAAATACTAATGTTTCAAATTCTTTCAAAGCAAAAATTGAGGCCTCACGTGCCGAAATTAATAACAACTACGTTACCTATATGTCTGGTGCACCAGCAATTTTATTATTAAAAAACGAAAAAATTGATATTTTTAAAAATTATCTGTGAGCCGAAATTTATGCACAATCAAAAATTTGGATCAAAAATGATATTGAACATGATTTTAATAATCAAAATTTAATAAAAACATCACAGTTTTATCACGATAAAATCAATGCGTTAGAGCGGTTATCGTTTGACTGGTATGATGATTTTTATGGCCTTTCTGAAATTCGGGAAATTGTAAAAAAAATTGATAGCATTAATAATTTGAAAAAATCAATTGATGCTTTGAGTATTAAACTAAAGCAAAACGATTCGCTTGTTAAAAAAGATAGAGAACGAAAAATGATGGTTTATGCGTTTGTAGTCGCATCAATCATTGGCTTTATTAATTTCTTTGGCATGGTATTTACCGTTTTAACAGTTAATGATGTAAATGCTGGATTAACAACGGTTAATTTGGTAATTATTGGGATTGCATCAGCCTTAGCGTTTACGTTGCTATCAATCATTATTTATTTTGTAATCAATTTATATAAATCCAAGGAATTAAAAAACCAGTTATAAAATTTATTTTTTAAAAGGTGAAATTTTATTAATCTGCAAATATGGTTGTTTTTTATCTGTTGGGTTTGCTTCTTGGATAATCTTTACAGATTTAACTTGTGGAATTTCTTCTTTTAAGATGGTTTCCACGCCATCTTTATAAGTAATATCAATTAAAGCACAATTAACGCATGATCCTAAAATTTGAATGTGAACAATACCTTTTTCAAATTTTAAAAACTTTAAATCACCACCGTCTTTTTGAATGTAAAAACGGATGTTATCTAAGACATCTAAAATTTCGGCTTGAATTGCTTTGTTTGTTTTTTTTGCCATATTTAAGAGTGAATTCTTTCAGTAATTTTGCGTTCAGTGCCAGAGCGAAGTCTTTGAATATTACTACGGTGTAATCAAAATACATAACCCGTTAACATAAGGATGAAAACTTCAAAAAAAATAATTGTTGGTCAATCACTTTGGTAAGTTAAAAAATTTAATTGGCCCAAATAAAACCAATGCATGTAAGCAAGTCACGGAATTAAATTTAAAACTGGGAAAACTGCAAAACTAACAAGGGATGCTAGTGATACATATTTAGTTTTAATTGCAATGGTTCATCAGATAATGGCAATAACAATAAACCACCAAACTGATGTCGCTAATAAAAGGCCAACCGTTGTTGCAACCGCTTTCCCGCCTTTGAATTTAAAAAAAATTGGTCAGATATGACCGGCGATTGCTGCAAATGAAGATAGATAAGTTAAAAAATAAATCCGGTTGGCTGGAAACGACTTGATTCCACCATTAACTTCAATATATGCTTGCAATCAGTATTTATAGATGGCTAATGTTATTAAAAACGGTATTAATCCCTTAAAAATATCTAATAAACCAGTAATAACGCCATACTTCATTCCAAAAACACGAATGGAATTAGTCATCCCGGGATTTTTACTGCCATAATGGCGTGGGTTTTTTTTTAGAAAATAACTAAAAAGATCAGAAAACATTACTGAACCGATTAAATATCCGATTATTAATGCAAAAACCACTAATAATAACACAGCTGTTGCTAAACTCATTTACAAATATGTTTCCTAACACTTAATTTACATTATTATATTAACTATGATAAATTATTAAAACGGAAGTTAGTGTTTTATTTGCAATTTCGAATGTACTTTTAAATTTTGCTAATTTCATAAAGTATTCAAAATTCACTTTTTGTTTAATTTTAGCCAAAATCAATTTATGAAAATTTCTTTAAATTAAGGCGTTTTTAAAGAGACACTTACGTTAAAATAGGGGCAAATCGGGATTAAATTAATTTAGCAACCGTTCTGTTAAAAATAACTTTAAGTGATGGCTTTTTGAAAAAATTTTTAATTTTTGTAAAATGTTTCTTTCAACCTGACGGACCCGTTCCCGGGTGATGTGAAATATCTCACCAATTTCTTCTAGTGTCATTGATTGCTCAAAAGGAAATAAACCAAACCGCATTCTAATAATTTGTTCTTCTTTTTTAGATAATGTTTGATCTAGCATTTCATTAATACATTCAAAAAGCATTTTCCTTTCTAAACGTAGATCTGGACGGTTTAAACTTGAGCAATTTTCAAAATCAACCTTTCGATAATTATTATTAAAAATTAAGCGGTCCAAAGAAAAGACCAAAACATCGAATTTACGAAATTGATCAATTTTTTGAGCCGTGTAATCTTTGGTTGAATTACCGTTCATACTTGCAGCAATTTCATCATTGTTTGGTTCACGTCCTAACTGCTCAAGTAATAACCTTTTTACTTTATGTAATTTACTTAAAGTTTCAACAATGTGCACGGGAAGTCGAATCATCCGACTTTGAATTACAGTAGCACGCTGAATGGCTTGACGGATTCATCATACTGCATAGGTGGAAAATTTATTATTGAAATTAGAATCAAATTTATTAATTGCAGTGATTAATCCAAGTGCTCCTTCTTGAACCAGGTCTGCAAAATATACCCCGCGTCCTGAATAAATAGCAGCAACAGAATAAATCATTCTAAGGTGAGAGATAATGAGGTATTTAACTGCTTTTTGCCTCATTTCAAGATCATCGCTTCCTAAAGATTTAACATAATCATCACTATTAAAATGATAATCTTTTAGATAACTAACTAAATTTTTTGAAGGTTGTGAAATGTTTTCATCAATTTCTTCATCCAAATTCTTTTGATCACCAAACTTATCCAAATTTTCTTTCATATTTAGTTTTAAAATGTTTTTTAAAATGTGCAATTTATCAATAAATATGTTTACTTTATAAAAAACTTTAAGATTTTTATTTAATATTTTATTTTTTGACAGAGTATAAATGAAAGTAAGGTAAATAATTAATTAATAATTTGCAAGGTAACAGATGGTGGCATGTCAAAAATTTGATCATTTAGAAAAGGATAAAAGTGTTTAAGTAATAAGTCTTTTATATATTTAATAAAAACCGCTTCAATTTTATGGCCAATATCAATCACCTTAACGCTGTTATTTAAAGCGTGAATTCAATTACTTCATTTCAAATCACCAGTAACAAACAAATCAGATTTTTTGATAATTTGAAGATAATCATAGGCCGCTGAATAAAAAGCTCCTAAACCAATTAAGCAACGTTTGATAACCGGATTTTGTAATAATAACTTTCGATCAACTTTAACATAATCAACATAATGCTGGTTTTTAAATAATTTGATTAATTCTGATAAATTTTGGTTAAATTTAACCTCGCATAATCCTGGGATAAATTTATTTATTGTTCATTTTTTAAAACCAATTGAGTCGCAAAAAGCCTTTACTAAGCCATTTTTATCTACATCAAAATTAGTATGTAATGACAGGAAAACAATTTTATTTAATTTCATGATTTTAATGGTTTTTTTAATGTATGGATCATTTTCGTTGCGAATATTTAAACTTAACGGGTGGTGCGAAATAATTAAATTGACATTATTTTCTAATGCTAAAGTCATCGCTGGTTCATCTAGATCAGCAACAACCAAAACATTGTGCAATTGATTTTTTAAAAAAACTTTGTTGATGATTCCGCTAGCATCTCAAACTAATTGATTTTGTAAAGGATAAAGATCCAAAAGAAAATCAATTACCTCTTTAATTTTGATTGGTTTCATCTTTTAAAAAATTGTAATAAACTCTTAAAATTGATAAATTTTTTTCAGATTGGCATTTTTCTGTAATTTTTTCATACTTGCTAACTTGATTAATAACCCATTCGCGAAAAACAAGATTTTTGGGTCAAAACTTTAAAATAGGTCCTAAATAAAGATCATCAAGGCCATAAACTGCTTTTTGATAATTCTTATTTTCATTACACAAAATTACAACATAAAAATGTTCGTCAACTTTAATAATGCCCTCGTTAAGAATTTCATAGTTATTTTCAAACAGTCATCGTCGCAAAACAACCAGATTTCCTTCCGGCTGAAATAAAAAATATTTAATATTGTTCGCTTGCTTTTTTTTAAGGATTTTAATAATATTTTGTGCACCTAAACCAGCAATGACAACATAATCAATTTTCATTTTCAGATTTAAATCATTCAAACCGTCGTTAATTAGATTAATCGTTTGCTTTTTTAGATTATATTTAGTTAAATTTTTTATGGCACTTTGTAATGGTTCACTTTTTTTATCAATATTGATAACTAAATTAACATCATGATTTTTCAGCAATGTTAACCCTAAATAGCCATGATCACACCCGATATCGACAACAATATCACACGGGCGATTCATAAATGAAATGAGGTAATTAATTTTTTTCGTCATTTCTTAAAAATGATCGTAATTTCGTATTTTTACTTGGATGTTTTAATTTTCGTAGTGCTTTGGCTTCAATTTGCCGAATTCGTTCACGAGTTACCAGAAATTTACTACCAACTTCTTCTAACGTCATCGGGCCATTAAAAGGAGCTAAACCAAAACGCATTCGAATAATTTGTTCTTCCTTACGGCTTAACGTATTATTAAATAGTTCGTTAATATGTTCGACAATAATTTTTTTCTCAGAAAATTCATCAGGTCGATCCATATCAGTATCTTTCACAAAATCAACAAATTGCGACTCATCATCATTGCCAACGGGCTTATCCAAAGAAACCGGATCAATATTAAGTTTTCGAATTTCAACGATTTTTTTAGGAGTAAAACCGTTGGCCTGACCTCCCATTTCTTCAGCGATTTCTTCATTAGTGGGCTCGCGTCCAAGTTTTTGGGTTAAGGATCGTTCTACTTTTCCAAGTTTATTTAACGTTTCAACCATGTGCACAGGAATTCGAATGGTTCTTGCTTGATCGGCAATTGCCCTAGTAATTGCTTGGCGGATCCATCATGTTGCGTAAGTTGAAAACTTATTGCCTAACTTATAATTAAATTTACTAATTGCTTTTATCAAGCCAATAGTACCTTCTTGAATTAAGTCTACAAAATCAAGCCCGCGACTTAAATGTCGTTTGGCAATTGAAGTAACCAAACGCAAATTAGAAGTAACTAATTGATTATATGCATACTGTCGTGTTTCTTCATCATTACTTCCTAACAGTTTAGCAATTCTTAATTCTTCATTATATTCAAGCATTTTAGACGCACCTAAAGTCCCTAAAATAGCTCTAACGTTGTCTTCAACTTTATCTCTTGTCGTAGTTCCTTTAATGGATAATTCTTGAATGTTTTCATCAATTTCAGTTAAGTCTTGATTTTTTCTAAATTCAACTAAGTGTTCTTCGACATCAGGTTCCAAGCGGACACCACGATCACGCAAATCATCAAGGATATGTTCTTCTTCCTTGTCGGTAAAATCGTGTTTTTTAATTATTTTAACAATGTCGGCATTGGATAAATAAGGATTTTTTCGTTGTTTTGAATGGGCTTTGCTTAGCAAAGCATGAATCACAGCATCTAGTTCTTTATCCTGATACTTACTCTTTGATGGTGCTTCAACAATATCACTATAAATGATTTCGTTTCTTTCATCATTAGGCGGGTGTTTTGCCTTACGACCTCGGCGTTTTTTTTCAGGAAATATTTCGTTGCTTGGTGTTATGGAAGTTGAATTTTTTAAAGAATGGTTAGTTTTGGCAGATAACTTAACACTTATTTCTTTTTTAGGAGCAATTAATTTTTTTTTCTTTTTTTTTATTAATTCGTTACTAATTTCATTTGGTTGTTTATCACTGCTATGTTTTGATGCAACCTTTTTGTTAATATGTTTTCTGCTCTTAATTGAATTCTTCTGATCATTAGAGCCAATAAAAACTGTTTTTGTTTCTTTTATGACAACCTTTTTTTTAACCGGTTTGCTTGTTTTAGTTTTTAAAATAGATTTTAATGGTTTTGCGATTGTTTTAGCATCAGGCTTGCCAATTTTTTTTTGGATTTTAACTTTTCCTTTTGAAGCAGGCTTTAATGGTTTTTCTGCTATTTTAATAAGACGTTTATCCACGTTTTTGTGGGTTTTAACTTTTGCCTTATAGCTAGGTTTGGTAGCGGTTTTTGTAATTATTTTTTTATTCATATGTCAAGGGACAAGACTGATCAATCTAAATAGTAGATGGCATTTATTATAACATACTTTGATTATGGAATAACTTATAATGAATAATTTTTAACTGTAAATTTAGACAATGCAAAATCTAATAAGGATAACTGTATATAGAATTGCATAATTTAATTCTTTCTATAGAAAGTTCGATATCGCTTTAAAGAATGATAAAAAATTGTAATATTATTGATCCTTTATTCGCGCTTAAATTAATAACTAGTAGAATTAAATTAGTTTTTTCATTTAATCCGAAACATTAAAATATAAAAATTGGCAAAAATAAGATCTATTTTTTTAACAAGTAAGTGAAAAGTAATCTCTGTCTTAAAAATAATTTGAATTAAGCTTAACAAAATTAATAACAAATCCTACAGTAAAATTCATTTTTGAAATTAACTAGGTTAACTGTAAATTAGATTTAAATATATTTATTTATGTGGAAAAAATTAGATTTAAATATATTTATTTATGTGGAAAATGATGTTAATGCCTTTTCACCTATTTTTGAAAAATCTTGTCTTTAAACCTTCAACGACAATTTGAATTTGCTGATTGAAAAACTTTGATTAATTATCTCTATAGTATTACAGATAATCTTCTTGCCCTAAAGTTTAGAATTATAAAAATAGCAAAATTTTAAAGTTTAATTTTTATTAATTCGGGATTAATCAAAACTCTGACTATCTTAGTCTAAAAACAATAGCAGCAGTACTGTAATCAGCGATCGAAAATTTTAATTCACGTTTAGCGACTTGTAAATAATCATTTTTATTTCAATATTCGTTACCTTTTTTCAAAATAATTGCTATGAGAATTAAAACTGGATCCACGCTGGTTGAGTCCTGTTGTGCAATAACTTAATCCTTATGTATAAATTGGTAATTCAGTTAAAAATCATTTCTTTGAGATAACCGCTTGTTTATTTTATCAAGTGAATTAATTCCGAAAGAAACAACTGATCCTGCAAATTAAGTACTATTTTTAATTACTTACTTTATAGCATCATTTAAAATTGCAATTTATTCTTGTTTGTTAATATTCTTGATTTTACCGGCTGTGCTAATGACACTTGCCTCTTTAGTCGCTCTGTCTATACTTTTACCTTGTTCTTTTACTTTAACGTTTCAGAGCATGTTGATGTAACCCGCATTAACTAATACTATCGCTAATACTAACACGGTTAGTAAGTACTCTTTTTCAATTTTTTCATATTAATTAATTTCCCAGAGTAATAATAATTTGCAAATTTAAATATTACGTGAAATTAATTTTTTATATTTTTGCGTAGTTACAAACTTTATTTTTTGGCAAACCGTTTGTATCAAAATGATCTTTTTTAATAGGATATCTAAAAATAAATAGAATATCAAAACTCCAAAATTACAACGTTTAATTAATTAAAATTTTCACATGATCTAATTCAGATCTGATTTTTAATACAAATTATAAACTAAATAATTAGACTTGATGAAGTTATTTTCATCAATGAATAACCATTTCAAAAGTGCTTCATTTAATAAGTTTATATAATTTAATTTTTAATTAAATTATTTGATTCTATGAACAATTCTACAAATAAAATGGACAAAGATATGTTTAGGTATAACTTTCATCTATCATCAATTTATTAGTAAACACAGAAAATTAATATTTTAAGACAAAAAAACTATGGTGCATTTTTAGGTTTATACCCTTTAATATCAGTTTTCTAATAAAGATAGATTTTGACGTATATTGAATTAAAAAAAGAAAAATTTAAATTTTACTCAATAGTTTTGTTTTTTAATAGTTTTGTTTTTTACAATAATCTAACTGTTTGTTGTTAGTTAAAACAAAAGATCAAACAGTTCTAAATCTTAAATTTCATTGTTATTTTTGGCGAGTTCTGTTGTATTGTCAGATTCTTTACCAGAATTCTTTTCTAGTTTCTTTTTTATTTTCTCTCCTACTTTCTTTGCTAAATGCTTTCCTAGACCCTTTCCTAACTCCTTTGCTAGACCCTTTCCTAACTCCTTTGCTAGACCCTTTCCTAGCTCCTTTGCTAGATCCTTTCCTAACTCCTTTAACCCTCCTTTGCTTGGTTCTTTGCTTGGTTCATTGTTAGATTCGTCACTTTGCTCTTCATTGTCAGATTCGCTGATTTGGTCTTGATTCTCAGATTCGTCGCTTTGCTCTTCATTGTCAGATTGAGGATTATTTCCTCCAAGTGGTTGGGGTTGATTCTCTTGACTCAGTCGAGGAGGCTGTGGGGTTTGTGGACTGTCTGTTCCTGTTTTTTCTGGGGTTTGCGGACTGTCTGTTCCTGTTTTTTCTGGGGTTTGCGGACTGTCTGTTCTTGTTTTTAGTGGGGTTTGTGGACTGTCTGTTCCTGTTTTTGTTGGGGTTTGCGGACTGTCTGTTCCTGTTTTTGTTGGGGTTTTATTCTCTTGATTCGCTTGAGAAGTGCATGCTGACGCAATTACACCAACTAACGGAACTGCTAACGCTAATCCGGTTAATCAAATTTTCCATTTACTTTTAAGTTTTTTCATTGAGTATTTTCTCCTAGGACAATACTTTGCAAATAAAAAATACAAAGAATTTCGTTTTTTGTTTTAAATGGATGGTAATATTTTGTTTATTTTTTTTTTTTTTTGTCAAGTAGCGTTTATTAAAAATTTATGCATTCAAATAAAAAATCTAAAAAAGAATTTTTAGATTAAAATTAAAAAAAATAACAAAAAAAATAAGAATCACCAAGATTAATAAACTAATAAGCTTATAAAAATTCTTTAAATCTTTTCTTTTTTCATACAAACTTACTAAAAGGGAAGTTTTAAAAATCGTTTTTAACAAAATAAATATTATGAAGGTGCCAAGCAAGTATCAAACTAAACTCGATCATAGTCAAATTAAAAATGAAAATGAAATCATTATAAACATTAATCATTAGATCCAAAAGATCCGAACCAATAGGGATTTCCTGTAATAGAAACTACATATTTGTTAATGGTTTTTATAATCAACTAGATTTGGCAAGTAGTAATAAGTCTTTATCAATTTTAATGTTAACTTTAAAATTATTTGACGAATTATAAATTCAAAAAGAATAAAATAATTTACAAAAGATTATCCTTGTTTTCAAATGTTAAAAAATCAAAAATTTTTTGCTCTAGTTTTTCTTTATAAAGATAAAAAAAGAAGTAATTAGTATGACCAAAAATGACAATGATTTGAAATTTAAAAAATTAAGCATTGATCAACTAAAAAACTTGAGAAAAAAGTTAAGAAAACAAATCAAAAAAATTGATAACAATAAAATTGAATTAAAAAAGAAATTGCTAAAACAAATCAAAAAGTCGATAAACTGGACCAAAAAGTTGATAATGGTAATGCTGCGATTCATGCCCTAATGGATTCGTATACCATTGACCTACTGACCTACCACCGCTACCACCGCCAGTGCAAAAACTTGACAAATTAATGAAAAATATTGTTTTAAGTCATATCGATGTTTCTTGAAATCAAAATAAGTTAAAACTATTAATCAAACAAATTTACCAAGACTTTGGTCATCTTAAAAAGAAGAAAGTTGGTTACATTCAGTTTCGAGTAGATGCTAATATGATTAAGTTTGTTGAAAAATACTTAGAAACAATTGAATTTAGTAAGGATTATCAATATTTGATAGATCAGGAAACTGATGAATCTAAACATGTCTAAATAATACTTAGAAAAAAATCTTCTTATTCAAAACTAATTTACTGCTTTTAATTTAGAAGTATTATTTTTTTTAATTAAACTAATTTACAATACATTTATGTAATTTTTAGACCATACGTATGTTAATTTAGTAACAAAATCTTATAATTAAATAAAGGTGATGAATTCAAAAAATTAGTTCTTTAACAAGAAAAGAACTTAACAAAAATATGGATAAATAGATGAATGGTTGATGATGTTCGAGCTGAATTAAAAACAGAAATTAGCTAGAACAAATGCTATTTAATTCTTGTCCTTAAGTTCGCAAAGGATTCTTTGCTAGTTCCATTTTTCTCTTTGTGATGGTATTTGTGCTACGATACATTTAAAATTTTTTTGAATTATTTCTACAGATGCACACTGATACTATCATGCCGACTAACGGAATGATTCGTGCAAACGAAGTTAAAAAAATCTTTTTTAAATTTTGTATATTTTGCAACATTTCATTGATCTTCTGGTTCTATATTGTGCAAATATAGTAAATTTAAAAGAATCTATTGCTTATTTTTTAAAGTTTGGATGATTTTCTGTTTCTTTATAAAATGATTTGCTTGAAAACTTGTACTTTTTAGAGAAAAATTTAAAAAATTAAATTATTCTATATTGATATTAATCTTAATATTGAAAAAATAATATAATCTTTAAATTATAGTTAAAAAACAAAAGCATAAAGTTCAATAAATTAACATTTTTACATAATGAATTTTAGAAATGCATTTTGTCTATATAACACAAATGCAAAATAGTTTTTTAGTTAGTTTTTAGTTGTGAAATAAACGTATAAAGGCATCTATCTTATATAGTAAATCTTTCAAGTTTTATTTTCATTGAATTGTCCGTGCTTGTAAATATGCAACCTTTCACATTAAGAGAACAAAATGTTTCAAAAAAATATAACTATAGAATTGATTAAATTACTTCTGGTCTTAATTTAAAAATATTTAATAAACACTTATATCTTATGATCAATTAATAAATATTTTTCAACAAAACTTAAGAAAGTTTGATGAACATCAACGAATAATTTACGAAAACTCATTATTAAAATTTATTTTTTTGAAAACTCTAACTAATTTTTCAATTTTTTCGCTATATTTATTAATTCAAAGTTTTCTTATTTTCATGAAAGTCTAATGTCTAAAAGTTCAAGAAATTTAAACTGGCTTTTTTACTAAAAAATTAAAAAGCCAATAATATACAAATTATAAATAAAAATATTAAATCTAGTAAACTTACAAAAATCAATTTACAACACAGACCTAAAAATATTTAATTTTTTTAGTTAAATGTTAAATCGCTTGACATGATTCTTATTATCATAAAAAATACCAAAACTTATTAATGTTGCCAAAACATTTTTGCTAACTGTTTCCTATAACATTTTTTCATTTAAAATTTCTATTTAAAATTTTGATGTTTAGCGTTCATTAAATAAACAAAAAACTGAACAATAATATGGGGGGGACCAAATTATAGTTTGAATGTAAATATTTCACAACTTCTTTTATGTTGATTTTTATCTAAATTCAAATAAGTGTACTTAAAAATCAGGATTCAAAACGAACGGGTACCACACCTGCAAATCATTAAGAATACATGCTTCTTTTTAACTAGAAATTCATATTTTAATTAATTTGAAATTTCATTATTAGATAAATATGGATTTTTTCTTTGTTTAAATAAGTTTTGTTTAAAGAAAAATGAATCACACTATCTCTAATTCTTTATGTTAACATTTATTTTTATCGTTACCTTAAGATGTTCCTATAAATAGTTTCATTTGATTTCAAATTGGGCGGAGATTATGATCTAAATTTCCGCCCTAACCTTTCTTTTGGAGATACTTCATTATTACAATTGACATCTTAAAAGGCTCAAAACTCTGAAAATAATCAACATTAGGTGCAAAATTAATACCCATTTATTTTTTGGTGCAACTAGCTTTTTACTAATTGCTTCCTAGTTAATGAGAGACTTATCCATGCTTGATTTTAAATCAGTTACTTTAGAAATTATTCATTTTAACTATATTGTTTTTAACATTACGTACACCAAAAACTACCTTTATTTGTTTTTTTAACAACTGTTTAGTTTAAACTGATGCTTTTATCTTAATTTTAAAATTAAATTTTAAGAATATTTTTACCTTTTAGCAGATTTATCCACATTTGTTTGCGTCTTAAATTTTAATTCATGATTTGCTGTTGGTTAGTTTAGAAATTATTTTTTGTGCATGAAAACAAGAAAGGTAGTTGATTGGAAACCACATTTGCAAAACAAGTAAGCAAATGCTTGTTTATACTAAAAAAGTTTAATGTTACAGACTACCATGCAACTAAATAACTTAATTATTACGCTTTAATAAAAATGATTTATAGAGACCGTTTTATCAGAAAAAGATTATTATCTAATTTTATCTAATTAACTAACTAGAATTTACTTAAGTTGTTGAATCCGACCAAATCATCAATACAAAATCGGAACAAAAATCATACCTGTAATTTTTTCGGGATAATTCGATAAAAAACCAACTTGTTGTTTAAAAATAATGAGAAGTCATCATAACATAAACAATCCAATGATAACAAAAACTATAAACATCACACCAATTTCGACTTTCATTTTTGACGATAAAATAATGGCAACAATAAAACCAATCCAAAAAAAATAAATAACGGTTAGTCATGTTGATACTTGTTTGCCAACTTCATATGGATTTTCAAGTTTTATTTTTGTAAAAATTTTAAATTTATTTCTTGTTTTATTATGTAAATTCAATTTAGAATTACTTTGATTCAATATTAGAAACCTTTCATTAATCATAATCGTAGCATTATCTTAACAGAAAAAACATTTTACAAGTAGTAACTGGTTCTTTCTCTATCTTTTTTCAAAGCAATTTTTATAACAACTAAATTCATATCAGGACTAATTTTGGCACTAACTTCAGCAGTTGTGTCAGCAGGTAAGGCGGTCAGAAACCTATCGGGTCGTGTTAATTGTTCATTAACTTTTTCAAGCGTATTAATTGTTGGTCAAACAATAATAGCAAGTTGAGTTTTGTTTATTTATATAGATATCTATATAGGGATAGAGTAGTCTTTTTAATGCATCCTGAATACTCTTATTATTATATTCTTGATATCCTTTTAATGCATCCTGAATGCTCTTATTATTATATTCTTGATATCCTTTTAATGCATCCTGAATATTCTTACTAATAAATTCTTGGTATCATCCTTTTAATGCATCCTGCATACTCTTACTAATAAATTCTTGGAATTTTAGATATCCATAAATAGTAAAAGTCTTTTCAAATCTGGTATTTTGTATTTCGCCAGTTGCAGAGTAGTAACTGGTTCCTTCTCTGCCTTTTTTCAAAGCAATTTTTATAACAATTGAATTCATATCAGGACCAATTTCGGCACTAACTTCAGCAGTCGTGTCGGTTGTCAAGGCGGTCGGAAACCTATTGGTTAATGGTAATTGTCCATTAACTTTTTCAAGTGTATTAATTGTTGGTCAAACAAGAATAGCAAGTTGAGTTTGGTTTCTGGTGTTTACATTTCTTGCGGCATGACCTAAAATGGCAGTCGCTTTTCGTTTATCAGAATCTTTCTCTTGCTTTCCAACCATAGAGCATGCTGACGCAATTACACCAACTAACGGGACTGCTACCGCTAATCCGGTTAATCAAATTTTCCTTGTACTTTTAAGTTTTTTCATTTAGTTTTTTCTCCTAGGACAATACTTTGCAAATAAAAAATACAAAGAATTTCGTTTTTTGTTTTAAATCGATTGTAATATTTTGTTTGTTTTTCTTTTTTTTGTCAAGTAGTGTTTATTAAAAATTTATGCATTCAAATAAAAAATCTAAAAAAGGATTTTTAGATTGAAATTAAAAAAAATAACAAAAAAATAAGAATCACCAAGATTAATAAACTAATAAGCTTATAAAAAATCTTTCAATCTTTTCTTATTTCATACAAACTTACTAAAAGGTGAAACTTTAAAAATCGTTTTTAAGAAAATAAATATTATGAAGGTGTCAAGTAAGTATCAAACTAAACTTGATCATAGTCAAATTAAAAATGAAAATAAAATCATTATAAATATGAATCATTAGATCCAAAAATAATAGGAATTTCATGCAATAGAAACTACATATTTCTTGACGATTCTTATAATCAACTAGATTTGGCAAGTAATAATAATCTATCTTTATCAGTTTTAATATTAAATTTGGAATTATTTTACAAAATTAAAAATTCAAAAAGAGCAAAACAATTTACAATAAATTATCCTTGTTTTCAACCATTAAAAATAAGAAAGTATAAATTTGTAACTATTCTATATAAGTATCAAAAAGAGCTGATTAGTATAACTAAAAAAGATAATGATTCGAAGTTTCAAAAACTAATTATTGATTAACTAAAAAACTTAATGAAAACGTTAAAATAACAAATAAAAAATTGACAATAATAATATTGAGTAAAAAAGGGAAATTAATAAAACCAATCAAAAGGTCGATAAACTGGACCAAAAAGTTGATCATGGTAATGTTGCAATTAACGCCTGGATTGATTCGTATACCATTTTACCTACTGACCTACCACCGCCTCCACCAGTACAAAAACTTTACAAATTAATGAAAAATATTGTTTTAAGTCATATCGACGCTTCTTGAAATCAACATAAGTTAGAACTATTAATCAAACAAATTTACCAAGACTTTGGTCAACTTAAAAAGAAGAGAGTTGGTTACATTCAGTGTCGAGTAGATGCTAATATGATTAAGTATGTTGAAAAATACTTAGAAACAATTGAATTTAGTAAGGATTATCAATATTTGATAGATCAGGAAATTGATGAATCAAAGCGTATCTAAACAGTATTTAAAAAGCCTTATTTTTTTCAACTAACTTCCCACTTTTTGATATATGTTACTTATTCAAATTTTATTAGTTTCAATATAATTTTTTAATTTACGAAATTAAAGGTACATTGTTATCTAATAAAAATCTGATGATCAAAAATCATGTGAGATTTTAAAAATCGATTTTTAATTAATTAAATATAAGTTGAATTATTTTTACAAAACAAATTGAAACAGTTCATAATGTTCATAAAATTAACAACACTAAAATAAAAACTAAATTATTACCAACGTTTAAAGTAGTTTAAATGTATGATAAATTATTAATTTTTATTAAATTAATTATGAATACTTACTAAAATGTAGTTTTTTTATTTTTCAAAATGAAAAAATACATAAAATTAGAAATAAAGTTTTTTATAAATTTTGAACTTTAAAAATAATGAAAAAGTATTTAACTATTTACATTTATAGAATATTTTTTAAATTTAATTACGTTAATATTTTTAATACAACAATGTAGCAGGCCTTAGTTACAACTTCGAAATCAGTAGGTGTATCAAAAAATTTATTATATTTTTTTAAAGTAATTTGAACATATCGTCCTATCACCAGTTTCTAAATTGCCATACTGAAATCCTCGAGGTTTTGAAAATAATTTATGGAGGTTTGTTTGTCATCCCTTCATATTTCAGTATTAGCAACATTGCCGTCACTGATGCTATTGGAAACATCACTTCCTGTTTGAAATTATTGACGACTGTAATGATTAGATCATGGTTTTAATTTATCAAGTAATTTTTTGACCTTGTTAATTCTGGCCTTCTACAAAGTTTTCTTATTTTGTGACGTCAGAAAACACTAACGCAATCACGCCAACAAATAGAACTACTAATGGTTAAGTGAGTTAAATTCTTTTATTAGATTTTTCACATAGATTAATCTGCATATAATCCTTCACAATCATAAAAAGTTTCAAAAATATACTTTAGTACATGATCAATCGGATAAATTTTCAGTTTTTTTGTCAAGTGCCTTGATTGAAGATTTATGTCTTTTATTAGTAAAAAATGAAAAAAATAAATGGTAAAAATTAAAAAGTTTAACAAATTATCCTTTTAACATGGTAGTTCTTGAAATCTGATTTTGTGTCTTTCATGAAAATGAAAAATATTCGTATTTCTTCAGCTTAGTTTTAGATCGTGAAATAATCATACGAAAAGTAACAATATAAACGTTTGAATTATTATTAATTTTTGTTTACTTTTAAGAACAAAGTAAACTAAGGGAATAAGTAAAAATGATTAAATTTAATTTTTGTGTACCCAAAAACTTATCTTATGGAAAAACTCATATTAAAAAACGAAAAATATAATTTATTTTTAAATTTTTGATTATTTGATCCCTTGCTATAAAAAGATAAATTTGAGGTGTTTTAAATGTAAAAAAACAAAACCCGAATTTTGCATCAGGTTTTGTTTTTTAAAATAATTTAATTTTGTTTTAGTTGACCTTCTGTTTCTGGTTTTGGTTGACCGTCTGTTTCTGGTTTAGGTTGACCGTCTGTTTCTGGTTTAGGTTGACCGTCTGTTTCTGGTTTAGGTTGACCGTCTGTTTCTGGTTTATGTTGACCGTCTGTTTCTGGTTTAGGTTGACCTTCTGTTTCTGGTTTAGGTTGACCGTCTGTTTCTGGTTTAGGTTGACCGTCTGTTTCTGGTTTAGGTTGACCGTCTGTTTCTGGTTTAGGTTGACCGTCTGTTTCTGGTTTTGGTTGACCGTCTGTTTCTGGTTTTGGTTGACCGTCTGTTTCTGGTTTTGGTTGACCTTCTGTTTCTGGTTTTGGTTGACCGTCTGTTTCTGGTTTTGGTTGACCGTCTGTTTCTGGTTTAGGTTGACCGTCTGTTTCTGGTTTTGGTTGACCGTCTGTTTCTGGTTTAGGTTGACCGTCTGTTTCTGGTTTTGGTTGACCTTCTGTTTCTGGTTTTGGTTGACCGTCTGTTTCTGGTTTTGGTTGACCGTCTGTTTCTGGTTTAGGTTGACCGTCTGTTTCTGGTTTTGGTTGACCGTCTGTTTCTGGTTTAGGTTGACCTTCTGTTTCTGGTTTTGGTTGACCTTCTGTTTCTGGTTTTGGTTGACCGTCTGTTTCTGGTTTTGGTTGACCGTCTGTTTCTGGTTTAGGTTGACCGTCTGTTTCTGGTTTTGGTTGACCGTCTGTTTCTGGTTTTGGTTGACCGTCTGTTTCTGGTTTAGGTTGACCGTCTGTTTCTGGTTTTGGTTGACCGTCTGTTTCTGGTTTTGGTTGACCGTCTGTTTCTGGTTTAGGTTGACCTTCTGTTTCTGGTTTTGGTTGACCGTCTGTTTCTGGTTTAGGTTGACCTTCTGTTTCTGGTTTTGGTTGACCGTCTGTTTCTGGTTTTGGTTGACCTTCTGTTTCTGGTTTAGGTTGACCGTCTGTTTCTGGTTTAGGTTGACCGTCTGTTTCTGGTTTAGGTTGACCGTCTGTTTCTGGTTTAGGTTGACCTTCTGTTTCTGGTTTAGGTTGACCGTCTGTTTCTGGTTTAGGTTGACCGTCTGTTTCTGGTTTAGGTTGACCGTCTGTTTCTGGTTTTGGTTGACCGTCTGTTTCTGGTTTAGGTTGACCTTCTGTTTCTGGTTTTGGTTGACCTTCTGTTTCTGGTTTAGGTGGGGTTGTTGACTGTTGTTTATCTTGACTAACTTCAGAGCATGCTGATGCAATGGCACCTACCAACGGAACCGCTAGTGCCAATCCAGTTAATAAAAACTTCTTTTTAGACTTTTGCATTTATATTTCTCTCCAGCATGATTCTTCGCAACCAAATTCCAAATTAAAGTTTGCAAAAATCTCACGTTTTATTTTTAAATGATGGGAATATTTTGTTTTTTTTTTTTTTTTGTCAAGTGGTTTATTTAAAAAATCGTGCTTTTTGATAGAAAAATCTAAAAATTAAATCCTTTGTAGCCCAAAATTTAAGGATTACAAAAAAAATATTCTATCTTTTAGATAGAAGTTAAAAAAATAACAAAATTAAAAATTGCAGAATTCAACAAACTAAATAATCATATGAAAAATTCTTTAAATTTTCTTTTGGCAATATAATGCAAATTAAAAATACTTATGTTTTTTAAATTAATTAGCTTGAAAAATAAACGTAATAAAACTAATTTACTCAAAGATCAAATTTTCAAATGATTTTTAAAAAAGTGAAATATTAAAAATGTTGAAGACAACCACTAAGTTAAACTCGGTCATAATAACTACACTAGTCTCGATTATATTTAAGGTTATAAATGATAAATGAAATGAATTAGATTATATAAGTGATTTATCATTAGTTATTAAATTGTAACGATAAAACCAAATAACAAACCGAGACGATGATTACTACAAATTTTATTATTAGTAAAAATTTTAATAATTTGATATTCAATAAAAAATCTAACTGTGAATAGATTACTTTTGCAATCTGCTCCACAGTTGTGAATTTGTAACTAATTTAAATTGATTAATGAAATTTAAAACATCAAAACAAAACTAAGTTTAATAGTAATAACTCTAAAAATTATCACTATAAATTTTAGTTAGTTAATAATAAAATTTATTCATTTTTTGAATAAGCTATAAACTACAAAAATGTAAAAATATTAAATTCCAAAACTACAAAATGTATATTAACTTTCATGGTTATTAAAAAGATCAAACAATCATAATTTCTTTCATTCTAAACTTTAAAAGTTTTATAATTTTTATTTATTTTAAAGATTCATCATTCTGCCTTTTTATCCATATTTAGCAACTGTTAGCTTTTTTTATTTTTTACTCATTGAGTATGCAAAGTACTAATCCTTTTACTAATTTGATATCTTGTCTTCAAATAATTTGTGTAATTGTTTACTATGATATATACGTTAAATTATTTGAAGTCTCCATCATCCTGATTGAAGAATTGTAACTGCTTAAAAAGTTTAAAAGAATCTTGATTTATTGATCTAATTATTAATATAGTAAAAACTACATATTTGCTAGCAATTTCCATAATGATTTATATTGGACAAGTAGTAGTGATGTATCGTTATCAGTTTTAATGCTAAATTTAAAATTATTTTAAAAAAATGTAAATTCAAAAAAGCAAAATAATTTATAATAGAGCACCCTTGTTTTCAGCGATTAAAAGCAAGACAGTTTAATGTTAACTTTTTATTACAAGTATCAAAAAGAGGTAATTAGTATGGCTAAAAAAGATAATGAATCTGAATTTCAAAAATTGGTTCTTGAGCAACTAAAAGAACTTGCCGAGAATTCTAAGAAAACAACTCAAAACGTTCAAAGCATCAAAATCGAATTAAAAAAGGAAATTGATAAAACCAACCAAAAGGTTGATAAATTAGACAAAAAAATTGATAACAATAAAACAGAGTTAAAAAAGGAAATTGAAAAAACAAACCAAAAAATTGACAATGCTAAAATTGAATTAAAAAAAGAAATTGATAACAATAAAGTTGAGTTAAAAAAGGAAATTGATAACAATAAAATTGAATTAAAAAAAGAAATTGGTAAAACCAACCAAAAGGTTGATAAGTTAGACCAAAAAATTGATCATGGTAATGCTGCAATTCACGCCCGGATTGATTCGTACCATTTATCTACTGACCTGCCACCGCCGCCCCCACCAGTACAAAAACTTTACAAATTAATGAAAAATATTGTTGTAGTTCATATTGATACTTCTTGAAATCAAAATAAGTTAGAACTATTAATCAAACAAATTTACCAAGATTTTAGTCATCTTAAAAAGAAAAAAGTTGGTTACATTCAGTTTAGAGTAGATGCTAATATGATTGAATTTGTTGAAAAATACCTAGAAACAATAGAATTTAGTAATGATTACCAATATTTGATTGATCATGAAACTGATGAATCAAAGCGTATCTAAACAGTATTTAAAATGCCTTGTTTTTCAAACAAAATTACTGTGTTTGGATATCTATTTGCTTATTCAAATTTTATTAGTTTCAATATAATTCTTTAATTTCTAAATTAAAGGTACATTGTTATCTAGTAAAACCTTATGATCAAGACCTAAAATAATCATGTGAAATTTCAAAAATTGATTTTTAATCGATTAAATATAAATTTAATGATTTTTACAAAATAAAACAAAAGTTGATAATGTTGATAAAAAATTAACAGTGATTTAAAGTGGTTTAAATGCATGATAAATCATTCATTTTTATTAAAGTAATTATGAAGATTAACTAAAAAGTAGTTTTTTTATTTTTGAAAAATGAAAATATATAAAATTAGAAATAAAGGTTTTATAGATTTTGAACTTTAAAAGTAATTAAAAAGTATTTAACTATTTTCATTTATCGAGTTGTTTTTTAAACCTAATTACGCTAATATTTTTAGTACGAGAATGTAGTATGCCTTGGTTGCAACTTCTAAATCAGTAGGTGGATTAAAGAATTTATTATATTTTTTAAAGTGCTTTAAATTATAACGTCCCTTCGCCAGTTTCTGAAATGCCATATTGAAATTCTGGAGGTTCTTAAAAAGATTTAGGGAAGTTGTTTGTCCTTCCTTTATATTTCAATATTAGCACTATTGCGGTCACTGATGCTATTGAAAACATCGCTTCCTTTTTGAAAATTATTAGCAAATGTGATAACTAGATCATCAGTTTTAAATTCACTGAATAATTTTTTGACCTTGTTAATCAATCTGTCCTTCTAAAAATTCTTCTTATTTTGTGACTTCAGAAAACACTAACGTCATCATACCAACAAATAGAACTACTAATGATTAAGTTAATTAAATTCTTTTATTAGATTTTCATATAGATTAATCTGAATCATAATCCTTCACAATCATAAAAAGTTTCAAAAATATATTTTAGTACATGATCAATCGGATAAATTTTTATTTTTTTGTCAAGTGCCTTGATTGAGGATTCAGGTTTTTATTATTAAAAAAATGAAAAAATGAATGGTAAAGATCAAAAAGTTTAGCAAATTATAATTTGACACGGTAGTTCTTGAAATCTGATTTTGAGTCTTTCATGAAAACGAAAAATATTCGTATTTCTTAAGCTTAGTTTTAGATCGTGAAATAATCATACGAAAAGTAACAATATAAACATTTGAATTGTGATTAATCTTTGTTTACTTTTAAGAACAAAGTAAATTAAGAGAATAAGTAAAAATGATTAAATTTAATTTTTTGGGCACCTAAAAACTTATTTTATGCAAAAACTCATATTAAAAAACAAAAAATATAATTGATTTTTAAATTTTTGATTATTTGATCTCTTGCTATAAAAAGACAAATTTGAGGTGTTTTAAATTTAAAAAAAAACAAAACCCGAATTTTGCATCAGGTTTTGTTTTTTCAAATAATTTAACCGTTTATTTTGTAAGTTTAATGAACATTGGTAAATTTTCAAGTGAACCAATATTATTATTTCTTTTAGATTGATCGCCGCCTGCTGGTGGGTTTTGTTTAGATTGATCGCCACCTGCTGGTGGGTTTTGTTTAGATTGATCGCCGCCTGCTGGTGGGTTTTGTTTAGATTGATCGCCGCCTGCTGGTGGGTTTTGTTTAGATTGATCGCCGCCTGCTGGTGGGTTTTGTTTAGATTGATCGCCGCCTGCTGGTGGGTTTTGTTTAGATTGATCGCCGCCTGCTGGTGGGTTTTGTTTAGATTGATCGCCGCCTGCTGGTGGGTTTTGTTTAGATTGATCGCCGCCTGCTGGTGGGTTTTGTTTAGATTGATCGCCGCCTGCTGGTGGGTTTTGTTTAGATTGATCGCCACCTGCTGGTGGGTTTTGTTTAGATTGATCGCCGCCTGCTGGTGGGTTTTGTTTAGATTGATCGCCGCCTGCTGGTGGGTTTTGTTTAGATTGATCGCCGCCTGCTGGTGGGTTTTGTTTAGATTGATCGCCACCTGCTGGTGGGTTTTGTTTAGATTGATCGCCGCCTGCTGGTGGGTTTTGTTTAGATTGATCGCCGCCTGCTGGTGGGTTTTGTTTAGATTGATCGCCGCCTGCTGGTGGGTTTTGTTTAGATTGATCGCCGCCTGCTGGTGGGTTTTGTTTAGATTGATCGCCGCCTGCTGGTGGGTTTTGTTTAGATTGATCGCCACCTGCTGGTGGGTTTTGTTTAGATTGATCGCCGCCTGCTGGTGGGTTTTGTTTAGATTGATCGCCGCCTGCTGGTGGGTTTTGTTTAGATTGATCGCCGCCTGCTGGTGGGTTTTGTTTAGATTGATCGCCACCTGCTGGTGGGTTTTGTTTAGATTGATCGCCGCCTGCTGGTGGGTTTTGTTTAGATTGATCGCCGCCTGCTGGTGGGTTTTGTTTAGATTGATCGCCGCCTGCTGGTGGGTTTTGTTTAGATTGATCGCCGCCTGCTGGTGGGTTTTGTTTAGATTGATCGCCACCTGCTGGTGGGTTTTGTTTAGATTGATCGCCGCCTGCTGGTGGGTTTTGTTTAGATTGATCGCCGCCTGCTGGTGGTGTTATTGGACCATCTTGACTAACTTCAGAGCACGCTGATACAATAGCTCCTACCAACGGAACCGCTAATGCCAATCCGGTTAATAAAAACTTCTTTTTAAACTTTTTCATTTAGATACCTCTTTATAACACAACATGATTTTTCGTAAACAAATAAGATTTAGAAAGATTTCATGTTTTGTTTTTAAATGATGGAAATATTTTGTTTTTTTTTTTTTTTTTTTGTCAAGTGGTTTGTTTAAAAAATCGTGCTTTTTGATAGAAAAATCGACAAATTAAATCCTTTATACAGTCAAGATTTTAGGGTTACAAAAAAAATATTCTGTCTTTTAAATAGAAGTTAAAAAAAAATAACAAAAATTATAAATTGCAGAATTCAACAAACTAATAATCTTATGAAAAATTCTTGAAATTTTCTTGTGGCAATATGATGCAAATTAAAAATATTTATGTTTTTTTAAATTAATTTAGCTTGCAAAATAAACTTAGTAAAATTAATTTACTAAAAGATTGAATTTTCAAAATCGTTTTTAAGAAAGCGAAATATTAAAAATGTTCAAAGCAAACACTAATTTAAACTCGATTATAATAACCACAGTAATCTGGGACATAGTAAGGTTCAAATAAAAATGGATTGATTGTTATTAATTTATCATTAGTCATTAGATTGAAACGATAAAGTCAAACAATAAATCGAGACGATGATTACTCCAAATTTTATTATGACTAAAAATTCAATAATTTGATATGTGATAAAATCTAATTATTATGGATATAATTATAGAAAGGTTGCTTTTACAATCTGTTTTGCTACTGTGAATTTGGAAATCAAAATGAAATTGATTAATGAAATTTAAAACATCAAAATAAAACTAAGTTTAATAGTAATAACTCTAAAAATTTGTAATATAAATTTAGTTAATAATAAAAATTATTCATTTTTTTTGTAATAAGCTATAAACTACAAAAATGTAAAAATCTTAAATTCCAAAACTGCAAGATGTATATTAGCTTTTATGGTTATTAAAAAGATTAAATCATCAGAATTTCTTTCATTGTAAAATTTAAGAGTTTAATAATTTTTATTTATTTTACAGATCCATCATTCTGCTTTTTAACCCATATTTAGCAACTGTTAGTTTTTAATTTTTTAATAATTGAAATATAGAAGGAGTAAATCGCTTTGCTAATTTGATATCTTGTCTTCAAATAATTTATGTAATTATTTACTATGATATATACGCTAAACTATTTGAAGTCTCATCATCCTTTATTAGAGAATTGTGATCACTTAAAAAATTTAAAAAAAATCTTTATTTATTCATCCAATATTGATGTAATAAAAACTACATACTCGCTAACGATTTCCATAATGATTTAAATTTGGACAAGTAGTAGTAATGCATCGCTATCAGTTTTAATGCTAAATTTCGAATTATTTTGCAAAATTGCAAATTCGAAAAAGTAAAATAATTTATAATAAATTACCCTTGTTTTCAGCGATTAGAAACAAGACAGTTTAATGTTAAAACTTATTATTACAAGTATCAAAAAGAGGTAATTAGTATGGCTAAAAAAGATAATGACACTGAATTTCAAAAATTAGTTCTTGAACAGCTAAAAGAACTTACTGAAAATGCTAAGAATACGAATCAGAGCGTTCAGAGCATCAAAACCGAGTTAAAAAAGGAAATTGATAAAACAAACCAAAAGGTTGATAAACTAGACAAGAAAATTGACAATACTAAAATTGAGTTAAAAAAGGAAATTGAAAAAACAAACCAAAAAATTGACAACACTAAAATCGAGTTAAAAAAGGAAATTGATGACAATAAAATTGAATTAAAAAAAGAAATTGATAAAACCAACCAAATGGTCGATAAGTTAGACCAAAAAGTTGATCATGGTTATGCTGCAATTAACGCCCGGATTGATTCGTACCATTTACCTACTGACCTGCCACCGCCACCCCCACCAGTACAAAAACTTTACAAATTAATGAAAAATATTATTGTAGTCCATATTGATACTTCTTGAAATCAGCATAAGTTAGAACTATTAATCAAACAAATTTACCAGGATTTTAGTCATCTTAAAAAGAAAAAAGTTGGTTACATTCAGTTTAGAGTAGAAGCTAATATGATCAATTTTGTTGAAAAATACTTAGAAACAATAGAATTTAGTAGGGATTATCAATATTTGATTGATCAGGAAACTGATGAATCAAAGTGTATCTAAACAGTATTTAAAAATCTTGTTTTCAAACAAAATTACTGTTTTTGATATCTATTGCTATTCAAATTTTATTAGCTTCAATATCCTTCTTTAATTTCTAAATTAAAGGTACATTGTTATCTAGTAAAACCTTATGATCAAGACCCAAAATAATCATGTGAAATTTCAAAAATTGATTTTTAATCGATTAAATATAAATTTAATGATTTTTACAAAATAAAACAAAAGTTGATAATGTTGATAAAAAATTAACAGTGATTTAAAGTGGTTTAAATGCATGATAAATCATTCATTTTTATTAAAGTAATTATGAAGATTAACTAAAAAGTAGTTTTTTTATTTTTCAAAAATGAAAATATATAAAATTAGAAATAAAGGTTTTATAGATTTTGAATTTTTAAAGTAATTAAAAAGTGTTTAACTATTTTCATTTATCAAGTAGTTTTTGAAATCTAATTAAACTAATATTTTTAGTATCACAATGTAGTAGGCCTTAGTTATAATTTCGAAATCAGTAGATTGATCAAGGAATTTGCTGTATTTTTCAAAGTAATTTTAAACATAATGGCTTACCCATCACCAGTTTCTGAAATGCCATGTTGAAATCCTAGAGGTTTTGGAAAGAATTTATGGAAGTTAACTTCTGATCGTCTTTAATCTGTACAGTAGTCTATCACAGTTGCTAATATCCATTATTGATTTTCCTTGTTCTTTTTAAAACTATTAGCAAGTGTAGTGGCTACACCTTCGGCTTCCATTCGCAAAATAATCTTTCTTTTTTCTTCTCAGCAGTTGTAGAGTATCTTCTTTTATAACTTCAGAACACGATAACCGAATCATACCGACTAATGAAACTACTAACGCCAATTCAGTTAGTTAAATTATATTATTTTATTTACTCATTTGGATCAATCCTATAATCTGATTCATTCATCAGAATAAAAAAATAAAAAATTAAAATAGGGTTCTAAAAATAGCAAAATTCAACAAATGATTATTTGCTATACGCATGAAATATGCTCACCATTGGATGATATAAACTAAAAATACTTAGACTTTGTAAAGTTAATTTTAGGCTGCGGCATAATCATATGTATAATATCTGGTTTAAATAAATCTTTTGAACTATGGTTTAACGAAATTTACTTTTATAAAAATTTACAAAAGAAGAACAACATGAATAGGTCTTTTGTTCATAAGTAAAGTTATTTTGTACAGAAATTGATATTTAAAACCAAAAATGTGATTGATTTGAGGTTTTAATTGTTGATATATAGTGTTGCTATAATAAAAAAGATAAAATTGAGGTATTCTAAATTTAAAAAGCAAAACCCTTTTTGTCATAGAGTTTTGCTTTTTTTAATTAAAGTAATGTAACTCTGTTTCTTACTAATTATAAGAAATCAGGCAAATGTTCAAGTATGTTTTGAATGTTATTTTTTTTCATATCGCTTCCACCTGCGGCATTTCCTGATTGACTACCAGATCCACCTGCGGCATTTCCTGATTGACTACCAGATCCACCTGCGGCATTTCCTGATTGACTACCAGATCCACCTGCGGCATTTCCTGATTGACTACCAGATCCACCTGCGGCATTTCCTGATTGACTACCAGATCCACCTGCGGCATTTCCTGATTGACTACCAGATCCACCTGCGGCATTTCCTGATTGACTACCAGATCCACCTGCGGCATTTCCTGATTGACTACCAGATCCACCTGCGGCATTTCCTGATTGACTACCAGATCCACCTGCGGCATTTCCTGATTGACTACCAGATCCACCTGCGGCATTTCCTGATTGACTACCAGATCCACCTGCGGCATTTCCTGATTGACTACCAGATCCACCTGCGGCATTTCCTGATTGACTACCAGATCCACCTGCGGCATTTCCTGATTGACTACCAGATCCACCTGCGGCATTTCCTGATTGACTACCAGATCCACCTGCGGCATTTCCTGATTGACTACCAGATCCACCTGCGGCATTTCCTGATTGACTACCAGATTCACCTGCGGCATTTCCTGATTGACTACCAGATTCACCTGCGGCATTTCCTGATTGACTACCAGATCCACCTGCGGCATTTCCTGATTGACTACCAGATCCACCTGCTTGGTTTTGCCCACCTTGTCCACCATTATTTCCGCCAGTAGGAGGAGTTGGACTATCTTGACTAACTTCAGAACACGCTGATGCAATAGCTCCTAACAATGGAACCGCTAATGCCAATCCGGTTAATAAAAACTTCTTTTTAAACTTTTTCATTTAGATACCTCTTTATAACACAACATGATTTTTCGTAAACAAATAAGATTTAGAAAGATTTCATGTTTTGTTTTTAAATGATGGTAAGATTTTGTTTTTTTTTTTTTTTTGTCAAGTGGTTTGTTTAAAAAATCGTGTTTTTTTATAGAAAAATCAACAAATTAAATCCTTTGTACAGTCAATATTTTAGGGTTACAAGAAAATATTCTGTCTTTTAAATAGAAGTTAAAAAAAAATAACAAAAATTATAAATTGCAGAATTCAACAAACTAATAATCTTATGAAAAATTCTTGAAATTTTATTGTGGCAATATGATGCAAATTATAAATATTTAGGCTTTTTTAAATTAATTTAGCTTGCAAAATAAACTTAGTAAAATTAATTTACTAAAAGATTGAATTTTCAAAATCGTTTTTAAGAAAGCGAAATATTAAAAATGTTCAAAGCAAACACCAATTTAAACTTGATTATAATAACCACAGTAATCTGGGACATAGTAAGGGTCAAATAAAAATGGATTGATTGTTATTAATTTATCATTAGTCATTAGATTGAAACCATAAAACCAAACAACAAATCAAGACACTGATTACTCCAAATTTTATTATGACTAAAAATTCAATAATTTGATATGTGATAAAATCTAATTATTATGGATATAATTATAGAAAGGTTGCTTTTACAATCTGTTTTGCTACTGTGAATTTGGAAATCAAAATGAAATTGATTAATGAAATTTAAAACATCAAAATAAAACTAAGTTTAATAGTAATAACTCTAAAAATTTGTAATATAAATTTAGTTAATAATAAAAATTATTCATTTTTTTTGTAATAAGCTATAAACTACAAAAATGTAAAAATCTTAAATTCCAAAACTACAATATGTATAATAACTTTCACGGTTATTAAAAAGATCAAAGAATCAGAATTTTTTCCATTTTAAATTAGAAGTTTAATTTTATTTATTTTAAAGATTCATCATTCTGCCTTTTTATCCATATTTAGCAACTGTTAGTTTCTTTTATTTCTTACTAATTAAGTATGTAAAGTGCCAATCGTTTTGCTAATTTGATATTTTGATTTCAAATAACTTATGCAATTATTTACTATGATATATACGTTAAATTCTTTGAAGTTTCATCATCCTGATTAAAGAATTCTAACTGCTTAAAAAGTTTAAAAAATCTTTTTTTATTGATCTAAATTGATATAGTAAAACTACATATTTACTAACGATTTCCACAATGATTTAAATTGGACAAGTAGTAGTAATGCATCGTTATCAGTTTTAATGCTAAATTTAAAATTAATTTAAAAAATTAGAAATTTAAAAAAGCAAAATAATTTATAATAGATTCCCTTGTTTTCGACCATTTAAAACAAGAAAACTTAATATTAAAACTTTTTTATTAGATGGATCAAAAGAGGTAATTAGTATGGCTAAAAAAGATAATGACTCTGAATTTCAAAAATTGGTTCTTGAACAACTAAAAGAACTTGCCGAAAATTCTAAGAAAACAACTCAAAGCGTTCAGAACATCAAAACCGAATTAAAAAAAGAAATTAATAAAACCAATCAAAAAATCGACAACACTAAGATAGAATTAAAAAAGGAAATTGATAACAATAAAGTTGAGTTAAAAAAGGAAATTGATAAAACCAACGAAAAGGTTGATAAACTAGACAAGAAGATTGATAACACTAAAATTGAGTTAAAAAAGGAAATTGATAAAACCAACGAAAAGGTTGATAAACTGAACCAAAAAGTTGATCATGGTAATGCAGCAATTAACGCCCGGATTGATTCGTACCATTTACCTACTGACATGCCGCCGCCGCCAGTACAGAAACTTTATAAATTAATGAAAAATATTGTTCTAGTCCATATTGATACTTCTTGAAATCAACATAAGTTAGAACTATTAATCAAACAAATTTACCAGGATTTTAGTCATCTTAAAAAGAAAAAAGTTGGTTACATTCAGTTTCGAGTAGAAGCTAATATGATTAAATTTGTTGAAAAATACTTAGAAACAATTAAATTTAGTAAGGATTACCAATATTTGATTGATCATGAAACTGATGAATCAAAGCGTATCTAAACAGTATTTAAAAATCTTGTTTTTCAAACAAAATTACTGTTTTTGATATCTATTGCTATTCAAATTTTATTAGTTTCAATATACTTTTTAATTTTTAAATTATAAGGTACATTATTATCTAATAAAAATCTGATGGTCAAAAATCATGTGAGATTTTAAAAATTGATTTTTAGTCGATTAAAGATAAATTTAATGATTTTACAAAATAAAACAACAGTTGATAATGTTGATAAAAAATTAACAGTGATTTAAAGTGGTTTAAATGCATGATAAATCATTCATTTTTATTAAAGTAATTATGAAGATTAACTAAAAAGTAGTTTTTTTAAATCTAGTTACGCTAATATTTTTAGTGTCATAATGTAAGAACTCTTAGTTATAATTTCAAAATCAGTAGATAGATCAAAGAATTTGTTGTATTTTTCAAAGTAATTTTAAACATAATGGTTTCCTATCACCTGTGTCTGAAATGCCATGTTGAAATCCTAAGGTTTTGGAAAGAATTTATGGAAGTTAACTTCTGCTCGTCTTTAATCTGCACAGTAGTCTATCACAGTTGCTAATACCCATTAGTGATTTTCCTTGTTCTTTTTAAAATTATTAGCAAGTGCAGTGGCTAAACATTCTGCTTTTTTATTCGCAAAATAATCTTTTTTTTCTCGACCGTTGTAGAGTATCTTCTTTTGTAACTTCAGAACATGATAACCGAATCATACCGACTAATGAAATTACTAACGTCAATTCAGTTAGTTAAATTTTATTATTTTATTTACTCATTTAGATCAATCCTATAATCTGATTCATTCATTGGAATAAAAAAATAAAAATTAAATAGGGTACTAAAAATGGCAAAATTTAACAAATGATTATTTTCTACACGCATGAAATATGCTCATGATTGGATGATATAAACTAAAAATACTTAGACTTTGTAAAATTAATTTTAAACTGCGGCATAATCACATGTACAATATCTGGTTTCAATAAATATCTTGAACTTTGGTTTTAACGAAATTATTTACTTTTATAAAATTAACAAAAGAAAAACAATATAAATAGGTCTTTATTTATAATTAAAGTTGTTTTATACAGAATTGATATTTAAAACCAAAAAATTTCATTGATTTCAAGGTTTTAATTATTTGATATATGGTTGCGGTAATAAAGATAAATTTTAGGTATTTTAAATTTAAAAAGCAAAACCCTTTTTGTCTTAGAGTTTTGCTTTTTTTAATTAAAGTAATGTAACTGTTTATTTTTCAAGATCCAAGAAGAACATTGGTAAATTTTCAAGTATGTTTTCGCTGTTTCTTCTCAAGCTTGTGGTTCCACCAGAGCCACTTCCTGTGGTTCCGCCATTGTTTCCGCCAGTAGGAGGAGTTGGACCATCTTGACTAACCTCAGAGCACGCTGATGCAATTGCTCCTACCAACGGAACCGCTAATGCCAATCCGGTTAATAAAAACTTCTTTTTAAACTTTTTCATTTAGATACCTCTTATAACATAACATGGTTCTTCGTAAATAAACATAAGGTTTAGAAAAATTTCATGCTTTGTTTTTAAATGATGAAAATATTTTGTTTTTTTTTTTTTTTGTCAAGTGGTTTGTTTAGAAAATCGTGCTTTTTGATAGAAAAATCTACAAATTAAATCCTTTATAGTCCAAAATTTAAGGATTTCAAGAAATTATTGTACTTTTAAATACAAGTTAAAAAAATAATAAAAATTAAAAATTGCAGAATTCAACAAACTAATAATTATATAAAAGATTTTTTAAATTTTCCTTTGGCAATATGATGCAAATTAAAAATATTGAAGACAACCACTAAGTTAAACTCGATCATAATAACCACACTAGTCTCGATTACATTAAGGTCATAAATGAAATAAATTAGATTATATAAGCGATTTATCATTAGTCATTAAATTGCAACGATAAAATCAAACAACAACTCGAGAGGATGATTACTCCAAATTTTATTATTGGTAAAAATTTCAATAATTTGATATCTAATAAAATCTAACTGTGAATAGATTATTTTTGTAATCTGTTTTACAACGATTCATTTGAAAATTATAAAACATTTTAAACATCAAAACTACAAGATACGTATTAACCTTACATAATTATAAAAATTAAAAAATCTGATTTTTTTTGCATTGTAAAATTGAAATCTTAATAATTTTATTGATTTTACCAATCTATCATTCTGTCTTTTAACTCATATTTAGCAACTGTTAGTTTCTTTTATTTCTTACCAATTGAGTGTCCAAAGTGCCAATCGTTTTGCTAATTTGGTATCTTATCTTCAAACAATTTATGCAATTATTTACGATAATATAGTTAAACTAAATTCTTTGAAGTTTCATCATCCTGATTAAAGAAGTGTAACAGGTTAAAAAGTTTAAAAGAGTCTTGATTTATTGATCTAATTATTGATATAGTAAAAACTACATATTTGCTAGTGATTTCCATAATGATTTAGATTGGACAAGTAGTAGTAATGCATTGTTATCAGTTTTAATGTCAAATTTAGAATTATTTTGCAAAATTGCAAATTCAAAAAAAGCAAAATAATTTATAATAGATTACCATTGTTTTCAACAATTTTAAAGCAAAAAAACTTAATGCTAAAACTTTTATTACAAGTATCAAAAAGAGGTAATTAGGATGGCTAAAAAAGATAATGACTCTGAATTTCAAAAATTGGTTCTTAAACAACTAAAAGAACTTACCGAGAATGCTAAGCAAACAACTCAAAACGTTCAGAGCATCAAAACCGATTTAAAAAAAGAAATTGATAAAACCAATCAAAAAATTGACAACACTAAAATCGAGTTAAAAAAAGAAATCGACAACAATAAAATTGAATTAAAAAAAGAAATTGATAAAACCAATCAAAAAGTTGATAAACTAGACAAGAAGATTGATAACAATAAAACAGAGCTAAAAAAGGAAATTGAAAAAACAAACCAAAAAATTGACAGAACTAAAATTGAACTAAAAAAAGAAATTGATAAAACCAACCAAAAGGTTGATAAGTTAGACCAAAAAGTTGATGATGGTAATGCTGCACTTCACGACCGGATTGATTCGTACCATTTGACTATTGACCTGCCACCGCCACCGCCGCCAGTACAAAAACTTTACAAATTAATGAAAAATATTGTTGTAGTTCATATTGATACTTCTTGAAATCAACATAAGTTAGAAGTATTAATTAAGCAAATTTACCAAGATTTTGGTCATCTTAAAAAGAAGAAAGTTGGTTACATTCAGTTTAGAGTAGAAGCTAATATGATTGAATTTGTTGAAAAATACTTAGAGACAATAGAATTTAGTAAAGATTATCAATGTTTGATAGATTTGGAAACTGATGAATCAAAGCGTATCTAAACAGTATTTAAAAATCTTATTTTTCAAACAAAATTATTGTTTTTTGATATCTATTGCTTATTTAAATTTTATTAGTTTCAATATCCTTCTTTAAGTTTTAAATTAAAGGTATATTATTATCTAATAAAAATCTGATGGTCAAGACCCAAAATAATCATGTGAAATTTCAAAAATTGATTTTTAATCCATTAAATATAAATTTAATGATTTTTAAAAAATAAAATAAAAGTTGGTAATGTTGATAAAAAATTAACAGTGCTTTAAAGCGGTTTAAATGCATGATAAATCATTCATTTTTATTAAATTAATTATGAATATTAACTAAAAAGTAGTTTTTTTATTTTTAAAAAATGAAAATATATAAAATTAGAAATAAAGGTTTTATAGATTTTGAACTTTAAAAGTAATTAAAAAGTATTTAACTATTTTCATTTATCGAGTTGTTTTTTAAATCTAATTACGTTAATATTTTTAGTATGAGAATGCAAGAGGTCTTGGTTGCAACTTCGAAATCAGTAGGTGGAATAAAGAATTTACAGTATTTTTCAAAGTAACTTGAAACATAACTGTCCTATCACGAATTTCTGAAGTACCACGTTGAAATAATGGATGGTTCAGCAAAGGATTTATCAAAGTTTGTTTGTCATCGTTTTACTATATAACTATTAACTGTATCACACTTGCTAATACCCAGGTAGTAATTTTGCTTGTTTTTTTCAGAATTATTAACAACTGTAGTGACTAGATCATCAGTTTTAAATTCACCAAATAATTCTTTAATCTTGTTAATCAGGACCTTCTGCAAAATCTTTTTATTTTGTGACTTTAGAAAACGCTAACGCTATCACGCCAAGAAATAAAACTACTAATGGTCAAGTTAGTTAAATTCTCTTAATTTGATTTTTTCGTATAGATTAATCTGCATCATAAACGTTCACAAACACAAAAAGTTTCAAAAATATATTTTAGTACATAATCAATCAGATAAATTTTCATTTTTTTTGTCAAGTGTCTTGATTGAAGATTCATGTCTTTTATTAATAAAAAAATGAAAAAATGAATGGTAAAGATCAAAAAGTTTAGCAAATATAATTTGACACGGTAGTTCTTGAAATCTGATTTTGAGTCTTTCATGAAAACGAAAAATATTCGTATTTCTTCAGCTTAGTTTTAGATAGTGAAATAATCATACGAAAAGTAACAATATAAGCATTTGAATTGTGATTAATCTTTGTTTACTTTTAAGAACGAAGTAAATTAAGGCAATAAGTAAAAATGATTAAATTTATTTTTTTGGACACCTAAAAACTTATTTTATGCAAAAACTCATATTAAAAACCAAAAATATGATTGATTTTTGAATTTTGATGATTTGATTCTTGCGATAAAAAGATAAATTAGAGGTGTTTAAAATTTAAAAAAAACAAAACCCGAGTTTGCATCAGGTTTTGTTTTTTAAAATAATTTAACCGGTTATTTTGCAAGTTTAATGAACATTGGTAAATTTTCAAGTGAACCAATATTCGAACTGGAACTGTTCGTTTGTTTACCTGGTTGTTGGGGTTGTTGATCTTGTTTACCTGGTTGTTGGGGTTGTTGATCTTGTTTACCTGGTTGTTGGGGTTGTTGATCTTGTTTACCTGGTTGTTGGGGTTGTTGATCTTGTTTACCTGGTTGTTGGGGTTGTTGATCTTGTTTACCTGGTTGTTGGGGTTGTTGATCTTGTTTACCTGGTTGTTGGGGTTGTTGATCTTGACTAACCTCAGAGCACGCTGATGCAATGGCTCCTACTAACGGAACCGCTAATGCCAATCCGGTTAATAAAAACTTCTTTTTAAATTTTTTCATTTAGATACCTCTTATAACACAACATGATTCTTCGTAAACAAATCAGGTTTAAAAAAAAATTCATGTTTTGTTTTAAATGATGGTAATATTTTGTTTTTTTTTTTTTTTTTTTTTGTCAAGTGGTTTGTTTAAAAAATCGTGCTTTTTGATAGAAAAATCGACAAATTAAATCCTTTATACAGTCAAGATTTTAGGGTTACAAAAAAATATTCTGTCTTTTAAATAGAAGTTAAAAAAATAACAAAATTAAAAATTGCAGAATTCAACAAACTAACAATCATATAAAAGATTCTTTAAATTTTCTATTGGCAATATGATGCAAATTATAAATATTTAGCTTTTTTAAATTAATTTAGCTTGCAAAATAAACTTAATAAAACTAATTTACTCAAAGATATAATTTTCAAAATCATTTTTAAGAAAGCGAAATATTAAAAATATAGAAGACAAATACCAATTCAAACTCGATTATAATAACCACAGTAACCTGGAACTAGTAAGGGTCAAATAAAAATGGATTGATTGTTATTGATTTATCATTAGTGATTAGATTGAAACGACAAAACCAAACAACAAATCGAGACACTGATTACTCCAAATTTTATTATGGCTAAAAATTTTAATAATTTGATATCTAATAAAATCTAACTGTGAATAGATTACTTTTGTAATCTCTTTTACAACTATGAATTTGAAAATTATAAAAACATTCTAAATATCAAAACTGCAAGATGCGTATTGACCTTACATAATTATAAAATCAAAGAATCAGAATTTTTTTCCATTGTAAATTAGAAGTTTAATTTTATTTATTTTAAAGATTCATAAATTCATCATTCTGTATTTTTATCCATATCTAGCAACTGTTAGTTTTTTATTTCTTACTAATTAAGTATGTAAAGTTCCAATCGTTTTACTAATTTGATATCTTATCTTCAAATAACTTATGCAATTATTTACGATAATACATTTATGCTAAATTCTTTGATGTCTCATCATCCTTATTAAAGGATTGTGACTGCTTAAAAGTTTAAAAAATCTTTTTTTATTGATCTAAATTGATATGGTAAACTACATACTTGCTAACGATTTCCATAAGATTTAGATTGGATAACTAGTAGTAATGCATCGTTATCAGTTTTAATACTAAATTTAAAATTAATTTAAAAAAATGGTAATTCAAAAAAGCAAAATAACTTATAATAGATTACGCTTGTTTTCAACCATTTAAAGCAAGACAGTTTACTATTAAAACTTATTATTACAAGTATCAAAAAAAGGTAATTAGTATGGCTAAAAAAGATAATGAATCTGAATTTCACAAATTGGTTCTTGAGCAACTAAAAGAACTTACCGAAAATGCCAAGAAAACAACTCAAAACGTTCAGATCATCAGGACCGAGTTAAAAAAAGAAATTAATAAGACCAATCAAAAAATTGAAAACACTAAAATCGAGTTAAAAAAGGAAATTGATAACAATAAAGTTGAGTTAAAAAAAGAAATTGAAAAAACAAACCAAAAAGTTGATAAACTAGACAAGAAAATTGACAACACTAAAACTGAGTTAAAAAAAGAAATTGATAAAACCAATCAAAAGGTTGATAAACTGGACCAAAAAGTTGATGATGGTAATGTTGCAATTAACGCCCGGATTGATTCGTACCATTTATCTACTGACTTACCACCGCCACCCCCACCAGTAGAAAAACTTTACAAATTAATGAAAAATATTGTTGTAGTCTATATTAATGCTTCTTGAAATCAACATAAGTTAGAACTATTAATCAAACAAATTTACCAAGATTTTACTCATCTTAAAAAGAATAAAATTGGTTACGTTCAGTTTAGAGTAAATGCTAACATGATTGAATTTGTTAAAAAATACCTACAAACAATAGAATTTAGTAGGGATTATCAATATTTAATTGATCAGGAAACTGATGAATCAAAGCGTATCTAAAGAGTATTTAAAAAGCCTTGTTTTTTCAACTAACTTCCTACTTTTTGATATATATCGCTTATTCAAATTTTATTAGTTTCATATACTTCTTTAATTCCTAAATTAAAGGTACATTGTTATCTAGTAAAACCTTATGATCAAAAATCAAAATAATCATGTTGAATTTCAAAAATTGATTTTTAATCGATTACATATAAATTTAATGATTTTTACAAATTAAAACAAAAGTTGATAATGTTGGTAAAAAATTAACAGTGATTTAAAGTGATTTAAATGCATGATAAACCATTCATTTTTATGAAAGTAATTATGAAGATTAACTAAAAAGTAGTTTTTTTATTTTTCAAAAATGAAAATATATAAAATCAGAAATAAAATTTAGCATAAATTTTAATCTTTAAAAAAATAATTAAAAAGTATTTAACTATTTTCATTTATCGAGTAGTTTTTTAAATTTAGTTACGATAGTACTTTTAGTATGACAATGTAATAGGCCTTAGTTGTAATTTCGAAATCTGTAGATGGATCAAATAATTTCCTGTTTTTTTCAAAGTAACTTGAAACATAATGATCCTCCACCAGTTTCTAAAATGCCATATTGAAGTTCTGGAGGTTCTTAAAAAGATTTAGGAAAGTTTGTTTATCCTTCCTTTATGCTTCAATATTAGCACTATTGCGATCACTGATGCTATTCGAAACATCACTTCCTTTTTGAAAATTATTAGCAAGTGTAATAACTAGATTATCAGTTTTAAATTCACCGAATAATTTTTTGACCTTCTTAATCTGGACCTTCTGCAAGGTTTTCTTATTTTGTGCGTCAGAAAACACTAAAGCTATCATACCAACAAATAGAACTACTAATGGTTAAGTTAATTAAATTCTTTTCTAGATTTTCATATAGATTAATCTGCATCATAATCATTCACAATCATAAAAAGTTTCAAAAATATATTTTAGTACATGATCAATCTGATAAATTTTTATTTTTTTGTTAAGTTCCTTGATTGAAGATTCATGTCTTTTATTAGTAAAAAATGAAAAAATGAATGGTAAGGATAAAAAAGTTTAGCAAATTATCATTTGACACGGTAGTTCTTGAGATCTGATTTTGAGTCTTTCATGAAAACGAAAAATATTCGTATTTTTTAAACTTAGTTTTAGATTGTGAAATAATCATACGGAAAGTAACAATATAAAAGTGTTAATTATTAATCTTTGTTTACTTTTAAGAACAAAGTAAATTAAGGGAATAAGTAAAAATGATTAAATTTAATTTTTGGGCACCTAAAAACTTATTTTATGCAAAATAAAAAACAAAAAAATATAATTAATTTTTAGATTTTTGATGATTTGATACTTAACTATAAAAAGAGAAATTTGAGGTGTTTTAAATTTTAAAAAACAAAACCCGAATTTGCATCAGGTTTTGTTTTTTAAAATAATTTAACCGGTTATTTTGTAAGTTTAATGAACATTGGCAAATTTTCAAGTGAACCAATATTGGAATTAGATTTCATCATATCGCCGGTTGCTGGTGGATTTTTTTGAGATTGATCGCCGGTTGCTGGTGGATTTTTTTGAGATTGATCGCCGGTTGCTGGTGGATTTTTTTGAGATTGATCGCCGGTTGCTGGTGGATTTTTTTGAGATTGATCGCCGGTTGCTGGTGGATTTTTTTGAGATTGATCGCCGGTTGCTGGTGGATTTTTTTGAGATTGATCGCCGGTTGCTGGTGGATTTTTTTGAGATTGATCGCCGGTTGCTGGTGGATTTTTTTGAGATTGATCGCCGGTTGCTGGTGGATTTTTTTGAGATTGATCGCCGGTTGCTGGTGGATTTTTTTGAGATTGATCGCCGGTTGCTGGTGGATTTTTTTGAGATTGATCGCCGGTTGCTGGTGGATTTTTTTGAGATTGATCGCCGGTTGCTGGTGGATTTTTTTGAGATTGATCGCCGGTTGCTGGTGGATTTTTTTGAGATTGATCGCCGGTTGCTGGTGGATTTTTTTGAGATTGATCGCCGGTTGCTGGTGGATTTTTTTGAGATTGATCGCCGGTTGCTGGTGGATTTTTTTGAGATTGATCGCCGGTTGCTGGTGGATTTTTTTGAGATTGATCGCCGGTTGCTGGTGGTGGTGTTGTTGGGCCATCTTGACTTACCTCAGAGCACGCTGATGCAATGGCTCCTACCAACGGAACCGCTAATGCCAATCCGGTTAATAAAAACTTCTTTTTAAACTTTTTCATTTTACTTACCTCACTTAACATGATTCTTCGTAAATAAACATAAGGTTTAGAAAAATTTCATGTTTTGTTTTTAAATGATGGTAATATTTTGTTTTTTTTTTTTTTGTCAAGTGGTTTGTTTAAAAAATCGTGCTTTTTGATAAAAAAATCGACAAATTAAATCCTTAATAGTCCAAAATTTAAGGATTGTAAGAAATTATTGTATTCTTTAAATAGAAATTAAAAAAATAACAAAAATTAAAAATTGCAGAATTCAACAAACTAATAATCATATGAAAAATTCTTTAAATTTTCTTTTGGCAATATGATGCAAATTAAAAATATTTAGGTTTTTTAAAATTAATTAGTTTGTAAAACAAACTTAATAAAACTAATTTACTCAAAGATCGAATTTTCAAAATTATTTTTAAGAAAGCAAAATATTAAAAACCTTGAAGACAAACACCAATTTAAACTTGATTATAATAACCACAGTAACCTGGAACTAGTAAGGTTCAAATAAAAATGGATTGATTGTTATTGATTTATCATTAGTCATTAGATTACAACGATAAAGCCAAAGAATAACTCGAAACGATGATTACTCCAAATTTTATTATGGCTAAAAATTTCAATAATTTGATATCTGATAAAATTTAATTGTGAATAGATTACCTTTACAATCTGTTTTACAACTATGAATTTGGGAACTAAATTTAAATTGATTAATGAAATTTCAAACATCAAAACAAAACTGAATTTAATAGTAATAACTCTAAAAATTAGTAATATAAATTTAGTTAACAATAAAAATTATTCATTTTTTGAATAAACTATAAACTACAAAATATAAAGATGTTAAATTCCAATACTGCAAGATGTATATTAGCTTTCACGGTTATTAAAAAGATTAAAGAATCAGAATTTTTTCCATTATAAATTAGAAGTTTAATTTTATTTATTTTAAAGATTCATCATTCTGCCTTTTTATTTATATTTAGAAACTGTTAGTTTTTTTTATTTCTTACCAATTGAGTGTGCAAAGTGCCAATCGTTTTGCTAATTTGATATCTTGTCTTCAAATAACTTATGCAATTATTTACGATAATGTATTTGCACCAAATTCTTTGAAGCCCTCTCATCCTGATTAAAAAATTGTAACTGCTTAAAAAGTTTAAAAATCTTTATTTATTGATCTAAATTAATATAGTAAAACTACATATTTGTTGACGATTTTCATAATGATTTAGATTGGACAAGTAGTAGTAATACATCGTTATCAGTTTTAATGTCAGATTGAGAATTATTTTAAAAAAATACAAATTCAAAAAAGCAAAATAATTTATAATAGATTATCCTTGTTTTCAACTATTTAAGGCAAGAAAACCTAATGTTAAAACTTTTTATTACAAGTATCAAGAAGAGGTAATTAGTATGGCTAAAAAGGATAATGACTCTCAATTTCAAAAATTGGTTCTTGAACAGCTAAAAGAACTTACTGAAAATGCTAAGAATACGAATCAGAGCGTTCAGAGCATCAAAACCGAGTTAAAAAAGGAAATTGATAAAACCAACCAAAAGGTTGATAAACTAGACAAGAAAATTGACAACACTAAAATTGAGTTGAAAAAGGAAATTGATAATAATAAAGTTGAGTTGAAAAAGGAAATTGAAAAAACAAACCAAAAAATTGACAACACTAAAATCGAGTTAAAAAAGGAAATTGATGACAATAAAATTGAATTAAAAAAAGAAATTGATAAAACCAACCAAATGGTCGATAAGTTAGACCAAAAAGTTGACCATGGTAACGCTGCAATTAACGCCAGGATTGATTCGTACCATTTACCTACTGACCTGCCACCGCCGCCCCCACCAGTACAAAAACTTTACAAATTAATGAAAAATATTGTTGTAGTTCATATTGATAACTCTTGAAATCAGCATAAGTTAAAATTATTAATTAAGCAAATTTACCAAGACTTTGATCATCTTAAAAAGAAGAAAATTGGTTACATTCAGTTTAGAGTAGATGCTAATATGATCGATTTTGTTAAAAAATACTTAGAAACAATAAAATTTAGTAAGGATTATCAATATTTGATTGATCAGGAAACTGATGAATCAAAGCGTATCTAAACAATATTTAAAAATCTTATTTTTCAAACAAAATTACTGTTTTTTGATATCTATTTGCTTATTCAAATTTTATTAGTTTCAATATAATTCTTTAATTTCTAAATTAAAGGTACATTGTTATCTAGTAAAACTTTATGATCAAGACCCAAAATAATCATGTGAAATTTCAAAAATTGATTTTTAATTGATTAAATATAAATTTAATGATTTTTACAAAATAAAACAAAAGTTGATAATGTTGATAAAAAATTAACAGTGATTTAAAGTGGTTTAAATGCATGATAAATCATTCATTTTTATTAAAGTAATTATGAAGATTAACTAAAAAGTAGTTTTTTTATTCTTGAAAAATGAAAATATATAAAATTAGAAATAAAGGTTTTATAGATTTTGAACTTTAAAAGTAATTAAAAAGTATTTAACTATTTTCATTTATCGAGTTGTTTTTTAAATCTAATTACGATAACATTTTTAGTGTGATAATGCAAAGAGTTCTTAGTTGAATTTCGAAATCTGTAGATGGATTAAAGAATTTATTATATTTTTTAAAGTAATTTAAAGTATAACATCCTATTACCAGTTTCTGAAATGCCATGTTGAAATCCTGGAGGTTTTGGAAAGAATTTATGGAAGTTAACTTCTAATCGTCTTTAATCTGTACATTAGTCTATCACAGTTGCTAATATCCATTAGTGATTTTCCTTATTCTTTTTAAAATTATTAACAAGTGTAGTCGCTACACCTTCGGCTTCCATTCGCAAAATAATCTTTGTTTTTTCTTCTCAACTTTTGTAGAGTATCTTCTTTTGTAACTTGAAAACACGATAACCGAATCATACCGACTAATGAAACTACTAAGGCCAATTCAGTTAGTTAAATTTTATTATTTTATTTACTCATTTGGATCAATCCTATTATCTGATTCATTTCATCGGAAATAAAAAATCAAAAATTAAAGTAGGGTTCTAAAAATAGCAAAATTTAGCAAATGATTATTTTCTATACGCATGAAATATGCTCACGATTGGATGATATAAACTAAAAATACTTGGGCTTTGTAAAACTAATTTTAAGTTGAGGCATAATCATATGTACAATATCTGGTTCAAATAAATCTTTTGAACTATAGTTTAACGAAATTTACTTTTATAAAATTAACAAAAGAAGAACAATATAAATAGGTCTTTGTTTATAATTAAAGTTGTTTTATAATACGGAATTGATATTTAAAACCAAAAAATTTCATAGATTTCAAGGTTTTAATTATTTGATATATGGTTGCGATAATAAAGATAAATTTTAGGTATTTTAAATTTAAAAAGCAAAACCCTTTTTGTCATAGAGTTTTGCTTTTTTTAATTAAAGTAATGTAACTCTGTTTCTTACTAATTATAAGAAATTAGGTAAATGTTCAAGTATGTTTTCGATGTTATTATTTTTCATCATCATACTGGAACTACCAGAGCCACTTCCTGATTGACCAGCGGTTCCACCAGAGCCACTTCCTGATTGACCAGCGGTTCCACCAGAGCCACTTCCTGATTGACCAGCGGTTCCACCAGAGCCACTTCCTGATTGACCAGCGGTTCCACCAGAGCCACTTCCTGATTGACCAGCGGTTCCACCAGAGCCACTTCCTGATTGACCAGCGGTTCCACCAGAGCCACTTCCTGATTGACCAGCGGTTCCACCAGAGCCACTTCCTGATTGACCAGCGGTTCCACCATTATTTCCGCCAGGCGGAGGGGTTGAACCATCTTGACTAACCTCAGAGCAAGCTGATGCAATGACTCCTACCAACGGAACCGCTAATGCCAATCCGGTTAACAAAAACTTCTTTTTAAACTTTTTCATTTAGATACCTCTTGTAGCACAACATGATTCTTCATAAATAAACATAAGGTTTAGAAAAATTTCATGTTTTGTTTTTAAATGATGGGAATATTTTGTTTTTTTTTTTTTTTGTCAAGTGGTTTGTTTAAAAAATCGTGCTTTTTGATAGAAAAATCTAAAAATTAAATCCTTTGCAGTTCAAAATTTTAGGGTCGCAAGAAAATATTCTGTCTTTTTAATAGAAGTTAAAAAAATAACAAAATTAAAAATTGCAGAATTCAACAAACTAACAATCATATAAAAGATTCGTTAAATTTTCTTTTGGCAATATGATGCAAATTATAAATATTTAGGTTTTTTTAAATTAATTTAGCTTTCAAAATAAACTTAATAAAACTAATTTACTCAAAGATCGAATTTTCAAAATCATTTTTAAGAAAGTGAAAAATTAAAAACATTGAGGGCAAACACCAATTTAAACTCGATTATAATAACCACAGTAATCTGGAACTAGTAATGTTCAAATAAAAATGGATTGATTGTTATTGATTTATCATTAGTCATTAGATTGAAACGATAAAACCAAACAACAAATCGAGACACTAATTACTCCAAATTTTATTATTGCTAAAAATTCCAATAGTTTGATATAAGATAAAATCTAATTATTACAGATCTAATTATAGAAAGGTTGCTTTTACAATCTGTTTTACAACTGTGAATTTGGAAATCAAAATGAAATTGATTAATGAAATTTAAAACATCAAAACAAAACTGAATTTAATAGTAATAAGACTAAAAATTTGTAATATAAATTTAGTTAACAATAAAAATTATTCATTTTTTTAATAAGTTATAAACTACAAAAATATAAAAATCTTAAATTCTAAAGCTACAAGATGTATATTAGTTTTCATGGTTATTAAAAAGATTAAACAATCAGAATTTTTTCCATTATAAATTAGAAGTTTAATAATTTTTATTTATTTTACAGATTCATCATTATGCTTTTTAACTCATATTTAATAACTGTTTTAGCAACTGTTAGTTTTTAATTTTTTACTAATTGAAATATAGAAGGAGGAAATCGCTTTGCAAATTTGATATCTTGTCTTCAAATATAACTTGTGCAATTATTTACGATAATATATTTAAACTAAATTCTTTGAAGTTTCATCATCCTGATTAAAGAAGTATAACTGGTTAAAAAGTTTAAAAAAATCTTTATTCATTGATCTAATATTGATATAGTAAAACTACATACTTGCTAACAATTTCCATAATGATTTATATAACAATTTCCATAATGATTTATATTGGACAAGTAGTAGTAGTAGTAATGCACCGTTATCAGCTTTAATGTTAAATTTAGAATTATTTTGCAAAATTTGAAATTCAAAAAAAACAAAATAATTTATAATAGAGTGCCCTTGTTTTCAGCGATTAAAAGCAAGACAGTTTAATGTTAAACTTCTTATTACAAGTATCAAAAAGAGGTAATTAGTATGGATAAAAAAGATAATGACTCTCAATTTCAAAAATTGGTTCTTGAACAACTAAAAGAACTTACCGAGAATTCTAAGAAAACAACTCAAAACGTTCAAAGCATCAAAACCGAGTTAAAAAAGGAAATTGAAAAAACAAACCAAAAAATCGACAACACTAAGATCGAGTTAAAAAAGGAAATTGATAACAATAAAATTGAGTTAAAAAAAGAAATTGATAAAACCAATCAAAAGGTTGATAAATTAGACAAAAAAATTGATAACAATAAAACAGAGTTGAAAAAGGAAATTAAAAAAACAAACCAAAAAATTGACAACACTAAAATCGAGTTGAAAAAGGAAATTGATAACAATAAAGTTGAGTTAAAAAAAGAAATTGATAAAACCAATCAAAAGGTTGATAAGTTAGACCAAAAAGTTGACCATGGTAATGCTGCAATTAACGCCCGGATTGATTCGTACCATTTACCTACTGAGACGCCACCGCCACCCCCACCAGTACAAAAACTTTATAAATTAATGAAAAATATTGTTGTAGTACATGTTGATATTTCTTGAAATCAACATAAGTTAGAATTATTGATTAAGCAAATTTACCAAGACTTTGGTCATCTTAAAAAGAAGAAAGTTGGTTACATTCAGTTTAGAGTAGAAGCTAATATGATTGAATTTGTTGAAAAATACTTAGAAACAATTGAATTTAGTAAGGATTACCAATATTTAATTGATCAGGAAACTGATGAATCAAAGCACATCTAAACAGTATTTGAAAAGCCTTGTTTTTTTCAACTAACTTCCTACTTTTTTTTGATATATAAATATTTATATATTTATATATCGCTTATTCAAATTTTATTAGTTTCAATATAATTCTTTAAGTTTTAAATTAAAGGTATATTATTATCTAATAAAAATCTGATGGTCAAAAATCATGTGAGATTTTAAAAATTTATTTTTAGTCGATTAAAGATAAATTTAATGATTTGTACAAAATAAAACAAAAGTTGATAATGTTGATAAAAAATTAACAGTGATTTAAAGTGGTTTAAATGCATGATAAATCATTCATTTTTATTAAAGTAATTATGAAGATTAACTAAAAAGTAGTTTTTTTATTTTTTGAAAAATGAAAATAATGAAAATATATAAAATTAGAAATAAAGGTTTTATAGATTTTGAACTTTAAAAGTAATTAAAAAGTACTCAACTATTTTCATTTATCGAGTAGTTTTTTTAAATCTAGCGACGCTAATATTTTTAGTATGAGAATGGAAGAGGCCTTGGTCGCAACATCGAAATCAGTAGATAGATCAAAGATTTGCTGTATTTTTCAAAGTAATTTTAAACATAATGGTTCCCTATCGCCAGTGTTTGAAATGCCATGTTGAAATTCTGGAGGTTTCGAAAAGAATTTATGGAAGTTAACTTCTAATCGTCTTTAATCTGTGCATTAGTCTATCGCAGTTGCTAATATCCATTAGTGATTTTCCTTGTTCTTTTTAAAATTATTAGCAAATGTAGTGACTTACACCTTCGGCTTCCATTCGCAAAATAATCTTTCTTTTTTCTTCTCAGCAGTTGTAGAGTGTCTTCTTTTGTAACTTCAAAACACGATAACCGAATCATGCCGACCAATTAAACTACTAACGCCAATTCAGTTAGTTAAATTTATTATTACATTTATTCATTTAGATCAATCCCATAATATGATTGATTCATCGGAATAAAAAATCAAAAATTCAAATAGGGTTATAAAAATGGCAAAATTTAGCAAATGATTATTTGCTATACACATGAAATATGATCACGATTGGATGATATAAACTAAAAATACTTAGATTTTGTAAAGTTAATTTTAAGCAGCGGTATAATCATATGTATTATATCTGGTTTAAATAAATCTCTTGAACTTTGGTTTTAAGGGAATTATTTACTTTTATAAAAATTGACAGAAGAAGAACAACATGAATAGATCTTTTGTTCATGAGTAAAGTTATTTTGTACAGAAATTGATATTTAAAACCAAAAAATGTGATTGATTTGAGGTTTTAATTGTTGATATATAGTTGCTATAATAAAAAAGATAAAATTGAGGCATTTTATATTTAAAAAGCAAAACCCTTTTTGTCATAGAGTTTTGCTTTTTTTAATTCAAGTAATGTAACTCTGTTTCTTACTAATTATAAGAAATCAGGTAAATGTTAAAGTATGTTTTCAATGTTCTTTTTCATCATTCTAGTTTCACCAGATCTGCTTTGGGTAGTTCCTGATGTACCACCAGAGCCGCCTTGGGTAGTTCCTGATCCTGATGTACCACCAGAGCCGCCTTGGGTAGTTCCTGATCCTGATGTACCACCAGAGCCGCCTTGGGTAGTTCCTGATCCTGATGTACCACCAGAGCCGCCTTGGGTAGTTCCTGATCCTGATGTACCACCAGAGCCGCCTTGGGTAGTTCCTGATCCTGATGTACCACCAGAGCCGCCTTGGGTAGTTCCTGATCCTGATGTACCACCAGAGCCGCCTTGGGTAGTTCCTGATCCTGATGTACCACCAGAGCCGCCTTGGGTAGTTCCTGATCCTGATGTACCACCAGAGCCGCCTTGGGTAGTTCCTGATCCTGATGTACCACCAGAGCCGCCTTGAGTAGTTCCTGATCCTGATGTACCACCAGAGCCGCCTTGGGTAGTTCCTGATCCTGATGTACCACCAGAGCCGCCTTGGGTAGTTCCTGATCCTGATGTACCACCAGAGCCGCCTGCTTGGTTTTGCCCACCTTGTCCAGAGTTATTTCTGCCAGGAGGAGGAGTTGGACCATCTTGACTAACCTCAGAGCACGCTGATGCAATAGCTCCTACCAACGGAACCGCCAATGCCAATCCAGTTAATAAAAACTTCTTTTTAAACTTTTTCATTTAGATACCTCACATAACATAACATGATTCTTCTTAAATAAACATAAAGTTTAGAAAAAGTTCATGTTTTGTTTTTAAATGATGGTAATATTTTGTTTTTTTTTTTTTTTTTGTCAAGTGGTTTGTTTAAAAAATCGTGCTTTTTGATAGAAAAATCTAAAAATTAAATCCTTTGTAGTCCAAAATCTTAGGATTACAAGAAAGTATTTTATCTTTTAAATAGAAGTTAAAAAAATAACAAAATTAAAAATTGCAGAATCCAACAAACTAATAATCATATGAAAAATTCTTAAATTTTGTCTTGACAAACAATAGGACGCAAATTAAAAATATTGAAGACAACCACTAAGTTAAACTCGGTCCTAATAACCACACTAGTCTCGATTACATTAAGGTCATAAATGAAATGAATTAGATTATATAAGCGACTTATCATTAGTCATTAAATTGCAACGATAAAACCAAACAATAACTCGAGACGATGATTACTACAAATTTTATTATGGCTAAAAATTTCAATAATTTGATATCTAATATAATCTAACTGTGAATAGATTACTTTTGCAATGTGTTTTACAACTATGAATTTGAAAATTATAAAAACATTTTAAACATCAAAACTACAAGATCCGTATTAACCTTACATAATTATAAAAATTAAAAAATCAGGATTTTTTTGCATTATAAAATTGAAATCTTAATAATTTTATTTCTTTTATCAATCTATCATTCTGTCTTTTAATTCAGATTTAGCAACTGTTAGTTTTTTTTATTTCTTAGCAATTGAGTGTGCAAAGTGCTAATCGTTTTGCTAGTTTGATATCTTATTTTCAAATAACTTATGCAATTATTTACGATAATATATTTAAACTAAATTCTTTGAAGTTTCATCATCCTGATTAAAGAAGTGTAACTGGTTAAAAAGTTTAAAAGAATCTTGATTTATTGATCTAATATTGAGATAGTAAAAACTACATATTTCCTAACGATTTACATAATGATTTAGATTGGACAAGTAGTAATAATGCATCGTTATCAGTTTTAATGTTAAATTTAGAATGATTTTACAAAATTACAAATCCAAAAAAGGACAATAATTTATAATAAATTACCCTTGTTTTCAACTATTAAAAACAAGAAGATTGAATTTTAAAACTTATTATTATAGGTATCAAAAAGGGGTAATTAGTATGGCTGAAAAAGATAATGACACTGAATTTCAAAAATTGGTTCTTAAGCAGTTAAAAGAACTTACCGAAAATTCTAAGAAAACAACTCAAAGCGTTCAGAACATCAAAACCGCATTAAAAAAGGAAATTAATAGAACCAATCAAAAAATCGACAAGACTAAAATTGAATTAAAAAAGGAAATTGATAACAATAAAGTTGAGTTAAAAAAAGAAATTAAAAAAACAAATCAAAAAATCGATAGCACTAAAATCGAGTTGAAAAAGGAAATTGATAACAATAAAGTTGAATTAAAAAAAGAAATTGATACAACCAATCAAAAGGTCGATAAATTAGACAAAAAGATTGATAACACTAAAAGTGAGTTAAAAAAGGAAATTGATAAAACCAATCAAAAGGTTGATAAGTTAGACCAAAAAGTTGATGATGGTATTGCGGCACTTCACGACCGGATTGATTCGTACCATTTATCTACTGAACTACCACCGCCTCCACCAGTACAAAAACTTTACAAATTAATGAAAAATATTGTTGTAGTCCATATTGATACTTCTTGAAATCAACATAAGTTAGAACTATTAATCAAACAAATTTACCAAGATTTTGGTCATCTTAAAAAGAAGAAAGTTGGTTACGTTCAGTTTAGAGTAGAAGCTAATATTATTGAATTTGTTGAAAAATACTTAGAAACAATAGAATTTAGTAAGGATTACCAATATTTGATTGATCATGAAACTGATGAATCAAAGCGTATCTAAACAGTATGTAAAAAATCTTATTTTTTCAATTAACTTCCTACTTTTTTTTGATGTATGAATATATATGTACATAATTTATATATCGCTTATTCAAATTTTATTAGTTTCAATATCCTTCTTTAAGTTTTAAATTAAAGGTATATTATTATCTAATAAAAATCTGATGGTCAGAAATCATGTGAGATTTTAAAAATTTATTTTTAATCGATTAAATATAAATTTAATGATTTTTACAAAATAAAACAAATGTTGATAATGTTGATAAAAAATTAACAGTGGTTTAATGCGGTTTAAATGCATGAAAAATCATTCATTTTTATTAAATTAATTATAAATATTGACTAAAAAGTAGTTTTTTAAATTTAATTACGCTAATATTTTTAGTACGAGAATGTAGTATGCCTTGGTTGCAACTTCTAAATCAGTAGGTGGATTAAAGAATTTATTATATTTTTTAAAGTGCTTTAAATTATAACGTCCCTTCGCCAGTTTCTGAAATGCCATATTGAAATTCTGGAGGTTCTTAAAAAGATTTAGGGAAGTTGTTTGTCCTTCCTTTATATTTCAATATTAGCACTATTGCGGTCACTGATGCTATTGAAAACATCGCTTCCTTTTTGAAAATTATTAGCAAATGTGATAACTAGATCATCAGTTTTAAATTCACTGAATAATTTTTTGACCTTGTTAATCAATCTGTCCTTCTAAAAATTCTTCTTATTTTGTGACTTCAGAAAACACTAACGTCATCATACCAACAAATAGAACTACTAATGATTAAGTTAATTAAATTCTTTTATTAGATTTTCATATAGATTAATCTGAATCATAATCCTTCACAATCATAAAAAGTTTCAAAAATATATTTTAGTACATGATCAATCGGATAAATTTTTATTTTTTTGTCAAGTGCCTTGATTGAAGATTCAGGTTTTTATTATTAAAAAAATGAAAAAATGAATGGTAAAGATCAAAAAGTTTAGCAAATTATAATTTGACACGGTAGTTCTTGAAATCTGATTTTGAGTCTTTCATGAAAACAAAAAATATTCGTATTTCTTAGGCTTAGTTTTAGATAGTGAAATAATCATACGAAAAGTAACAATATAAACATTTGAATTGTGATTAATCTTTGTTTACTTTTAAGAACAAAGTAAATTAAGAGAATAAGTAAAAATGATTAAATTTAATTTTTTGGGCACCTAAAAACTTATTTTATGCAAAAACTCATATTAAAAAACAAAAAATATAATTGATTTTTAAATTTTTGATTATTTGATCTCTTGCTATAAAAAGATAAATTTGAGGTGTTTTAAATTTAAAAAAAAAACAAAACCCGAATTTTGCATCAGGTTTTGTTTTTTAAAATAATTTAACTGGTTATTTTGTAAGTTTAATGAACATTGGTAAATTATCAAGTGAACCAATATTTGAATTGGATTGGTTACTACCAGGAGTACTTGGTGTAGATGGGTTTGATGGGGATTGGTTACTACCAGGAGTACTTGGTGTAGATGGGTTTGATGGGGATTGGTTACTACCGGGAGTACTTGGTGTAGATGGGTTTGATGGGGATTGGTTACTACCAGGAGTACTTGGTGTAGATGGGTTTGATGGGGATTGGTTACTACCAGGAGTACTTGGTGTAGATGGACTACTACCTTGATCTACTTCAGAGCAAGCTGATGCAATGACACCTACTAATGGAACTGCTAATGCTAATCCAGTTAATAAAACATTTTTTTTAAACTTTTTCATTTAGATTTATCTCCTATACAACACAACAACTCTTCGTATAACAAAAAAGTTTAGAAGAATTTCGTATTTTGTTTTGAAAATATGGAAATATTTTGTTTTTTTTTTTTTTTTTTTTTGTCAAGTGGTTTACTTGAAAATTTATGCTTTTTAATAGAAAAGCTGAAAATTAAATTATTTTAGTTAAAAATTTTAAATTTACAGAAATCATCTATATAAAAACAAAAAATATCAAATAATAGGAATCAGAAAACTCAGCTAATAAATATATTGCATGATGCACGTTAAAATCTAATTTTAGATTGCAATACATTTAAAAGATTAATTGTTATGACTTGCAATGAAATAAAATTTAAATTATAAAGAACAATAACAACTTATAAAAACTAAAAAATAGGTTTCTCAAAATTAATAAAATCAAATAATCATTACTAACTGTACTGAAAAATAAATAAGGAATGCGTTTGACTCTTTGAATCAAAGCATTTAGCATTTTACATAAAATAGAAAGTTTTAACTTTACATATTTGATTATTCGCTATAGTTATTATCGTGGTGATGAATATTAGTGGTAATTTTTAAAGGAGTTCAAAATTTATAAAAAGATTAAAATAATTCATAACTTGTTAGTAAATATCAATTTATGAATTAAAATGACGTAAAAAATAATTAAATGTAAAAAGAATAAATAAAAATAAGTAACTTTTTAATAATAAACAAACGATTAATTTGTAAAAAATTACAGTAATGAATAAATTATAAATTTTAATAAATGCTTTGGTTTTCAAAACAACTCGTAATAATAAAATTTACGCTTCGAGAAGCTTAAAAAATCATTGAAAATTTATCAAACTATTAATTAATCTGCTAATACAAATAAACTCCGTATTCAGAACTTTTAAGTATATGTGCTTCTAGTTTAAAGTTCTTTTTTCGTTAATTAAACTATTTTAATGTAAATTCAATATTTGCAAATAAAATGTAAGATTTACTATGATTCAATATATTGTCTTTATTTAAGATAAATTAATATATTAAATTAAAAAAGCAAAAACCTTAATTTAACGTAAGGTATGCTCTGCTTTTTTAAAATAATTATATTTAATTTTTATGCTTATTTTGTTTCGGTTCCTGGTCGAGTTTCAGGAGTTTTAGCAAACCATTCTAGGAAATCTCGTGATTTGATTCTAGGACCAGGTTGGGTTTCAGGAGTTTTAGGGCTTGTTTCGGTTCCTGGTCGAGTTTCAGGAGTTTTAGCAAACCATTCTAGGAAATCTCGTGATTTGATTCTAGGACCAGGTTGGGTTTCAGGAGTTTTAGGGCTTGTTTCGGTTCCTGGTCGAGTTTCAGGAGTTTTAGCAAACCATTCTAGGAAATCTCGTGATTTGATTCTAGGACCAGGTTGGGTTTCAGGAGTTTTTTCAGGAGTTTTAGGGCTTGTTTCGGTTCCTGGTCGAGTTTCAGGAGTTTTAGCAAACCATTCTAGGAAATCTCGTGATTTGATTCTAGGACCAGGTTGGGTTTCAGGAGTTTTAGGGCTTGTTTCGGTTCCTGGTCGAGTTTCAGGAGTTTTAGGGCTTGTTTTGGTTCCTGGTCGAGTTTCAGGAGTTTTAGGGCTTGTTTCGGTTCCTGGTTGGGTTTCAGGGGTTTCAGTCTCTTTTTGAGCATCTTGCTTTTTTTTATCAGTTTTTGTTGTTGGACTGGTTAATCCTATTTCAGAACAAGCTGAAGTGATTGTAACAACTAACGGGACTGCTAATGCTAAACTAGTCAATAAAAATTTCTTTTTAGATTTTGCCACTTACTTTTTCCTCATTTAATAAAAAATACTTGAATTTTAAAATTCTGATTAATGTCTTATATGACTGTGATGATTTTCGTTTTTTTTTTTTTTTGTCAAGTGGTTTTATAAAAACTCGAAATTTTATAGTATTTACAGATATAAATTTCTAATAAACAAACACAATTTTTTTAAAAATTTAAAATTTATTAAAAAACAGTTTAAAAAACTTATAAGCGTAATTAGTGTAAATCAAATTGATACGACAGGGAAGAAAACAGGACTCTCAGATTGGTAATACGAAAATTTCACTTTATTTAGTGTTTATTAATAGCGGCTACTTACAATTATTTTATGTACTTTTTTCTATAATAATATTGTCAAAAATCAGAATTTTTGAATTTAAATTAGCAATCTTTAATTATCAAAAAATAAATGCAATAAATGAGTTTTGGTAAATTTAAAAATAATAAGAAAAAATTGAGGAACTTTCACAAAAAAAATAAAAACTTTCAAAATAATGTTTTAGTAAAATAAATCTAAGTTGGTTATTAATAAATAATTTTTAAAAAGTTAATCAAACATAGTTACTCTATACTTAAAAAACTTATAGTGATAAATATTTTAAAATAAGAACTGTTTTAATAGTTTGTTTACAATATAACGTTAACTTTGACTTTTCAAACACTTACAAACATTAATAAAAATTTCTTTAGGTATTTTAGTTTTGATCAAATTTTAACTTTATTTTATTGTCAACCTTTATTTTTGTAGAATTACTTATTATCATTATTAATTCGTACTTCAAACTAATTAAAATAATCGCTCTGAATACAAACACGAAAATTAAATTTTTGGTTTTAATGGCTTTTGCTCTAATGCTAATGAAATCAAACAATTACTTTAATTATGGTACTCGATAAGATCAAATAGCATATTATTGAAAGCGTGCTGTCTTTTTGTGGTAAAAAGTATTAGTTTGCTTTAAATTGTTTATTTTTTAACTGCTAATACATTCAAAAAATAAACTAAGCCCTTATTAAATACAACTGATAAAATAAATAAATCATTTTTGAAACCTTATTTGAGGCATAAAAATCTAAATAATTTAGGTAAACTTGCTCAAATTATTATTTAAGAATTTCTTGGGTTTTAAAAAATAATTCATTAGGAGATTAAAATGAATTTTTTATTAATTGGAGGAGCTGGTTATATCGGATCAAATGTTGCCTATTTACTAGCAAAATCGAAAAATAATAAGGTTATTATTTATGATAACTTATCAACTAGCACAAACAAGACAACAATTTTTAAAAACAGCTCATTTGTTTTAGGATCACAACTAGATTATATTAAGTTAGATGAAATCATGAAAAAATATCAACCCGATGTGGTCATGCATTTTGCAGCAAAAATCATTGTTTCTGAATCGGTTACTCAACCCCTTGATTACTTTGAAAATAATGTCGTAGGAATGATTAACATTCTTAAAGCAATGCAGATGAATAACGTTAAAAGATTAATTTTTTCATCAACTGCAGCCACCTATGGAAATCCTAAATCAATACCAATTCTGGAATCTGACCCTACAAGCCCAATTAATCCTTATGGTGCATCAAAATTATCATGTGAATATTTAATAAAGGCAAGTCATCAAGCCTACGGAATTAATAGTGTTATTTTCAGATATTTCAACGTTGCCGGAGCGAGTGATGACTATAATTTCGGCGTATATAACAAAAATAGCACGCTATTAATCCCAAGAATAGTTCGATCAATTTTGCAAGAAAAAAGTCTTAGTATTTTTGGAAATGATTACAATACGAAAGATGGCACATGCATTCGAGATTATGTTCATGTTATCGATTTAGCCAATGCCCATTTAAAAGGAAATGATTATCTTCAAAGGCAAAAAGGAGTTTTTACTTTTAACTTAGGGTCAAATCGTGGCTACAGCGTTTTAGAATGTTTACAGGCTGCAAAAGAAACTCTTAAAAAAGAAATTAAGTACCAATTTGAAAAAAGACGTTTAGGCGATCCGGACGTGTTAATAACTTCAAATCAAAAAATAAAAGAATTACTGCAATGAGAACCTGAAAAATCATTAGCTGATATGATCAAATCAGAATATGAATTTCAAAAAAAACATCAGCTTTTTTAAGTTTTTAATAAACTAGCACTGAAACATAAGTTGATATATTTTGATTGATTGAATTAACAATATTAAAAACCTATTCTTTATTTTGTTTTCACAATGACAAGGATTTGCTTAACAAAAATAATTGTTTTTAGATCTTTTGATTTATCTTTAGAAAATCGATTTTTGTTGTTGTTCATATGCTTTAATTGATTTTTTTAAAGAAGCTACAATGAAATAAAATTTAAGAATCACTAGAATTGGATCATAATAAAAAAATAGAATAACTAATAAAGACCTGATTAAATACCAATTTTTATGGCTTATACATTATTCTAAGTGTTCACGAAATTTAACTATTAAGTCAACTTAAATTGATCTTATTTTAAAAGTAATCATTTTTAGATGAGAAAAAATTAAAAAACATGGGTGTAGATCTAACCAACTTAAATTTAAGGCAGAAGGTTTATTAAGAACGCTTTTTAAAGAAAAAATGGGCTTCTTTAATGTAGATAAAATATTCAATAATATTCATAATATGGTCCATAATCCGTTCAACGTTTTTAAACGCTAAAATCAGTGAAACGGTAACCCCGCTTTCATGCTGGTTTTCCCTGAAGAAACTGTCATTAAATACTTGTAAATGTTCACGAAATTTTTTGGTGAAATCATTTAATAATTCTTCGGCATATTCATAACTGTTAAAAGCATCATGGGTTCGAAAATGCTCAAAGATCTTATAAAAATTGTCAATTGCTAAACGTTCTAAAGTAGCCAAAGATGTTAAGTGATCTGGCTTCATGCTAGGAGTTATTTCTAAAAATTTCGCCAAATTGTTTGCATAATCACAGATCCGTTCTAAATCATTAATGGAATTAATAATTGCAATCACAAACCGTAAGTGACCAGCTTGCGGTTGTTCTTTGGAAATCATCCAGGTACATTCGTCTAATAATTCGGCTTGGGTAATATTTGAAATCTTTTCTAATTCAAAAACACGCTGGATTTTTTTATTAACTTCTTCAATATTGGCATATTCTTCAAAAGTCTTAATCACAACCAAATGCATTTTGTAAGTATGACTTAAGTAAGCATAAAATTTTTTTAATAAATTATCTTCAGCTTGTTTCAATGATCCATAATTAATTGCCACGTCTTATCCTATCCTTCCACTAACATAATCTTTCGTCCGCTTTTGGACTGGTTGGGTAAATATTGCTTTAGTTGGTCCGGCTTCAATAATTTCGCCTTCATAAAAGAAAACAGTATGATCACTAATACGTTGGGCTTGGGCCATTGAATGGGTCACGATCACAATTGAGAATTTAGAACGTAATTGGTTAATTAAAATTTCAATTTTATTTGTCGCAATCGGATCCAAAGCCGAAGTTGGTTCATCCATCAATAAAACATCAGGACGTAACGCAATCGCTCGTGCTATACATAAGCGTTGCTGTTGACCACCTGACAAACTAAGTGCACTTTCATTCAGTATATCTTTTACTTCGTCCCAAAGGGCAGCACCTTGGAGTGATTCTTGAACAATTTTATCGAGCACATTCTGTTCTCTAATGCCGTGAGAACGCAAAGCATATGCAATATTTTCGTAAATTGAAAGATTAAACGGAGTTGGTTTTTGAAAAACCATTCCGACGCGAGTTCTTAATTCTAGTTCGGAAAGGACATTTGAATTGATGTTTTTGCCTAAAAACCAAACATCACCACTAATTTTTACGCCATCAATGACATCGTTCATCCGGTTTAAACTTCTTAATAAAGTGGACTTCCCACATCCAGATGGACCAATAAATGCCGTAACTTTATGCTTTAATAAATTAATGTTAATGTTTTTTAAAGCGTGTTTCTTGCCATAATTGTATCATAAATTTAAATTTTTAATTTCAAAAATATGATCATTTTGAAAATCATCTTTAAATGCTTGTAAATTAGGATTTTTATCCTGCAACATCCGCTTTGTTTGAAAAATCTGATTCTTAACATCATTCAAGTTATTAAGAAGATTTTGGTAGTCAGCCACTTGTTTGATTGCAGCCTTCGGGCGTTTTAAAACCTTTTGTAATTGGGTTATTTTATTTTGTAAAATAATTTGTTCACTTGAATCAATGGTTTTATTTTTAACTTTTTGTAAATTATTAAGTTCATTGTGCACGATTGCAATTTGCTGTTTTTTTCAAGTTCGAAACATTTGCTTTTTTTGTAGCAAGTAGGTATTTTTTAATGCTTTTAATTCTTGCAATTTCTGGACCAAATTACTACGTCTAGCAACTAACTGTTCCTTACGTTCTTTTCTTGCTTCTTTTGTTAGTTTATTTATTGATTGATAATCTATCAAGTTTGTTTGACAGGCATCTTCTCCATTGTGATGCAAGGTGGTTTTTTGGTCAAAATCAACATTAGCATTCAAATCAGGAACTTCAAAAAAAAGCTTTTGCGTATCTTTTTTGTTATCTGCCATGATTCAGTTTAACCCTTGGTAAATAGTTTTTTAATGATTGAATTTTTTTGATAATTTGTTTTTTAATATAGGGATATTGGGTAATTAATCACGGGATAATTAATTGGCCAATAATGACTAAAACTAAAATTAAAGCTAATGCCATAAATGCTGATTCGTACATAATCTGGGTAGCGTTAGCAGTAGGTGAAAATAATTGGGCATAAATCCTAGTTGTCAACGTTTGCCCCCACAACCCTAGATCAATGTGGTTTGCCGATGTTAATCCTGCTGTCAAATACAACGGGGTAGTTTCAGCCATAATCCTACCAATTGATAAAATCAAAGAAGTAACAATTCCTTGCAACGCCATGGGCAAAACAATTTTTTTAATGGTTTCAAACTTACTAACGCCTAAAGCATAAGAGTTCATTCTTAAAACTGCGGGAACATTTTCAAGGGCTTGCTGAATGGTACGAATAAAAGCAGGAATGATCACAATTGCCATTGTTAAAATCCCAGCAAGTAAAGAAACACTAGTTTTGCCGCCTGACGTTCATCCTAATGTTTGAATAAAAAACGCTAGTCCAAAAATAGCAAATAAAATTGATGGGGTTGCTCCTAGCGAATCAATAAAAAACAAAATCACTTGTTTAAGTTTACGATTGCGGGCGTATTCGTTTAAGTAAATGGCTGCAAGCATCGCAATTGGAAACGCAATGACAATAGTCATTAAGATAATGATAAACGTATTAACAATCGCTCGTCCCGTGCTATTGGCCGTGATTAACTGCACTGTATTTGTTGGAGTAACTAAAGCATTACCCCCATTGATTAATACAAATAACAAAATTGCTAAAATAAAAACGAATGTAATCAACAAACAAAAGGATTCCCAAAAAAGTTTTCACCCGCAGTAAAGGTTTAAAAAACGGTTGGTTCGTAAGCGTTCTTTAATAAAAATCGAGCGTAATTCTAAATGATTAAGATCAACACGAACCCTAGTTTTGGATGTCAAACATTCAAACGAATAACCAAGATAATTAGGGATAAATGTAAAAATTTTGGTCAATTTTATTTCGAGTTTTTTAACTCATAAATATTTCGTTTTAGTACGGGGTTGAATGCTTCAGTAAACAAAAGCATTGAGCATCATCGTAATGATAAAAATAACGATCCCATAAACATAAAGAACGCCCCGTAAGGCGTCACCGCCATTTTCGCTAAAAAAATTATAAGAAATCACCGTGCCCAAAGTCTTTAAATTAGATAATCATAACTGGCCAAAGCCACTTGCAAACGTTTGGTTAAAATTTTGGGAAGTTAAAATAAAGTTTAAGGCGGCAGTTTCTCCGATTGCTCGACCTGTAGCGACAATCACAGCAACAACCAGCATGCCGGACGCTTGTTTTTTAACAACTTTATAAATTGCTCTTGTTCTTTGGGTGCCAAGGGCTAATGAAGCTAATATTAAATCAATTTCCACCCCATCAAAAGCATTGTAGGCTAAAGCGACAACATTTGGTAAAACCATAAAGGCTAACATTACCATCGCCGTAATTAAGTTTCACGCTGAGGGTAATTTAAACACACGCTGAAAAAAGATTCCTAAAATGGTCGCAGCAAATAACCCAAAAATCACCGAAGGGATCCCGGCTAATAAATCAAGAATGATCCGGAAAAACCGTACCATTTTTCTTGGCATCCGGTACTTTAAAAAAATGGCTGTTTTAATCCCGATTGGCCCAGCAATCATAATAGCCCCAAAGGTTACCAAAAAACTAACCACTAACGGTAACCAAAAGCCACCTTTATTATTAGTCAAATTAATTTCAGTTGTAAACAGCGATGGCCCGTAAGCAATAAATCCCGGAATTGCTTTGACAATTATGAAAATCATCACGGTAACAAAAACCAACACAATAAACCAAGCAAAAATCGCACTTAAAGTGTTAAAACCCTGGTTTTTGAAGTTTTTATTAAACAGTGAATAATGACCCTTTATCATTAGAATTTTACCCCAAATCTGGGACTGTTTTCAAAATCATAGTCAGCTGTTCAAAAGTTGTTAAAGTGCATTTTTACGATTTTTTTAAAATCTAAATTATTGACTTTTTGATCGAGAGAAAACATTTGTTTTTTCTCAGCATCTGATAATTCAATTAAGCCTTGACTTTCGTAAATTTTTTTAATTTGACTTACTACTTGCTCATTAACTAGGTCATCATAATTACTAAATAAGATTCACTTGATAAATCTTTGAATTGGGGAGATTTTTTCACTATTAAGTGAGATCATTATGTTAAACGGACGGACCCACCGGTACGTTTGGTTCGCAACTGTTTTAATTTCTGGAGCAACTTGCTGGTTAGTAGTTTTATTAATGTAACTCATTAATGCAAAACCATCGGCACGAATTATTGATAAATTGTTTAAAATATAACCTAAGCCTAAATAAATAATTGAACCTGGGCGGTTTTTTGCCTGGGTTTTAAAAAACGTGTAAGCCTCGGCGTTACTCTCGCTAGTTTCCACTGTTTTGCCAACTTGATATTTACCAGTTGATAAGATCTCTTTAACGTTAGCATTAATCTTGCCAGTATCAAAACCTGAGTCTTTCAAGAAGGCTTCGGCTGTCCCTGAAGCACCTGACCCGCCCGAACGGGCATATCCTTTTAAAACAATGTTCTGATCAGGCGGAATGTTATTACCAGTATAGAATTTCTTTAAAGCAACATCTTTAACGCCAGCAAAGGCATCATATAAATCCAAAATATTTTCTTGGGAAATAGCAAAATCTGTGCCTTGATAATTGGCTGGCGGAACAAAAATTAAACCGATGGCGTCCTTAGCAATCGTAATTGTTTTGATTTTGCGTTTTTTTCATGAGGCAACTTTTTGATTTTTAGTGATCGTATCAAACGGCGACTTTGATGCAGTACCAATTAACGTGCTACCATCAGCAATGCCGTTAATGCCTACACCAGAGCCGCCACCTTGAACGTTAATTTCGACGTTATGTGACTGACTATAAGCGGCCGCCATTTTTTCTAAAAATGGCTGGACTGAACTTGATCCTTGGGCATCTAAAACAGCAAAATTTCCGCAAGCTGAAGTAATAATTGTAACACTTGAAAACACCAACAACCCGACTGCATACCAACGAAGCTTAAATCTTTTTTTAAGTTGCATGTCCAATTTAATTTGTGATCTTAAATTTTTTCGTCACAAATTATAACATATTTCGTCACAAATTATAACATAATTATAGTGATGTTTGAAACCGTGTCAATCTAGTTAAAACATTAAAAAATAAAGCGTTTTTAGTAATTTACTTATTTAAATTAGAATATAAAGTAAACAAAATTAGTAAAAATAATCATGAAGAAAAGTAAAAAACTCGCTGTTTTAGGGCTTTCAGGTGGAGTGGATTCGGCGGTTAGTGCTTATTTATTACAGCAATCAGGTTACGAAGTAATCGGAATTTTTATGCAAAACTGGGATCCGATTATCAATGGAGATTTTCAAGGTCATAAAAAACTAACAACTAGTGGTTGCTCAGCAATTGCTGATTTTCAAGATGCCAAAGCCATTGCTGAAAAATTGCAAATCAAATTAATTAAAGTTAATTTTGTACAAAAGTACTGGGATGATGTCTTCCAAAAAACGCTAAATGAATTTAAGCAAGGATTAACGCCAAATCCCGACATTTTATGCAACCAGTTTATTAAATTTGGCACAATGTTACAATACGTGAAGCGACATTATCCAAATGCAAAATTTGCAACTGGTCATTATGCTAAACTAGTTAATCTAGACAACCATTACTTACTGCAAATTCCAATTGATACTAACAAGGATCAGACTTACTTTTTGTGCAATTTAAACAAAACACAACTAAAAGATTGCCTCTTTCCGCTCGCTGATTTAAATAAAACTGAAGTTAGACAAATTGCCCAGCATTTAAACTTAATTGTCGCTTATAAAAAGGATTCGACAGGAATCTGTTTTATTGGCGAACGTAAATTTAAGTTATTTTTAGAAAATTATTTCCAAAAAAAACCAGGGAAGATAATTTTATATCCACAAAAAAAAGTCATTGGAAAACATGACGGATTGATGTTTTATACAATTGGTCAACGCAAGGGCTTGGCAGTTAATCATCCCTTAAATGAGCCCATTTTTGTCTTTAGAAAAAATAAATCCAAAAACGAACTGCATGTTGTTGGCCAATCCTTTCAAGATCAGTACTTAATCTCAAAACAAGCAACCATAAAAAACTTTAATTGAATTTATGATGATCACTTAAAACCAAAAATTAATGAAAAAGTTTTAGTCCGCTTCCGCCACCGCCAACCCCTTATTGAAAGCTACATTAAAAAATATGGCAAAGACGCGGTAGTACTATGTTATCCATCTGGATCCAAAGCAGTAACTCCAGGACAATATGCAGTACTTTACTCGCAAGAAAAAATTTGTTTAGGCGGTGGTAGAATAATAACCACCAAAAAATAAGGAAATTAAAACAATGTTTGATAATTCACATAAGCAAAAAATGACAGGAAATCAAATTCGACAAATATGAATCGATTTTTTTAGCAAAAACGACCATTATTTTATTGAATCAAAGTCACTTATTCCCAAAAATGATCCTTCTTTATTGTGAATTAATGCGGGGATAGCTACCTTAAAAGATTATTTTTCTGGAAAAACCTACCCGCCAGCATCGCGATTAGTTAACTCGCAAAGATGTTTGCGTACTAATGACATTGAAAGAGTGGGCATGACAAGTCGCCACCAAACCTTATTTGAAATGCTAGGCAATTTTTCCATCGGGAATTACTTCAAAAAAGAAGCTATTTTCTTCGCTTATGATTTATTAATTAACTATTATAACCTTGATCAAAATCGTTTGTATGTTACCGTTTTTGAAGACGATAATGAAGCCTACCAACATTGAATTAATTTAGGAATCAAACCAGATCATTTGGTACGGGGCAATCGGGATCGCAACTTTTGAGATCTAGGATCAGGACCGTGCGGACCTTGTACGGAAATTTTTTATGATCGGGGTGATAAATATGATCCTGAAAAAAAGGGAATTGATTTATTCATCCATGATTTAGAAAACGATCGGTATGTCGAGATTTGAAACATTGTTTTTAGCCAATTCAATAATGATGGAAAAAACAATTACACAGAATTAATTCAAAAAAACATTGATACTGGATCAGGTTTTGAACGTTTGGTTAGCATTTTGCAAGATGTGCCGACCAATTTTGATACTGATTTATTCTTGCCAATTATTCGTGAAATTGAAAACCATACAAATAAAAAATACAACGTTGATGATTACTTTCTTAACGACCTTAACAAACACCAACAGCAAGTAGCCTTTCGCATAATTGCTGATCACTTAAAAGCATGCGTATTTGCGATTGCTGATGGGGTTTTACCTAGTCCAAAAGAACGGGGTTATATCATTAGACGACTCTTAAGAAGGGCCTTAATTTACGCATATAAACTTGGTATTAAAAATAACTTTTTTGAACCGGTTGTTCGAAAAATTATTGCGTTATACCAGGATTTTTTTCCTCATTTAGCTTCCCAAAATGCATTTATCATCAATGTTTTAAAAACCGAAGAGCAAATGTTTAAAACAACCATCAATCATGGTTTGGGAATTTTTAATAATGCTATTAAAGAGCAATCACTCAATGGCCAAGTTTTATTTAAACTTGTGGAAACCTATGGCTTTCCAATTGAATTAATAAAAGAATTAGCAAACGATCAAAAAGTTAAATTAAATTGACAAGAGTTTCAAACCTTGTTCAAGATGCATCAAGAAGCATCCAAAAATAAAAATAATGTCCCTGGTATTGAAAAACAAAATGCTAATTTACTGGCTTTCGAAAAAGTTAACACTTTTGATTATCGCGCAAATAGTGTTATGGGCAAAGTAATTGGTTTATTTGATGACCAATTGCAACCCGTATCACAAATTGTTAATGGTAGTGGGTATGTTGTTTTTGACCAAACGGTAATTTATGCGACTTCTGGCGGACAACGTTTTGATGAAGGATATGCGACTAAGGGTGATCAAAAAGTAAAATTTGATAATGTTGTAAAAGCACCCCATTTGCAACATTTACACCACTTTAAAAAGGCGTCATTTGCAATTGGCGAGGTTTGAGAAGTTTCGCACGATGCAAAATGACGCCGTTTGGTTGCTAAAAATCATACACTAGAGCATGTCATGCACGCTGCTTTAAAACGAATTATTGGCCCTAGCATTAAACAAGAAGGGGCGTTTAAAAGTGCTTATAAAGCAACATTGGATTTCAGTTATCCCGCCCGATTAAGTGATGAACAGTTAACAGCAGTTGAAGATGAAATCCGCCGCATCATTGAAAGTGATTTATCCGTTGAAGTCATTTATACTAGTTTAGAAGAATCAAAAAAAATGAATGCGATTGCTTACTTTGAAGATGAATATAAAAAACATAATCAGGTTCGGGTGATTAAGATTGGTGATTATAGTGTGGAATTATGCGGGGGTACACATTTGAACAAAACTAGTCAAATCGAAGAATGTTATATTTTTAATTACGGTTCGCAAGGATCAGGGTCATGAAGAATCGAAATTATCAGTTCATTTGAAACAACAAATGCATACCTTAAGGAAAAAATGACCTTTTTTAAACAAAAAATTAAGGAATTTGAAGAAGAATGCATCAAAACAAACCTTCACAGCAAAAAATTAAACGAACTATTAACTAGATTTGAACTACCCAAAACCATTAGGCAATTGCGGCAAAAAACACGTGATTTTGAAAAAATTGCTCAATTTTACAAGCAGGTTAAAATTGAACATGATAAAAAAAATCGGGAAAACAAGATTGAAGTTTTAAAAAAGCAATTTATTGCAAATATTCAAAATCATGTTTCAATCAATTTTTTAAATAACCAAATTACTAGTGAAATTAATAGTGCTATAACAAACGCAACTAATGAACAACAAGATATAGTTTGTATTGTTTTCAATCAGGTTGCAGGTAAACTACAGTACATGGTTGGTAAAAAAACGGAAAATAAAGATTTAAACGCGAACATAATCGTTCAAAGCCTAAACGAAAAACTCAAGGGTAAAGGTGGCGGTAATAATCATTTTGCCCAAGGCGGAACGGTTCAAGTAATTGATCAAAAAGAAATTCTTAAAATTTTAAAAACCATTATTTAGTATGCATTATTTAGCACTTGATGTGGGTTCAAAATATATTGGCATGGCGTTAGCTGATAGCGATTTATTAATTGCTTCGCCATGAAAAACGATTCAAGTAATTAAACGCAATTTCCAAAGGGCGGTTTTGCAAATTCAAAGTGAAATTTTACGATCAGGCTACAAGATTGAAGTTTGTATAATAGGATATCCGTTAAACATGAATCTAACCAAAAGTCAAACAACTTTCATGGTCGAACAATTTGCAACAATCTTTCAAAAAATTTTTAACTCAGTCTATGTTGTTTATGCAGATGAGCAACAAACAACAATGCAAGCCAATGAATTATTGTTTGCAATGGATTTGAAAAGTTCAGTCCGCAATAAAAATTTAGATCGGGTTAGTGCGGCCATTATTTTACAAAACTACTTGGATGCAAATTTGCAGCATTTAAAAATTTTAAATTGCAGTATCGCCAATAAAATTGCGGTTATGCGGGCGGCTAATTTACAATTTCTAAAAGATTATTTATTAAATAAACCAGCAATAAAAAACATTTTAGAAATTGGCACCGGTTGCGGGTATAGTGCCCAAATTCTTAGTGAAATAAAAACCGTAGAATCAATTACAACAATCGAAAAAGATCAAAAACGTTTTGAAGTGGCTAAAGAATTACTAAAAGATAATTCCAAAGTCAAATTAGTTCACGTTGATGTTAATGACTTTAACGTTAACAATTTCTATGATCTAATTATTTTGGATGGACCAAAAAAACAATTAGTACAGTTGTTTAAGAAGTTTGAAAAGTTCCTAACAAAACATGGGGCAATTGTCATTGATAACCTTTATCTAAAAAACGTGTATGATCAATACAAAATAAGGAACGAAAAACGGCTTTTACCGCTATTGCAAGCCAACCAAGAACTCCATGTTTTTTTAGAAAAATTAATGGTAAATAAATACAAGATTTGATTTGATGAATCAGGTGATGGTTTAGCAATCATTGAAGGAAAATAAAGAATGAAATTAGTGACAATGCCGTATGATGTTGATCAGGCAATGGAATTTATTAAAGGCAAGGTTGATTGCTTATTGCTTGCCAACAAACAAATTAGTCTACGATACGCCAATAGTTTTTCCTTTAAAGACATTATAAAAATAGTTAATAACAAGCAAAATAGTCAAGTTTTTGTATTAGTGAATCAGTTCTTTTTTGAACCACAATTAGAAACTTTAATTAAGCACTTAAAGTTTTTAGATAAATTAGATATCGATGGAGTGTATTTTCAAGACTATGCCGTTGTTCAAATCATTCACGAACACAATTTAAAATTAAAACCGATTTATCATTCAGAAACACTTGTAACAAGTTACGGTCAAATCCCTTTTTTTATTAAAAACCAAATTAACCACGTGGTTTTGGCACGCGAATTGTTCTTAAGTGAAGTTAAGCAGATTGCCAACCACAAACCAGAAAATTTTCAAATCGAACTACAAGGCCAAGGTTTTATGTTTATCATGCACTCGCGTTGAAAAATGATTTCTAATTTTGAAAATTACAACCACATTAGAAATTTGCATCAACAAAAACAATTATGAATTAAAGAAGCATTACGAAAATGACCAAATGCGATTTATCAAGATAAATTTGGAACGCACATGTTTAGCGGTTATGAAATATGTGTGATGTCAATTATTGACCAATTGCATAAAATGAAAATCGATTACTTACGAATTGATAATGTAATGCAAACGAGACAGTGATGTGAAAAAATAACAAAAATTTATCAATCAACAATTGCATTGTTAAGACAAAATAAGCTAACTAGTAAACAATTAGAAAAAAATGTGACGATCATTAAAGGCATTGTTAAACCAAATGCGATAACACCAGCATTTTTGGGCAAAATTGAAGACATCTATCATTTAGAAAAAAGTGAACAAAATGAACAAAAATAAACCTCTTACAAAAACCGAACTATTAGCACCTGCTGGTGATTACAAAAAAGCAATTACGGCTTTAAAATACGGAGCTGATGCTGTTTTCTTAGGTGGCAAGGCCTATTCATTAAGATCACAAGCTTCCAACTTTTTTATGCAAGATATTTTAAACACGTGTAACCAAGCCCATCAATGAAAGAAAAAAGTATATGTTGCTTTAAATGTGATTTGTCATAACGCTCTACTTGCTGGGTTTAAAAAATTTATGGCTGATCTAGTTCAAACTGGCGTTGATGCATTAATTGTGGCTGATCCGTTCATTATTGATTATGTTTACCAAACCTATCCAGATTTAGAAATGCATTTATCAACCCAACAATCAGTAACCAATAGTATGGCCGCAAAATTTTGAAAAAAGAATGGTTTAAGCCGGATTGTTTTAGGGCGCGAAGTAAGCATGAATGAACTAACCCTATTAATGGAAAACACAAGAAATGTTGTGGAGATCGAATGCTTTATTCATGGGGCAGTTTGTATCTCGTATTCAGGGCGATGCATGATGTCTAATAATTGATCATTGCGTGACTCGAATGTGGGTGGTTGTGCACAGTCATGCCGTTGGTTGTTTGATTTAAAAAATGCCGAGCAAACAACCGCTTATAACGCGAAGTTTACCATGTCGCCAAAAGACATGATGTTATTAGATGAAATTAAAAAAATGATGGAACTTGGGGTGGCATCTTTTAAAATTGAAGGCCGGATGCGTTCGGTTAATTATGTGGCCACAGTTGTTAAATCATACCGTACGGCAATTGACAACTTTTATCGCCAAAAACAGTCGGATGCACAAGAAAAAGAAATGCTTAAAAAACTAAAAAAAGACCTCAAATATGCCGAAAACCGACCAACAAGTATCGCCTTTAGCAAGGGGCAGCCAACTGTTAAGGCAATGTTATATAATGATCGAAACCAGGATGTTAAGCAAATCTTTGCCTTCATGGTTCTAAAAAAAGTTGGTAATTTGTATGAAGTTATTAGTCATAACAACTTTCAACAAAAGCAAATTTTTAGTATCATTGGGCCAAAAGTTCAAATTGATAAAATTAAAATTAAAAACTTATATGACGAAAATAAAAAATTGATTGACGTCGCTAAAACGCCAATGCGGAAATACTACATTGAATTTGCAAAAAAAGTTAACTTAAAGCCAAATGATATTGGTCGAATCGAGAATAAGTAAATCATGTCTTCACTGTTCCTTATCTCAGCAAAAATCTGTAAAATTTTGGTCAGGTTTAAATATTTGTTCATCATATATAAGTTTGGTAATTGCTAGTTTATATAGTTCAAAAAACAATTAACATTTAAATTAAAAATAAAATGAAGATTTTTATTAAAAACCGTCATTATTATGACTTTAAATTAATATTATTAATCCATTCTTCAAAATGCTTTTAGCAAATTTTAACATTGCAATTTTTGCTATAATTATATTGATGAAATAAAAATCATTTCTTGCAATTTTATTGGGCTAATGTTTGGCCATGATAGAAAATAAAATAACAATTTAAAGGGTTTTTTATAGAAAAATTAGTTAAATCAAATGAAAATAATCAAGTTCAAGAAAAAAAACTTAATAGCAAGTTTAACTATTGCAATTCCATTAATTACGACAATTACATCAACTTGTAGTATCGGTGTTAGGGAAAATAATGGGCAAGATCGTGAGTCATCAGAAACCGAAAATAAACTGCAAGCAAACGATAACAAATCTGTGCAAATTGCTAAAGAATTTTTTAACAAAATCAAAAACACAAGTGTAAGCACATTTGACTATAACGCGAATAAAAGAGCAAAAATAATTGCAAAAACAATTAACAGTTCACATACTGTCAATCGTCAGATTAAGGATGATGACAAAAAAATTCCTGAAAAACCAACAGGATTTGATTATGAAATTTCCGCAGTTGCTAATGATCGTCAGGGAACAATAACGGTTAAAATTGCTTTAAAAAAAGATAATAAGTACTATAACCCAATAACAGGAATTCAGGGTTGAATTCGATTTGGAAATACAAAAGATATTGTTATTAACGGTTATGACAAATATGAAGGCGATCTAATTGTTAATCATTTCAATCAAATCAATTCGCAAGTAGTAACAGTTGATGCTAATAAAGATAAATTGCCATCAGCAGTTCTTAGTGCAATTGGTAATCACTCGATTAATGACTTAAAAAAAATCAATGCTCTAATTAAGGATTACCAAATACCATCACCACTTAATGGTTATGAATATGAAATTAGTGCAACTGCTAATGATAATAACAGAACAATTACTTTTCAAATTGCTCTAAAAAAAGGTAATAAGTATTACCATCCATTAACCGGAGATGAAAGTTTAAGCAAAAATGGTAATACTAAGGAAATCGTAATTAGTGGTTATTTGAAAACTGAAAGAAATGAAAAGATGATGATCGTCGATCATTTTAAAAAAATTCCTTCAAAAGCAACAACGATCGACATTAATAAACAAAAATTACCTTCCACGATAACCAATGTTAAAAAGGACCAGCAAATTACTAATTTGCAAAAAGCAAATGCCTTAATTAAAGATCACAAAATTCCAGCAGTTCTTGATGGATATACCTATGATATTTCCGTTGATAATAGTGACGCTGAGGGAATAATTATTATAAAGGTTGCTTTAAAAAAAGGTAATCAATACTATAGTCCAAACACTGGCGGGCAAAGCCAAACTAAAGATGGTAATACAAAAGAAATCTTAATCAGTGGTTTTGCTACAACAGAGAAAACATTATCACCAATGAATGATCCTTACAAGTTTATTTACCAAAATAGTTTTTCTTTAAGTTATGAACATCACTTCAAAAATAACAAAGGAATTACAGCCACCAGCTGATTTGGCACGGGTTGATTATTTGATTATAGTTATGTCGATAAGGCTTCGCCAACAGATCCAAACTATACTGTGATCGTTTTTATCGCCACAAATCACCACGTTACTAGTAGGTTAAATAACAAAACGGCAAATTTTAAATTATCTAGATATGACAACCAAAAAAACGTTTTCGAACAAAAAAAACTTGTTAATAAACCTGAAGTCTTTTACCAAGCGTCTGGGGTTTTAAAAGGAGATAAAAAACCATCCATTGATTTTAGTGTTTTAAAACTTACCTTAAAACATACAACAAAACAAACTGAAGAAAATAAAATTATTGATAATTGGTTAACTCCAGCGATCGAAAATTTAAAAAAATACCAAAATTATTTGGAGTTATTTGCCGCACAATTACCGACCCGATCGGCAAACTTCTACATTGGTGGTTATCCTTATAGTGCTAGATTAAAACGTCCTGTATTGAAATTTAACGACCTTGTTCAAAATGGAAAAGGACAAGCAATGGGGAAGTGATGCTTTATTGATTGTAATCACAAAACAAATTATTATCGATCATTTTATGTTGCCAATTCTCATCTAGGTCAAGGCGCATCTGGTAGTCTTATTGCTTGAATGAATAAGGACAAGCCCGTAATTACTGGAATCTATTCAGGAACAGCAGTATATAAGCAAAACGGTGTAGTCAAGCAAACAAATTATGGCCTTGCTGAAACATTAATTCAAAAGAATAAATTTGATCTAATTGGGGGAACTAATCATCGGTCTTATAAACAAGTATTAGCCGAAAAAAAGATCAAAACGCATTTTTTTCAGTAAGTAAAAACAATCAAAAATAATCTTTAAAAACAACGAACAAATTGTTCATACGCAATTAAAGATTATTCTGACTTTGTTTTTGAAATTAAGAAATTATTTTTGACATTGGTACTAATTGCAACTTTCGTTCCGAATTTAACTCTAGTTCGTAGTTTATATTCTTTTTAATGTTGCCCGCAATGATTAACTCTGCTAAAAAGTTTTCAATATTGCGTTGAATGTAACGTTTTAATGGTCGAGCTCCAAATTGCTTGTCATAACCGTTCCGACGAATGCTGGTTTTTAGGTTTGAACCAAAATTAATCAATAAAGATTGGGCTTTCAATCGGGACGACAATTCGTCGGTCAAACGGTCGACAATTTCGGCAACGGCCTGATCGCTTAATTCATTAAAAACAATCACTTCATCAATCCGATTAATAAATTCAGGACGCATCATTTTTTGTACTTCATTGATAACTTCATCCTTTTTACCACTTAAAATGCTTTGTGATCCAATATTTGAAGTCATAATAATAATGGTGTTCTTAAAATTAACAACACGACCTTGACCATCGGTTAGCCGACCATCATCTAAAATTTGTAATAAAATGTTCAAAACATCAGAATGGGCTTTTTCAATTTCATCAAACAAAATCACGCTATAGGGTTTGCATCTAATTGCCTCGGTTAATGCGCCTGCTTGGTCGTAACCAACATATCCAGGAGGAGCACCAACCAATTTGGAAACTGAATGTTTTTCCATATATTCACTCATATCAAAACGCAACATGGCTTTTTCATTATCAAATAAATCATAGGCTAAGGTTTTTGCAACTTCAGTTTTACCAACTCCAGTTGGACCTAAAAATAAAAACGAACCAATTGGCCGGTTGGGATCATTAATATTAGCCCGGCCTCGTAAGACAGCATTAGCAACCCTTGTTAACGCTTCGTCTTGACCTTTCACCCGGGTTTGCATTTGTTTTTTCAATAATAATAACTTTTCTTTTTCTGATTCTAATAATTTATTTAAGGGGATTCCGGTTGTTCTTGAAATTACTTCAGCAATTTCGTTTTCGGTAATTACCGTTTTAAACAAATCATTTTTAATACTTTTGACAGCTTGTAATGCTAAATCTAATTCTTGTTTAACTTTTGGTAATTCACCATATAAAAGTTTTGATGCTTCTGTATACAAACCATCATTTTGGTATTTTTCAACTTGACTGTTAATTGTGTTAATTTTTTCTTTTAACTCATTGACTTTTTGGTGGGCTGATTTTTGGTTTTGCCAATCACTATTTAACAGTGATTGTTTTCCTTTTAAATTGTTTAATTCGACTTGAATTTGAACAATTCGACTTTTATGCTCAATCTGGTTATCTTTGTCTTTTTTTAAAGCAGCCAATTCTGTTTCAAGGTGAATAATCTTCCGGTTTAAAGAATCCAGTTCTTGCGGTTGTGAATGCATTTGTGTTTTGATTCTTGCAGCTGCTTCATCAATCAAATCAATTGCTTTATCGGGTAAAAAATGGTCCGAAATATAACGATCTGAAAGTTTCACAGCAGCAATCAAAGCGTTGTCTAAAATTCCAACTTTATGAAAGATTTCCCACCGTTCTTTTAAACCACGCATGATGGTTAATGCTTCTTGTTGATCGGGCTCATTAACCATAATCTTTTGCATCCTTCGCTCTAAAGCTCCATCTTTTTCAATATATTCGCGGTATTCTTTTAAGGTTGTTGCCCCGATTACCCTAATTTCACCACGAGCCATCATTGGTTTTAAAATATTAGCAGCATCCATCCCGCTTTTATCGCCACGTTTACCCATACCAACTAATTGGTGAATTTCATCAATAAATAAAATGATCCGTCCGTTGGATTCTTTGACTTTTTTTAAAATGTTATGGATTCGTTCTTCGAATTGACCGTGATACATTGTTCCAGCGACAACTGATGACAATGATAATTCAATAATCTCAACGTCAGTTAGATTATCAGGAATATCACCACTAACAATTCTTTGTGCAAAACCTTCAACAATTGCCGTTTTACCCACACCGGGCTCACCGATTAAAACTGGATTATTTTTGTTTTTACGACTAATGATTTCAATCAATCGTCTAATTTCGTCACCACGACCGATAATTGGATCAATTTTGTTACGAGCAACTTCGTCATTCAAATTACGACCAAATTGTTTCAATAAATCTTTTTCATTATTTGCTGGTTTAAAATTGCCAAACATACCAACTCACCTCCTGGGTAAGTAAATCATATTTTTTATTATTATAACATAATTTAGCACTCCATTATTAAGAGTGCTAACATCCTTGGATTAATCAAAAGATAAACGATTAATCATAAATTTATAAGAATAAAATGCCGTGGTGAAGGTGATACTATTACTTTATAAAAAGTATGTATCTAATTTCATTTAAAATACTGTCTTTATTAGATAAAAATTTAAAATAGAATATAATTTTAGTAGAAAAAATTATGATAAAAGTTAATCAAGGAATATAGTCATGAAAGAGAGAAATATCGGTTTGCTTCAATTGGATCAAGAATTGCAGCAATCCGAAAAGCCCGTGTTAGTTGTTTTTTATGCCATATGGTGTCCGTATTGTCAGGAAAATGTACCAATTGCTAAAAAAATTTTAGAAAAAAACAATCATGAAGGAAACTTTTATTTAATTCGCGTCGAAAATGAAGATGATGTCTGAATGGAAGATGGTAATAAAAAATGAAATCTACAAGTCGTTCCGACATACCGTGTTTATCAGAATCAAAAAATATTATGAGAAAACACTGGTCCGATTCAACCCGTTTCATTAACAAAAGCACTTAATAAGTTTTTTGAATAAAATCAAAGAAAACAAAAAAAGCGCAACAGTAAGTTGCGTTAATCATTTTATATGGCAGGGGTAGCAGGACTCGAACCCACAACACCTGGTTTTGAAGACCAGTGTTCTACCATTGAACTATACCCCTAGAAAACGTTAATCTTGGCAATTAACGTTAACATTCTATTATATTTTTTAAAATTTAATTCATTATTATTTTAATTTTTCAATTACTGCTAATAAGTCATTAATCGTTCGTAAACGCATTAAAACCTCATCATTTAACTGGATGTTTAACCTTTTTTCAAGAAGGACGACGATTTGGTATAAATCAAGTGAATCTAATCCCAAATCTTTAAATGGTAAATTTAAGGCTTTTTCATCAAGTTGATTAACTTTTAATTTTTGTTCTTTAATAATATCTTGCAAATGTTCTAAAACTGTCATTTGAACCTCTAAATTTTATTGTTGACTATCAAGCAAATGCAAATTATATATTATCCGGACTACGATCCATTAAATTCACCTTAATTTGGTCTCAATAACGTTTGGGAAGTTCTGAAGAACTACGATCATTTTCAAACCACCACACAGCATTAATTAAAATTCGTTTTGCTGGAACGTTAACATCATAATCAATATCTAGTGATAATTGTTTTTTAATCGCTTTAAAGTACGGATGGGCATAAATTGCCTGAATTAGTCAGTTTCTAAGATTTTTATTCAAAACATCTTCTTTAATTTCAAATTGATTGCTTCTTTTTGAAAAATCTGCCATTACATTACGATAATTTATTAAATTATCTCACTGAGGTTGATTAAATAAAAAACGGTGAATGTTCGCATACAAATACTTATAATCTTCATTATTACCAAATGGATATTGTCGTTTTTTTAATTCGCTGGAATTTTCTGGATATGAATCAACTGTTTTATTTTCTTCAATTATTGGCAATAAACTTTCTTCTTTTAATAGTTGTTCTTGTTCAGGTTTATTCACCTCTTTTTTATTAGTTAAAAAGAAGGTTCTAATTCCTAAAGCAACAGTGCTTGTTAGCAAAATCGAGCAAACAGAAAAGGTTAAAATCTTCCTTCATTTTTTAGTCATTTTATACTTTTACAAAACCACTTAATGAATTAATCATCTGGTACTCAAAATTAAAAAAATCTAAGTGTTTCGGATCATTAAATGCACGAATATAATTAAATGTATTTGTTGCCTTAATATTGTAAAAAGTATTGCCTACTTGTGTTTTAAAGATTAATTCATAATAACCTTGCCCACCATTTGGTAAAAATAAATCATGACCATTAACAACTTCTTTAAATAAAACTTTTTTATTTTCATCGTACAAAAGCTTAACAGGATTTCGTAAAGCAAAAGTTGAATTAGCTTCCACTTTTTTTCAATCATTATCTTCCACTTTTAAAGTACGGTATTGATCCACATCTTGTACATGGTAATAAAAATAAAAACTGAAATTGGTAATAGTCATGGCCATCGTTGAATTTATTTTGATTAAATCAATAATTTGGTCTAATTGTTTCATATGATCATAATAATTCATCGATCAAGTTAATGTGAATTGTTTTCCTGAATTATCATGTGTTGGTAATTGACTGTAAAGCTCAGTTTTTCCTTGATGATTATTCAATTGTAAAAACGAATCCAAACGAACTTGTGTGCTAAGATCGATGCGGTAAAGATCATCTAATCATGTTTTAAGGGCTAATGGTTCTAAATAATTTTGAATGGATTCAAGTAATTTTAAATTGGGATTAAAGGTTATTTTCAAAGGTAAAATTAAATTTGCCAAGTTGTCATTGCCAAATGAAACGTTTTTCTTACTAATTGCAAAATTTATTTCATATGGGGTTCATTCTGGTTTATCATTACTAAATCCTTTTGATTTCAGCGGAATATTATTTTGCTTAAATTCAGGAAGTTCCACTGTTGCTAAAAAAATATTGTTTGGCAAAATACTTTTTGAATTTACTAGTAATTCAATTCGAAAAACAATAGTTGTTGATGTGGTCGTGACGCTAACAGCATGAATTTGGGCTGCAAAATATTGGTTTTTCTCACCAACGTTACTATCGATAGGGTTTAACTTTCACAAGGAAGCATGCGAATTAAGACTATGTCCTACACTGCGTTGCGTTATTTGTGTGTTCATGATTATTGACATGAAAAATACCTAGAAAATTCTTTACAAGCACGATCTAATGATTTATAAATTCAAGCATCACTAAAATGTAAATCCTCTAAGCTTTGCTTTTTTTCAATAACCTTAATAAGAATTTTTGAGTAGTGTTGATCTAAATTTTCTAGAACATCATCAACACATTGAATATAATTAAGCATTACTTGTTTTTTGATTTTCTTTGACTGTTTAGGGTTAATCATTTTCATTGTGTTGTTATTTTTTAGCAAAAACTTATAATAAAGGTAATTTTCAAAAATTTTTTTAGTCTGCTGGCGGTATTCGTTTTTATTAAAAAAACTTTTTTCATTTATTTTTCGGTTCATAATTTCCTCCCATATACGCCATAATCTAGCAAATATTTAAAAATCTGACAAGATTTACTTGCGTTTCAAAAAGCATAATTTTTCCCTTATATATAAAGAAAAATATTGCAAATGATAAAATATTTTTTATTTTTCAAAAAAAACCTTTTTTAATGTCTGTTTTATTCAGTTGGAAAAAATGTTTTTTAAATTTTTTGTAATTTTTTTATTTTTTTGACATTTAAGTATATGGAGGATCAAAAAAATGATTGCAAACTTATTTGGATACATCAGGTATGCAGGAAAAACCCGTTTAATTGTTGATGTTAACCACATTTCCTACTGAGTTAACGTTCATGAAAATCATAATTTCAAAACATCGGATGAAAAAGGCGTAAAAATTAATTGTTTCCAAATTAAACAATTGGGAAAAAACAATATTATTACTGAAGAAATTTATGGGTTTGATTCAATTGAAAAAAGTAATTTTTTTCGAGATTTATTGTCATGTCAGGGGATAGGGCCAAAAACCGCATTACAAATAATGCAAAATGATTTGAATTTAATTCAATCGTTAATTCGTGATAGCGATAGTAATGGCTTAAATCAGTTACCTGGAATCAACGCCAAAACAGCACACACTTTAGTTGGCCATTCCTGAAAACCGTGGATGTTAGGTACAAGTTATAAAAAACAAAACGATAAACATCAAAGGACAAAAATAGAACAAAATAATTTTGATGCATTGAGTGTAAACACAATCTATCAAGAACCTGATTTTAACCAAACATTTATGGAAATATCTGATACTTTAAAATCTTTGGGTTATAAAGATAATTTGATTCATGACACTTTGATCGAAATGGATATTGCTCAAAATGATGATGTAGCATACTGTGTTTCTGAAGCAATCAAACGCATTGCATTAAAAGAAGAAAATGAATGTCATTCGTCCTAAAACATTTTCTGAATTCATTGGCAAAGAAAACATTAAAGATCGCCTACAAACTTTTATTCAAGCAAGTATCATTAAAAAACAACAATTAAGTCACACTTTACTTTATGGGCCACCCGGAGTAGGCAAAACTTCAATTGCGATGATTTTAGCGAATAGTTTAAATACAAAGATCAAAATTTTGCAAGCACCGCACCTACAACGACCTAGTGATTTATTAAACGCCTTATCAATTTTAAACAAAGGTGATCTTTTATTTATTGATGAAATCCATGCTTTAGCACCCAATTTAATGGAAATTTTATTTCCTTTAATGGAAGATTTCAGTATCGACATTGTGCTTGGCAAAGAATTTAATTCCAAAATAACAAGGATGAAATTACCTGCTTTTACATTAATTGGTGCAACCACTCAATTTGGTAAAATCTTAAATCCACTAGAAGAACGTTTTGGAATTATTATTCATTTAGATTATTACCAATTTGATGAAATTCAGGGAATTGTTGAAAATCATATGAAAAAAATTGGTTTAAAAATAACTGACGATGAATTTCACCAGTTAGTTCGGAACTGTCGTTGCACACCAAGAACTGCCTTGCGTTTAACAGAACGTGTCGCTGACTATAAACTTTTAAATCCCAATATTGAGGTCAAAGAAATTTTAAAGCGACTGGAAGTTTACGATTACGGTTTAACAAAACAAGATATTAATTATTTAAGAAGTTTGGCAGCAACGCCAAGCAATCCTTTAGGAATCAAATCATTAAGTTTAATCATTGGTGTTGACATTAATACATTAGAAACGAAAATTGAACCCTATTTATTAAAAACAGGTTTAATCAATAAAACATCGCGAGGTCGATTAATCACTAAAGAAGGTCTATACTATTTAAAAAACAATCCCCTGTTTTAATTATTTTTTATTCTTTTGATTTTAAATCACTTCCAAGGTTTAAAATTCTTTTTCCTAATTCATAATTGATTTCGCTAGCAATTTTATATAAAACTTCGTCTTTTTTAATTGCATTCTTATTTTTATCAAAGATATTATTTTCAAATAATGGAAGCACAGTCTTGATGTCTTTGAATGATTTTAAATTTCCTAAACTAACTCCAATTAATCTTACTGGATCACCTGTTCATAATTGGTCCAGTAAGATTAAACTTTTATTAATTAATTCGCCTTTAGTCTGAATATAATTCGGAAATTTTCTATTTTTGGAAGCAACTATAAAACGATTATTTTTTAACGAAACACTAATGCTCATAAAAGCCATTTTTGCACGAGTAGATCGTTCAAAAACTTCAATGCATAATTCTGTTAAAATTTCTTGTAATTCGTTAAAATCTAGACAATCACTAATTAAGGTTTTAGATAAGCCAATTGTCTTTGGATCATTCATATAAGGATTAACAAAATTAGAACCTTGACCATTAGCGTGTGACATGATGATTGAATATGTATTTTTAAAAAAATTTTGCAAAATTTCTGGTCGGTCATATCTAGCTAGATCTCCAATGGTTTTTATACCAATGCCTTCAAGATAAGAAACACTATTTTTACCAATGCCATGCATCGAATAAATTGGTAATTTTCATAGCATATCTGGGATATCTTTAAGTAGCATTTTAGTAATTCCCATGGGTTTGTTTAAATCTGTCGCCATTTTTGCTAAAAACTTATTTTCACTAATACCGATCGAAACATTAAGATGTAATTTTTCCAAGACTTTTTGTTGGATTTTTTTAGCGAAAAAATAAGCATTGTCAAATTTTTTAACAATATGAGTTACATCTAAATAACATTCATCAATCGATCCGATTTCAATTATTGGACTAAATTCTTTTATTAATAAATCCATAAACATTTCCGAATACTTCAAATATTCATTAAAATGAGGATAGATAATATTGACATTAGGACATTTTTTAATAGCTAGAAAAACTGGTTCACCAGCTTTAATTTTAAATTTTCGTGCTGCATAATTGGCACTAGCCACTACGGTTCTGCGTGATTTACCAGCAACAATTAGTGGAACATTTCTTAATTTAGGATTTAAACATTCTTCAACAGTAGCAAAAAAAGCATCTAAATCCAAATGAAAAATAATTTTTTGTTCTTTCATTTTTTTAATTATTCCCACGATCACTACTTTATGTATTTTATAAAATGAACTCTTAAAATAAAAAACTGTTAATTGATAATAAATTTACATTTATAAAACTTGAACAATCAATAATAAAAAATATTCCATAAATTTAAGTTTAAAATTCATTTACATTATTAAAAAATAATTTGTGAAGTAAATTTTTAAGTATTGGTTTAGCAAGTTTGAAACTCAGTAACAGTTGCATAAACTTTGTAAAAGCAGAAATTTTTATGTTTATCTAATTATAAACCCAGTGGTTATATTGGTGCCTTTATAATATTTTTGTTTAATATGAAAAATTAATAAACTGTTTAAGAAAAATAAATTCGATCTTTTTTTGAGATAATTTAAAGCCCATTGTTTAAAATTCTTTATTTTCTGCAAACTAAAATGTTCTGAAACGTCTTGCTTACGCAATTTTTATACTCATTAAAACACTCATCTTATTGAAATTCTATCCGAAAGTTATTTAGAAATTGCCTTGTCAAATCTAAAATTCGTAGAAAAATAACAAAAAAATAAAAATCTAATAAAATATTACTCACTGTCATGTTTAATCTGCAAAAGAATTAATTAATCTTATCCTAATATTTCTTGCTCTTTAGCAATATCAAAATTATTACTAGAATTTAAATATAAAAAGGATTTTTACTTAAATTTACAAGAAATTAATCACTATTACCACGGACTGATCTTAATCATTCAAACGAAATAAAACAGCCAATTTTTATTCATAAATTTATTTTTCATAAAATCGATAAATTTTTATTGATGATAGTAAAAATAATTTATTTGTTGACAATAAAACCTTTATAGCGAGTTAATGATAACAACGCATCCTTAATGCCCTGAACACCAACTCCCGAATGTTTCACGCCCAAAAATGGAAAAATATCTGGACCTCGTGAAGAAGAACGATTTAAGTTTACTGTTCCAACTTGCAGCAAAGGAACCATTTTCGCGGCTTGCTTGTCATTTTTTGTAAAAATCGAACTTTGCAACCCATACTCCGATTGGTTATGTACTCTAATTGCATCATTGACATCTTTAACTTCAATAATTGGTAATACTGGGCCAAAAGGTTCTTCCCAAGCAATTCGCATTTTTTCAGTAACATTACCGATCAGGGTTGGTTGAATTCAATTATTTTCAGCCGTTCCGCCAACTAAAATTTTCGCTTTTTGGTTTTTAGCATCATTAACTAATTCCATAATGTAATTAGCTGATTTTAAATCAACTACAGGAACAACTGACGGATTATCTTGCGGGTTACCCAAATGCAAATTATTAACTTCTTTGATAAGTAACTGGGTTAATTTTTTAACAATTGGTTTTACAGCTAAAACTCGCTTAATTGCTGTACATCTTTGTCCCGAATAACTGAAAGCTCCCTTAACAATTTCTTTTGCTGTGTTTTCAAGATCGGCATCTTCCAAGACAATGGCAGCATCCTTGCCACCAAGTTCTAAAAATACATTCCCAGTTTTTGCCATTGCTAATAATTCTAGACCAATTGCCGTACTACCAGTAAAGGAGATTGCCGATAAATGTTCATTTGTGTTTAAAGCATCGCCAATCTTGCTGCCCTTACCAACAACACATTGGTAAACACCGCTAGGAAGACCAGTTTTTACTAAAAGTTCGGAAAATTTAATCCCAATAATTGAACCTTGTGTGGATGGTTTGAATACCACTGTATTTCCGGCCATTAGTGCGGGAACAATCTTACCGATTGCCGTATTCACGGGATAGTTAAAAGGAGCAATACACAAAACTACGCCTAATGGTTCACGATAAAAATATCCGGTTTTGCCCTTAACACCGTTAATTTTTTCACCAATAACTTCTGGTTTTTCAATTAATTTTTTATATACCTTGATCGTATCACGGATGTACTCGACCGTTCGCACAACTTCTGCCAATGAATCTTTATAAGATTTGGCAATGTGATCAACCATTAAGCGAGTGATTTCTTCCTTGTTTTTATCTAATAAATCTGCAAATTTTAGCAAAAATTTGCTACGTTGATCAACAGAACATGTTGACCATTTGTGAAATGATGCTGCTGCTGATTCATAAGCATGGTTAACATCATCTAGTGACATTCCATAAAATGAACCACATGGCTTAAGATCGATTGGTGAATTAATTGTAATCAATTCTTTCGATGTAACCTGTTTATTGTTAATTAGTCCGGACATTTTTTCGCAAGAAGCCAAAACTGGCCTACCTTGCGAACCACAACCGGTTTCTACATGTTGTTCCTTTTTTTGCTTTTTGGTCATCTTTTTCATCTTTAAAAACTCCTAGATGTATCATCCCCCATGTCGTTTTAAATCAGTTGAGATGATGATTTTAATACCTGCACGATGACTATGTTATAAACTAGTTTTGACGATTTTGCAACAAAAACGAATAAAGGTGGTTTTTTCGTTATTCTAAACCAATTTTAAAATCTTTTAACTTTTAACGGAGTTGCTTAAAAACATGGTGATAAATCATTTTAGCCAAAAATGATAATCATTTTTTCTTGGTAATAAATGTGGCATTATATTCATTTTTTAAATACTTAACTTGTTGTAATTGTTTATCAAAAAAAGCCGTTTGTTTAATCTTCTTAATAATAAGGTAGTGCAAGCAAAAAATTAACACTAAATCGCTGTATTTGCTATCGATCATTTGTTGACGTCATTGTAAATCATTAACTTTGTTTTTTTGTAATTTAAATAACTCGGCATAAATATTAATAATGGCCCGAAGGTTGGCGATCACATTGCTAGCAGAATTAGTTGAAGTAATACTGCTTTTCCGGCGTAAATATTGGATAGCATATCCGTTTCAAAAGCCAATTTTTTTAGCATTGATAAATAACTTGCACAAAGGGATTACATCTTCATAACGGTTATCTTTTCACCATACTGCATCTCCTTGCATTTTCACAAATTCAGTTTTAAATAAAGTTCCTCACCAATAAACCCAATTGTCGCAATATCATTTTAGTGGATGGGACACAGGGCGATATTTTTGTTGCATAAAGGGCAAAGATAAGAAAAAGTTTTTGAATTTAAAACCAAACTTGGATTTTGAGACGACAAAATCGAAATCTGGACTACTTTTCATTTTGTTTAACATTTTTTCTAATGCTGATGGGTATAAAAAATCATCATCATCAATAAAAATAAAAAAATCGGTCGTTACTAATTGCACCAATTTCTTTCGCGTCAAACCAAGACCAAGGTTACGTTCGTTTCTACGGACAATAACCCGTTGGTCACTTTTCACATAATTGCAAACGTAGTCATAAGTATCATCACTAGAACAATCATCAATGATAATCACCTTAAAATTTTTCAAGGTTTGCTTTAGAACCGAATCTAACGTTCTGGCAACAAATTGCCTTGAATTATAGACTGGAATTAAAACGGTAATTTCGGAATTAAACTTTGGATTCATAAATACTAAAAATTTGTAATTCTTCAAATATTATAAAAAATAAAGACTTAAATATGGTTAGCGAATTTGAATATTTAATAAATCAAAACTTTAATTTAATGTTTGAATAGGAAGGTTAGCACTTTTTGATATTGAGTGCTAATTTTTTGAAAATATTGTGTATAATTGATGACGTAAAATTTTCAATGGTTTGAACAATTTACAAAAAGTATTGATGAAAGGAATCAATGTGATTATGGCCGATTCAGGAATTATTATTGGAATTGACTTAGGGACAACAAACTCGTGTGTAGCAGTCATGGAAGGCAGCCAAAAAGTTGTTTTAGAAAACCCCGAAGGAAAAAGAACGACCCCTTCAATCGTTTCGTACCGTAATGGAGAAATCGTTGTTGGTGATGCTGCTAAACGCCAAATGTTAACCAACGTTAACACCATCGCTTCCATTAAGCGTTTAATGGGAACTAACAAAAAAGTTACCATTAATGAAAACGGGGTTGATAAGGAATTATCACCCGAAGAAGTGTCTGCACAGATTTTAAGTTACTTAAAAGATTATGCCGAAAAAAAGACTGGTAAAAAAATTACCCGAGCGGTAATTACGGTTCCAGCTTATTTTAACGACGCCGAACGGCAAGCCACCAAAACAGCTGGTAAAATTGCTGGGCTTAATGTGGAACGAATTATTAACGAACCAACAGCTGCCGCATTAGCTTATGGTATTGATAAATCGGGTCGGGAAATGAAAGTTTTAGTTTACGACCTTGGGGGCGGAACATTTGACGTTTCATTATTAGATATTGCTGATGGCACTTTTGAAGTTTTAGCAACAGCAGGTGATAACCGGTTGGGTGGTGATGACTGGGACAACCGGATCATTGATTGAATTGTTGATAACATTCAAAAAGAAAATCCAACGGTGAAAATTCGTGAAGAAAAAATCGCGATGCAACGTTTAAAAGAAGCCGCAGAACGGGCTAAAATTGAGTTATCAGCACAGTTTGAAACAACTATTTCGTTACCATTTATTGCCGTAACTGCTAGTGGACCAGTTAATGCTGAATACAAATTAACCCGAACCAAATTCGAAGAATTAACCAAAGACCTCCTTGAAAGAACCCGCACCCCAATTAGCGACGTTTTAAAAGAATCAAAAATTAAAGCGGAAGAAGTTGATGAAATTTTACTAGTTGGTGGTTCAACAAGAATGCCGGCTGTTCAAAAACTTGTAGAAGGCATGATTCCAAATAAAAAACCAAACCGCTCCATTAATCCCGATGAAGTTGTAGCGATCGGTGCTGCTGTCCAAGGTGGGGTGTTGCGTGGTGATGTTAAAGACATTTTATTACTTGATGTGACCCCATTAACTTTAGCGATTGAAACATTGGGTGGAGTTGCGACAGCATTAATTAAGCGAAACACCACCATTCCGGTAAGTAAAAGCCAAATCTTTTCCACCGCCCAAGATAACCAAGAAAGTGTTGATGTTTCCATTTGCCAAGGGGAAAGACCGATGGCTCGTGAGAACAAGTCGTTAGGAACATTTAGTTTAGGTGGTATTCAGCCAGCCCCACGCGGTAAGCCCCAAATTGAAATCACCTTTAACATTGATGCCAATGGGATTCTAAACGTTAAAGCTAAAGACTTAACAACAGGTAAAGAAAATAGCATTACCATTACAAATAGTAGCGATTTATCAGATGCTGAAATCGAACGCATGAAAAAAGAAGCGGAAGAAAACAAAGAACGTGATGCAATTATTAAAGAACGAATTGAAATGCGTTATGAAGGTGAAGGCATTGTCAATACAATTAGCGAAATTTTAGCATCCAAAGAAGCCGAACAGTTACCTAAAGAAGAACGGGAAAACTTACAAAAAATTACCGATGGCATTAACGGTGCTCTTAAATCTGAGAATTGGGATGAATTAAAAAAACAAATTGAAGGATTTAAGAAGTGACGGGACGACATGACTAAAAAATATGCTGGTGCTCAAGCTGGCGGTGCTGACAAAAAATAATTGGCTTACTTCACAATATCAATTTAAAAATTTCTAGGTTTAGGCCTAGATTTTTTAATTTTATAACACGCTTTTATATCAAAATATTTTAATAATGATGATCACATTTGGCATGCATTATTAAATCCAAAAACTTAATAGATAATTTTTATCTTACGTAATAAGTAAATTTCTAAATTTTCATTTTTTCCATTAATACAATTAAAATAAGAAAAAGAAAAGGCAAATGTATATCGGAATTTTAATTCTTTGTTTTTGCTTTTTTACTATTATAATGTTGAGGAAAAATAATCATGGATTATAAAAAATTTGCAATTCAGCACGTGAATGATGATCATTTAGTTGCTTTAAAAATGATTTTCAAAAAACACTATACCGATAGTTATCAAACCATTAAATTACATGATTTTGACTTAGAAAACATGGACATTTTAGCAGATGGATTGAAACATATCTTGATCCCGTTTCCGAAAAAACTTAGCAGTCTAGAAGAATTTAAAAATATTTTTATCGAAATGTTTCGCAGTGCAAGCGAAGGCTTTGATTTAGATATTGTTAAAGACAACCTCATCAATTTTATTAACAAGTATAACACCATCATGATGGCAACAATTCATGATGATCAGCCAGTTTTATCATCTGCGTTATTAATCCGTAGTCATAACAAACATTACATTTATATTAGTGAAATTGCTGAACACTACCAAGCGTTAAAACAAAATCCTAACAAAGTAAAAATCATGTGAATACAAAGCGAAGAAACAGCAACTAGTCCAATTTCAATGATTAAAGCCACTTTTCAAGCAACGGCTAAGTTTATTGAATCAAACGAGTTGAAAAAAAGAATTTTGGAAAATGCCATGCAAAAAATTGGAACTCATGGTGGCATATCACAAATTGCGAAAATGAATGATTTCCATCTGGTTGAATTGGAACTAGGTTCGGGGCGATTTGTTCAGGGCTTTGGGCAAGCTTATGATGTTAATCCAGACTTTACCATTCGCAAACATTTAAACCAAATGCCCCATCATTTTTCCAATGAAGACCAAACCTAAAATTGCATTCTTCATAAAAAACCCAATTAATTTTCTTTTAAGAATGATTTAATACTAATAAATTAATTGCATCAGCAACAACAACCGATGCGTCTGTATCAAAAACATGTGTGGCATGGTTTTTAACAAGAAAAGCACTACTTTTTAAAGTAGCACTATACCTAGTTAGTTTAAACATGCTAATATCATTTTCAGAATCACCAATCGAAAGGGCTCTATCGAGACTAATGTCTAAAAGTTTAGATAATTTTTGTAATGCTTGACCTTTACTGACACCTTTTGGTAAGTATTCTAACGACGCTATTCCCGTGCAAACTAATTGATCATTTAAAATATTAAATTGCATTAGTAAATCGTGTTTTAATTGAACAAAATTAGTTTGATACATATCATTAGGTTCAAAAAAGAAAACTACCTTTAAATATTGATCAATTTCCTTAAAACAATCAGTAAAAAAATACTGACGCTTACTAAAATCGCCTTCAAAAATCATGAAGTTATTAACCATACGGGGGTAGTTTTTAGCCATTTTGTTAAAAACAATCGAACCATCTAAACGGTAAGCACCAGCAATAAACTTGTAACTTTTATCAGTTAAATAATTAATGATCGCATCAGTTATTTCCAGATTTTTTTGATTCAAAAAGCATTTAGTGATAATTTCTTTTTGATAAGTATCGTAAATGATACCACCGTTACATGCGACTAAATAACGGCACTTATCATGCAACTGATAGCTGTTGTATATTTTTAATGCATCTGTGTGTCAACGACCAGTTACAATGGTAAAGACAATGTTATTTTTAATTAAATTCCAAATAGCTGTAATAGCCTCGGGAACAATAATATGAAATTGGTTATCGAACTTTAATAATGTTCCGTCCAAGTCACACGCTACCCATACAATTTTTTTCATAAATTATTTATCTTGGTTTTTAATTTCAACAACACTTAGCGATGGCATTTTTTCATAAGACTCAATAATCTCAGCCGCTGTATCGATTAACTTGCATCAATTTTACCAGTAATTGTTGGTGAATTTAAAAATTTCACGGCACTTGCAAAGAAATTAGCAACCATTTGTTTCGTGGGTAAAATGCAATTAATTGGTACAAAATTAGTTTCGTCCTGTCAAAATGCATCACATAACGGACCAAAAAATCCCTCAACAATCGTACTTGTGATCTCGACTATTTTAGTGTTTGTTTTATATTTTTCTTCAATCGCTTTTAAAACGTAATTGGTAAATTTTTTTCAAATGAAATTGTTTGTATCATCACTTTTTAATAAATGGGTTTTCACCTTGTACTTGTTTTTATCATTCAAATCTTAACCATTTTCTAATGCCTGGATTTCTTGTTCAGATAAATCCTTTAACTCAAAATCAAACCACGCACCTAAATTAACACTATTTTTTGTTGCTTTTTCGGCAACATGTAGAGTAATGGTTTTTAAATCGCTTCAGAAAGAATTAAGGGTTTTTAAAAAATCGTTTAAATCAGCACCCCGTTCACTTTCAAATTTTGCAATTGTTTTGGTTTTTCCTGTGTAGTTATTAAGTTCAGGTCAAATTAAACAATGAATCTTCTTTTCCATAAATTGCTCTTTTTTTAGCATCTTAATCATAGATAAATTTTATAATAAACTTAAGATGTTGTAAAAACTTGAATACATGATAAAAAATAACTAACTCATATTACGAAAATTAATTGGTCTAATTATGAAAAAAATTGATGTCGAAATGCCTTGGGAAATCAACCCACACGTTTTAGCGATTTTGCCTTGCGACGCATACAAACTTTCACACCGTTTAATGTACCCTGATGATACTACCAACCTTTACTCGGTGTTTTATGCTCGAAAAAAAACAACCAAATTCCAAACAATCGCTTGGAATCATAAATTCGGTAAAAAAATTATTTTATATATTCTAGATAAATTTGCAAATTCAGTAAAAGAATTAAGCAAAGAAACAAAAAAAAATGATCCGATTACCAAACTGTTATTAGAGAAAATTACTACCGTTTTTGGCTTTAAAGAATTTTCGGAAAATTTTATTAACTGCTTAAAAAAAATTGGTCAATATATTTTTCAAAACAATCGTTTACCAATCACAGTAAGTGTCCGAAAAAGCGATGAATCAACACCATTTGGAAAACCACTAATTACCATTACTGGTCGTAATAATATTGATGTATCAACTGTTTGATTAATTAATTATTTTGAAACAATTATTTTAGAAAATATTTGGCAATTTACCACATCGTTAACAATTGCTCGCGATTATTATTTTTTAGTTAAAGATATGGCTAACAAAACATGTGATGATTCAGCATTCATTAAATACCAGTGTCATGACTTTAGCATGCGTGGCATGAGTTCAATAACTAGTGCCATTTATAGTGCCAACGCTCACTTGCATTACTTCAACGGTAGCGACACAATTATTGGCGGTAATAATGCCCAATCAGTGCTAGCATCAGAGCATTCGGTCATGTGTGCTGATGGCAAAGAAAATGAATTTAAAACATACGAGCGGTTAATCAACAAATTTCCAAAAGGGATTTTATCGTTAGTTAGCGATTCGTGAGATTTATGAAAAGTTATGGATGAATATTTGCCCAAACTTAAAGATAAAATTATCAAGCGTGATGGTCGTCTTGTAATCCGACCCGATAGTGGTGATCCTATAGAAATTATTTGTGGTAGCAAAAACTTTTCTTGAAATAACAAAAAAACTTGGGGTGTGATTCACTATTTAGATCACCATTTTGGAAACACATGAAACTCAAAAAAATACAAAGTTCTAAATCCAAAAGTTGGCATTATTTATGGTGATGCAATCACTTATGAGCGAACAAAAATGATTTTAGAAAATTTACAAAAACAAAAATACGCATCAAGTAATATTGTTTTTGGTGTTGGCGCATCAACCTACCAAGCAGTAACGCGTGATACATTAGGGTTTGTGGCAAAAACAACAGCACTTCAAAGAAAGAAACCACATGGTAAAAAAGAATGAATCAATATTGAAAAAGATCCGACGACTGATCACGAAAAAAAATCCATTACTGGGCGTTTTTTAAACGATCCTGATTTAATTAAAATTTATTAAAAATATTTCAAAAATTTAATTAATACTAAATCTTGTCAAAAAAATTCTTCTTCACTGCATTTATTAAGGTATTGGCTAAGGATTTTCTTTGTTCAGTTTGAGGTCCATATTTTGTTAATACTGATTCAATTGCATTTGTATTAACAAAAACTTTGTTATTTTGCACGTAAACGTGGAGCCTAAGCGGAAGTTCTAAACCTATATTTGGTTGGGCATTAATTAAATTAGTGCCCACTTTGGCGTTACCAAAAATCAAAACTTTATTAAAGTTATTAAATTTAGTGCTTTGATCTTTAAATTTCCCATCAATTGCGTTTTGACGATGATCAATAACAGCAAAAATACCAGCACCTTCCTTTAAATTTCGACCAAAATTTGGTGTTTTTTCATCTTTTGGTTCAATCTTAGCATTGGCTAAAATTTGTTTTTTAAATTTTTCAAAAGTTTGACTAGCAGTATTTTCAGCCGTACCATTTTCCTGTATTGTTACTTCAGCAGGTTTGCGTTCGTATTTATCGTTTGCAACTGGGGTAGAATTTTCAGGATTATTTAATGGTTTTGCGATCTGGTCAATTATTTTTTGAACTACGTCAACAAATCTGTTTGCTAGTGCTTCATCATTTTGGCCATGATTAGTTAAAGTGCCCACGGTCGCATTAGTAGACACTCAAGTTTTGCCCCCATCTTCAAAAACCTGAATTCGTAATGGTAATTCCAAACCTAAGCCTGGCGATTTAACCATTAGATTCGTGCCAGTCCCCCCATTTCCAAAGATAATTACTTTATTAAATTTTGGAATTGCATTTCCTTCTAAACCAGCCTGAATTGCGTTTTGACGGTGATCAATTTCAGAAAAAATAGTTAATGATCCAGGATGTTTTTGAATTATATCTTTTAATTTTAAATATGTATTGTTGGCGTTTTGATCAATTGCTTCCCGGGCGTGGTAGTTATAGTTATTAAATTGTTGCTGATTCAAAACGCGTTTATTATCCTTGATTTGAGCACACGAAGTAGTTATTAACCCAACTACTGGAATAATGCCGCCTAAAATTGAAATTAACCGTATCTTAGATTTTTTCATTTGATCAATATATCCTTTTAATATGTCAAAAATTACTCATTTTATAAGGGTAAATTATTGCTTTTATAATATGTTTTGCAAGTAATATGCTTAAAAAATGAGTTATGATGATCAGAGGTATTTTTTAGTTAAAAATAAAATTTTTGTAACTTAAAATCATCTATTTTTAACAATGCCTCAAAAAAATAGTTTTCTACATTGATAAGTAACGTTTTTTAAATTGAACAAACGCATATATGTTATTTCGTGTAAGTTATTTAAGGTATCCATATAATAACGATTCAACCATGTTATTAATGACTAGAAAAGCAGATATGTAACGAAAATGATGTAATCTTTCAAAAATTTAATAAAGGATTTAATATTTAAAAGAATGGTTTTTTTAATTAACTTTCTTATCGCGATTACTAGCAATACTATATATCCATTATTCTAATAAACATAAAAGACTTTCTCAAATTAGTATTTGCTATAACTTAAAAGTTCGTGCATTTTTGAATCCTTTAAGTTTCGTTTTTTAGTAATATTTTCAAAAATGACACTTAAAAAAAATAAACCAGCTTAACATTGCTAGTTTATTAAATTTTAAAATTAAATGTTGAGTTTATAAAGAAAAAAAATACTGGATTTTTTTAATTAAAAACGTTTAGTGAAATTAATGCTAGTATATTGCTAACGTTGCTGCATTTTCTACCCAAAAAGTTCGAGTTTCCAATATGGTTATAATACTTATTTTTAAAGTGTTTTTAAAAAATAAATGTACAAAAGACAGGTAAACTCTGCTTTTTATTGAATTTTGGTTTACAGAATTTCTATTTTTAAGCCTTTATTAGGGCTTCATACTATTTTTTGCGGCCAGAAAAATATTTATTTAATTATCCATATTTTCTTAATATGCCATTTATCATGAATTTCTTTTTTAATAACTTTTAATTGATTCATTAAATTACTATTCTCGCGAATTTTCTATCATCACGATGCTAAACTTAACACTACTTCTAAGTAACGAATGTGTAGAATTTTCAATTTTATTATCATTTAATCATGATCTTTTTTCGAGATATGCACCTTGTTTGATTAATTGTTTTATAGCATAATACTCGAATATATTGACATGAGCTTTTAAAATAAATTTAAATATTTAACCGACCATTTTCATAATCACTAATCACTATTAATCGAGGTGTAAATTTTTGTTTTTTTGTTAATGTTTAGTACAGTATTCTATTTGCTAATTGATATTAGTTAACGTTGCAATACTTAATATTCATTTATAGTTACTAATAATTGTAATAGGTTAACTTCACGTTAAGGTAGAAAGTGGTGGTGTCAACCGGTCCCGTCATTGTGGTTGTGGTCGTGTTTGTGGCTGTGGTCGTGATCATGGTCATCATGAGTAGCAGTTACTGGCGGCTTTGTAGTTGTTGGTTTTTCACTATGATCGTGGTGGTCATGATCGTGGTGGTCGTGATCATGGTCATCATGAGTAGCGGTTACTGTCGGCTTTGTAGTTGTTGGTTTTTTGTTATGGTCGTGGTGGTCATGATCGTGATTGTGGTCGTGCTCGTGGTCATGATCGTGATCGTCATGCGGAGCCGCTGGCAATGTTTTTTCTATTTCTGATCTATTTTTAGTTCCTGAGGTGTCTCCAGATGGAGTTGTTCTATTACGATTATTAGTAGTTGTACTACATGCAGAACTTACTCCAGCAACTAATGGAATCGCAAAAGCTAGTCCTGTAAATAAAATTTTCTTTTTTAGTTTTAATTTCGTCATTAATGTTATCTCCTAAAATTTAGATATTGTTGATTGATTAATAGTATACATTATTAATTTCTAATTTATAAAAATTATAAATAAAAGATCATTTCGATGCTTTTTATTACTAAGTCCTTAAACATAATTAAGCACAAATACTCCAGATTTATAAATTTGTATTTCTTAATTAAATTCTGGATACAATTTAAATCAATTGCTTTAAAAAACTAGAAATACTAATAATATCTATGTTTATAGTGATCTTGAATAAAAACAAAACATTAAATAAAATGTATCTTTTTATGTAGATAAAAATTTGGTGAAAAAAATTAAAAATTAACTAAGGGAATATCGAACAAAAATATCGATTCACACCAAATTAATACTTAATGTATCAATTAAATCAATAACTTACTGGCTTGAATAAAAATAACTATCTTTGTAATAAAACTTAAAACATTTCAATCACAATATTTATTAGACTAATGATTTTGTCAGGTTTTAACTTTTAAAATTATTAACCAATAAACCAAGAGAATAAATTAGAAATTGAGAATAAAAAATAAATAACGATACTTATTACTTGGGTCAAAATTATCGATATTACTAGACGATTTTTTTATCTATCGAACATTAAAAATTTTTATAATTAATATTTTAACTGCATCTATTCGTAAAAAAGATGAAAGGTTAAACCATTAATTAAACAAATTTAGTAAAGTTGAAATAGCATCAAAAAGTTGCACGAAATGATTTTAATCTAACATATTTTAGTTATCATGTTAAATCGTAAAAACACAAATGGATTTTGTCAATGCATACCAAAAATCATTTATCGCTGCAAAAATAAGTTAATTACTTTATAACAAGAAGGGCTAATAAGTTTTAAATTGAAAAAAATCAAAAAAGCATTTACTAGTGATTAAATAAACTGCATGTATTGACCATAATTCAGAATTATTATAAGTAGATAAATCTGATAAAGATCAACTTACAAAATAGTTAATTAACGATAATCAAAAATTGTAAATTACCTGTTAGTGTTAAATTGTTGGAATTAGAAGTAACGATTGCTGCATCACCAAATTTAAAATCAATTTGATTAATTTTTCCTGTTCCAGAAACAACAACAATTTCGTATCACTTGTTCTGATCAATTGCGAAAAATGTTGCGTTTTTTGTATCAATTTTTATTACTTTAAAATATTGATTATCAATTAAGTATTGATCATGACAATTTGCAAGTTTTTGCTGTTCATAATAGTTTTGCGGAACACTAATCACTTGTAAAGCCAAATCAGTATGTAACTGTCTATATTTACCGTCTAAACCGAACCGATCATAATCATAGATACGATAAGTAATATCGCTAGCTTGCTGGATTTCGCAAACAAAATTACCTTGTTTTAAAGCATGAATTGTTCCGGTAGGAACATAAATGAAATCATCCTTTTTAATTGATTGGCTATTTAATAATTTGTTTCACTGTTTTAAATTAATTTGAGTTTGAAGTTGCTGCTTTGATGTCGCATTATGTCCGTAAACAATCGATTGATTAAATGCATCACTTAAAACGTATCATGCTTCATTCTTGCCCAAACTGCTGTGGTGTTTTTTGGCAAATTCATCATCGGGATGAACCTGAACGCTTAAATCATGGTAAGCATCAATAAATTTAATTAAATGAGGATATGGTTGCAATGAATTTGCAAATAATTCGGGATTATTTGAATAAATTTCGTGTAAAGTAAGGTTGTAATATCTTCCTAAACTAATACACTTACTAGCTTGTTTTAAATTTTCAAAAGCACTTAAAACCCAAGCTTCACCGACAGGATTAATATCATCTAAATGATCTTGAAAAATTTCTTTTAATTTATTGCCGCCCCACACGTGATTTAAAAGTGCTGGTTTAAATTTCAAAATCATGATTGTTTTATTTCCTTTTAGAAGATTTTGTGTTGTTTTTGAATAGCGTAAATTAATATTCCAGCAGCGACTGATACATTTAATGACTGCATTTTGACATTCATCGGAATTTGGGTTTTAAAATCAGCTTCTTTGGTTAAAAGGGAGCTAACGCCAGCGTCTTCATTACCAATTATTAATAAAACCTTGTCAATATCAAGTTTAGTGTAATCAACAGCATCGCGATCTAAAGAACTAACAATACTCCAAAAGCCGTTTTTCTTAAATTTATCAATGGCATAACGTAAGTTTGCGACATTGACAATATTTAACGAAAAAACTGCTCCTAAACTTGTTTTAATTACAGTGTTATTTACAGGTGATTGGTTTTCGGTCTTAAAAATTACCCCATCAACATTGGCTGCTAAGCAAGTTCTCAAGATGGCTCCAAAATTACCTGGATCCATAATTTTGTCTAACACAACAATTAAACTTTTCGGTTTGGCTTTAGTTTTGGCTAATAAAGTCTCAACCGGAATAAAAAGATGATCAGCATCAACTAAAGCAACGACGCCTTGGTGGTTAAAGTTTTTATGAAATTGCGTGGCAAATCATTTCAATGAATGCATTTCAACGACAACATGATTTTGTTTAGCTAAATTAATGATCAAATTATCCGGTTTGAACAACATCACTTTTTTGATCGGCAAGAGATTATAAAATCCATCAAGAACACTTTTACGGCCAATTAGGTAACTAAGATTTTTAGAAGATTTATTATGGTTAAAATGGCTCAAAATTGCACCCTTAAAGTAGTTTTTTAGTTTGTAAGCGGGCCCGAATTGCATCTGCCTCTTTAAATTCTTTGTTTAAAACTTTGCGACCTCATTGGCGAATCAGATCAATGTTAGTTTGGGTGTGAATGTTTTCAGGTAAAATTCCATATAAATCTAAACACCATAATAATTCACTACAAATCGTAGTTAATTGCTTAAAATCCTTTTTGTTAATCCATTCATTTAGTTTCCTAACTAAATCCCAAATTATTTTGGTAGCATTGGCAAAATTTAAATCATCTTCTAACGCTTGAAGAAAATCAGGATTAACTGCAAACGTGCTTGGAAGTGAATGGTGATTCAATACTAGCATGGTTTTTGCTTTATTTAAACTTAAGGTGATTTTTTCAATATCTTTAATCGCGTTTTGTAAAACAGCATTAGAAAAATTAATTGGTGAACGGTAATGGGATTGGTAAAAAAACCACCGCAAAACGCGAAAATCATAAGTTTCTAAAAGTTGTTTAACATAAATAAAATTACCTAATGATTTGGACATTTTTTGCTGATTAATGGTTAACTGACCAATATGCATTCAATACTTACTAATCGGATGGTTGGTAAGACTTAAATGCTGGCTTAATTCGTTTTCGTGATGGGGGAAAAGTAAATCAATCCCCCCGCCATGAATTGTAATTTGTTTTCCAAAATGGTTTCAAATCAAATAAGCACATTCGGTGTGTCAGCCCGGTCGACCTAGCGATCACGGACTTGGTCATTTTAATCCTTCTGTAGTTTGTTTTCACAAGACAAAATCCAAAGGATTAATTTTTTTAGTATCAATTTCAATCCTTTCGCCAATCCGTAAATCATGCGGATGATTTTTCGATAATGAACCGTAACTTTTCACACAATCTACACGAAAATAAACATCACCATTAACAACGTAAGCGGCTTGATTGGCAATTAGTTTCTCAATGTATGCAATAATTCCAGAAATGTTTTCTGAGACCCTAGGATGATGCATTCTAATCACATTCATCTGGTCCATGATTTGAAAATACGCTATGGTGTATTGGTTTGCTAAAACTAACTCCGAAGCATGTTCCAAAACCGCTTGTTTAATAATTTTGTCATCAATATCAGTGATGTTATGAACGATATTAACCGGAATTTTTTTAAATCGTAAAATCCGGTGAAAAACATCAAAAGTAATCAGGGGCCGAATGTTTCCTAAATGAACGTGGTTATAAACTGTAGGACCACACAAATAAATGCTGATTGTTTGTTCAGTTAACAAATGTTTTTGTTGGGAAAAAGTATCAAAGATTTTCATGTTGAAAAAGGTTTAATTTTTATCTTGCTAGGTTAATCATATTATTTTAATTCAAAATATTTTGCTTAAAATTTTCAAAACTTGTTTGCTTAATTAATGATCAAAGTTAATTGAAACAAATATCATTCTGATTACACAGACAAGTTTTTAAAATTGTTCTCATACCATTTGGTTGCATTTTTGACATCTTGAGCAATCATTGTTTTTAGTGCGGTTAAATCGTCAAACTTTTCTGGCAAGCGTAAGTATTGGTGAAAACGTACTTTTAAAGACTTACCATATAGATTTTCATTAAAGTTAATTAAATGCGTTTCGATAACTGGTGCCAAATGGTTTAAAGTTTTGCTAGCACCAATAAAACTGACACTAGGATAAATTTGATTTTCATATAATGTAGTGGTGATGTAAGAACCAAAAGCCATTGGTACTAAAAATGGTTGGATTTCCATATTAGCTGTTGGAAAACCAAGATACCGGCCCTGTTTTGAACCTTCACGCACGATGCCGGTGCGATAATATGGTTCAACCAAGAGGTTATTTGCCTCATTAAGATCACCGTTAATTATCAATTGCTTAATAACTTTGGAAGCAACAGGCGTGCGTTGAAAAAAAACGGATTTTGGAAAAAATTGTTGCAAAATAACGATCGAACAACTGTCACTACCAAAACGAAAATCATTGCCAGCGATAATGCCAACCGGATTCATAAGTAGTAATTTTTTTTGAATAAATTCAAGACCAGTCATGTTGTTTTCAACTAAATCCATACAGTGAATCTTAACAGGTCGCATGGCTTCCAATTGCTCTAACCGGTCTTCAAAGCAATAAAGAAAGTTGCTTGTTTTATTAGGAATATTTTTAAAAGTTAAAATTTCAAAACGATGTGGTTGGCACGCAAAAAGTTGCTGATGGCCAAGGTGAATGCCGTCAAAAAAACCAAGAACTAAATAATTTTGATTAATACCCGTCATGATTTTCTAACTCAGCAAAGCAAACAGTTTGGTTAAGGCAATAATTACCGCATTGTACTCGTACTAGCCTTAACATTGTTGCCACTGTTTGCAATTGGGCGGCCAATTCATTCACAAAACTGCGTACATAAAAACCTTTAGCAACATGAAGCCGCAAGGAAATAACTGGTAATTTAAATTCTAAAAGTTCGCAACGATAAATTTTTGTTCATCGCGGTTGTAACGGAACATTAATTTTTTTTCGAGCCATTTTATAAGCACGAACACCGTTAATTTTAACCGCTGAAAATTGCGGTGGGGTTTGTAAGTATGCATAGTTTTGGTATTTTTCAATTAGTTTGGCTAATGCTGTAGCGGTGGGATAATGGTAACTAATTTCAGTTACTTCACCAGTAATATCACATGTATTAGTTTGCACCCCAAATAAAATTTTGACTTCGTATGTTTTGTCAACATTTGTTAAACTAGTCAAGGCTTTGGTTGCATCATTGGTACCAACAATTAAAACACCGCACGCAACCGGATCTAACGTGCCAGCATAACCAATTTTTTTAATCCCTAGCATCTTTTTAATTTGGTTAGTGGTTTGTGCTGAGCTTAAACCGCGAGGTTTATAAAAATTAATAATATTATTCATAGTAACTAATAGAAACTTCTTGCCAAATTAAAACTGTCTAAACCTTGATAACCAACAATTAGTAAGATCGAAACAACTAGCATAAATAAAAAATTAATAATAAAGGTGAACCAAATTAAGTAATGAACGCTTTTTGATTTATGAATCTGGTTAATTCCTGAAAAGAAAGCAGCTGATAAATACAAATAGGGTACAACTAATAAAACTAAACAAAAAATCCCGACAATCCGCATCACGTTATTTAAAGTGTTCGCGTTAGCAACAGCGGGATAATTTAACGCATTTAACCCAATAAAACGTTGCATGATCCCAATAATTACTCCAAAAAAAATCATGATTAAAGCCGATAAACTACCAATGATGATTCATTCGTTACGCAGGGGTTTTTTCTGGTTGAGGGTATTTGTTACATAACGGTTGAAAACAGCAAATTTGGAAAGTTCCGTACTTTCCAGACGCTTCTTTTTACGGGTGGAAATTCATTCTTTGAAATTTTTTTTATCTCGTGGTTTTCTCGCTTTTTTCTGTTTACCAGGTGTAGTAACTTTAGCATTTAATTTTTGTTCAAAGTTATTTAAAATTTGGTCATCAGTAGGTTTGTTAATAGCGGGTTCATCAACTTTTTTTGTTGGTTGGTCTTCGGTCATTGTTTGATGAATTAATGGGGCGGTATTTTGCTTTGTACCAGGCAAGATTTGACTTTGTGCAGTAGGTATGGGTTTGGAAGAAGTAACCAGCGGGTTAGTAATAACATTTCTAGTTCGTTTAATTGGTGGTGCAATCACGCCAGTTCGTTTCTTAGAATTATTCATCGTTTTCACCTTTCTACTTAAGAATTATTTTCGTTTTTAATCTCGTTTAAAATTGCGTCGATCGCTAAAGCATTGTCAATCGCCATATCAACAACAAAATGTAAGTGGGGCACTTTGCGAATGGTTAATTGTTTGCTTAAAGCCGTTTTAAAAACACTGATTGTTTTTTTAAAAGCGTTAACCACCTTGGTAATTTGCTTACGATCTAAACAATCCAAAAAAACCTTAGCAACACCAAAATCAGGTGACAATTTCACATAAGTAACTTGACCTAGTTTCACAATGGGGTTTTCAATCTCGGTTAAAATTGTACTATTTAATATGTAAGTTATTTGGTTTTCAAGTCGTTCTTTTTTATATGATGACATAAAATTATTCTTGTCCCTGAACGATCGTTTCATAAACCTGAATGACATCATCAACTTTAAGATCATTAAAATTAACCACAGTAACTCCACATTCGTGACCATGGTCTAATTCCTGAACAAATTCGTTGTAAGATTTTAAAGAATTAATTTTTGATTTGTAAATAATAGTACCATCACGAATTATCCGGCAATTACTATTCCGTTTGATCTTGCCAGAAGTCACATAACACCCAGCGATTGTGCCGGTTTTGCTATGTTTTCAAATTTGCCTAATAACCAATTCTCCTAATTCCACATCTTCATAAACTGGATCTAACTTACCTTTTAATAAATTACGAATGTCGTTTAACATGTTGTAAATAATATCATAAGAACGAATGACTACACCCGAATTATCAGCAATTTCCTTAATCGTTTTAGTAATTGCTAAATTAAAGCCAAAAATGGTCGCTTTGGACACTTGGGCTAGTTTCACATCAGTTTCACTAATTGCTCCAGTTCCCGCACGGACTAGATTAGTGCAGACCCCTTCAACCACAATACTAGAAATTGCCTGTTTTAGTGCTTCTAGTGAACCTTGAGCATCGGTTTTTAGTATCAAATCTAGGCATTTAATTTCGTTATTATCAACCTTTTCTTTAAGGTGAATGCTGGCTGATAAATTCTCGTGTTTCTGGCGTTGTTGTTTCTGCTTGTAAGATAAGGCGATGTTTTTTACTTCAGCTTCGTTTGTTGAACTAATAAACTTTTCACCTACTTCAGGAACGATATCAAAGCCCGAAATTTTAACCGGTTTTCCTGGGGTGGCTTCAGTCACGTCAACCCCATTTTCATCCTGCATCGTTCGCACCCGACCACACGCGGCACCTAAAGCAATATAATCACCAATTTTTAAAGTCCCCCGGTTAATAATCACCGAAGCTAACGGGCCAAGACCAGAAGCTAAATTCGCTTCGATTACTACCCCATAAGGTTGACAGTTAAAGTTAGCCTGATATTTATTAATTTCAGCCAACAATAAGATGCTATGCAACAATTCGGTTAAGCCTTGTTTGGTATGAGCACTACCTTGAACAATAATCGTGTCCCCGCCCCAAGCTTCGGGAACTAAATGGTATTTATCAAGTTGTTGTAAAACCCGGTCAGGATTAGCATCAGGTTTATCCATTTTATTAATAAAAACAATGATGGGCACCTTAGCATTTTTTGCGTGGTCAATTGCTTCTTCAGTTTGCGGTTTAATCCCATCATCAGCTGCAACGACTAAAACAACAATATCGGTCACATCAGCCCCGCGGGCCCGCATGCTAGTGAATGCTTCGTGACCGGGAGTATCAATAAACGTAATTAATTTCCCATCTAAACCGGCCTGATAGGCCCCGATGTGTTGGGTGATCCCACCCCGTTCGCCACGCACGACATTGGTTTTTCTAATCGCATCTAACAAACTCGTTTTGCCATGGTCAACATGGCCCATAATGGTCACAATAGGCGGGCGGGGTTGCAGTTTGGAAGGATCATCGTCAAATTTAATCACATCTAAAATGTTTTCTTCATTAACTTCCGTTTCAATCCGAAAATCCAAATTGTACTCCAAACACAATTCACCAATTTGTTCAATTGATAACATTGTGTTCAAATTAACAATTTTACCTTTTAAAAAAAAGTGTTTGATTAATGCGGCAGTTGGTTGGTTAATTTTTTCACTAAAAGCATGCAATGATAAGGGTCCAGTGTAGACAAAAACCCCATTTTGGACACCAGTAGTCACTTTTTTAAAATGACTTTGTAACGAAATCGCATCCCTTTGATCATTTCGTTTACTAATATGTTTGTTCCGTTGTTTGCGGTTGTTTGCGGTTTTTGCCATCTTGATCACTCCTTATAGTTATGATTGTTTTTTAATTTGCTCAGCAAGTTCTTCGTACCAGTTGGCATCAACATGCACCTTTAAAACTTTCAAAATAATTTTTTTTTGTTTTAATTTTTCAATCGCGTTAGGACAATTAACAAAATATAAGCCACGACCTAAGTAATTTTGATTAGGATCATAGACAATAGTAGTGGCGTTCACTTTGCATAACCGAACTAGATCTTTTTTTAAAAAAATTTTTCGCGTAATTGCACACATTCTTGCGTTGTGATTTTTTTTAGAGGTATGGTTAATTTCCACTTTACGAATCATTTTTGGCATCTAGGTTATCAAAATCAAGTAACGCAAAATCATCCAGTGACTTACGTTGACTTTTTTTAGGTTTAGCATCTTTATCTTTCTTTTTCTTGTCTTTTGGTGCTTGCGTTTTGACTTCCTTCATGGCCCGTTTCGGTTCATTAGCAATGTCGATTTCGGCAATTAAAGTGGTGATGGAATTAGCCTTTGCTTCAGTTTGCTCATGGCTATCTTGAATAACTGTTTGGTTCACGTCGACATTGTTGTTAACTTGTAAATCATCACCGATGTTAACTGGTGGAATGCTTTTAGAGAAAACTTCAGGCTCAACGCTAGGCTGATAAACTTCTTCATAACGTTTTTTAGGTGGTGGTAAATCAAGATCGACTTCAATTTCGTCAACATTAGCAACTTTAGTTGTGTAGGAGATGGCCTTAGTTGAACGAGTAGGAAATGCTTGGCGTTGACTATTAACTGAAGCAATACGTCCTTCTTTTTTTCGGGTAATTCGCGAGCGGTGCAAGGAGTTAATTTGACCTTGAGCGATCAAGTCAATCCGAGCATATTCAATACCTTCTTCATTTGCTTGCGATACTGATTTAATATCAATGTTTCATCCGGTTAACCGGGCAATTAATTTCACGTTAATCCCAGCACGACCAATCACGTTTGGTAAGTAGTCATCATCAACAATTACTTCCATGCTTTTTTCGCGTTCGCTATCTTCGACAATGTTAATCCCTAGCACCCGAACGGGAGCAATGGCATTCACAACGATTTGCCGCGGATCTTCGCTTCAGACAAGAATATCAATGATTTCACCATATAAAACTTTGGAAATCATTTTAATTTTTTCGCCTTGTTTGCCCACAATGGCCCCAATTGGATCAAATTCAGGATTATTAGAAATCACGGCAACCTTGGATTTTTGACCAGCCATTCTGGTAATGTTTTTAATTTCGATCGTGCCATCGGCAATTTCGGGAATATTTTCCACCAACATGTGCTTTAAAATTGCCCCATCAGTACGTGATAAAATGATCGGTCAACCGTGCGATTGGTGGGCCACACTTTTAATGGCGAACCAGTATTTTTCACCAGGTTTTAAAACTTCCCCTTTTAAAGTATTGTGACGGTCTAAAAGCCCTTTAGTGGTAACTAAATCAACGATGCCGCCGCCCCGTTCTTCTTGCTTTTCATATTCAGCAAAAATCACTTGGCCAACTTTAGGTGCTCATTCTTCAATAATTTTTTTATTGGATAATTCGGTAACGCGTTGTTTAAAAATTTGTAAAATGTAACGTACCGTGTTTTTACTAATTGATGTAAACGCAATTTCCTTTTTCACATAATCATCAAATTTAGCATTGGCTGGCATTTTCATCGCATCTTCTAAAAGAATTTCGTGAATGTCATCAAAGTCTTCGGTTTCTTGTTGAACAACTTTTAATAAATGGAAAAGTGCAATGTTACCACTAGTTAGATCAATATTAACCTCAAGGCGGTAATCAGGATCATCTTTAGTGTAGGCTTTAATAATTGATTCTTTTAGTACCGTAGCAATTTCAGATGAGGTGATTTGTTTTTCAACAGCTAAACTTTCCAAAGCCTTTAAAAAAACAGCAGGCTTAATTTCAGTTTGATTTATCATTGCAAATTTGCTCTAAACCCTCTTTAAATAGGCGCTTGCAAGAAACAAGGAGCACCAGACCGGTGCTCCTGCTTGTGTTGCGTATTTCGTTATTAAGTATAACATATACGCATAAATAACAACAAACTATTTGCATAGAAAATTAGCCAAACAAAAACAAAAAGTGGCTAACTTTCGACTTTTAGTCGCTTTTCTTGCTTCTTTTGATAAAATAGGATATTATTAAAGATATTAGCAAGACCATAGAAAACTATTTAGTACCTTTAGCCTGTTGGTATAAAGTGCGTAAGATAACACCTTCACCAGTTTTGACAGCACTTTCAGCAGTGGCAGCAATGTCTAAGTGAACTAAATCGACTCCTTCGCAAAATTGGGTTAAGAACATGGCTGCTCGGCTTGAACCAGCTTCGGGGCGGGATGTTGAATTGGCAATATCAGCAACTTGACTATTTAACATTTCCAAATAATCTTGGTGCAATGGTAAGCGTCACACTGCTTCAGCTGCGATGCTTGCAGCACTTTCTAACTCCTGCCAATGCTTGTCGTTAGTCGCTCACACCCCAGTATAAGTGTTTCCTAAAGCATAAAGCATCGCTCCAGTTAAAGTCGCCACGTCAAAAATCCGGGTTGCTTTCAAGTCCTTAGCTGCATAACTAATCGCATCACCCAAGACCAACCGGCCTTCAGCATCGGTATTATCGATTTCCACACTTTTCCCATTGTAAGCAATGACAATATCATCGGGTCTTTGTGCCTGGTTGCTCAGTAAGTTTTCAGTTAAAGCCGCAACGGCAACAACGTTCGTTTTCACTTCGTTTTTCGCTAATGCTAAAACTGTCCCCATGACAACAGCCGCACCCGACATGTCATATTTCATCGACCGCATGTATGCTCCTGGTTTTAAATTCATTCCCCCAGAATCATAGCAAATGCCTTTACCAACGTAGGCAAAACGTTCTTTGGAACTCTTGTCAGCTTCGTAATGAACAACTAACAATTTGCATTCATGCACTGATCCCTTGTTCACGCCTAAAAGCATGCCCATTTTTTTGGCTTGAATTTCTTTTTTGTCTAAAACGGTGACTTTAACGTTTTTAATTCCCTTAAATTCTTTAACAAAACGCTCCACAAAAGTTTGCGGATACAATTCGTTTGAAGGTGTATCTTGAAGTTCACGCACCAAAGTGGTCGCATTGGCAACAACGGCTGCTTCTTTGACAACTTTGTCTAGTTTAGGGTTAAACTTTAAAACAAATTCGGGTTTTTCTGGTTTTTTCGTTTTTTTAGAAAAGGGGATAACTTCAGCATATTCAACGGCATTAACAACCCAATGAACCACATGGCTAGAATCAGATGCTTCAACTGCACTAACAAAACTATCCACATCAATTAAATTAACGCCAGTTTGAGCGGATAAATAGGTGCGAATTTGTTTGAATAAATCGCTGGAATTGTACGGTTTTTTAATAACAAATTCAACAGTACTATTGGCTAGATCCTTCTTTTTATCAACGCCTATTTCCGCGTTTTTTTTGGCAGCAACGGCAACAATCGTTTTGTTAATTTTTAAATCTTTACTATTTGCTTTTACATTAAATTTCATAACCTATTGTTCTTCAAATCCTAATTAATCACCAAAATCGTGATGGTTTTTTTCTTCCTTAATTTCGTTAATGGCTACTTCGGTAGTGATCATCAAGCTAGCAACGCTTGTCGCTTTTTCTAGTGCAGTTTTGGCAACCTTAGTTGGATCAATAATTCCGCTACGAATCATGTCAACAAATTCGCCAGTTTCCGCATTAAAACCAACACCAACTGTTTGGTTCAAAATGTAGTTAATGGTTTTAGAACTATTATAACCAGCGTTTTCGATAATTTGACGGGCTGGAGCTTTTAATGCATCACGGACAATATCATAACCAATATTGATCTCTTTATCACCAGAATTTAAACTAGCGATTTCGCTAATTGCGTTCATGAATGCTACCCCACCGCCGGGAACAATCCCTTCTTGAACGGCCGCTTTGGTCGAATTTAAAGCGTCCTCGATCCGTAATTTAAGCTCTTTTTGGGCCACTTCGGTTGCTCCGCCCACGCGAATTACCGCCACCCCTTTGGACATCGCTGCTAAGCGTTCTTGCAGTAAATCTTTACTATATTTATCATCCACAATCGCGTTAATTCGACCCTGAATCGTTTTAACGTGGTGGTTGATAGTTTCCTTATCGCCTTTACCATCAATTACCGTGGTTTTTTCCTTACCAATGGTAATTTTGCCAGCTGATCCTAATTCATCAACTTTAAAGTTTTTTAATTCATTGCCTAAAGCACTATCAACTAACTTGGTGCCAACTGTGACTGCTAAGTCTTCTAAAACAAACCGTTGGCGGTCACCAAATTCGTTACATTTAACGGTAATCACATTTAGCGTTCCGCGCAATTTGTTAACCGCTAAAGTTGTTACCACTTCTTCACTAAAATCGGTTGCCACAATCACTAGCGGAATGCTAGCTTCCATACAACCTTCTAGTAATGGTAACAATTCCTTAACAGTATTAATCTTATTAGCACTAACTAAAATGCGAGCATCATTTAAAACCGCAATCATTTTTTCATGGTCAGTAACCATGTATGGCGAACCATAACCACCTTTAAATTCTAAACCTTCAGTGGTGTCTAAAGTGGTGTTTAGAGTTTTAGCATCGTCGATGGTGATTACCCCGTTTTTACCAACGGTTTCCATTGCTCTTGAAATCAATTCACCAATTTGTTTTGAGCCCGAAGATATGGCACCAACTTGGGCAATTTCTTCTTTGGTTTTAATTGGTTTAGAAACTTTAGTTAAATACTTGCCAACTAGGTGAGCCGCTTCGTCCATACCCTTACGAATGTTAACGGGATTTGCCCCAAGATTGATCGCATCAATCGCTCGATTTACCATTTCTTGGGTAAGAATGGTTGCAGTCGTGGTGCCATCACCAGCAATGTCGTTAGTGGAAATTGCTGCTTCGGCAATTAGTTTTGCTCCCATATTTTCGATTGGATCTGGTAGTTCAATTTCCTTTGCAATCGTTACACCATCATTGGCAATCAACGGAGCTCCGTATTTTTTCTCAATTAAAGCATTACGTCCTTTGGGACCAGCCGTAATTTTCACTGCATCTGCCAGTTTGTTTAGTCCTAATAACAATTTATTTCGTGCTTGTTTTTGAAACGTTAATTCCTTTGCCATTTTTGTAAAAATCCTTTTTGTTATTTTTTGTTAATTTAGTTTATTTTTTAATACCAACGATTTCGTCATAACTTAGCATTTTGTAAGTCTTGTTATCATCAACCACGGTTGTGCCACTATACTCTTTAAAATAAACAACATCGCCTAAGTTAACCTGAAAGCGAAATTGTTTATCTTCTTTGTATAAAAAACCATCAGCTAAAGCCACAATTTTCCCCTTAGTTGTGTTCTGGTTTTCGTCATGATTAGTAGTTAAAATAATCCCCTTATTGGAAACGGTTTCTTCGACAATTGGTTCGACCAAAATATTGTCATGTAACGGTTTAATCATATCGTAAAATTTGATACTCCTTAGATCTTGATAATGCGATTATCCATAATTACTAGATTGTATAATGCTGATGATATTTTACCAAAATTTTTATAAAATTCAATCGCAGTTTTAGCCGCATTTTTGTAATCCTTTTTTGCTAGTGCAAGGCTATGAACTTTATGAGTTAAAATACCATAATCAATCCCGTGACCACTATAAATTGTCTCCTGGTCGGTGATAATGATGACTGCTGCTGCTAACCGGGCATTTGCTAAGGCATAAATTTCGTTAACATTATTGGTGAAATGGACGATAAAATCAAACCGAAAGTTTTGGTTGCCAATGTGGCGTTTGGGAAACACCATTTTTGCCAATCGGGCTACAATTGTTTGACCAAACTGACTTTTAGCAATTGTTGTTTTCGGAAAATAGTACTGCACAGCTCGTTCGTAATCAAAAAGTAATTCAGATTGCAAGTTGATTTTATTCATTGTGCTAACCGCTGTTTCTGGATATAAGCCATTAGCGGTTTCGCCTGACAACATGGTTGCATCAGTACCCCGATCAACCGCAAAATAAACATCGGTGACTTCGGCTCTTGTTGGTTGGATGTTTTTTTCTAGCGAATCTAACATTTGCGTAGCGACAATCACCCGGCGGTTTTTAAAGCGACACATTTTGATAATATAGCGTTGCCAGTGCGGCACTTCGTAATAGGGGATTTCTAGCGATAAATCACCCCTAGCAACCATCACCCCGTCCGATTCACTAATAATACCATCGAGATTTTTAATGGCCGAAGTTGATTCGATTTTGGAAATAATTTTAATGGCTTTACCACCATTTTCATCTAAAATTTGGCGTAATTCACGAATGTTTTCGACGTTATTAACAAACGAAGCGGCAACGTAATCCACTTTGTTTTCAATTCCAAATTTTAGGTCTTTGATATCCTTTTGTGATAAAAATGGAATCGAATAATTCGCCCCTGGTAAGTTAATCCGTTTATGGCTAACAACCGTATGCGAATTTAGTGCTTCACATTCAACAATGTGATCTTTAACGTGCAGTTTTTTAACAATCAAGCTCAACTTGCCATCATCAACTAAAACTTTCGAACCAATTTTCAAGTCGTTGATCATGTCGTATTGACCACTAGCATCAGTGGCCGAAAAGGATTGATTTTTACCAACGATTTTTTTAGCAGTGTAAATTGAAACCACATCACCTTGGTTGATCTTGCAGCCTTCTTCGCAAATTTCACCAATGCGAATTTCGGGACCTTGCGTATCAAGCATAATCGAAATTGGTACACCTAATTTCATAGCAACTTCACGAGCTACTTTAATTCTTACAAGTTGCTCATCATGATTACCGTGACTAAAATTCAAACGAATCACAGTCACCCCATTTTTGATAATGGTTTCCATTTTTTCATAAGCAAGTTTTTTCAATTGGGCATTTTTGGGATCGTCAAGTTGAGCCACACTCCAAATTTTTTGGGTAATTGAAGGGCCGCATGTGGCAACAATTTTCGTTCGTTTAAAATGATTCATAACGCAATTACTTTCTCGCTTTTAAAGTACAAAACCCATTAATTTTTTTTAAAATTTCCAGGCGGGATGGACGTTTCATCTTTAAGGCTTCAGCAATTGGTAAATCAACAACGACGTTTTGTTTTTGGCCAATCATTCGGTTCTTTTTGCCATCTTTAATCATTTCAATTGCATGGATTGCCATCATTGTGGCTCAGAACCGTTCCATTGTAGTTGGCGTGCCCCCGCGTTGGATGTAACCCAAACGGTTAATGGCAGTACGTTTCTGATTAACCGTACTAATTACTTCAGCAATCGCTTCTAAGGAAGGATTGCCATTGGATCCATAAATCATTTCGCTTACCAAAATGATAAAGGTACGTCTTTGCGGATTTCTTTTGTAAGCATTATCGACCACTTGGGAAATTTCTTTAGCAGTTAAAACATTCTCGCTAGTAATGATTAAATCAGCACCCGAAGCAATACCGCCATATAGGGCCAAATCACCACAATAACGTCCCATAACTTCAATTAAACCAATGCGGTTATGCGAAGTGCATGTATTGCGAATTTCTTGAACCGAGCGACCAATGGTTTCCAAAGCGGTATAAAAACCGATCGTAAATTCAGAAGAAGCCATGTCGTTATCAATTGTTCCGGGCAAAGCAATGCAATTAACTCCCATTTCACTAAGTTTATTTGCCCCGTTTAAACTACCATCACCACCAATAATCACTAACACATCAATGTTGTGGGCTTTGAGTTGGGCCACAGCTCTTTCGCGAACTTCTAATTCTTGAAATTCAGGAAAGCGCGACGTGTAAATGAACGTGCCGCCAACGGCAGCTAATGCTTCAACTAAATTCAAATCAATAGTTTTAAAATTACCTTCAACCAACCCTTTATAGCCTTCACTAACTAACAAAACTTCATAATTCAAAATCGCTGCATGCTTGATAATGGTACTAATAACAACATTCATCCCAGGAGCATCACCACCACTAGTCAAGACCGCAATGCGCTTGGCTTTGGACTGATGAACTGGTTTTTCTTGCTCGACTTTTAGATTTTTGGTTTTTTTTGTATTCATGAATTTTTTCCATTTAATTAAATTAGTAAAACGTTTAAGATCTTGATAATTATTATCAAAATATCTTAAATTAATAACTATTATACTCCTTATTTAAACGATCTTACAAAAAACCAGTTCGAAAAAAGAGGTTGATTATTTAGAAAGTTACTAGAATAGTAAATAAAGGTTAACGGATGGTTAAAATTAAAATGATGGCAAATAACAAAGCAATGAATTCAGTAATTAAAATTAAGTACCAGACAAAGTTATTTTGAAAGGTTTTTGTAGGTAGTTGGTTTCGGTTTTGTTCCAATTCAATTTTTTCAAGTAATTCAATTTTTTTTTGTTCAAAATTGCGCCGATTCAAGTCGGAAATTTTGTTTAATTGTTGTTTTTTATAATTAATTTTTTGCAACCGTTTTTCGTGTGATCGGGCCAAAAACGGAATGAATAAACCTTTTTTTACCAAAATAATCAGGATCGTAACGCATAGTAATAAAACTACTGTCACCGAATAAGCATTTAAAATCCCGTTTTTACTAAAGTTAGGATATAATGCATAGTAAAAAATAATGGTTAAGAGAAGAAAGGTCAGCAAAAAAATACCATAGTAAATATAAGTAAACTTGTTTTTAATTGCTTCTTGTAAATAAGCAATAAATTTTACTTTTTTTAACTTTCTGTTGTCAGAGATGTGTTCAGGGTGGTTCATTTTTTCACTTGTTCGTTAGTTCCATAAACGGTATGTTGGTCATTAATAGCATGATTAATAGGAACGTTCGGAAATCGTTGCTCTTCTAAGTAAGCAGTCTCAAATTTAATATTTTCAAATTTTTGGTTAGCGTTGGAAATCTTAGGAATTGCTTTAAATAAATTTAAGGTGTACGGGTGAACGGGGTTGCTATAAATTTCAACAGTATCGCCAGCTTCAACAATCTTGCCTAGGTGAATAATCTCAACATGATGGGCTAAATATTCAATCATCGATAAATCGTGGGCAATAAACACCATCGCAATACCCTTTTTTTCACAAAGATCGCGCAAAAGATTAACCACTTGAGCCTGAATGGAAATATCTAAGGAAGCAATGGGTTCATCTGCCAAAATGACTTTGGGGTTAGTGATTAATGATCTGGCAATCACAATCCGTTGCCTTTGACCACCAGAAAACTCGTGAGGGTAACGGTAAGCAAATTGTTTTAATAATCCCACATCTTCTAAAGCACTAAAAATCTGGGTTTTAATTAGTAAATTTTTGGTTGTATGCCTAACAAACGGATAACTTAATAAATCCAAAAAATAACTAACTGCTAGTGATTGGTAAGAATCAGGCTTTTTAGCAAAAAACGGAACATAGCCGCACAGAAGTTTTAATGAAAAAATATCACGCATTAAATACTTCTGCTCAATTTTAAACGACTTTAATGATTCATATTTATCAGAAATGCGGCGTTTGTAAGCACTTAAAAGCACTTTATTAGTTACCTTAATTTCCTCACAGAACATGAAAAATTTATTAAGGACAAGTTTATACTTTGCGTCTAAAACCGTTTTTTGGGCAATAATTTCCGATTTGTATAATGATTTTAATTGCTTTAATTGCTTTGTTAGTTCTTCGACCCGATCGTAATTGCTGTGATGGTGATCGGCAATTTTAGCATTTAGCATAATTATCAAGTCTTTTAAATGCTTTTTTTTATTAATTAAATTTTGCTTTAATGCCCTTTTGGCATCTGGATCGATGAAGCTTCTAACAATATTATTTTTTAATTCATTTATCTGGGAATGAAAATCGTTTCTTTTAGCGGTAAAATCATTGAAAACTCTTTCATTTAAATCAATTCACTTCTGCAAATCAAAATTGAAATTAAAAAACATTTCACGAATTTTAGCAACATTTAAAGTTTTACTATCATTTAAATACTGGTTATAAAAACTTTCGCCATAAGTTTGTAATTCTTTAATCAATGCTAAAGCGTCATTAAATGATAAAAAGGCACATTTAGTTTGCAAATCAACACAAACTTTACCTAAGACTTTGTATAAATGTTCTAAACTGTAAAAACGGTGGTAACTATCTAAATCGGATGAATTTAAACGTTCAATTTTGTTTAATTTTTCTTCGTTTTTAAATTCTTCTACATAATTAATAAAAACGTTTTTCGTATTCTTACGAAAGTTTTTTTCATTCGATAAAAAAGTTTTTAACTCTGCTTTTAATGCTTTAAGTTGGTTTTGACTTTGAATTGCAAATTCACTAAATTTTTTTGATAGTTTTAAATGCTTTAATTCTTTTTTGGTTTTGATGATGGCAAATTCATCGTAATAAAGTTCGTTTTTAGCGAATTTATCCTGACATTCATAGTAAAAGTTAAGCAGGCTTGTTAATCCTGAATACATTTTGTCAATACCCGCAGTATTAATTTTTTGCTCTTCATCTAAATAGGCAAAAATGGAAGCAAAATTATCATCTAGGCTATTGTTTTTGTTAAATTCAATTTGATCCATAGCGGTTTTTCATGTTTGCACATGCACTTTTGCTAAATCATATAAAAGTTTTTGATTTTCAATTTCAATTTCAAGAATTTTAATGATGAATTCGGTTTTGAAAGTTTTCTTTAAAATTGATCAATTCTTAAAAATGGCAACCAGCTTTTTATGAATAATTTTATTAACAATTAACGGTTCTTTCAAAATGCTATAAACGTTTTTTTGCCCATTTAGTGCCGCATAAGGATCTTGAAAAATCATTTGAATTTTTTGCCGCATCTCGCGAATTCTTTTTTTGCCAATTTTACGACCAGAAATAATTGTGCCATCTAAAGTTACAAACCCATTATAACTTTCATATAGTCTTAGTAATGCTCGAGCTAAGGTGGTTTTTCCGCTGCCTGATTCACCAATTAAACCAACAATTTGACCCTGTTTAACAGTAAATGAAACCCCATCAACAGCTTTAGTGATATTCGCTTTGTTGACAAAATATTTTTTTAAGTTAATAACATTTAAAATGACTTTATCTTGATTTGTTATCTGGTTCATTAATAAACACCTTTTTAAATTCATTCAAGCGTTTTTTCAAAGTATCACTAAGTTCAACTTTTGGTGCATCAGGATGCAATAATCAGGTCGCTGCGGCGTGGGTTTTAGAAATTTCAATCATTGGTGGTTCTTTAATAAAATCAATTTCTAAAGCATAATCAGATCTGATTGCAAACGGATCGCCCACTGGTAAGTTAGCCATATCAGGCGATGTTCCCTTAATCGAGTACAAGCGGTCCTCGCGGTTTTCAGGAATGGCCGAAATTAATGCTCAAGTATATGGATGAGCTGGATTAGCAAAAATATCATACCGGGTACCACGTTCAAGAATGCGTCCGGCATACATCACGTAAATATAATCACAAAATTTGGCAATCACCGAAATGTTATGACTAATTAATACAATGGAAATTCCGTATTCTTTACAGACCTTTTCAAAAAGGGCTAATACTGAAGCTTGAACCGTTGGATCTAAGGCAGTGGTAGGTTCATCAGCAATAATAAGGTCAGGTCTTAACGCAATTACCATGGCAATAATCACCCGTTGCTTCATCCCCCCGCTTAACGCTTCAGGATAATAATCGAAAACTTCAGCAGCATTCCTAATTCCAAAATTATTCAATAAGGAAATTAAAAAATTCCGTTTTTCCTGGTTTGATAGGTCTTTCATTTTTTCATTTTTATTCAAAGCATCAAGCATCTGGTGCCCTATTTTGCGGGTTGGGTTTAATGAGGTTAGCGGATCTTGAGGAACATAACCAATTTTTAAACCACGAATCTTTTGTCAATCCTTATCTTTTTTCATATCCAACAAATTAATGCCATCAATTTTCATCTCATCAGCAGTAAAAACAGAATTTTCGTTAATGTTCATTAAGGTTTTAAACATCACGGACTTACCACTTCCCGATTCACCAACAACACCAACAATTTGGGAACGACCAATCTTTAAATTAACCCCTCGAATAATGTTAATGTATGACTTTTTACTAACCTTAAAACTAACCTGTAAATTTTTTACAGACAATAGAGTTTGCGAAGTATTTTGGTTATCTAAAACGATAGTGTTAGTAGGCACCGGATTCACTTGCTTATCGAAAACAATAGTTTTATCAACTACCGAACTATTTTGCTCATCTAAAGTTATAGGTTGTTCATGAACATCATGATCGCTTTTATTTTTGCACCATTTTTTAGTAAATCTTTTGAAATTGGCTGCGATTTTTTTTGGTAATGTTTTCAACTTATCGGATAATTTTTGGGTCAAGGGCATCGTGAATTCCAACGGCAATAAAATGCAATGAGATAGATAAGAAAAGTAAAATTAAAGCTGGCAATAAAATTGGTCAGAAATTATAACTGGCAGTTAGTGAAGCGGGAATTTGATTGGCAGCAGTATTTAACAGTTGCCCAAGGTTCGCACTACTATCGTTAGTGAAAAAGCCTAAAAACGCTAAACCAGCAACAGTTAGAATATTTGCTGGAATTGAACGCACAAACTGGCTGGAAATTTTACCAATAATTGCTGGTAAGGCATGGTTGTAGATCAAACGCAATTTCGACGCCCCAATGCTTTTGGAAGCAATGATAAATTCGTTGTCTTTAACAATAATCATAAACAGCCTGGTACCGCCAACAGCACTAGGTCAACCAGTAATCACCAAAATAATTCCCAAAGCAAGATCGTTGTAGCCAAACAACGAAACTAAAATTAAAATTCAAATTAAGGTTGGTGGACTGGTAAAAATATCAATTAGGCGCATGAAAACAGTGTCAATCCATTTACCAGCATGATAACCCAAAGCAGCACCAATGGTAACCCCAATAAATGTCGCAATTAAAGAGACAATTAATGCTAAACGGATGCTTGATCATGTGCCAATTCAGGTATTAGTTCAAATATCAAATCCCCTTTGATCACTTCCTAAAACCGTGTAGGGAATCTTAATGTTTCCAGCAAGTTGATTTACTAATTGATCGGTTATTTCTTGGGTTCTACTGGCTGCATTGATGGCAATATTTAAACTATCGAGCCGAAACCACTCGTAAGCGTCGTAACGAAAAGTCGAAATTACACGACCAGGTGTTAACTGGTCAAACCTTTCTACCTTTGCTCTTTCTAAAAATGGTTTTAAAAAATTATGATATTGATAATTTGGATTACTATATAATTCGTACCTTGTTTTAAAGTCATTAGAAGTGGTGGTAACTATCGGTTGAAAAGATGGTGGTAAATCGCGGAAGTAATCACTTTGCAGCCCACTTTCAACCGGAGTGACTTCTTTGTAAGGTGAAGTGAGCGGAATGATAAGTGATAAAACAATAACGAGAAGAAAAACAATTAAGGAAATTAAAACAACGGGATTTTTGACAAAGCGTTTGAAAATTTCAACAAGTTGTCTTTTGGGACGGCCAGCAATTGATGAAAGAGAATTGTCGGTTTTTTTAACTAAAACAATCTTTTCGAGCAATTTTTCAGTAACCCCGTATTTAGCATTAAAATCTTTGGAAGTCATGCTGGTTAAATTCCTCCTTTTTTTGAATTTTTACATTAAACTGCAACTGCTGAAACACGATTCGATAATAAATTTCTACGAACGAAATACAACTTAACTAAGCGACCAAAATTGTATTGCGATGCTTGGGCATATTTGATTGTTGGATCTAAAATAACATAGGAAACATCAACAAGAATCACGGTAAATACTGCCAAAGCAGTAAAGAAGATTAAATTAAACATGATGATGTTAATTTCGCCTTTAGGGAAAGCGTTAACAATTACTTCACTTGTGCCCCTGATTTGTCAAAATCGCTCAATAATAATTGAGCCACTTAACAAACCAATATAACTTGGAATCAATAACGTTACTAAAGGAATGGAAATATTTCTTAAGACGTATTTAAAGAAAATTTCGGTTCTTCCTAAACCTTTGGACTTAGCAATTAAAACATAATTTGATGTTAAAACGGTAATTACTTGATTTCGGGTATAAGAAGTGTATCCCGCTAATGATGAAATGGTTACAACTAAAATTGGCGGAACCCATGACTTAATAATTTCGCCTAAACCAAAAAATTGGGCTTGTTGTGTTCCTGGTTCAAGTACCCGATTTGGAAAGCCTAAAGCAATACCAACGGCAATCACAATTGGTGCAAAAATAAAGGACGGTAAGGCAACGAAGAAAATTACAAAAAAGTTAATTCCTGAATCGACAATTTTACCACGGTTATAACCGGCAAAAATTCCAAGTAAAATCCCTAAAATGGCACTAACAACAAATGCTGGAATAACAATAATCGATGTTGTTCTTAGTGGTCGGAAAAATAAATTAGGTATGGTTCCGAAACTACTTGTTAACGCAGGGCTAATAATATCGCCAAAGGGTTTGTTTGGATCAAAAATACTTTGGATAAAAAAACCAAGTCGAACCAGGATATTTTCAGGGATCTGGCGTTGTACTGTTGAGTCTGGAGTTAAATAATGAAATCGAATCGATTCTTTTAAGGCATTTAAGCGCTCTAACTCTGTATCCAATTTAGCATCGGGGCTATCAAAAAAAGGATTCTTGGCAAAGATAGCAACTAAAATATAAACAAACACAATAATAACAAGCAATGTTAATATTGCAAAACCGATCCTTTTTAAAATGTAACTAAACACAAAAAAACGATACCTCCATTTCAAAAATGCTAATGACAACAATTAAATAAGTATTTAATTTGAATTATTTACTAAGAAAGTTTTTTTCCAGATTTCAATTATGTATAAAATTGAAGATTGGCAAACCTGAAAAAAACTTATTATTGCATTCTTGCAATACAAATTAATCAATCAATTTAATGAAATTTACTAAGGTTAATTTGTTAGTTAAAATAAAAATAATTCATTATAAATTATACATGATTAACTTAAAAAGTTAGATTTTTTTAAATATTATGCTATGAGCAATTTTACTATGGTTGAAAAGCAAATGGAAAGCAAAATTAGTAATTATGGCAAATTAAATTTGGTAAATTAACCAGAAATATTCTAACCAATTTTGATATCTTCGTATGGATAAACAAAGGTGTTACCACGCGGGTTTTTGCGAATCGCAGCCAGAATCGTGGTCGATACTCCCAACTGGCCAACAATCATTAAAATCATCATCATAATTAATGTTGTGGGAACAATTGAAGTCACAAGAGCGGCAGCACCAGTTGATAAACCAACGGTTCCAAATGCTGAACTAAATTCATATAAAACATCAATAAAAGTAAGGTGAGCATCGGGTTGTTCGGCATCAATACTAAGGCTGGCAATTAATGCTGATATTAGTAACCAAATTGCCATCATGATCGTAATGATAAAAGCATCATTAACCGTATTTTTAGGAATAGTTCGTTTAAAAATACGAACGGTTTTATAACCGCGTAATTTACTCCAAATCGCAATTAGCATGACTGCTAATGTGGTTGTTCTGATTCCTCCCGCAGTCGAACTTGGTGAAGCTCCGATAAACATCATTATCAAAATCACCGTTTTGGTTTGATCAGTGTATAAATCGTTAGCAATGGTGGAATAACCCGCACTGCGGGTAGAAAAACTAATAAATAAATTGTTTCAAACTTGGTTGAATAGCGGGTGATTACCATAAATTGCGTGCGTTAATTGATCGGTATTAGCGTTAAAGTTATTAATAAGAGAAAGTTTATTTTCTCCTGCTGCTTGGGCAATGGTTCGAATGATAGCGACCGAACCATTGCGTGCTGTTAGTTCGATCGAATTGATTAAAATAAAACCAACTGTTGTGATTATTAAACTGGAAATCAATGTTAATTTGGCAAAAATACTATAACGCAATTTAACCGAATTTTCCGGCATGGTTTTCTTGTGCTTAATGTGTTCGTAGATCTCAAAAATTACCGGATAACCAATGCCGCCAATAAAAAATTCAGAAGCGACAATAATTAAAAAAAGGGCATGAATGTCATTCCGATAAGCGCTTAAACTGCCACTACCTAAAATGTCAAACCCGGCATTATTCATAGCTGAAATCGAATTAAAAATGCCTGCTCAAATCGCGTAAGGGCTGTGATTAACAAAAATGGGAACAGTGCTATTTACCGTAATTTGTGATGCTAAAAAAGTTAACGGATCATTCGCTTGACTTGATGCTGCCAAAGTTTGTTGTTCGTATGCGGGCACAAAATTAAAATAAAAACTATAGAAAATCGCATAAATAATTTCGACAATAAGAATGAAAACAACTGCAACCACAATCGTATCGGCTGTTCCGCCTAATTTTGAGTTACCCCGTTCGGCTTGTAGCATGATTGATTTAGAAAATGCCGACTCATCCCGCACACGGAACCGAAAGAGTTTTCAAATTAAAAAAGCAATCACCACAAAACCAATGCCACCGATTTGGATTAATAGTAAAATCACCACTTGGCCAAAAACGGTGTAAGTGCTGCGTATAACAACGGTTGACAATCCCGTATCACTAAATGCCGAGACAGCTGTAAAAATGGCATCCCAAAAAGTATAGTCATGAACTTCAACAATTTTAAATGCTCTAGAAATAACATCTTGAACTAAATAAAGATTTTGGTGGTTAGGAATTTTAAAAAATCGATTGGGATTATTTTGCAATTGTTTAATTCAATCCAAATTAATAAATCCACCAATTTTGGCATTAAATAAACTGGATGAGCGGATGGGATCAAAATAATCTTCACTAATAATTTTGGATTTAGCATTAATCGGTGGAATTTTTTCTAAGGAAATCGGCAAATATAATAAAATGGCACCAATTAAGATCAAATACACATAGAAATGGGTAATTTTTTGGGCAACCGTATCACCTCATAAAACTACTTTTAAAATTTTTAAGAGTCGATCAAGTTTTTGATTGTTTTTTTTAAAATGAAAGAAATTGGGTTTTTTCATAAATTTGGTAGATTATTATATTATTAATAACTATAATCACTAACTATTTAAAAAACAAAATATATTGATCCAGGTAATAACATGGCTAAAGCAGATATATGCATTATTGGTTTAGGACGTTTTGGAATGAAAGTTTCCGAATCATTACTACCTAATAATAACAAAATGTTATTAATTGATAATCATAATGAATTAGTACAATTAGCAGCGAAAAAATTTGAGCACGTTGTTTGTGCTGATGCGACTGATTTAAATACCTTAGAAGAATTAGGTTTAAAAAACTTTAGTATTGTCATTGTGGGCATTAGCAACATTGAAACTTCGATTATGATTTGTGCAAATTTAAAAGAATTAAAAGTTAAAAACGTGATTGCTAGAGCGAAAAATATCGTGCACAAACGGGTGCTAAACACCATGGGAGTACGCGATTCGGTCATTCCCGAAGAAATCGTTGCCCAGAACATTGCTTTAAAGGTTATTCATAACCTCAGTGCAGATTTAACCTTTCTAGGGCAAGGAATTAGTTTTGTTAAAACAATCGTTACAAATTCCAAATTATTTGATCAAAAAATTGTGGAATTAAATTTGCGCAATTACGGTGGAGCTAACATCATTTCGATCCAGCGACATGGCGAATTAATCTTTCCAATCACTGGTGATACAACTTTAGGCGAAAACGATTTGGTTGCAGCAGTTTGTAAGTCAGAACACTTGGATTTATTTATTGAATACATGAGTGCAAAAAAAAGATAAAATCCTTATTTTAAAAAAACCACTATAATTAATTTAGGTGTTTTATCAACCGATAATTCCTGAAAACTAAATAAGAATTAGGAGGGTATTATGTGACTTATTAAACTTATTAAAAAGCTCTTTTTTTTAATTCTTTTTTTAATCGTTGTATCCATTATGGCAGTAGTCTTTATTGGATCATTATGGTACCAAAATGTTTATGATCATAGCTTGTGGCAGCAAATGATTGCCAGTGCTACAGCACCATCGGGTGCCATTACAAATCTAGCGCCGAACATCGGTCCGTGATTTAGCGATACGATTAAAAATGCTTCAGAGATTTCACGAACATCACTAACCTACCTGATCCCAGGGGGCTTTGCCGTTGTGTTTGGCATTATTATCTATACACTCTTAAGTTTGACCATCGGTTTATCGTGAAAACTTGCCAAACGGGCAAAGAAACGAAACCAAGTTCAATCATAAAATAGATACAAAAATAGTTTTTTTTAACTTATCAGTAAATGATAAGTTTTTTTGCTTTTAGTTGGAAAAAATTACGAATTATTCCCATTTTTTTTGTTTATTTATAACAACTTTTAAAAACGATTCAGGAGTTGGTTGTCTTTAGCGTGAAAGATTGTTGCATGGATCGGATCAGGTTTTGCTTAGAGATGGCACTACATATTGAGTTAGTGTAAACATTCAAATGTCTTTTCGCATTACCAAAAAGTGGGGCTTTTATGTCACTATTGATGTTTGTCTTGTTCTAAAAAATAAAAGTCATGAACCCTTAGTACAAACCAAATGGTGTAATTTCTAAATATCTGATTCCTAGATTCAACAACATAAAAGTCACAGGCATTGCGTAAGAATTTTTTTTGATTGCCTGCAGTTGGTATTCATCAATTATTAAAACAATTTTAAGCACATGATCAGACTCGAAAGGATCGTTACACAATATTTAAGTAAACAATTATGATCTTTAGTTTGAAAGAATTTATTTAATTTGTTACGCACGATGGCGATTTGCCATATGTGTGCATACAAGCGGTGGCATTAATAAAAAGGAATTTTTTTAGCCATTAATAAATTGATGACCAAGATAACAAGCATTTTTTTAAAAGTGGTTTAAAACAAAATTTTGGACTAAAAAGATCACGAATCAAAGCACCATTATTGGAAATCATTTATCGTTAAATTTAGTGGATTGTAGGTATCAATTTATGCTAATAATCACAGGCAATGGTTATAGATCAAATCTTGTAATCTTTAATGACTCATGTACCAGCAAGGTTAAAAACGAAACTTTTGATTTTGCCCGCTGCATGAATTCGCCCATTTTTTTTAATTAATAACAACCATTGTATTTATTAAGGTGAAATTAATGGTTTGATGTTAGTGATTGGTTTAAAAATTGGCAACATGAAAAAATTCCAAGAGTGCTTGGAATTTTTATTAATTCAATTATTTATAGCCAAATTTTAGATGACACAAGTGTCGCATTCAAAATTTTCACTATCTTCTAATACGTCCTGGCGAACCCGTACATAATAGATTGATGAGCATTTTTTCTTAAATGCCCGAATATAGGCTTTGTTTAAATCACGGGTGGTAATTTTATCAGTCATAAACAAAGTTAAGGAAATAGCTTGATCAATGTGTTGTTGGGCAACTGCAACTAAATCAATAATTGGGTTCGGACCTAATTCAAAAGCGCCTTGTTCGTAATATTTTTTATTGTTTTCATCAATTTTATAAGCCGGGACGTAAACTCGACCGACTTTACCTTCCTTACGAACTTCAACAGGTGCCACAACTGGTTGTAAACTTGGCGTACATGAAGATAAATAAGAAATTGATCCGGTTGGAGCAATTGCTAGTAAATGCGAATTGGCCAAACCGTACTTTTTAATACTTTCCACAAGTTTAATCCAATCTTTTTGGGTTGGAATTTTAACTTGGTAGCGATCCATGATTTTTTGAATTTTTTTAGTTTTGCAAGTGTATTCATTCGGATCGCATTTGGTATATTTATCAAAATACGAACCATCAGCATATTTCGAAGTTTTAAAATTAGCATAAGTTTTTTTAGTATCAATCGCTAATTTATTGGAAGCTTGATAGGCATAATAAGCCATTGTATAGAAGAAAACATTAGTGAAATCTAACGCTTCTTGTGAATCATAATAAATTTCATTGGTCGCTAGAAATCCATGCATGTTCATTGCCCCTAAACCTAAAGCATGGTTGTTTTTATTGCCCTTAAAAACTGAAGGTGCTGATGATAAATCAGAATTGGTAGAAACGGTATTTAAAGCATAAATTGCATCAGTAATGGTTTGACCAAATTCTTTTCCAGCTTCCATAATTTTCGCAATGTTAATTGAACCTAAATTACACGCGATGTCTTCGCCAACAGTTTGGTAACTTAAATCTTCATTATACAAACTTGGCGTTGAAGATTGGGCAATTTCTGAACAAAGGTTAGACATGATAATCCGACCCGTATTCGGGTTTCTCCGGTTAACAGTATCTTCAAATAAAATATAAGGATAGCCTGATTCAAAGTGCAATTCAGCAATAGTTTGGAAAAACTTACGGGCATTAATGTAAGTTTTTTTAATATTTTGGTTTGCTAACATCTTGTCATATTCTTCAGTAACCGAAATATCACTCATTGGTTTCCCATACACTTTTTGAATATCATATGGCGAAAATAACGCCATGGATTGGTTGTTAGCTGCTAATTCAAAAGTAACATCAGGAATTACTAAACCTAACGATAATGACTTGATCCGAACCTTTTCGTCAGCGTTTTCGCGTTTGGTATCTAAAAATTGCATCACATCAGGATGGTGGGCGTGTAGGTAAACGACTCCTGCTCCCTGACGTTGTCCTAATTGGTTTGCATATGAAAATGAATCTTCTAAAATTTTCATAACCGGAATTACACCACTTGATTGCCCAGAAATGTTTTTAATTGGTGAACCAGCTTCGCGTAAATTAGTTAAGCATAAAGCCACGCCACCAGCCCGTTTGGATAACTGTAATGAGGTTCCAATGGAACGTGCAATTGATTCCATGTTGTCTTCCACTCGTAATAAATAACACGAAATGAATTCGCCCCGTTGTTTTTTGCCAGCATTTAAAAAGGTAGGGGTAGCTGGCTGAAACCGTTGGTGCATCATTTGGCGAACTAACGATTGAGCAAGAGTAAAATCACCATTTGCCAAAAATAAGGCATTCATCACAACCCGATCTTCATAGGTCTCTAAATATTGCTTATGGTCAAAAGTTTTCAAAACATAAGTGCTAAAAAACTTTAGTGCTCCCATGAACGATGCAAATTCAAATTTAAATGATTGGGCGTATTCGGTTAGTGCTTTAATTTGGGCTAACTCGTATAAATTAATCACCTTAGGGTCGTAGTATTGGTTATCAACTAAAAACTTAATTCGTTCTTCAAAGGAAGCAAATTTTTTAATTCTTGGCGTAATGCTGCGTAACATGTATTCAGCAACAGCACTTTTATCGGCATGAAAATTATCCTTACCATTAATACGCATTTTTGATAACGCGTTTAAAGCAATGTATTCATCGCTTTCTTCGATTAAGTCGGTAGGTTGATAGTTGTCGTTCATGGTAATCTCCTTTTTTAAATAATTTATTGTTTTCAAAAATCTCTAAGCATGCGTTTGACTTCAGCAACATCATGAGCAGTGCCTAAAAGTTCAAATTGATATAACAGGGGAACCTTTAATTTTTTCGACAAAATGGGGCCAGCAATCGCAAAAGTTTCGCCAAAATTCGTGTTCCCTGAGGCAATAACGGCCTTGCAATGACTACGGTTTTGGACGTTATTTAAAAAATTAATAACTTGTTTTGGGACAGCACCAGCTGTTTGGTCGCCACCACCAGCATATGATGGGCAAATTAATACGTAATCTTGGTTCATAAGTAATTCCGGATCTTCCAAGGAATAGGGAATTCGGTAACTTGGCATTTCTAGTTTTTGAACAAACCGATGGGTGTTGTTAGAAATTGATGAAAAATAAACAATAGCACATGCTCCGTTAGGTCGTTTGATTTTCACTTCTTCAACCTTGATTAAATCCTTCATTATTTACCTTCCTTTTTGTTGACTTAATTATTAAAATTTTCAATCGTCATCATCAGTTTCTTCAATCACGCCCATGACGTATGAAGAACCGTTTCCAGAAAAGAAGTCATGGTTTTCATCGGCACGGGCTGATAATTGAGCAAATACTTCTGGGGCAATTTTTGTTTCTTCAGCAGTAAATGGGGATTCATAACCTAAATTTTGTAAGAACTTGCCAGCATTATACACACTAAACCGAATCGCATCTTCGGCTAAATTAAAACCCTCATATAGTTCATAAAGATATTTTTTTTCTAAATCGATTAATTCATGTAATAAATCAAAGACAAATTTTTTCATTTCTTCCTGTTGTTCAACTGGAAGCTTAACAACTTTTTTTTGGTATTTGTAACCACTGTAATAATTGTGAATCACTTTATCGCGTAAAATTAAACGAATAATATCGCTTGTGTTTGGCAACTTGCCTCGGGCTGAAAGGTAAAATGGCAAATAAAAGCCACCATATAATAGAAAACCAGGCATTAATGCGGCTGCTACTTTTGATTTTAAAGGATTTTTATCATGATAATAAGGTAAAAGTACCCGAGCACGTGCTTGTAGTGCTTCATTATTAATGACCCATTCATGGCTTTCTTCGATCATGTCACTTGAGCAAAGGGTAGAAAATATTGTTCCATACGAACGGGCATGAACACCAACCATGAAGGCAAAGTTTCCATAAATAACTTGTTCGTGATCAGTTAGGGAATTAGGGATTTGGGCAATATCACAAACAGTAGCTTGAACAGTGTCTAATAATGTTAAACCAGTAAAGGTTCTTGTAATTAATTGTTGTCATTTGCTATCTAATGTTTTTCATGAAGAAATATCATTAGATACAGGGATTTTTTCAGGAATTCAAAAATTTTGGGTAATTCTTGTTCAAATTTCCAAATCTTTATCATCATTGATTACGTTTCAATTTGCAGCTCTCATTTTGCCTTTATATCCGCTTTTGATATATTCAATTGGCGAAACAGAATCCAGATAGTATTGATTTCTTACTTTAGTTTTATTTGCTTCCTTCATGACAAGTAACCACCTTTGCTTTTTTTACTTTAGTTAAATCAACATTTAGATAAAAAAACTGTTATCAATAAACGATACAGTTTAAATAAGTCTTTTATTAATAGCCTTTTGGATTATAAAACATAATAATTTTTATTTTTTGAACTAATATTTACAATTGATAACGGTCTGCCAACAACAATTTACAGAGATTTTCATAAAACTCATCGGGTTTTCAAATTTTTGAAAAAATGAAAAAAGAGAGAAATCTGAAGAAATTGTATAAAAAGTATAAATAAAAAAATCTAAAAAATTTTATTTTTTATAACTATTTGTATTGTTTTGCATCTTTGATGAGTTTATATCAAAGAAAAATCATTTAAACGCAAAATAAACCCTTATAAAAGCATTTTTTAATCTTTATTATTCCCCCTATGCACAAATAAAAAGCGTTAAAGAAAAGACTTATTTTGCAAAATTAAGGAAAAATGGAATTTTTCTTCCCTTTAAAAAAACTATAATAAATGGACAAAAATCTTTGATATTTTAGTAAAAATAGTGGTTTTCAACAAGTTATCCAATTAGTTTTCCACGATTATTTACAGACTCAAAACAATTATTTTTAACTAAAACTGAAATTGATTTTTAAAAAATAATCTTGCAGTTTTACAAAACTAACATCATTTATACACACCTTAGCTAAGATTTAAATGTTTAAAAAGTTTAAAATCAGTGCTTTTCAAATTACCAATTAACAAATAAAAATAACGATTACTAATTAATAAATCTCTTTCTTTTTTGCACATTCAACTCCACGAAAAATAGTATAGTATTCAACAAATTATTATTTCTCTTGGTGAAAATTAACTTGAATAATTTTGGTTTATTTTTGACTGAAGCAATAGTATTATTTTCTTAAGTTAATTATTTGTAAATTATCATGCTTATTTTCTTTTTGTTTTGAGTTTTTTTAATAAATTTAACATCTTTTATTTTGCAAATAAATATTTGTAGGTTGAGCCAGTATTTATTGTTATTAATAAATAAAATAAACTGGTTCAAAAAACCATTTTTAATAACTTAAAGATTCGCCTTATACATCATATCCAGCAAATGAATTTGAAACTTAAGGTTTCCTAAAATAACTTCTGGGACAATAAAGAAGGGGTGACCAAATTATTTAAATCGAATTAACAAAAAAGGATATGATTACTAAATCAAATTGATTTGCAAGTTTTACCCTTAATAATTTCACTTAAATAACGTTGAAAGTTTGCTCTAGATGACGTAATAAAAGCCAACAGCATTATCGAACGATTGCAAAAAATGTGCAAATAAATTTTTATGCTAATTAAAACTTCGATGTTTCGGTGAATTTTAACTTTCATTTTTTTTAGAAAGATATGCATCATTAAAAAGCAACTTACAACAACAATGCTAGAACAATATTATTAAATTATTAATGATTAAAAAAATAGACGGTTTTTTATTCATTATTAAAAATGTTTGGTTTTCAATAGACTTTAAAATCTTGATGTTAAAGTATTTGTGTTTTATGTAGTTTTTTTAGTATGAAATTTTTTTCAAAATTAATTTCACTAAAAAAATATTTTATAGGTTGCAAATTTTACATTATTAATTACTGATAAAAACTATTTTTAATATCGTACTTTTTAAATGATTGTTACCATAATTTACTAATGCTAGCAATGAGTGATTTTAGATCTATTTCATGGTTAGCTTCTTAATTTTGCTTAAATCAATTGCTTTATAAATTTGATCCAATAAAATTTCTAAACTTTCTTGCAGAAAATGCAAAATTTATTGTTAAGCTTTTTCTACTTTTAGATACGAAATTGAAATTTATACTTTGCAATTAAATAATAAATACTACAAAATTTACGCACATTTTTTTTATTCCATTTAGTTTTTACTTTAAAAGCAAAACTAGCTAGATCTGCTAATTAAGTTCTCAGTAGTTTTTTTAAAGTGATAATGATTTTTTGCGAGTGAAGTATGGCAGTTTTACATGCAGTTGACACATCTATTTTTTTGAGTGTTTAATAAATTGTTTCGTATTTTGTATGTTCTATTTTTTAAGAAGTTTTAACATCGTACATTAATGAATTTTGAAGAAATATTAATAATTGCTTCAATCATTTCAAAACAGTAGCAATAACTCAATGAGTAAAATGAATCCAAAATTTTAACAACTACAAAAACATTGACTGAACAAAGCCATAATTTATTTTTTACTTGGTGATTCTGTGCACATCACAAAGATATCTTTTTTGTTTGTTATAGCAACACGCCACTTTTTAAAATCAAAACGTTATCATGATTAAATTCGCAAGCATCCTGGTGCTTTTTTAGTATTATTAAATTTTCGCGTTTTCATCATTTTTATTTTCTGTTTATTTTATTAGTTTTATAAAAGGTACCAAACTAAAAATTATTGAAAAAATCACAATTTTATACACATAAGAAAAATAAATTCTGCAACAATTCATTTTAGAAATTTAATTATAAAAATAAATATTAAAACTTAGGGAATTACAAATAATTAAAATCCAAAATAAATGCTTAATGCCAAAAATGTAGTAAATTACAAATAAAAATGATTACTTGTTTTTTAGTCTAACAAATAGTCATTTAGGATTAATGTAACAGTCAAAAACTTAAAAATAAAAGAATAACCAAAAACGACCCGAGTAACTAAAATAATTCTAGCAAATATTGTGGTCTGAAATTTTATGTTTAAATAGGATTATTGGATTTTAATTTTTGTTTTAAAAATGAAACAAAATTATTATTTTTATAATAAATTTTTTGATATACTTAAATTATGGTGAAACAATTTACCAAGGGTTTTTGTTTAAATAAATTCACTAAATGCATCTATAAGACAAATCGCTCTATTAAATTTTCAATGCAATTCTGTCTTAATCCTTAGTATTTTCTTTCACCACTAATGTGGGTATTCAAATTACGAATTTCAGATTCGCTATTTTTGTATACTAAATTAAAACAACATAAAAAATAAAAATATAAAAGAGGTAAGAATTTGAATAATGAAACATAACAAATATCAAAAAAAACGTTTATTGTTTTGAACAGCAAATTCAGCAATTTTATCTGCTGGTGCTCTTATTATCACAGCTTGTGGTAGTGGGACTCAAAATCCACACAAAGTCTCATTAACCTTACCGCAAAATCGAACATATATTGAAGAATATAATTCAACGTCTACGCCTGCATTTCTAAATTATGACCGATCAGCAAGTTTTGGTGCATTTCAATCAAGAATGAATGAAGTTAACATTGCTGGTTTGCTTCGGGTTCAAAATAGTGGAGCACCAGTTAGCAAAACCGTTAAACTAAAAAATGGTCAATCCGAACAAGTTGTGACTTCGCCAACTTATTCGAAAATTCGCTTGGAATTAGCAAAAGCCATTGTAGTCACAACTAAAGATGATAAAACACATCTATTTGATAGTGATGAGGCTGAAGTTAAGCAAGAACCCGACTACTCGCCGCTAGATGACGGTCAAAAAATTTACTTCAAGGAAGCATTATATAAAGCAACTAGCAATAAAAGCAACTCTGTAAACAGTGTGGCATTCATTAATGCACTAAAAGAAACTAAAAAAATTCAATTTGTAATTCGTGAAGACGCAACCTGGGTTGATAATCAAGGCAAACCAACAGAATTTAAACTAACTGCTGAAGACTTTTATTACTCTTGAAAACGAACTAATCTAGTTAATAACCCAATTTCGCGATTTACTAATAGTGATACATCTGCTGATAAGGAAAAAACATGACGAGAAATTTTATCTAGTAACGACAATTATCTAGACACCGCTGGTGGTAAGAGCCTTGGATCTAACTATAATAACCAATATTTATTTGATTTATTTGGAATTGACTGAAAAAAATTTGATGAAGAAAATCAATTCATTCAGAAGGTAGACAAAGGCCTATTAAAAAGTAATGTTGATGTTAATGCGGTAACCTTTCAAACTCTAAACCAAACAGCCGGAAATGATATTCATCAATACGTTACTGAAATTCTAACAAACGATACAACCTTTATTCCAGCTCCATCGCAATACATTAAACAAAATATGGATGGTAATAAATTACAAAGTGAAAATGGTGATCAATCAAAACTTGAAGCCGCAAAAAAAATCATCAAAGAATTGCCAGAAACTTCCAATTCAAAAAAGTTTGGCATCTACTGGTACGGACAAAGTGAATTAACAACCTTGCAAATCGGACCCTACTACGCTCAAGGCTATGATAAACAAGAAAATAAGGAAACTTATAGCTTGAACCAAAATTATTGGGATAAATCATTTGTTGATGACCCTAATGTAATCAGAACATTCACTAGTATTTATAAACTTGAAAAGGCTGATGAAAAAGTTTTTAGTAAACAAAGTTTTCAAAATTATGTTAACGGAACGGTTAGTGAAGCCGGATACGGTAATTTAGATGATGCAGATCTAAATATTGTTAACAGCAATGCAACAGCTTATGGGTTAACACAAAGACCATCGAAGAATATTGATTCGCCGATTTTTAGACAATTACCAAAATTAATTCCTGTTGCCTATAGTGGTAGTGAAAGTATTGACCAAAATAATCCCAGCGAGTTTTATAATGATGCATACACAAAATTACTTTATGGCGATACTGTGTTAAACATTCGAAAGGGTGATGCTAAAAATACGATTTCCAATTCCTTTTCGCCAAAAGCCGTTGCTTTTAGATCGCTAATTAGTGCAGCAATTAATTGACAAAAAGTTGCCACAACGAAAGATAAAAGCAATGCAGCCATCTCGTGATTAAGTCGACTTGCACCAGATGCATCAATTAACGGAAGGGATGCTGCAAGTGGTCCAGAAAAACCAAGTGATAGTACAATTGGTAATATTACTAATAATTTGCGTGATAGCACTAACTACTTAAATACACGTGTTGCATTACTTGATTTAACTAATGGTAATTCGAAAAAGGTGACATCTGAAGACAACGATCAAAAAGCATTAACTGCTAACGCAAATGACCAATGAAAATCTGCCATCTTTGATGAAATCAAGACAGCAATAAAAGCTTTATTAGATAGTGATAACATTCAACAAAATGAGAAGGTAAAATGACCTTTAGTTACCAGTGAATTTTTAAACGAAAATGATAACCAAGTTATTGCTAGCGAGAATGTAGTCAGAATTGTTAAAGAATTAGATAATCGACTAGAGCCAACATTTTGAAAATCAGATGGCAATCGGGAATCATTTATCCAAAATTGATTACCACCCCAAAATAAATTTTTAGATCGAAGTCGATCTGGTTGACATAATGATTACGACGGAATTGGAGCGAACATCGATGCTTTATCATGAAGTGCTGATATCATTCCGTTATTGGGTGTACTTGGTACTAAAGCCAAAAACAACAGTAATAATGCAAACGATGCTTCCCTTTCGTACATATCAAAAGTTTATCCAGAAATTAAAAAAGCTGCATCTAGTTTTGTTGATTATGTAGACAAGGAACTAAAAAAAGATGGTAATAATCAAAAACCAAAACTATCAGTTCCAGTAGAACAATGAGACAGTTTACCTAATTTAATACCGGGTAAAGGTGATGCTAATAACCAAAGTAACAAAAAAGTTAGTTTAAAAGATGCATTACTTTCAATGAAATTAGCCACCAACATCGCCAGCCAATCTATTTCTAATAGTAATGGTAATCCATCATTGATCGATCAAACTGCAGATGAAATTAAAAATCAAACATATATCGATCCGTATGTTTTATCATCTAAGTTTTGATTAAACTATCAAACTACTCACAAGAACTGGGAATTAGTAAAACTAGCTCATGAATTAACTAATTTTATGGGCTTTACAGTAAGCAACACAATGCTAGCAAGTGCAAAAAAATTCGTTCCTGCTTTACGCAACCCTGGCTATGTGTTCCCAACAGCAATTGGAACAAACTTCTACTCTGACTGAAAAATTAACGATCAAGTAGTGAGAACTAGAAGATAGTTAAAGTTTGACATATAAAAACACACCAGTTACGGTGTGTTTTTATATATTATTCTAAATAAAATACGAATTAATTAAATTTAATCATAGGCGAGAATAAAACCATTCGATAATCATTAAAATAAATCGATTCGAAGCAAAATTTACTAATATTTATTAACAACTTAATCTTTTATTGTTTGCCTTGATGTTTTACAATAAACGCGTCAGATAATTGCAAAAACTGGTTAGTTTGTTCATGAAAGACCAAATGTCCGGCTTTAGGAATTATTTCAAAATAAAAATCTGAATTCAAATCTTTTAAGTGGTTAACCGTTTGTCAAGGTGGTAATATACCATCTTTTTCTCCTAAAATAAACAATGTGGGTCGGATGATTTTTTTATAGCCATTATCAAAACTTTTACCGTCCTTAATTACCACTGCTTTGTTTAACATATGACGAAACTTGCCAAATTCATTACTTACTTCACTAAATTGTTTTTGGACAAAGCCATTATAGTGTGGTCCTAAAGTTTTGGCTGCATCATAATACAATGCATCTACAATCACTTTGGCATCACTAATCGAATTGGGAATCAGAACTTTAATCACATCATAATTTAACAACATGGCTCCGCTAGCAGGAGCTTCTAAAATATTCATTTTAATTTTTTCGCCAATTAATTCATTTAATACCGCAACAATTCCCCCGCCTCGTGAGTGGCCGATCATGATCATATCTTGAAGTTTAAAATAGTCAATAAAGGCTAGAAGAACTTGAATCGAATAATCCAAGTCAAATTGCTTTTCATTTGTATAAGCGGATTTGCCTTGTCCAGGTAAATTTAAAGCATAAAAATTATAGTTTGCATAATGTTTTCTTAATGAATGTTTATGTTGGTATGTGCCCATAAAACTATGGCAGTAAAAAATTGTTCCTTTTGCGTGTTCTACTGGACTGGCTAGATATTCAATTCCTTTTAAAATTTCTGGTAGATTGCCATTTTCTAAGTTCATTTTTTAATTCCTAAATTCATTTTTACAAATGATAGTGAAAATCCTGTATTATTGTATCTAAAAGATAAAATGTGTAAGAGAAAATATTTACCCCTCTTAACATTATGAAGAAAAAATAATCGCTTTGTTTGATCAATGAAACTTTAATGCAAGCAAATTCCTGTTAAAAAATTAAAATAATTAAAGTTAATGCAGGCAATTAGTCTAAAATTAATAAAAGATAGTTACTTTAACATAACTTTTATCAATTAACTTTAACAAAAAGATGTTAAAATTTATAGCACATAACGTATATAAAATACCTAATAAAAACTAAAACACACAAAGACTTAAGTTCGAAAAAAGGAGAAGGTTACAGATGAAATCATTTAAAGATATTATGACTTCAGTAAAATCAGTTTTCAAATCACAAACTAAGGAAATTATTTACACAAGTTGGCAATTAGAAATTTTACGATTTTTTGCAGAAAACGAAATAACAGACAAAAAACTTAAAATCCTGCTAGATAAACTATTTGCAAAAATGGAAGCAGGCGGTTTTAATGACAACGAGCCAAAACAACTTAGTGTTGACAAAACTGATTATGAATGACTCAATTACTTAATTGAGTTTAACATCATGAACACTCCCGAGGCTGAAACAAAGTACTGAGATTTTCCGAAAATTATCGGTAAAGAGCCGCTTCGGAATCCTAATGCTAAAGTAAATAAAGGGCCTGTTGGTCCAAGACCTGTTCAAAGACCAATGCGACCAACTCCACAAAAACCAACTGCTCCAAATGCTGGAAAGCCGACAGGTCCAACGCCGCAAAAACCAGTTAGTCCAGATGCAATGAGTCCAAGTGCAACAGTTTCACAAGATCCAAGTCCTGTAAACTCTACAAATTCTGTAGAACCTGCACCCAATTCTGAATCAGTTTAGTTAACTATTAAAAAAATAAGAGTTGCAAAATAATTAAATTAAAATTAGCAACATTTTACATAATCTAGGATTGTTTTAGTCATATAAAATGACTAAAGTTTTTTTCATTCAATTAAGGCAAATTATCTTATTAAAAAATTCGTTAATTATTATTTAATTGCACCAAGTAATCAACGTTTAATAAATTATCTTAGGATTCTAAAAGCATTAAATAAAAAGATTTAACTACCAAATAAAATCCTGGAAAAATAATAAAAAATCTGAATATTACGGTTAAATTTCTAGAATTAAAAAAAATAGATGTTGTAAACATTATTATTTACGACGCAAAATCTTTTAAATTAATAATAAGAAAATATGTAAAAACAACTAAAATAGCACAGTTGGCCTTTGGTGTTTTACAACATAGGTATTTCTTTTTCAAAACTAAGTTTTTAGTTTAGAATAATTAATTCTAGTATTCTTATTGATTTGCTATTCAATTCCTTTTATTAATTAATCTAAAATTAACTCTGTTTTGTGCTAAAAACGGCATTTTTGTGATCACCTCATCTTCTCTAATGCACAAGCCTATAAAATGTTTTTAAACGACTTTTTTATACCGATTTACTTTAATAATTTGACATTTTCAATATTGTTTGAAACCTCATCTTTCAACATTTTCTACAGTCCAATGATACAAATGTCGTGGAACCCGAAAATCGATGTATTTAAATTTATTTGTTTTTCGATCTTTGTCACAGTCTTGTAACTGCGATAACAATAGATTAAACTTGTCAGCATCCCAGGTATCATCAACAAAAATACAAGCAAATGAATTGTCAAGAATGAAGAATCGATTATTACCATCAGACTCGCGTTGTTCTGATGGCAAACGATTTTTACGTCTAATCTCCTCAATTTTTTTATTTAGACCATCAATTTTTCGGTCAAAATACTGCTCAAAAAGATCTAATTTTTCATTAACTTCGGCTTGGAGTACTTGAATTCTTTCGAAGGCTTCATTAATCTTTTTTTTAAATTTCGCTTCTACTTCTTCAATCTTCTTATATAACAAATCAATCCGTTGGTTTAAACGGTTTTCAACACTAGTAATAATTTTACTAATTTCATCAATTCTTGCGTTGGTTCTTTTTAATTCATCAAGAACCATTTTTGCATATTCAGGCAAAGGCATAATATTTTCCTTGTCAATAAATACCAAATACGAAAGATCTGGTTTGATTTTTTTTAAAGTTTTACTATTTTGTATAGATAGTTATCTAATTATAATTTTTTTTGGCGATAAATATAATAAATTATCAATAGATAAAATAAAATTAAAAAAATAAAATGCTTTTGTTATAAAAATTAGTTTAAGTTCTACAAAAATAACCGTAATATTGGATGTATTAAATAGATGATATATAACGATTTATTAATCAATAAAAAGCTATTTTTTTACAAGACAAATAACACTCCAAGCAAAGATCATTTAGATTAAATGTAAAACAAAGTTTAATCGGACACGGTATTTTTAATAAAATAACTTAAACCGATTAAAGCTGAATCATCACCGAATTTATCAGGAAGTAATTTGGCAACATCATATTGCTCTTTGACCGTTCGGGTTCTAGCAAGTTCAAAAGCCTTTTGGACATACCACCAGTGGTGAAAGGCCACAGAACCACCAACAACGAAATGGTTCGGATTAAGAAAAGCCATGGCTGTAGCAAAAGCGTTTGCCAAAGTGCTGATACCATTGTTAATAATTTCTTGAGCCACTTGATTAGTTTGATAATTTTCAAACAAAGTTTTCGTTGAATATTTCATCTCTTTTTTTAATGCCTGTTTTTCCATTCAAGAACCAGATGCATAATATTCTAACGAACCAATACCTAGTGGGGTTTTATCAGCAAAAAAAGCAAGTGGTGCACGAGCTACTTCTTGGGCAAAATGATTAAACCCTGTAAAAATTTGGTTATTGATAATTAAGCCTGCTCCAAGGCCGGTGCTAACTGTAAAAAATTGGGTAATATCTTTATGATTAAAACCATAAGAATAATGGTTCCCTAAGGCCATGACATTTGCGTCATTTTCAAAAGCAATTTTTTTCACATGACTATGATTAGTTAAATAAGCCTTCACATTAAAATTATTTCAACCACCAGTTAAATTAGGAGTATTTAAAACGATACCCTTTTCAAAATCACTTGGCCCTGGCATACAAACACCAAGGGCAGTAGTATCTAATTGTTGCAAGTGCTCGACAACTGGTTTTAATGTCGCAATGGGATCGATCGGATTCGTTGAATAAATTCAACGATTAACGACTTGATCATTAATCACAACAGCGAGTCGGGTTTTGGTACCACCAATATCTAATACGGTTCCTTTAATTTTCATAAATAAGTTGCTTTTTATAAGGAATTTATAAATTAAATATTTGATTTGTAAACCAAAATTAACCAATTAGATAATTAAGTTGGTCAACCTAGATTCACCACTAAAGTTAGTGCACTTAATTTTAGGATTTAATAACCGGTTTGGTTAATGACAAAGATGCTTGTCAATGAATTCGTTTTTTGGCTAATCGGGTATGAAAGTCATCAATGTTGTGACTATTAGTCAAACGTCGGTCAATTTGTTGATCTTGGCGTTTTTTAACATAAGGAATTTCTTCGCGGAAACGGGCACCAAACGCAGCTTCTGGTACGGATTTAGAAATTGTTACTGGTAATTGTAAATCGCTTGTCTTTAAAAATGCTTCATTTTCAATTGCAACTTCTTCTAGTGCATCGTATTCTTCCATGATGCGCTGCTGGTTGCCAATCACATAGCGTTTGTATAAGCGCTTACCATAACTAAACCACAAGCCTAAAATGATACCTGCAAAAACAATGATGGCTAGAATAGTCACCACGGGAATAAACCAGCGTTCGATGGAAATTTGAAAAGCATCGGAAAAATTTAATGTTGATGCTTGGCTATTTGTTAAATCATTCTGGTTTGTAATTATTTCGCCATGGTTGGAGATTAAACTATTTTGAGTTGTCGTATGAACAGTGCTAAAAGTAATTTGAAAATTAATGTTACCTAATACTGAAGTATCGTTGATTTTCACATCAAAGGGAAGTTGAGCATATTCTTTAGCAAAACCAAACAAATCAAAAATCTCTAATTTGGTTTGGGCTGTAGTTAAAGGGTCAGATAATAAAGTTTGGACTTCGGATGGGGTTTTATTAAATAAATCTGAACTTCGATTAATATTAGTGACAATATTGTCCGGCAACACCTTGCGATAACCATGAACACTTGTATCTAATAACGTAATCGAATTTTCAATCGCCTGGGGTTTGCCCGTAATTGTTAATTTAATTTCGCCTAAATTATCATTAACAACATAATTTATTACAAAACGATCATCCTTATGAAGCTGGTTTTGTTTCCTTAATCATTGGTAGTAACCATCAAGCACTAGAAAATCAGCAAAAGCCTTACTGATTTCTTGTCTTGCATAGACAGAAGCAAAAACGTTTAACCAACTATTTTGGTTTTTAATCTTAATTAATTTTTCATAGTCAATATGAATCGGCACAAAGTTGGTGTACCAAGTATCATCATTAACAGTGGCATTAAGGTTTCACTGAATGAAGCCGTCAGTAAAATTATCGGGAGCGTAAAACAAATTGAAGGTTTTTGTTGACGGATTGAAAACCAAATCACTAATTTTTAATTCACCGTTACGCATTAAATTGTTCTGAAAACTAACTGCTGCAGTAAAATTCGGTGCCGTTGTTAATGACTGCTCAGCAAATTTAAATAACTCAACTGTGGTTTTTGATGCATTTAATGCAGCAATCCCCACTCCTGGAACATAAGTCATACTACTAAATTCATGATGAACTTGGGCTGTAATTTGGGCAAAAGCATCGGGTTTATCAGTGCCAAACCCCCAGATTCGTAACGATTTATCCTTAATATCGCGGTATTGGGCGTAAATCGAGCGGTGCTCCGCGTCAAAAATCATGGTTGTTAACGTAAAGTGTAAGAAAAATGAGGGACCGCCGGGAACAAATTTTCCGTCTCTTAGAAAGATCATTTCTGAACCAATGGCTTTTTTAGTATGAGTCATCTGGTCAATGTTAAAAAAGTTTAAACCTAAAAATAAATTAGTTCCTATGGCATAACTGCTAACAACTTCAATCGCATTAAATTCTCTTGCTGAGGTTTTAATTTGATCGACATGATATTTGTTCAGCGAGTTAATGCTAGTTACGGTGATGTCTAAAAAATAACTATTTGATGCATCATTTTTAGCTTCAACACTCACAACAACTGATTCGTTAGTTTCTTTACCATCACTATTCTTAGTATTAAAATTAGCGCCAACACTAGTTGAATTAACTGGAACATTAACACTTTTAGAATCGGGTTTTAAGCGATTCTTAATTAAATCAACATCAAACCACAAGGCTTTTCCGGACAAATTAGAAACAACGATTCCTTTACTAATATCGTTAGTATCGACCATGCTTAAATGATTAAACATTTCGTTTAGCTCAATTGATTGCTCAACGATCGCGTACTGGTTGTAAATTTGTAATAAGGATTTAGTTTCTAAAACGTTTTTAACTTCATTATAAATCTGTTTATTATTTAAGCGAATGAAAGAACTGGCAAAGTTTAATGTAGATCCGTTTTGGTCGTGAAGTTCAACAGACTTAGGATCATGAACAGACTTCTGGCCATTATTAACTTCACTTTGTGTTATTTTATTAGCTAATCAAATGTGTTGTTGTTTACGCGATTCATTAAAACTATTATGAGAAAATAAAACTAACGAACTGCTACCTAATGCAGTTAAAAAACCTAAAAGCACCAGGCCAAATTGATTCCTTTTGGATTTACGTGGGTATTTCATGCGGCGTACCCCCTTATAAACTAAAACACGTTGCGGTTGCAGTCTTAACAAAACTGCCTTCTAAAATTTTACCCAAATTAAACCGTTAAAACGAATCCAATCGCTGCTTTTTTTTGCTTATTAATAATGTTATTAATAACAATTTTTGCTACTAAACAATATATTGGTAGACAGCTATAATCATCGAATAAATTGAGAAAATAAACCAGATGATCGCAAGATTAAAATGGAATATAGGATTTTAAAAGAAAGTCAAACTGTGGATACATTTGTTAAGAAATTTTGATTGCTACCTAAGTTTGATAGACAGTTTTAATATTCACTGTGACTTTGTTTGAAAATTTACTAAATAACTTGTTTGCTTTTGTTCAATAAATCAATTTTCGAAAATCATTTTCTTTAAAGTTGTCTAATTAAAGTGGTTTAAAACAATGTTGATGAAATAATGAATGCAAAAAATTAGAACCCTTATCAAAACCATTATTTTTAAAATTGAAATAATTTTAATTAAAAAACATAATAATTTTGACAGAAAAATCAAATTTTATCAGTGCTTATTAAGTTAAAATGTTAGATAATACGAAACTAAAAAATGACAGAATTGGAGTGTGTTTTATGAAAAAACGTTTTAGTATTAAAGCATGAATAATTAGTTGAGCAGCAATCGGAATGGCTGGGGTGATGATTCCAGCAGCAACGGTTTTAATAAAAGTAACAAATCCGGGAAAAACTGTAAATCAACAAGAAACTAAAGTTCCCCCCCAACCGAAAAAACTAAAAATAAAACAAATCTTTCAACTAATCAACCATCAACTAGATCAGAAAAAAATACTGACCATAATTTAAAAAAATCACCAAAACCACTCCCCAGTTTAAATGATTCGCCAAGTCCTACTGATAGTCAACTTATTAAAAAATATTATAGTGAAATTCAAGAACGATATGAAGTTACAAATCAGCAGCAAAAATTGTTATTTCCTACGCAAATTATAAATCAATCCTGAAAGGTAACAGTCCCTGAGATTAATTCATGAATTGGTGAAGAAACCCCAATCCCGTTATTACCAAATGAACTTAGTAAAACCAATGAATCAGTTGCCTTAGAACTACATGCCGATGATCGTGAAGGAACAATTACTTTAAAAATTTTTGTTTCCAAAAAAGATAACACTGGTCATTATGCAACTAGTGGCGAATTATCAACAAATAAAGAAAAATCTGGTAAGACCGTTACTTTATCTGGTTTTGCGGGTGAAAAAAATTTAATTCAAGAACAATATAGTGCATGAGCACAAAATACAACTTTCAATGTTCAGTCTAATCAAACCTACCCATTTTGAAAAGTTTATTTTGATTTAAAAAACTTATCAAATGAATCAAATCAAACAGATGTGATTTCCAAAATTAACCATTATTTACCCGAAAATAATGCACAAAAATTAAAACCCTTAAATCAATCTTTGCAGGCACGTCAATATCAAGTAAAACTTGCACAAGTCGGACTTAACCGTTTAACTAACGGGCAAAACGAGTTAAATTTAAACCTTTTAATCAAAAATGGAGATAATCAAGTTGTTAAAGAAGATTTTTCCAAACCAAATGAACAATCATGAGTTGGTTTGCCAATCAAGTTAACAAATTTTGCTACAAACGAAACCAATTTATTAAACATTCCAATTAAAGCACGTTTTGCACCGATTACTACAAAAGGTAAAAAATCGGATCGATTAGACATTTCGTTTGAAAACCTTATTACCAAACAACAAGTAACATGATATCTAAAGGCTATTGTTCGAAAAAATAAAGTAGATGAATTGCTTAAAAAAATTAAAAGCAGTGTTGAGGAAGGGTACAAGATCCAATACAAGGACGAAAGAAAATGACGGCCAAATGCAAAAATTAACGACGATGTTTTTGCAATATCATTAAATCCTGAGGAAAAAATGATTAATTATAATGTGGATAAATTATATGATCTTAAAACAAACTCAGGAGCTAATTTAATTGCTGGCGGTCACGAGCATAATGATGTAACTTTTAATAATATGAAAATAATTACAAAAAATGACAATGGGATAAAATTACGAAAAAATTTATGACGAATTGACGGAATAACTGGGTTAAACAAAGAACTGAAAAACTTATTTAGTCTATCAACATTCAAAGATCAAACAGATGACAATGCTAATCCATTCTTAGGATAGATTCTGATTACATCTTGTTTGAAACTATTAATTACGATGCAATTTTAAAAACTAAAGTGGTTTAAACGCCAATTTAGTTTTTTATTTCTGATAACAATTATTAAGTTATTGGAATCACAATTTTTAAGCTTAAAAAAGAAATAAGTAGGATCAAATTAGATAATTAGGGTCAGTTATCTTAAAATTTAGAAAAAAACCATTTTCAAATTACAAAAAAGTAATCAATAGCGATTTCATAAATTAAACTATTGGCAAACTGTCACAAACTAATAAAATAAAATTATTACAATCTTTGATCTACAAGTGGTTACGCGTTAAGAAACAAGTGTTTCCATTATTCCAACTTTCCCTCCTCTTGCTTCAGGAAACAGCGTAATAGCATCAAACTCACTCTTAATAAGTTATATACTTAGGAATGAAAACAAGGATTGCTTCACAATATCTTGATATTCTTTTGATCAATAACAAACAATTAAGCCATTGAGAAAGCCAAGCATTAACGTAAAAATAGGTTTGTTTTTTTTAGATTTAACATCACAAATCCATCTTTATTATAGTGACGATATGAAATAATCGAAAACTTAAAAATGGGCCACAATTTTTAGTTTTTGCACATAAATTTTCTGTTTTGAATAAGTTTAATTATTTGAAAAATACATTAAATTATTGTTTTAGTTCATTTTTTTATAAAGCCAAACTATTAATAAAATAATAATTAAAATGCTCATTCAAGCAAGATACTTTTTTACATGATTGTTTCATAACCTAAAATTAAATTAAAAAGTATAAGGTTTATAATTAAGATAATCATAACCAAAATCCAAAACCAGGTTCCAAGAATGCTTACGAAAAATATGCATTTATTAAATTTATGATTCTTAATTGTTGGCAATTTCCAAGGTTAAATTAAAAATACAATAATTTTTTTAGTACGAAAATTTATCACCTTAAAAAAACTTAATCTAGATATTTTTACACTAGAAAGCACGAATTTTTAAAAAAAATCATTCGACAAAAAATTAACCAATTTCTTTCAAAACCAAGAATTCATTCTTCCAAATTTTTATATTTATGAAAGATTGTAAGAAGATTAATCTGAGTAAAAATCTAAATAATAAATTTAATTAACTGGAATTAGTATTCGCAGTTTTACTAGTTGTAACTACATCGGCGTGCTCCAATAACAGAAAACAAGAAAACACTGCAGTAACTCAAAATAGCAAAATTAAAGAATTATTCGAAAAATTTAAAACTGATGGATATATTAACTACAAGTGTTATTAAGTCTAAAAAGCAAATTAACCTGCACTGAAATCAGTAACCGTCATGCTGCTAATACTCAGATTAAAGCCGATGGTAAAAATTTCCAAAAATCGCTGAAGAACTTCAAGATTTCATTATGATATTTCAGCAAATGGTAATGATTTTCCAGGAACATTTTTATAATTTAACTTGCTTTAAAAAACACCTGTTTTTGATCCAACTACTGGTGAGAAATTGCAATTAAATGCGTTACACTTAAAACATTAAGCATAGCCGAATTTTAAAAAATCTAAGTAAATCATAAAAAAAATGATCGTATAATTTTCTAATTCGTGTAATAAAAAACCTAACTCATTTGTTAGGTTTTTTAACCGCTTTTATTTTTTAAAGTTGTAGCAATTTTTTACTTCTAATTTAATATTTTATGTTAACTTGAAAAATATAAAAAAACTATTGATTATAGTTAATATTCATGACCGATTTAATAAGAATAAACGAATCAATCACGCGTTTAAAATATCCTAACAATTTAATCTGTTTTAATGTGATCAAATTTATGATTTGTTTTGTAAAAATTCCCTTGTGTTTATTTAATTTTATCAATAATTAATTTTTGACATATAGCATCGTTTTCGTCATATCAAGTCATTTTTGCCAAATCATAATTATTTAAATTAACAAAAGCCTAATTAGTTTGAAATAGTTTGAAATCAAAAGTTTTCTAAACAAAATATCTAAAGTGATGCTACACATGTTTCGATTTATCAATTTCATTATCAATAAAGTACTGGTAATCCTTGCGAAATTCGATTGCTTCTAAATACTTTTTAACAAATTCCATTTTGCTTGGAACAACTCGAAACTGAACGTAACCAATTTTATTCTTTTTAAAGTGACCAAAATCTTGGTAAATCTGCTTAATTAATAGTTCTAACTTATGCTCATTTCAAGAAGGACCAATATGGACTAAAATAATTTTCATTAATTTGTAAAGTTTTTCTACTGGAGGCGGAGGCGGAGGTAAGTCAGGATTCAAATGGTACGAATCGATCCGGGCGTGAATTGCTGCATTACCATGATCAACTTTTTGGTCCAGTTTATCGACTTTTTGATTGGTTTTATTAATTTCTTTTTTTAACTCAACTTTATTGTTATCAATTTCTTTTTTTAACTCAACTTTATTGTTATCAATTTCTTTTTTTAACTCGATTTTAGTGTTATCAATTTCTTTTTTTAATTCGATCTTAGTGTTGTCAATTTTCTTGTCTAGTTTATCAACCTTTTGGTTGGTTTTTTCAATTTCTTTTTTTAACTCAATTTTATTGTTATCAATTTCTTTTTTTAAATCGGTTTTGATGCTCTGAACGCTCTGATTCGTATTCTTAGCATTTTCAGTAAGTTCTTTTAGTTGCTCAAGGACCAATTTTTGAAATTCAGAGTCATTATTTTTTTTAGCCATGTCTAATCCCGTTATTAATTTGATATTATTGAGTAAATTTTCAATATTTGATAAATACATTATAAATTAAATCCGATTAGCAAAACTAACAATTTACTCGGAAATATAACTTTTTGAAGAAATAATTATTTACGCTTTTGATTCATCAATTTCATTATCAATAAAGTACTGGTAATCCTTGCGAAATTCGATTGCTTCTAAATACTTTTTAACAAATTCCATTTTGCTTGGAAGAACTCGAAACTGAACGTAACCAATTTTATTCTTTTTAAGATGACTAAAATCTTGGTAAATTTGCTTAATTAATAGTTCTAACTTATGCTGATTTCAAGAAGTATCAAGATGACTTTTTTAATTCGTATAATAAAAAATTCAAATTAAATTTGATTATTTTTAGTAATTGAAGGCAAGGGCTGAGACATTATAAATAGTTGCAACTTGAATTACATTTTTATAAAAAATAATGACAATTTAATATTAAAAAAATAAAAATGTTTATTTTAATTAGTGTCAAATCCAAATAAATAGGGATTAGTGAACATTTATTTAGTTTTATTGCATTAACAATATTTTTTTGAAACTTGAACAGATGAAAATAATTCAAAAAATGACAAGTTTAAAAAATTAAAATAAATAATTTAAAAAGTTATTTAGATTAGAAAGAAAAGATCAAATTAGTGAAACTACTAGAACCTTGTAAACCAAAAAGTGAAACAAACTAATGCTTTTTAAATAATAATTAATTACCTAAATCACTAATTAGCAAGAGACAAAATCATCAAAATACTAAGTGTTGCAAGACAAGAAATCGCATTTTTTTAATGATGATTGAAGTAAGCAAAGGTACAAAGATAATTTGTTATTATTTAAATTTTCTTCTATGCTAAATTTGTTAGCATTTATATGAACAATTCTTTTTTTTGGTATTGAGTATTGCGATTGAACTAAAAAAGTTAAACTTAAAAAAATGATTGGTTCTAATTGCATGATTGCTAACAGTTCTAATTATGTTAAATTCTTTTGCTGGTGTTCTAATTAGATCGATATATAAATATATATATGTTTAATCAATTAATGCTAGTTACCGTAGTATCTAAAAACTATGCCATGCATCGTTTTTTGCAACATTAGCAACAACGACTGATTGATTGCTTTCTTACCGTCATATTCTGAGTAGTAAATTAATCACAACTCTAGTTGTTAACAATTTTGAAATCAGGTTTTAAGTGATTTTTAATTAAATCAACATAAAATCCAAAATTTTCCAGTCTAGTTTAGAACAACTGTTTCTTTACTAACATCACTGGTACCAAATATACTTAAATAATCCAAGACATCGTTTAATACAATGATTCGTCTACAATTTTGTACTAATTACAAAATTTGTAGTAAAGATTTATTTTCTAAAACGTTTTTTAACTTAATTCTAAATTTGCTTATTACTTAAGGAGGAAAAAACGGACTGCCAAAATTTTACTTAAATCCTTATCAAAGCCATTATTTTTAAAATTTAAATAATTTTAATTAAAAAACATAATAATTTTGGCAGAAAAATCAAATTTTATGAGTGCTTATTAAGTTAAAATGTTAAATAATACGAAACTAAAAAATGACAGAATTGGAGTGTGTTATGAAAAAACGTTTTAGTATTAAAGCATGAATAATTAGTTGAGCAGTAGTCGGAATGGCTGGGGTGATGATTCCAGCAGCAACGGTTTTAATAAAAGTAACAAATCCGGTAAAAACTGTAAATCAACAGGAAACTAAAGTCCCCCCCCCCAACCAAAAAAGGTAAAAATGAAACGAGTCTTTCAACTGATCGACCATCCACTAGATCAGAACAAAACACTGACGATAATTTAAAAAATTCACCAAAACCACTCCCCAGTTTAGATGATTCGCCAAGCACTACTGATAGTCACCTTATTAAAAAATATTATAGTGAAATTCAAGAACGATATGAAGTTACAAATCAGCAGCAAAAATCATTGTTTCCTACGCAAATTATCAATCAATCTTCAAAGGTAACAGTCCCTGAGATTAATTCGTGAATTGGTGAACAAACCCGAATTCCGTTATTACCAAATGAACTTAGTAAAACCAATGAATCAGTTGGCTTAAAACTACATGCCGATGATCGTGATGGAACAATTACTTTAAAAATTTTTGTTTCCAAAAAAGATAGCACTGGTCATTATGCAACTAGTGGCGAACTATCAACAAATATGGACTCATCTGGTAAGACCGTTACTTTATCTGGTTTTGCGGGTGAAAAAAATTTAATTCAAGAACAATATAGTACATGATCGCAAAATACAACTTTCAATGTTCAGTCCAATCAAACACATCCATTTTGAAAAGTTTATTTTGATCTAACAAATTTATCGAATGAATCAAATCAAACAGATGTGATTTCCAAAATTAACCATTATTTACCCGAAAATAATGCACAAAAATTAAAACCCTTAAATCAATCTTTGCAGGCACGTCAATATCAAGTAAAGCTTGCACAAGTCGGACTTAACCGTTTAACTAATGGGCAAAACGAGTTAAATTTAAACCTTTTAATCAAAAATGGAGATAATCAAGTTGATAAGGAAGATTTTTCCATACCAAATGAACAATCGTGAGTTGGTTTGCCAATCAAGTTAACAAATTTTGCTGCAAACGAAACCAATTTATTAAACATTCCAATTAAAGCACGTTTTACACCGATTACTACAAAAGGGAAAAAATCGGATCGATTAGACATTTCGTTTGAAAACCTTATTACCAAACAACAAGTAACATGGTATCTAAAGGCGATTGTTCGAAAAAATAAAGTAGATGAATTACTCAAAAAAATTGAAAATAGCGTCAAAGATGGTTACAAAAAGCAATACCATCATCAAGAAGCATGACGTCCAAATGCAAAAATTAACAGTGATGTTTTTGCAATATCACTAAATCCAGAAGAGAAAAAAACTAAATATGATGCTGACAAATTGTATGATCTACAAACAAACTCAGGAGCCAATTTGATTGCGGGCGGTCATCAAGATGGTGATGTAACTGCTAATAATAAGAAAATAATTACAAGAAACAATAACGGAATGAGAAGACATAACGGGAATGCATGAAGAGTTCAAGGAACAACGGGGTTAAACAAAGAACTTAAGAACTTATTAAGTTTATCAACATTTCAAAATAAAAATGATGATAATGTAAATCCATTCTTATAATAGATTGCAGAACATTGGTGAAAAACCATTTATTAATTGCCAAAAGATTTTTAAAAACTAAAAGGCATTAGTCCTCATTTAGTATTTATTTTTTAATAAACTGAATGATTTGATTATTGAAAATATCAATCTTTGAATTTAAAAAATATTGAAAATCAAATTGGATGCTTGTGTCTATCATCAGCAAATTTTGAAAAAGATCTGATTTTCAAGTTACAAAAATCTTATCAATCACAATTTCATAAATTAAACTATGTTACAAATAAAATAAGATTATCAAAAGAGTTGTTCAGCAAATGATCAACAGTTAAGGAAACAAACAGATGCCACTATTAAATGTTCGTAAGGCCGTAATTCCAGCAGCCGGTTTAGGCACCCGCTTTTTACCAGCAACCAAAGCCTTACCGAAAGAAATGTTACCCATTGTTGATAAACCAACCATTCAATATATTGTTGAAGAAGCAGTAGCTAGCGGCATCGAAGACATCATGATCATTACTTCATCAAGTAAAAATGCCATTATTGATCATTTTGATTATTCTTATGAATTAGAAAATCGGTTACAGAAAAAAAACAAATTAAAAGAATTTCAAAACATTCGTAAAATTGCTGATATGGCTAACATCCAGTACATTCGACAAAAAGAACCATGTGGTTTAGGACACGCGATTTTATGTGCTCGTAATTTTATTAATGATGAGCCCTTTGCTGTCTTATTAGGTGATGATATTGTAATGTCTAGACCTGATGAAAAACCAGCTTTAAAGCAATGTATTGAAGTTTTTCAAAAAGTTAAATCAACAGTTGTCGGTGTCCAAAAAGTACCACATCAACTGGTTGTTAAATACGGAGTGATTAATCCTTCCAAAGATTTTAAAAAAGCAACGTGAGGGGATGATGTTATTTCTTTGAAGGGCGTTGTGGAAAAACCCAAACCCGAAGATGCCCCATCTGATTATGCCATTTTGGGTAGGTATGTATTAACACCCGAAATATTTGATGAATTAGCTAAAACAAAACCAGATCTTCATGATGAAATTAGTTTAACTGATGCCATTTTTCAACTATTAAGTTACCAACGTATTTATGCCAAAGTTTTTACTGGTAAACGCTTTGATATCGGTTCAAAAGTTGGTTTTTTACACGCCACAATTGAAGCCGCCCTTCATCATGATGACATTAAACATGATGTGAAAAAACTAATTAATAAATACAGTAAAATCTTGGCTAAGGAAAAAAGATAAAATAATTAAGAATATCGTTCTAAAAATTAATAATGTTGAATAAAACTTAAAAACTTTAGTTTCTAAATTTTAAGTTTTGAATTAATAAAATTTTTGTTATCTGAAGATATTTTGAGTTCTTCAAATAATTAAAAATAACGAATTAATAGAGGTCGAATAATCCAATTTCAAGCAGTGTTTTCAAAAATATAATAAAATTATTGCATGTTTAAAATAAACACAACAAATATTTATTAAGGAATTTTTATGAAGAAAAAGCGTTTTAACCTTTGAGTATGAGGGTCGACTTGATCAGTAGTCGGAGCTGTTGGAGTCATAGTTCCCAGTGCATTAGTTTTAAGTGAATACGTGAACCCTGGTTCAATTTCTAACCAACAAGCCCAAAAGCCAGCATCAGAAAATAAAAATCAAAACGAAACACAACAAACCCCTCCCAAACCACAACTGCCAAAGCCTCAGCAACCTAGACCAAATCAAAAGAAACAACCCGACCCACAAATACCGCCACCAAAACAAAAAGAGGAGTCTACACCACCAACAAAACCAGCTGAACCAAAGCCGGAATCAAAGCCAAATGATAACGGCCCTTCAATTCCGTCGCCACCTCCGGCCACAAAACCAGATGTTCCTCCAGTTAAAAAAACTGAAACGCAGTTGATTGCTGAATACTATGAACAAATTAAAGATGGTTATCAAGTTACAAATCCTGAACACAAATCTAAAGTTCCTTCAGTTGTCGAACCTAGGGCAGCTAGTGTAGGGATTGACCAAGTAAATTTATGAATCGGTAAACAAGGTGGCATTCCAGCACTGCCAAAAGAGCTTCAAGAAAAAAATGCCGTGGCTGCTTTTGAGTTTAGGTCAGATGATGTACACGGAACCATTTCGCTGAAAATTTATGTTTATAAAAAAGATCGCAGTCTGTATTATCTAAAAGATGGCTCGACAACTAGAAACCTGGCTAGTGGAGCAGGAAAAACAACTGTTCTGTCCGGTTTTTTACACTAACATTTTCCAAGATTTCTTTTATTTATTAACAGAATCATAATCAAACTAACTTATAGTTCAAACAATATAAATACTAAACAAGCACAAGAAGTGCTTGTTTTTAATTTAATACCTCTATAAATCATGAAAATTTTTCAAAAAATTATCTATTAATAAAGCAAAAATCTTGAATCATATTAATCTTTTATAACCAGGAATTAAGATTAAAGTAATTAAATGCATACAAGAATGTAAAAGTAAAAGTTTTTGAACTAACAGTTTAATCAAGCCCAAAATTGTAGATTTAGCATTTAACTTTTAGAAAAAGTTTTCAAATCATTAATGTGGATATGTAACAAATAAATATAATTACCACTTCTAGAGGTTTAAATGCACAAAATCTTAAAACCATTAATGATGTGCCACAACAAAAACATTAGTGCTAAAAAATTATTAGTTCTAATAAAACAATGAAGCAAACATTTTTTTGACGATGAATGATGTAAAAATATTTAAGATTTAAATTTACATACAATTTTGTTTTATTTTTAAATACTACTTCTCATAAAATCTAATAGATGACTAACGAATTAAATTAGTTTATCATTTCTAACTATTAGAAATAATCTAATTCACTCATAAAACGTTTCAAAACATAATTTTGAAACTCATTAAATCTGCTGGTTATCATTAACAAAATTTAATCAATGTTATATGAAAAGCAATTAACAATGAAAAAACTCAAGTCAGTCGTACTTGATAAAACATGGAAACAGATCAAAAATTCTTACTTTAGTAATCGATTTACATTTAAATTATTCAATCATTTTCCAATCGTTATTTTAAAATTAGCAATATCAATTAGTGTATCATTGAAATCGAGGATCATCATGAAAATTAATCGTTTTAACTTAAAGGCATGAATTTCAATTTGATCAGCAGTTGGCACAATCGGTGTGATAGGTGCTGCTAGTTCGGGAGTGGTAGTTTTGGCGGAATTTTTAGAACCAGGTTCAATCCTTGGACATCAAAATACCAAAGTAATTCCAAAACCACCTAAACCGTCACTTTCTAACAATGAACTCATTCGCGATTATTACACATCCATTAAAAGTGAATATCAAGTTAAAAATGAAGAAATAAAATCTTTACTTCCTTCGGAAATTAATTTGCTAGATACTGGTAGTTCTGAAAAAAAACTAACCATTAATGACATTAATAAAAAATGGTTGGAATTGACAAATGAACAAAACCAAAGCATCCAGTTAACTCCGCACAGTGAAACTACTAGTTCAAATGCACAAAATGATGTAATGGAAGAAAATTCAAAAGATGAAACTAATAATTCAGAATTACAGAATAGTGAGGACGATGGAACTGACTCAGATTTAAAAAATGAGGATTCACAGCCAGATGAACCTAAACCAATTCCAGAATTATCAAGTATATCAAATAAATTAAATGAAGAACATGATGTATCTTTAACCAAAATAAGCCATGATAATTCCAAAGGAACCGTTACGCTGCGCGTAGTTGTTTCTGAAAAAAATGGGGCACGTCAAAGTTATTTAAGTGACGGTAACTTTGGTGATCTTCGTACAGCTGGCAAAACAATTAAGCTCACTGGCTTTGCAACCGAAACTCAATTAATTAAAAAACAATACGATTTATGGACAAATACACCATCTTTAGTTCTTAAAAATAACTTAAATAACATAGGAACGTGAAATACTCATATTGCCTTGGATGAATTAGCTCAAGAAAAAGATCAAGGTGATGTTATTTCAAAAATTAATCAGTGGTTACCAGACGAAGCAAACAAAAAGTTCGAACCGTTACTTCCTGGATTAAAAAAACTCAATTATAAAGTAAAAATTTCTAACGTTGAAGCCGAGCACCAAACTAGTTACCAATTAAATCAGGTAAAATTTAACTTATCAATATTGAACGAAAAAAACACGATTTATGATTCCAACGGTGAAGCAACAAATGAACAAGAATGAAGGGGATTAACACGAGGAATTGAAGGTTTTCCCAAAAAATATCGTGTTCAAATAGATGAACAAATTGAAAAACGAATTGAATATAAATTGCACGATACTTCAGCAGGCTGAAAACGCGTCGTTATTTCGTTACCTTACTTAAAAACAAAGGAACAGGTTCAAAAATATTTAAACGCAATCGTTAAACAAAATAAAACTGAAGAGTTTTTAAAAGTTATCGAAAAAACTTGGAGTAATTCCAAGATTGACGAAAACACGTTAAAAACAAGCGTTTATCAAGTTAGTTTCAACCCTTTACACGATAATGAGACTACTAAAAATCAAGATAGTTCATACCAACAAAACGGGTCAACCCTAGTAGGTGGTGGTCGTGCTCCTAATCGACAAAATTTGAACGATCCTACAAACGGAATGAGTGATAAAGCAAAAATTAATGGCAAAGAAGGATTAGTAAAAGAACTTCGAAATTTACTATCATTATCAACATTTACAAAAGAAGATCCAACTAACCCTTTTTTAGGATAAGTTATTAAGAAAATGATTTAATTGCATATTTATTTTTTAGCAAACTTGATTGATATTCACAAAAATATCCCATTTAATATTGGTGATAAAAAAATTATCAAGTGTTTATAAATTTGTATGTAAAGTCCTTAGAATTATTTTTTTCAATTTAATATAAGTAACAAATTAAAGCGTATCCAAAAGATAACGTCATTAAGTTATTTTGTAATTATTTTTCTTTTTCTAAAAATTTATATTCACATTTAATTTTTATAAATGTGACCAATAAGTTTGTTAAATAATTGATTTGTTTTATAAATTATGCAGATATATTGATTCAAATCAAATAAAAACCAGTTTCATTTTACTCATTTTAATTTTATGGTATTAATCTTTTTGAAATATAGTTTTTATAAAAATTTTTCACATTTATTGCAATGATGTAAGCCTTCATGATCAAAAAAAACAAGAAAACGATTCATCAGCATATGTTTTGCAACAATCATTCCTTATGTTACTTACTCATAGTCGCTACTAGAAATAAACTTGTTACAAAAATAAGAATAACTTAAAATACCAAAAATTATTATTGTGAGAAAAGTGGTAATGAAACCACAATTTTAAGGAATTATAATTAAGAAAAAATCACTGAAAAATAAATGAATCTAAGTCGTGTAATCTACTACAAGGCGTTATCAGGTGTCCAGTTTTTAATGTTATTTGCTTAAAATTTGCAGCCAACATAATTTAAAGTTGGCTTAACCATCAATTATCATTCAAATTTTGTTCATGCCAATAATGATTTTTGGTGTGAAATCAAATCATGATAATTTCTCTAAGCAAAATCGTTATTTTTAAAAAAACAAACATTAAGAGTTTTTCAAGTTCGTACTGGCCGGTTCGTAACGATTTTAGTGAAAAATAAACATCTGTTAAGTCAAGTATTTTTCGCCTCTTTTTTCAATTAATACCCACTAGATCACGACTGTTTTTAAACAAAATACCCAGGTAGTTCAAACAAAAAATGAATGATTTTATTAATCCTTGATAACTAAGATGAAACTAAAAAATTAAAACAATTAGTTATAAATAAGAGATTGTAAAGTAATAATTTGTAATTCCTAATAGTTGCAGAAATTAAAGATTTAGCAATTTTTTTAAGCTAATATTTATAAGTGTTGGGCTTCATTTGAATATATAAAATCTTAAAAGTGTAAATAATTGAAGAGGAAAAAATTATATTCAAAATTCTTTCTGTCTAAATCTAAAGTTATTAACAAAATAAACGGTTCTTAATAACATAATCTAGTCAATTTTAAGATTTAAAATTTTTTACAATTACGTTACAAGAAAAATGCATTTAGATAAATTTTTATAAATTGATCGTCAATTATTCTTCGTTTGACCTGATTTAACTATTAGAAGAAAATCTAAGTTTCACTTGTTTATATAAATTTAATATGAAAAACAATTTTAATGTTGGTTCAAATGTCCTAATTAATCATTGATCTTAACTAGGATACATAAAAAGAATAAAGAGGAAAGAAAACTTCGATGAAGCAATTATTGATATAAACATGGAAGCAAATCAAAAACTATTACTTTAGTAATCGATTTTACATTTAAATTATTCAATCATTCTTTTAATCGTTATTTTAAAATTAATCAGCAGTATCAAGGTGTGTAAGCAATGAAAGTAGAGGAACCTTATGAAAATTAATCGTTTTAACTTGAAAGCATGAATTTCGATCTGATCCGCAGTTGGAACAGTTGGCGTAATAGGTGCTGCTAGTTCAGGAGTGGTAGTGTTGGCTGAACATTTAGAACCAGGATCAGTCCTTGGTAAGCAAAACAAAAAAATTATTTCCAAACCAAAACCACATGTACCTACTAATAATGACCTAGTCCGCGAATATTACGCATCCATTAAAAGTGAATACCAAGTTAAAAGTGAAAAAATAAAGTCACTGCTTCCGGTGGAAATTAACCTTGAAGATACAGATAATTCTGAAAAAAAACTAACAATTGGTGACATTAATAAAAAATGATTGGAATTGACAAATGAACAAAACCAAAACATCCAGTTAAGTCCGCACAGTGAAACTACTAGTTCAGATGCACAAAACGATGCAACAAAAGAAGACTCAAAGGATGAAACTAGTCATTCAGAATTAGAGAATAATGGGGGTGGTGAATCCGATTCAGATATAGAAAATCAGGATTCAGAGCAAGATGAACCTAAACCAATTCCAGAATTATCAAATAAATTAAATGAAGAACATGAAGTATCTTTAACCAAAATAAGTCATGATAATTCCAAGGGAACCGTTACGCTGCGCTTAGTTGTTTCTGAAAAAAATCGTGCTCGTCAAAGTTATTTAAGTGACGGTAACTTTGGTGATCTTCGTACAGCTGGCAAAACAATTAAGCTCACTGGCTTTGCAACCGAAACTCAATTAATTAAAAAACAATACGATTTATGGACAAATACACCATCTTTAGTTCTTAAAAATAACTTAAATAACATAGGAACGTGAAATACTCATATTGCCTTGGATGAATTAGCTCAAGAAAAAGATCAAGGCGATGTTATTTCAAAAATTAATCAGTGGTTACCAGACGAAGAAAACAAAAAGTTCGAACCATTACTTCCTGGATTAAAAAACTCAATTATAAAGTAAAAATTTCTAACGTTGAGTCGGATCATGAAACTAATTACCAATCAAATCGTGTCAAATTTAACTTATCAGTAGTAAATGAAAAAGACACGGTTTATGACCCAAATGGTGAAGTAGAAAATACCCAAACATGAAGGGGATTAACACGAGGAATTGAAGGTTTTTCCAAAAAATACCGTGTTCAAATAGATGAACAAATTGAAAAAAATATTAAATTCAAATTGCTTGATCTTCCTACATGAAAACGTATCTTTATTTCGTTACCTTATTTAACGACAAAAGAACAAGTTAAAAGATATTTGCGAGCAATCGTTAAAGAAAATAAAACAGAAGAGTTTTTAAAGATTATTGAAAAAGCCTGGAGCAACTCTAAAATTAGCGAAGCCACGTTAAAGACTTCTGTTTTTATAGTTAGTTTTAACCCATTACATGATAATAATCAACCTGATAATGATGGTGGTAATAAATATAAAGAAGACGGATCAACCTTACTAGGTGGCGGTCGAGGTCCTACAATAAAAAATAATAAAAAAGTTGATGATCCTAATAACGGAATGGGTAATAATTGAAAAATTGATGGTAAAAATGGTTTACTAAAAGAAATTAAAAATTTACTATCATTATCAACTTTTAAAAGCACAAGTGATGATGCCAATAATCCCTTTTTAATGTAGATTATTAAGAAAATCATTTAATTTCATAATCGTTTTTTGTAAAACATTACCATGTTCACTAAAATATTTTGACAGAATGAATAAAAAATCCATAAATTGTACGCAAAAGGTCCTCATTTACGCATTTAGTATCATTTTGGTATAATTAATACAGCGTAATGCGAAGTATCTCCTTCATCAACATAAAATTAGTTGTAACAATTTTTTTCTAACTAAGTTATTAACGTTTCATTTAGATAAAACTGAATTTAGATGGTCTGTTAAAAAATTAATTAGTTTCATTACTTATCGTTTTTTTTCAAAATGTATTTAATTTAAAAACTAAATTGAAAACTAACAATGGTTCATTAATTTTAACTAGTAACTTCAACGACTTTTGAATAAGGTGAAATTTTTATAAACTTATTTTGATGTCCATTGCAATGAGGTAAACTTCATGACCAAGAGAAAACGTCTGATTGGAATATGTCTAGCAATTTTTAGTTTTGCTGCAATCATTCCTGGTGCTACTTATGGAATTATTGCAGCCACAAACAAACCAGATACTATAAATAATGGTGACTCAAATTCCCTCAAACCATCCAAAGTCACTATTGAACAAAAAGGAACTAAACCAGAGTTTTTAAACGACATTAAGGTCAACAAGAAATCAATCAAATCAGCAAATGATTTGTACAGTCCACCACAAAGTATTATCAACCACGCAACTGTTGACACTACTGGTTTAAAAGTTGCAGCCAGTGCAATCAAAGCCGGTTTAAACCACCAATTATCGGGTCAACTTATTGATGCTAACGGCTATCCTGATTACACCATCATTATTGCTGATGTGAATTCATATCTTGATAATGTTTTCAAACAAAATAATCAATTTTTTTCTTTAAAAGGGCAAATGCCAAAAATTGAACAAATTGGTAGTGATCCGCTGGCAATAAACATTAGCGGGAATTACCAATTTGTTAACATTAATAGTCAACCACGCCCATTTAAAGATCACAATGGCGATATCATTAAGGGTTTGGAAAACGTTTCACCAAAAGACATTGTTAATTTTACTTTTACAACTAAATTTGGCAAAAAACAAAACCACATTAACGGGATTGTTACTGTTGATCCAATTTCCAATAAATCGTATTTAAACTGACAAACACAACAATTGCAACTAACAATTGGTAAGAAGATAACTAATCTAACCGATTTTGTGTTTAACCAAGCAAAATCAAATATTAATCTCGAAATTACTGATGTCGCTTCGGGATTAGATCCTTATAGTGCCCAAAACGATATTGCTGGTATAAATGGCAAGGTTTTCAACACTAATACCTTATCAGGAAAACAAGTTGTTAGCGATTTAGACAATTTATTTACCAAAAAATTAGCTTTAGTTAAACAAATTGCCAAAACAGTTAGTGGAATTTTTGGTTCACTAAGCCAAATGCGTGCAAACAACCACCAATTAATTGATCTAGTGATCGAAAACGCCGATAACATTACTCACTTGTTAACTATTGCCAAACCCGAATTAAATGAAAAAATCAAAAACAAAACCTCCATTCGTGACCTGATATATGATCTGTTAACTAGTTCAAAAGCCAACAATAATGGAAAAACAATCTACCAAATAATTTTTGATAATAAGGACATCTTGGTTAACTTTATATTGAAAAATCTACCGATAGCTGGCGGAATTAATCTCATTGTTAACAATTTCTTTAATACTCTTAAAAAACCTGAAGACTTATTCAAACAATTAAAAACGCTCCAACCACTAGTTCTTGATTTATTAAAGAATGCGAAATTAAATTCATTATTCACCATCTTTCAAGAACTAGTTGCTACTAAAAATGTTTATGTACTAGACTTATTATCCAAACCAAACATTGCCCCGTTAATTTTTGATTTAGTCATCCAATTAAGCGAAAATGGTGCATCATTACTCAATAACTTAACCCCACCTGACTTAAATGAAAGCAAACCAAGCCAAAACCCAATTACTAACTTAGTAAGCAATCCAAATCCGCCTGACGCTTTAGAGAAACTATCATTAATCGATTTTTTAAAGAAATACAAAAACATTTTTATTGACATCTTAGCAAATGCTAATAATCCCGTAAATGGTTTTGTCGAAGGATTATTAGCCAATAACAAGCAAGGATTAACTGATTTATTAGGGCTGGTTGGTTTTAGTACAGCAGCACTAACACCCCAAGTGAAGCATTTATTTGATACGTTTATCACTAACAATTCTTTGTTAGAAAATAATCCAGCAACAATTAATAAGATCTACACCTTATTAAAAGAGATTAGTGCATTATTTAGTAATGACAACTTAAATAAGATTAAAATAACAATTAATAACCAACTAGCAAACAAACCAGTTACTAGATATAATAAATATGGCGATCTAGTGATTAGTAATTTAAATAAAACATATCAAATTAGTGTTGATCATCTTGTTATTAAAAATAGTTTAATTCTTGCTTTAGTGGACTTAATGCCAACTTCGAGTTTATCTGATTTCGTTTTTGATAATTTTTTAACTCCTGAAGTTTTTGAAGAAATTAAAGATCAAGCCAGTCAGCAAGTTAAAAAGTACCCAAAACCATGGTACATTTCTTGAAAAATGTTAAATAATGGAATTAACGGAATTAACGGACGTCCCGGATTAATCGATAACGTCTTGGATGGAATTAAACGGGGAGTTAGCAAAAAGGCGACAATTCAAAGTTTTTTTAAAGAATTAGTTTTTGGCTCATTATCACCACAACTAAACCATCCTTTCATGACAATTAACGGATCAATTCAAATTAGTTATACTGGTGAAGATTTAGTTATTTTACCAGCTTATGATGTTGATGGGCAAAATAAAACGATTGTTAATTACCAAATAATTGGTGCTAACTTTATAATTAATGCAACTGATATTGCCAAGAAATCAAAGTTTGGCAATACAACGATTTACAATATTAATCCAAGCGAGCAAAGCATTGTCGCTAATTTTGGTGGATCTGAAAAAAATTACATTAGTAAACAACTCAATCAATCAGTTCAGCAATTATTACAAAATTTCTTAAAAAATACTGTTAATCGTAAGTACCAAACAACAACTAATATCACGTTGTTCCCCAAAAAGATTGATCCAATTACCAACCTCAGTACGCCCCTATATACCCTAGATTTATCTGATCCAAAACAAAATGTGGCCCCATTTGTTTATTTAAACAACTACACCTTAGCAGTAAATCCCCAATTTGGTGGTGATCAATTAAGCAAAACACAAGAAACGATCTTGAAAGAAGGGTGAACATACCAAAATCATGTTCCAAAACTATCAGATACAGCGTCAAAACTAGTTAAAAGTTATGTTAAGTTCAGTCTTGAGTTAAAGAATTTCTTAAAGAAACGTTATGTAAATACTGCGATTAACCTGTATGGTAGTGGTTTAAGTAAATTGGCCTTTCAACTAAATCAAGTCGATATTCCCGTTGTCATTTTTCCAGTTAAAATTGGCCTAACAATTAATTTATCATATGACATTCGTTTATTAGATTCGACCACTTATTTACCATATAGTGTTTTGGATACGACTGATCATCAAAAACCCAAACTAGTTCAACAAGTTAAAAACTTCTTATCTTATGTTTTTGTTAGTGATCCAGACATCCAAGCCAGTTTCCAAGGGTTTTAAAAAAATAATATTTAATTAAATTATTTTAAGTTTTTGTTTTTCATTAATTGTACTGTAGCCATCTTTTTAAGCGTGGTCGTGATTGCTAAAAATATGGTATAAATTAAACTAATTAATGTCTTAAAAATTATAATAGTTAATAGCTAATAATAACCTATCTTGTGTTATCATTTTTATAATCATCGTTTAGGTATCATGAAAAAAACTATCGCCAAAGTTTGATCAACTTTGAAAAAAATTATTACTTTTTTAAAAGAAAAAAGGTTCTTAGCAAAACCAAAACAAATTAAAACACCGGGATTAATCAGGATTCACAAAATCGAAAAATCATGATCGCAAAATACGGAAATCAACACAAACCACGTGCCTTTTGCAGTTGATGAAGCCTTCAAAAAAGAAGGAATAATCATCAACTTTGAACAAATTTCAAGTTGTTTAAAATGAAGTTGAAAAAGTTTCCTTAAACCCAAACGCTTATTTAAAAACATCAGTTTAAAAATTTATGAAACTAACCAAATTGCATTGTTAAGTAACGACATCCATCGGGTTTTTGAATTAGCCCATATTCTTGACGACAAGCAACCTTATCTAATTCATAAAAAGCTTGTTAAACCCAGTGCAAAAACAAAAATTAATAAAATTAAAAGAAAACTAACTTACGAAGCCTCCTTAACAGGGTTTAATACCGTTAGTGATTTAATTAATTACGTCATTAATCTAGCCGAAAATCGTATTACCAAATCACAGTTATCAGTCTTAGTAACAACTTTTGGTTTAGAATTAAACTTGTTGGATCATCCTTACCAACTAGATCTAAACACAACTTTAAAACTAAAAATTTTACTAAAACTCTTGCTAGCCAAACGCTTGTGTGTTTTAGATGAAATTTGGTACCGCATTCCCATAAAACACCGACAATACCTTTTAAACATCATTGATTGGTATGTAAAAACTAACCGGATTTGTTTAGTATTATGTAGCAATGTTGATGAAGAAATCCAATTATTAACAAACCGGATTATTTTAATTGGTGAGGAAAAAATTCTAGTAGATCTCACATTATCAAGATACTTGAAAATCTACCGAAACGTCGATAATTTATTGACTAAGATTCTGATCTAGGTTATTTTTTATCAAAAAAATGATCGTGATCAGCAAGAATTTTTTTAATTCTTGATGACGATACTGACTGGTAAGCAACATCACTTAAAAAAAACACAGTTTCAATTTGGTGATAGAGATTTTTATTAACAGCAGCAGTTAGGATTTCATCAGTTAAATCATCATGATTGCGAATCCCACGAACCAAATAATGAATCCTCATTTTTTTGGCTAAATCAACCATATAACCTGATCATGAAATTACCGTAACGTTTGTTAACGCAGCATTTTTAATTGCCTTTTCAATATTTGCAACACGCATATTTAAATTACTGCTAGGTTGCTTACTAATATTAATACCAACGGCCACAATAAGTTCATCAAACAAGTTTGCTGCTTTTTTAATAATGTTTAAGTGGCCCAGATGAAACGGATCAAAACTTCCCGGATAAATCGCTTTTTTCATAAGATCTTTTTTACTGATCTAGTTCTAAATAATCATAACTAATAATCACTTTTGTTAAGCGACCTAATAGTTCCAATTCAACCAAAGCCATACGGTTAAACATATCAACACCAACGATTGTTCCAATTAACTCCCGGCATTCATCTAGAATAATTTTGACCCCGTGACCAATGCGAAACAAATCGGGCTTGATTGGATAATTTTGCGTGCTTTGGATGTTAAAATTTAAGGTGATTGTAGACTGTTTACCTAGCAATTTTGAATCATAAGAAAAGCGGTATTGTTTGTTGGAATTATTCATCTTTTTTATGACTTAAAGAATGAGTATCAAGTTCGGGTTTTTGATTGTGATCACTCGTTTCATCAGGAAGCTTCATTACTGTGGGGTTGGTTACTGAAATTTCGTCAACTTCAATCTCTGCTGTTAATGGTTCACGCCTTTGGTCAGACTTATTTAATTCTTCTAAAATTAATGTTGGTAAACTGTTACTAATTGAATCATCTTGCACTGAATCGACTGCTAATTCAGGTGAGTTAACTACTTTATTAGGATCTGGTTTAAAATCATGATCTTGATGATCTTCAGGAGCAAGGAAGCCAATTAGTTTGCCTTCTTCATCAAAAAGATTACGATCCATATCAATAATGGCGTTAGGTTCAACAACAATCCTTCTACTAGGATCATCAGTTTCTCCTGATAAAAGCATTTCTTCATCAAAATTAATCGGAATTGGTTTAGTACGTTTTCCTGATGAGCCAATTAAACCCGTAATGTTTGGTGCATTACGGACTGCATACCACGTATCATCAGTCATCACCATTTTTACATAAATGTAACCGGGAAACTTATTTTTATCGACAATTTTAACCTTTAAATATTTGCCTTTACCAATCGTTTTTCATTTAATATTAACGCTATTACGCATGTTTTTTGGCGGGATTTTTTTAGGATTATTGCTGTCAAATTCTTCTTCGATTGTGGTCCGGATTTTAATCACTTTTGCATCTAAAATCAAATCACCAAAGTGCATTGCAGCCACTTTAGCCTTCAAATTCTTAATTACTGTGTCTTCATAGCCATTGCTACAAGTCACAATATATCATTGGGCTAAATTAATGATTTTCTTTGATTTTGCTGGTTTTTTACTTTTAACTTGACGTACTGGTTTGTTTTTTTGATCATTCATTGTTAGAAGGTCCTTATTTCAAGATGCCAACGGTAATAAAAATTTGGTTAATGCCATAAAAAATTCCCGTTAACACCGCAATCACCACTAAAATAATTATGAAACTAGCAATTAAGTTTTTCGGCGTGGCTCAAGAAATTCGGCGCGATTCTTTCGCCATTCCAAACCACCAGCGTTTTAAACGAAAGGAAAATGAAACTTTTTCTTTAACTACAGTTACTTCGCTTTCCTGATTTTCCTTTTTTTCTTTCGCTTTTTTGGAAACAACCCGGTCGCGCATGATGCGGTGCTGCTCGCGGATTTCTTTGTCGCTGTAATCAGAAAGTTTGGTTTTTTTATTAGCTTGGCGAAGGTTAATTGATCCGGTTGTGGATGCTTTTTTTTCTTCAGTTCCAATGGACTCTGATGCATTAGCCATTAGCGTGACTCCTTATGAAGTGTTGTCATGTTACAATGCTTACAAAATTTTTTAAGTTGGAAACGCTTGGTCTCACTTTTTGAGCGGGTGGTTGTATAATTCCGATTAACACAAACTTCGCATATCAAAATAATTTTAACCCGCATTCTAAAATCTTCTTGTTGTATGGTAATTTACCAAAGTATAAACACGGAAAAGCTCTTCCTTTGGGTACTATTAATTATATTAAATATACCATAATTCTTTACAAGCAAATGTAATTAGTGTATAAGCCTAGTAAACAGCGAAGGGTTTCAAAATAACGTTTTCAAAATAACTGTTAATAAAGTTATAATATTAGGGTAAAGTAAATAGTTCAAAAAAAGGAACATGTTCATACGTTTACTTAAACTTAATTAAAGTAAAGAAAATCTTTTTTGGGCGAATTGCTAATTTAATAATAATATCGATTTAGTCACAATGCGTCCCAAATTTATCACGAAAGGAATGGTTGAATCTTAGCGTGAAAACTATAAATATTAAAACCTTAATCCAAATGTTTAGTTTTGGAGTAAAACAAATCGCGGATAATTACGAATATATTAACCAGTTAAACGTTTTTCCTGTTCCCGATGGGGATACGGGAACCAACATGAAAATTACCGCTATTGGGGCGTTAGAAGCCATACAAAATAATGAGTTTGATTCGTTAGGACTTTTAGGAAAAACTTTCGCTAGAGCCATGCTCATGAATGCTCGGGGCAATTCTGGCGTAATCTTTAGTCAAATTATTAAGGGTTTTGTCATGTCATTTCCTGAAAATGGGACCGAACTAACAATTGATTCATTAATTAGTGCTTTTAAAGAAGCGACTGAAGTCTCATACAAATCAGTAATTACTCCAGTCGAAGGAACGATGCTCACTGTAATTAGGCAAACTAGTGAAAAATTAATAGAAAAACGAAACATGATCAATTCCGTCGAAGAACTGTTTGAAATCGCTTTAAAAGCCGCAAAAAAATCTTTAAATGAAACACCAGATTTATTACCAGAATTAAAAGTTTCTGGCGTAGTTGATTCTGGTGGTTTTGCCCTTGTTGAATTTTTAAAAGGGATGGAATTGGTTGCTTTAGGCAAAGAAAGTGCAGCAAATGATAATTTTGAGTCCAATTATCCCGCCACATTTGCCTCAGCCCGCTTACAAAAGTTTGAAGGTGAATGAAAAGAAGAAGGTCATGGTTACTGTACGGAATTCTTGCTAAATTTTAGTTTAAAAGCTGACCCGACTTTAGAAAAAATGAGATATACCGAAGCAAAATTACGCAAAGAAATTAATAAATATGTGAATTCAGTCGTCATTGTATCTGATTTTGAAGAAAAACTGGTAAAACTTCATGCCCACACTTTACAACCAGATCAGATTTTAAAAGCCGGGTTATTGTTTGGTGAATTTATTAGTGTCAAAGTTGATAACATGGATTTGCAAGTGCACCACCGCATTAACGATCACGTGTCAAGCAATACCATGCGGTTATCAACTAAAGAAATTATTGATGAGAGCAAATTAAAAAACGAGATTAAACTAATTGCTACAGCACCTTCACAAAGATTAGGAAAATTCATTTCGAAAAATTACGAAGTGGCACACTATATTGATACTAGTGACATTGGAAATCCGTCAATTAAGCAATTCATGAATGCCATTAAATTAACTGAATCACAAAACATTATTATCGTCATTGATGATACCAACATTGCCATGGCTGTGCAAGAAGCAATTAAACAAGTGAAAAAACGGGTTTCATGTGAGTTAATTGTAGGTCGCAATTTCATTGAATGCATGTCAGCATTGTCAGCCTTTATGCCTGATGATAACTTACGAAGCAATGTGCGAACAATGAAAAAAGCAATTAAAACAACGGGATCAGCCAGCATTTCCTTAGCAGTTAAGCCAATGAAATATCCCCACATTACCGTACAAAAGGATGACTTAATTGCCATTATTGATAAAAAAATCATGGTTAGTGAACCCGACATTACCCAATGCATACACAAAACAATAAAACTCTTAATGAAAAAGATTAAAAAACCCGAAATTATTATTTTGATTTACGGTAAAGACGTAACGTTACAGCAAGCCAAAAAAATGGAAAAAATGATTTCAGAAAAATACGGAATTTATTGTGAATTAATTAACGGTGGTCAAAGTATTTATCCATACTTGCTCGGGATCCAATAAAATATGACTTATAAAATTGCTATCGATTGCATGGGGTTTGAAAATAATCCAAAGGAAGCAATTAAGGCCGCAATTGCCTATGCCAAAAAATTCCGCGATCTAACTTTTATTTTAGTTGGTGATGAAAAAATTATTAAACCAATGATTGCCAATTATTCGCAATTTCATTGTCATCCCACAACTGAAATTATTCACATGGATGATACGCCGTTATCAGCACGCAGAAAACCAAAAAGTTCCATGCAAGAAGCAATTAATCTTGTTGCGAATAATCACGCTGATGCAGTGGTTTCAGCCGGTTGTAGTGGGGTTTATGTGGCTTTAACCCACATCTTATTGGGTAAAATTGATACCAGAATTAAACCAGGATTCATGTCGTGACTACCAACAAAAGCAAATCATGGGTTCTATTTTCTAGATGTTGGTGCCAATAAGGAATATAGTGGCGAACAATTGTATTACCTTGGCTTGATGGCTAATTGATTTGTAAAAAAAACTACAATAAAAACTCACCCAAGAATTGGATTATTAAACATTGGCACCGAAAAATTTAAAGGGTTTGGTTACCACCAGGAAGCTAACCAGTTATTTGAAAATGATCGCACTTTAAATTATTTGGGGTTTTTAGAACCAAGAAACCTAATTGAAGGTGTTTGTGACATTTTAGTGGCTGATGGTTATAGTGGTAATTTGGTATTAAAAAGTTTAGAAGGGGCACTACGTTCGGTTGCCAAGCTTTTAAAAACTGGTTTTAAACGCAATCCATTTGCGGCAATTTTTAGTTGAAACATTATTAAAAAAATTAGCAAAACCTTTAACTATAAAAATAATGCCGGAGCAATGATATTAGGCTTAGATAAATTAGCTGTAAAAACCCACGGATCGGCAGATTTTCAACAATTTTATAGCACCATTAGAATGGCACACGACGCTTTAAAAACCCAATTTTTAACAACTTTAAAATCGAATTTAAAACAACTCTTAACAAAGGTTTAACAATCTTGTTACTAATGAATTGTCTAATGCCCCCCCCCCAATGTCAACTTCACTATTCTATTGTAGATTGTCACAAATTAGTGTAAAATCTAACCGTAAGTTTGTTTCCAAATTAATTATTTGGACTTATAAATTAACGAAGTTTCTATTCAGTTGGTTTGATAAATCCCCTTGTTTAATTTGAATATCCAAACTTATATTCATTTAGTTGGATCATTTTCAATTCTTTCGAATTAAAATTCTCATCACCTGTTAACTAGGATTTTTTAATATGAACAAAACTAAAAGTCGCGATCGTGCTACTTCCGATATTAAACCTATTATTTCTAACAAAAATCAAGAAACTTTTAATCGGGGAAAAACAGTTAAAAAAACAATTCAAAAGCAGGATAAAACTGTTACTTTAAAACCAGATAATAACAAGCAAAAACACACACCAATATCCAAAAATAATCCGAATATTACCATTAAGCAAAAAACTGATAGTTCAGCCAGTCAAAAGCAACCTAAAAATGAAATACAAAAAACCAACCGAACTATAGCAAATAAAACCAAAACTAATCAAGCTAAAGCCTTAAATGGTCAAACTAACTCACCGTCTACTACAACGGTTGCTTCCCCTACTTACCAATTATTAACAACTCATCCCTATCGGCAATCTGCACAAGTTCTATTTAATGGCATGAAAGACCATTTACCAGATAATTTAATTTACCCCATAAAAAAACAATTTAGCGATCAGTTAAAGCCGCCCAAATTTACCCAGCACTTCAACAAAAAGCAAAAGCAAAATTTTCAACAAAATTATTATCATAGTGAAAGTAATTTGCCATCATGGGCGGTTACTCGCATTGAATCCAAAACTAATTTACCAAAAAAAATGGGTCACTATAAAAGTAATTCAAAAAATGAATTCGATGCTTTTGTTGACGTTCACCACCGTGTTGATGACAAGCCAAAAAGTCGTGATCTAGTTCCCGTAGTCCCTAAAGTTAATGTTTATCCCTTAGTGGAAAAACGAATTATGGAATTATTAAATTCATTAAAAATTATTCCAAACGACATTACCTTATACGAACAAGCCTTGACACACAATACTTATGCCAACGAAACTGCTGATAAAAAAAGTTACCAACGGCTAGAATTTTTAGGTGATTCAATCATCAATAAACTTGTTACCGTTTTTTTATTTTTGATGTCTGATGATGATGAAGGTCGGATGACTAAAGACCGAATTTCCATTATTCAAGCCAAGACCTTGATTCGAGCTTCAAATGATTTAAATTTAAAAGATTATTTATTAGTTGGACAAGGGTTAAAAAATCGCCCCATTAGTGACCACATTCTCGAAGATATCTTCGAAGCCTTTGTGGGCGCTATTTTTTTAGATCAAGGTGAGGTTGTAGCCAACCGGATCTTAATGAAAACGATTATTAAGTACTACTTAAATGACGATTTGCAAAACACGATCGATTATAAAACCAAATTTCAAGAAGCCATGCAAGAACACTGCAAGCAAACAAGCATCCAGTACAAAAAAATCTGTTGCGAAATTGGTAAATTTGAAGTGGAACTTGTATGTAATGGGATTATATATGGGCATGGACAAGCACCAAAATTACACGAAGCAGAAGTGTTAGCCGCCAAGGAAGCTTGTGAAAAAATTAGTAAAGTAAGAAAATAAGGCACCATTTTGTTAAAATCGATCATTAAACCCAAATTATGAAAGTCAAGTAACCATTATGATTTTTTTAAAACGTTTTAGAGCCAATGGCTTCAAATCTTATGCCGAAAATGTGGAAATCGTTTTTAATAAACCGTTCACTGCCATTGTGGGAAGAAACGGTACGGGAAAATCAAATGTGGTTGATGGGTTAAAATGGGTTTTAGGGGAACGTTCTATTAAGCAATTGCGGGGGAAAACTAGCGATGATATTATCTTTTTTGGTTCTAAAGATAAACCCGCAGCGAAAGTGGCAGAAGTCGCTTTAACCTTTGATAATTCCAGTAAAAAACTGCACGACAAAAGAAAAGAAATCACCGTGATGCGCCGGGTTCATCGGGGTAGTGGGGTTAGTGAATATTTCATTAACGACCAAGTGGCTACTCTTAATGAAATTCAGGATATTTTTCTAGATACTGGATTAACAAAAGGATCGTTAGGAATTATTTCTCAAGGAACAATTCACTGGTTTGTTGATGCTAAGCCAGAAGACCGGCGGAAGATTTTTGAAGATGCGGCTGGAATTGGTCGCTACGGTAAAAAGCGCGAAGAAACCTTACGAAAACTCGAACGAATTACTGAAAACCTCAAAGAAGTATCGGTCGTAGTTAACGAGTTAGCCCGTGATTTAAAAAAGTTAACAACTCAAGCCGAAAAAGCTAAAGTTTACGTTCAAAGCAAGGAAGAATTGAAAGAATTAGAACTGATAATTTTAGTTCGTGATTATGTGAAAAACAAAAATGATTTAGAAAAAATTGCCAAAAAAATCGAATATATTGATGCTAATTTTGAAAAGTTTGAACCCCAAGTTCAAATTACAGAAGAAAAACTAGAAATTGCTAAAGAGCATTATGAAACCGCTGACAATAACCTAACTTCAATTCAAAAGGAATTACAAGAGCATTACGGAGCAATTAGTCAGTTAGAACAGCGAAAAGTGATCATTGATGCAAAGTTACAAACTGGGTTAAATTCAAAAGACGTTAGTGTTAAAGTTAAATCGTTAAAACAAATTATTAAAATTACTGAAGAACAGCTCACTAATTATTATCAGACTGTTGAAAAGATTAACCTTGAATTAGAAAAAATTGACGCCAAATTAAGCGAACTTAGTGCAGAGAACGTTAGCAAACGTCAATTGCATTTAGATTTAACGAACAAACTTTACCAAGCCCAAATTGAACTTGATTTTTTAAAATCCCAAAAACAAAGCGAACTCGAACGAGAAGTTGGGATTAGATCAATTTTATCTAATAAAGCAGCATTAGCAGGAATTCATGGGATCATTCAAGACTTTTTAAATGTCCCAAAAGCGTACGAAATGGCCATTAGCGTCGCTTTAGGGCGAAATTTAAAAAACATTGTTGTCGATACCAGTCAAGATGCCCAAAATGCCATTGAATTTTTAAAAGCTAATAAAGCCGGAATGGGCACTTTTTTACCATTGGCGGATATTAAAAAACGAAGCATTAAAGAAGAACACTTAGAGGTTTTGAACCAACTGGAAGGTTTTGTGGGGGTGGCTTGTGATTTGATTAAATATGACGAGCAATTTGCCCCAGCTGTTGGTTTTTTACTAGGACAAATATTAATTGCTACTGATCTAGATACAGCCATTAAAATTTCCCGTTTTACTTACCAAATTTATCGGGTAATTTCCTTACAGGGTGATATTGTGGCTGCTGGTGGGGCGATCACTGGTGGGTTTCGATCGCAAAAAATTGCATTGTTTAATGCAGATGAAAAAATTAAAAATTTAGAAGACAAGGTTCATGAATACAATAAAGAAGTTAATAACCTGAACATCCAAATTGACAAAATGGCAATTGCCATTAAGGACAATGAGTTAAAACTTAACGAACGGAAATTAAGTTTACAAAGACATAGTGATTTGATTAATCTTTCCAAAAAACAAATTGATCAACATAAAATCGAATTTGAACAATTAACCAATAAAACTTACGACGGGAAAAACCTTGCCTGGGACGAAGAAAAAATTCATAGTAACTTAAACAAATTAATTTCCAAACAAGAACGTTTGAATGAAGATCTAAGAATTAACCAGGAAGCCAAAGCAATTTACAAACTTCAGGTTGATGAATTGACTATGAAACTTCATGATTTACGGGCTTTACTAGATGATGACCGGATTAAACTTGTTAATTGTAAAGAAAGTGCTGTACGCTTTGAAAACGTGATGGATAACGCGAAAAATAAAATTAATGAAACTTACAAAATGGCGATTGATTACGCGATCGAAAATTATCAAAAAGAATTGCCAATGCCCGAAGCACAAGCACGCAGTAAAATTAACAAATTACAAGCAACTATTGATAATTTAGGAGCCATTAATGTGGAAGCGATTGACGAACTTGATGCGAAGCAAAAGCGTCACGATGACTTGTACGACCAACAAGAAGAATTAATTACCGCTAGGGATCAAATCCAATTAGCTATTAATGAATTAGACGATAAAGCCCGGGTGGATTTTGCCCAATTAATCGACCGGCTAAATGAAGAATTACCAAAAACCTTTCTTTACTTATTCGGTGGGGGCACTTGTCAAATTCGTTACACCAACCCTGAAGATGTTTTAACTACTGGCATTGAAGTTTACGCTAATCCACCAGGGAAAAACGTTGGTAATTTAATGTTGTTATCAGGGGGCGAAAAAACCCTTGTGGCGTTATCGGTTTTATTTAGTATTTTAAGAATTAGTGCTTCGCCTTTAGTCATTTTTGACGAAGCTGAAAGTGCACTGGATCCATCAAACGTCGAACGGTTTGCTGACATCATTCGTTCAGCATGTGATTCTACCCAATTTTTAGTAATTACCCACCGTCAGGGAACCATGACGCGTTGTGATACGTTGCTAGGAACACTAATGCAAACCAAAGGGGTAACCAAAATGCTATCAGTGGATCTTGAAAAGGCCTTAGAATTTGCCTCAGAAACCCCACCCGAACAACAAGGAGCAGCATAGATGGGATTTTTTAGTAAATTATTTAGTAAACTTAAACCAAAAAAAAATATTGCTGAACAAATTCGCGAAAAAACCGAAGCCAACCGGGCGTTTCACCAGGACCAGAAAAAGTATGATGCTTCGCTACGTTTATCAGCCAATAATTTAGCCAATGCCATTAATAATTTAGCCAAAAAATATGTTAAATTAGATGAAACTTATTTTGATCATTTGTTTGAATTATTAGTATCTTTGGATATTGGTTATGCATCAAGTCAAAAAATTTTAACCGCAATTAAAGATGAAGTGCGTTACCAAAATGTTAGTGACCATCAACTTCTAAAAGAAATTATTATTGATAAATTGTTTGTATACTACATTCAAGATACCCAATTTGATACAAGTTTAAATTACCAAGAAAACCGGACCAATGTTTTTTTAATGATTGGCGTTAACGGGGTTGGTAAAACGACCACTATTGCCAAACTAGCACACCGTTTTAAAACCTTAAATAAAAAGATTTTGTTTGTCGCTGGCGATACCTTTCGGGCAGGCGCGGTTGAACAATTAAAAATTTGAGCCGAACGTACTGGCTGTGACATTGTTTGTGCTGCTAATGAAAAGCAGGATGCTCCGGCTGTAATTTACCAAGGGTTAAAAAAGGGTACAGAAGAAAAATATGATTTAGTAATTTGTGACACGTCAGGACGGTTGCAAAATAAAATTAACTTAATGAATGAATTAAAAAAAATCCGGGATGTCATTGCCAAATTTATTCCTGATGCTCCCCACGAAACCCTTTTAGTTTTAGATGCTACAACTGGCCAATCAGGGCTCAATCAGGCCAAAGCCTTTCACGAATTAACAAAAGTATCTGGAATTGTGTTAACCAAAACAGATAGCTCGTCAAAAGGCGGGATCATTTTAGCAATTAAAGACGCGTTTAAAATTCCGGTCAAACTCATCGGTCTTGGCGAACAACTTGACGACTTGGCTGATTTTGACTTAGAAAAATACATATTAGGTTTAACAGTTGGGTTAGATCTAGATAACAATAACAATCTTAATGAACAATAAATAAACCAAAAATGCAGCTTCATTATTTATGAAATAACTAATCGTTTCTTATTTACTAGTTTGCACATTTAAAACCAACTATTTTTTTAAATAAAATAACGAATTATCCACAATGCTTGAACCAAAAATAAGCACGTTAATTTTTCATTTTATGATCCTTTTCGTTTTTAATTAATTATTGCTTAAAAAGGTTTCAAATTTATAAAACCAAAAGTTTACAAAATATTAATATAATAAATTAAATTGGAAGAGGTTAACTATGAAACATGCCAAAGCAATCGATCCCAAAAAATATTTGGATCTAATTGACGAATTTAAAAAAGATAAAAAATACATCATCGCCCAAAATTCTTTAGCTCAAGCAAGCATTTTAGATGTTGTTACAGACCCACAGTCTCTAGAACAACATCCTTTTGTTTTTTCTAATGATATTCAAAACGAAGCATTAAGTGTCACTAATCAAGCCCAATCAGGCCGGTGTTGGTTATTTGCAACTTACAACATCGTTAGAGATCATGTGGTAAAAAAATATCAAATGAAAAATTTCGAGTTTTCTCAAAGTTATTCGGCATTTTGGGATAAATTTGAAAGAACCAACAGTTTTCTTAACAAAGTAATTAAAACGTCAAAACAATCCTTAACCGAACGGGAGGTTGATGAATTAATGATGCGTGGCTTTGGTGGCGATGGTGGGTTTTTTGAGTATGGTGTGGAAATTATTAAAAAATATGGAGCAGTGCCTGTTGAGGTAATGCCTGATTCAGTGACCGCAAAACAAACCCATTACATCAATATCTTGCTAGACCGCTCCTTAAAAATTGCGGCTAGTGAAATTCGTAACCAACATCATAATTTAGCAAAACAAAAGCAAATTAAAGAACAAGCACTCAAAGAAGTTTTAACAATTCTCACCCGATGTTACGGACCAATTCCAACTAAGTTTGATTTTGTTTACCAAACAACAGTTAAAAAAGAAAAAGTAACAAAATGCCTTTCGTTTGAATCGCCACAAGAATTTTGAAACAAATTTGTACAATTTGATTTTGATGATTACTTAGATATCATTAACTTTAATGCCAAACATGTTCAATTTAACCAGCTTTACCAGTTAGAAGATACAAAATCAATTTATGAAGCGAATGATATTGTGGCTTTAAACGTCGCTAAGCCAATTTTAAAGTTAGCTGCACTTAGTGCTATTATGGATAAACAGTCCATTTGATTTGCTTGTCAGTATGGTAGTGCTGGTGACCGTCGGACCGGAATTTTTGATTTTAAAGCTTATGACTATGACACCTTATTTGGAATTGAATTTAATAAAAATAAGGTAGAAATGGAATCAGTCAGCCAATTGATTTCCAACCATGCCATGATTTTTCTAGGGTTCAATTTAAACGAAAAAGCAACCAAAATAAAACAAGCAGAATTAGTTAAAAATTTCTCTAAACTGCAAAAAACTCCCGAACAACTATTTAACGCATTGGCCGATTCGATCGTAATTGATCGTTGAAAAGTGGAAAATAGTCACGGTGATAAATCTGGAAATAAGGGATTTGTAACGATTACTGATTCATGGTTTAACCAATTTGTTTCGCAAGTGGTAGTGCCCAAAAAAAGTTTAAAAACCTTCTTTGAGAAATATCCTTTAGTTGACAAAACGTTAGCCACTTTATTGAAAAAAAATAATGGTTACCAATTAGTAATCGAAAAAGGATTGCAAACAAAACCAAAACTATTATCCAAGTATGAACCATTTATTGATTTAAACTTAAAACACAATTATCAGATTAAAGGAAACTAGGATGGCCACTAAAAAAATCTTAAAAAATAATTCCGATGCATTAGATTTTGAAATCATTAAGCAATGATTAAAGCAAATCAACCAAGGTGATGATCAAAAAATTGCCAGAAAAATAATTTACCATCTTGGCATTCAAAAAGCCGCTCAAAAAGCAAATTATTTCGCCAAAAATAACTTGCATTATACAGTTAATTTAACAACCCAAGCAGCAACTAACCAGTTTAATTCGGGACGCTGCTGGTTATTTGCTGCTGTCAACATCATGCGTGAGGCAATTTGTAAAGAATTGGCAATTGATAATTTTGAATTATCCCAAAGTTATTTGGCTTTCTGGGACAAATTTGAACGTGCTAATTTTTATCTAGAAGCGATTATTGCCACCAGCGATCGGCCCTTAACCGACCGGCATGTTTTGTTTTTCAATAATGAACCAATTGCCGATGGTGGGCAATGAGATATGATCAATAATATTGTTGAAAAATACGGAGTTGTACCAAAAGAAGTGATGCCTGATAGTTATGCAGCAGCTAACACTAGTGAAGTAAACTATTTAGTTAATTGACTTTTAAGAGATGGTGCATATCAATTACGTAACAGTAAAACCAAAGACAAACAAACACTACAACCTATTAAGGAAAAAGTGCTAGAAAAAATTTTTAAATTGTTAGTAATTTGTTATGGCGAGCCCGTACAAAAATTTGATTTTGTCTATTCGCAAAAACAACAAACTAAAGTTAATGGAAAGATCAAAACTGTTTATGACGTTGAGTCAATTAAACAATCTGATCATAATTTAACACCAATCATGTTTTACCAAAAATATGTTAAGAACCAGTTAAACCAATATGTCAGTTTAATTCACGCACCTACTGAAAAAAAACCATTATACCGGCGTTTTAGTTTTAAATTTTTAAACAACGTTGTTGGGGCAAATCCAATTATGCACCATAATGTAAGTATCAATTTACTAAAATATTTAGCATTAGAAACATTGCTTGAAAAAGAACCATTATGATTTGGGGCTGATGTTAGTATGTATAGTAATAGTGATCTTGGAATCTGGGATGATGAAGCATTTGATTATAAAACTATTTTTAACACCGAATTTGGCTTAAAAAAAGGTCAAGAGTTAGATTATCGGGTTAGTGCAATGAACCACGCAATGACGATCACTGGAGCTGATTTTGATATTGCTGCTTTTCAAAAATTACGTTCTCAAGTAAAAAAAGAAGTAGGAACAAAAGCACTCTCATTAATTGATGAAAGTATGTCAAAAATTAGTTTGAAAAAATGAAAAATTGAAAATTCATGGGGAACAACGAATGGCCAAAAGGGTTATTACATGATGTCTGATTCCTGGTTTGACAAATTCGTATACCAACTGGTTGTTAAAAAGGACAAATTTAACCATTACAAAAAACAGTTAAAACTTAATTCTTTCGATGATGAAGCAATTATTTTAGAACCATGAGATCCGATTGGAACTTTAGCCTAAATTGCTAGATAAAAAAAGCATTATCGAAAAAGCAAAAATCATTAACGCCTATATTTTATTAGTTAAGACTTTTTGGATTTCGATTTTAATTGGTTTTGTTTTAATTGTTTTATTTATTGGACTATCATTTACAAATCGCAATACAAACAACTTCATCACAACAAGTAGCATCATTGCTGCACTAACTATTCTTTTGACTACTTACCAGTTTTATAATATCCAAAAAAAGAAACCAAAAACCTACCAAATCGTTAAATCAATAATTGATAATAAAATTATTGATTATAGGATATCTTCAAAAAAGGAAAAAATTAAATTCAAGGATTTGCAAAATATTTTTAAACTCTTATGTAAAACATATGAAATCAAAGAAGATTGTTTTAAATTTGAATTTAAACCAAAAAATACTGAAGAATAAACACGAACCGATGCAGCTGACAAACTTTAGATAATTTGGCAATTTATTTAATTAAATGTAAATTATTTTCTTTTAATACTTATAAATTCATCACAAAACATTATTGAGTTTTAATAAAATAATCTAAGTTTGACAAAAACTTAGACTATATTTTAGTATACTTTTTAAACATAAATAAAAACAATTTCAACTTTAGTTTTTATAAATGCATGCTTGAAACTTGTTCGAAGATTTAATAACTTGCAACTTATTTTTATTTGGGAAGATATCTTTTAAGTAATCGCAAAACTGCGTCAATCGTTCTGTTTGTTTTATCAAACTCATTTCTCATGATTCTTTCTAAATCAGATATAGTTATATCTCTCATTTTTGACCACAATCTCCTTGTTTGGTACTATTTTAACGGTCTATAATACATAAATAATCAAATTTTGTCAATAGCAGGTATGCAGTTTTCAGTGATTTTAAAACTTGCTTTTTAGTTAGATAAAATAGTCTTTTAAAAGAATAATTTAAACTTTTTGATCGCATTAATTTTGTTCATCAATTAACTTGTCAATCATAACGTGTACCCTTGAAGTTTATTATCAGCCATTACAGTTTTCCCTTTTTTAAGGATTGCAAACACGATTTTATTTTTATATAAGCTTTTAATATTGAAAAAAATATATCTATGCTATTAACTTAAAGATATAAAAATTTCAACATATTTACTTCTCTTACGTTACTATTTTTGATTAGATTTACAACCAGACTTCTCTTAACTTTAACATTATCGATGTGTTTATTTTTATTTTATTTTCAAGACTAGTTTCCATCAATCCGTTAATTTATTTTGGCAAATCCAGTTAGTATTGTGGTTGCCATTTGCATAGTCACGCTTACTTATTGATTTTTATTATGATCTTCGTTATCTGATTTAGTATAGTAATAATTAAGTTTTCAAGATATTAATTTTAATATAGTAATTTAATTGTTCTCTAAATAGTTGAAGCAATTCCTGCTCTTTACAAAACCTACTTAATTTTTTTTATATCGCAAATTTTTCCTTCAATAAATTTAATTTCTTCATCGGATAGTTCAAACATTTTATAAAGCTGCTCATCGATTTTAGATACAGATAATTCTCAATTAATTTCATCATTTGATTTAAAGTCTAGTATTGGGACAAAACTGTATGTTTTTTGTGTCATATTCTGAGTTTGTTTCTGAATTCCTACTAAGGTTCTAAAAAATTTAGTTCGGATATATTTAATTAGATTTTCAGCTTCTTTTTGTGTATGGAAACCACCAATTTCTAGAAAAGTTTCAGTACAGAGTTGACCAGGAATTCCTAACTCAGGAGCAGATAACACCGGAGTAGATGATTTTTCCCCAATTGCGTCAGCACCATAAGCTTTAGCGATAAAAACCTTATATTGAAAAAATGCGTTGCTTTTTTTAGGGATCGGATAATTTTTCGGCAAATACATTAAGCATCGATTCTTGCTTGCATCAATACCTAAAATCTCATACCCATTTACAATTTTTTTACTAGAAAAATTAGGTAACCCAAATTTGTTTGGATTTTTTATTGCTTCGCTTCTAATGCCATATGGATTACTTGAGGACACAATAGTACTTAAGAATTTAAGATTTTTATCTTCAACACGAATATTTATTTTTTTTAAAATGTCTACGAAAATGTCATAAACTACAAAAATCTCTAAATTCAAGTCAGAATCTAGTAAATAGCGCTTAGATGTGTAAATTTTGCCTTGAGAATCAATTACGTTAATGTTGCATTTGTCAACATAATCACGATTAAACAAAAAATAGCTTACCCCCCCCCCATGATATCGTTATCCGGAAAGCACATTTTTGAGTCAGAATAGTTGTAAAAATACACAAAATTTTTTATTTTTAACATATATTTCCTAAAGCCATCAAGACCTCTGCCACCAATCATTCATCTTGATGGAGTAATTAAAGAAACATATTTAACATTTGAGAGCGAAAAAGCTGCAGTAATAAAAATTTGATATAAAGGTATAGATTTACCTTGAGAATTTTTGTCATCTTTATCTTTTCCTTGATCTTCCTGGTATGGTGGGTTGCCAATAATTACATCAAACTTCATTGCATCACCTCATCATTTTTTTATCGCATCGCTAAATCAATTAGGATTTTTAAAATTGCAATCATTTTCATATTTTTGTAAATTTAAAACCAAATCCTTTCGTCCTGCAGATAAATAATTAGAAACAAGTTTAACTAAAATATCACTCGGACAAATTCCGTAAATTTGCTTTTCAAAAATTCATTTAATTCGTTCTTGGACATCAACAATTTCATTTTGCAAACCAATGTATAAACGCTTGATAACCTCAGCTAAATAAAGACCACTCTTGCAGTAAGGATCTAAAAACTTATGAGTTTTATTGGTAAATAGTCCAGGGATGGTTTCTTCCAATTTGTCAACCATTTCTTTAACTAATTTTTTTGGCGTAAAAACCTGATTAGTTTTCTGAGTGGGGATGAAATTAAAAATATCATTATCAATCGTCTCATCAAAGTAATTGGCTAATTCATTTTTCAATTTGTAGAATTTTTGAATACTGTTATTGAAAATAATTTCATTAAAAAATCCTGAAACGTTTCCGTTTTCGTCAACACAGCCGTTTTTTAAAAGGCGAAATTGTTCGGCGGTAATACTACTAATTTCTTGAAAAGTTTGTGGATCAGTTTTCGTTTCATAATTGGCTAAAGTTATTTGTTTGTCATCACAAACCATTAAATAAATCGGAATCGTGCGGGTAAAACCACGTAAATGGTCACGGGTTGCATCTTCGCTTTTTTTCTTAACCTCATCATCTACAGCATTTTTTATTTCTTCAAGTGATTTTTGAAAGGCTTGGTTAACTTTTGCATGCAATTTTTCGTTGTATTGCGTCTGGATGCTAGTTTCTAATTTATTCAATTCTAGTTGGTTGTTTTCATCTAAACCAAATTTAATTTTTTGACTAATTAGTTCTTTAAATCGATTAATTTGATCCTGTGATTCTTCTTCAATTATCTCTAATTCTCTAGCAATTTCTTTTTTAAAATTTTCGTTAATTTTCCTAATTTTATTTGTAGATAATTTTTCATCAATATTTTTAAGAACATTATTTTGCTCTAATTGATAAGATTCAAATATTTTCTTCATCATTTCCGATGAATCATAATGGTTTACTGGATCATCCAAAGCTTCATCATCATTCTGCTTTAAAACTGATGCAACTATTTTCTTGCCAAAAACACCAGATTGGTTAATCGTTATTGCTTCAAAACTATTTTTATTATCCGAATCATTGTTAATTAATGCCAAGTTTGTTTTGCTTTTTTTCTTATTTTTAATTGGCTCAATCTGATTTAAAATCTCTTTAATCTGATTAGGCATCCGAAAAATATTATTGATATTAGCAAACAAAAAATTATGCATAAAGCCACTTTTAACAACTGCTTCTGATTTAATCTCATTAGGAATTCTTAAGACATCATCAATATTAAGTTCGTGTAACGATCCGTTTGAATCTTCGGCAATTACGGGAAAGAAATTTAAAACAGCCTGAATGTTTGCTCGACGTTGTTCGTTGTTAACTTTAGATTGTTCACCAACAAGTAATCCATTAGCAAAATCATCATAAAACTTAAGCGTTCGATCCGGAGCAAAATCAAAAATATAAGCGTTTTCTTTTACTGCAAGAAATTTTTCATGTTGCTCATTTTCAACTTCGTACTCGTGCGGGTTTTGAACCCGAAAAGCTGATTGAAAATATAAACTTGCTGATTCAATATTACGCAACATCAACACACCAGTTCATTCGGGAACAGTTACTCCAGTTGTTAATTGTCCAACTGATAATGTGATCGTCTTGCTATGTGGCTTATCAATGGCTTCACGAACTTTGTTAAAACTTTTTTGATTTTTTCTAAAACCAGTATGAAATTTATTTGTTTCTTGTGAAGAACTTGATCCTTTACCTACTGCTGAAACAATTTCAAAATTTTTAAAAAATTCATGGTTATTCAGCAATTTTTTTAATTCTTTAGCTGCCGCAACACTAGGTAATAATCAAAAAGTATGGTCCAATTGATTAACATATGATTCAGATGAACTAAAAGGGTATTTACCTTGAGTTATTACATCTAAAAACTTTTTCACATCTTGTTCATGAACAAATTTATGGCTGTTACCAACACGGAAAAATTCACCTAAATCAAATGCATATTGTGAATCTAAACTAGATTCATCTTTAATTTTTGATTTAAGCTCCTTTTGTATGATTTCACTCATTTTATAAGTAAATAAATTCAATTGTGGCAAACGGGCATAAGGGTTTGATCCATTACTTTCATCCCAATCATTTTTGGCTTTTTGTTCATCATGATAAGATCAATTAAAAATTTGATCTTCGCGAAATTTTTCAGTAGCAATCGCTTTGAACGGGGTACCTGATAAATGTAAGGTAAATTTAGTTCGTAATGAATTTAAGGCCGCTTTACTTTTTGGTGTGTCAATAGCTTCATGGGCTTCATCAAGAATAATTACATCCCAATCCGCTTCTTGCATTCAAGCTAATTTTTCATAAGGACCACCAGCAAACTTAGCACCCTTGAAGTCTTGTAAGGAAACAAAAGCAATTCTTCTAATTGGTTTGTTTGGGTGTTCTGTTTTAAAATTTTCATATTGCTTATAAGACATGGTTTTAAGCTTAATAGCAACTGACTCCGAAACAAACCGATACCCTTCATCTATTCTTCAACTAATAAAATCATCAAAATCATTAAATCATGAATTTGCAATAGCCGGACGGTTGCACAAAATTAAAACATTGCTTGCTTGAATTTTTCTGATGAAATCGTAGGTGGTTAAAGTTTTGCCAAAGCGTGGTTTGGCATTCCATAAAAATTCTTTTGGTTCTTTTTGCGAATGAAAATAATTAAAAGTACAAGTAACAGCTTGACTTTGTTCCGCACGCAATATATAGTCTTTTTGGCCTTGAGGATTTATTAAAGGATCATAGTCAATTTCAATAAACTTTTCAGTTAATTTTAAAGCATCTTCTTCGCGACCTTTAAAATCAAACCATTCATTCCCGCTTGGTCCACCAGTTTCTTTGCTACGTTTAATTTGATTAAATTCAAAATATTGATGTAAATCTGTATCCCGAAATCATGTACCATCATTCTTTCGTGCTAATTTTCAAAAAAGGATTTGCGGTTGAAATCCAGCAGTTTTTGTTTGTTCATTAATCCGTGTTTCAATATCTCTTGTTGTTTCACCAACCTTAATATGACCAACAAAATTAGGTGCTTGTCGTTCATCGTGAGTATATGCATAAATTTGATACTGTTTTTTTGTGTAGGGATTAATTAATGTCTTTAATCTTTTTTCCATATTCATCTAATTAGGTTTTTTTTATAACAAATAGAGGTTAAAGTATTATATAATAATCGCAGTTTAATCTTTATATGAAACACATAAAGCAAATAGTTAATCTTTTTGGGCTTCAAAACATTGATTAATAAAACTAAAATTTTAATTAACAATTTTCTTAATTAAGTTAAAAATACTACATATATTCAAGATAAAACACCTTTATTTCATTTCTGAAATTTTTTCTTCAATAAATTTAATTTCTTCTTCTGATAACTCAAACATTTCATAAAGTTGCTTATCAATTTTAGGTATAGATTGTTCTCAATTGATTTCGTTGTTTGATTTAAAATCTAACATAGGAACAAAGCGATATGCTTTAGAACCAGTATGCTGAGTAGTTTTTTGAATTCCTACCAAAGCTCTAAAAAATTTAGTTTTAATGTATTTAATTAAGTTTTTCGCTTCATTTTCAGTTTCAAAACAGCCGATTTCTAAAAAAGTAGCTGTACAACATTCACCCGGAATCGATAGGACTGGTGTAGATAAAACTGGAGTTCACAAAGATCCGCCAATGGCTGCTACTCCGTATGCTTCTGCAACAAAAACCTTGTATTTTAAAAAGGCCTTACTTATTTGATTCTTAGGAAACTTGTAATCTTTCGGTAAATACATGCGTGATCTTTTTTGTTTTTCGTCAAGACCCAAAATAGTGTAACCATCAGGAATTTTGCTTAAAGAAAAGGGCTTAAAACCAAATTTTTCAGGATTTGTTAATGCTTCTGTATTAAATCCGTAAGGGTTGCGTGATGACATTATGGATCATAAAAACTTATCTTTTTTACTTCGCACCTTCAATCAAATTTTTCTAAGGGACTCATAACGTACGTAAATGTTTAAATCTGATTCTTTTAAATAACGTTCCGATGTTTCTTCGTTTCCTTCAAAATCAATAGTGGTGATGCTACACTTACCAATATGATCGCGTTTAAATAAAAAATAGCTTACCCCCCCCCATGATATCATTATCTGGGAAAATCCTTTTCGAATCGCAATAGTCGTAAATGTAGATTAAGTTCTTATTTTCTAACATTTCTGCTCGAAAATTATTTAATCCTTTGCCACCGGTCATTCATCTTGAAGGGGTGATTAAAGAAACATATTTAACGTTTGGAAACGAAAAAGCTGCACTCATAAAATATTGGTACAATGGACGAGCGCTAGCATATGGACCACCATCCTCTTCCTGATATGGTGGATTGCCAATAATCACATCAAATTTCATTTCCAAATCCTTCCATAAATTTGCGATTGCCAACGCAAGTTTGTTTGCATCATTGAGATTTTTTAAATCTTCATATGCTTGACATACTTGTAAATTTGAATGTAAATCTTTTCTATCTGCACACAAATAATTGGATGCTAGTTTGAGTAAGATATCGCTTGGGCAAATGCCATAAATTTGATTTTTAAAAATTCATCTAATGCGTTCTTGTGCATCAGGAATAACTTTTTCTAAACCAACATTTAAACGTTTGATAATCTCACCTAAATAAAGCCCACTCTTGCAATATATATCCAAAAATTTATGGTTTTTGTTAGTAAATAGATCAGGATTATTTGCCGCTAACTGATCCACCATTTCTTTAACTACTGCTTTAGGGGTAAAAATCTGGTTAGTTTTTTGATTGGGAATATAATTGAAAATATCATCAGTTGCTTTACTATCAAAATAATTAGCTAAATCTTTTTTTAAATTTAAAAAATGTTGAAAACTAGCATTCACATTGGTTGCGTGAAACACACCACGTGTTTCTCCATGTTCATCTTTATCGCCATTTTTTAATATTAAAAAATCATCTTTGCTAATTCCAGAAATCTTTTCAAAAGTAGCATCATCAGCATACGTTTCATAGTTGTTTAAAGTTATCTTTTCATCGCCAAAAATCATTAAATAAATCGGAATGGTGCGGGTGAAACTACGGAGATGATTACGCAGTTTATCTTCCTTTTGTCTCTTGTCTTGTTTTTCTCTAGCATTATGAAGATCATTAATTGATTTTTCAAATGCATCTGGGATTTCAAAATCAAGTATTTGTGTATACCGCTCATGAATTTGCTTTTTTAATTCATCTAATTCATTTTGTTCACTTTCGGTTAGTAGATACTTAAGTTCTTTATCTTTTAAATCATTATATTTACTAATATCTGTTTGACAAGCATCCTCAAGAACTTTTAACTCCGAAATGATTTTTTCCTTGAACTCATTTTTAACTTTTTTGACTTCATTTTTCGATAAATTACCAAGCTTTTTAATAACAGCATTCAATTCTGGTTCATAATTTAAATACAGTTCATTAGCCAATGTTTTGGAATTAAAGCCACTATTGCATTCGTGTAAAATTTCCTCAGTAGTTTTTCTTTCACCAAGAATTGGATTACCAAAAACATTTGATTCACTAATTATAATGGTATCAACGTTGGTGTCATTTACTAAAGAACTTGTTTGAGGATTTTTTTGTTTTTTAGTAGATTGAAGTTTTTCGATGATTGTTTGAAACCGATTTGTTTGTCGAAAAATTTTCATATGAGCAAATAAAAAGTTACTCAAAAATTTACTTTTTACAATGTCTTCAGCTCTAGCTTGGTTCGGAATTATTAAAACTTCTTCTAAATTAAGTTCGCGCAAAGAACCATCAGTATCCTGAGCAATTACTGGAAAAAAGTTAAGCATCTTTTTAATATTTTCATTTTTTTGAGCACTCAATAGGTTTTCATGTTCGCTGTTTTGGTAGTCAATTAAAGTTAAACCATTAGCAAATTGATCATATAATGATAACGTACGGTCAGGAGCGAAATCAAATATATAAGCGTTTTCTTTTCAATAAATTGCTTGTTCTTTTGCAATTTCGTGGGGATTTTGAACCCTAAAAGCTGCTTGAAAATAAAAACTTGGAGAGTTAATATTTCGCAACATAAACACTCCGGTTCATTCAGGAACTGTTACACCGGTTGTCAGTTGACAGACTGATAAGGTAATCGTTTTTTCGTATCTTTGAATTACCTTTTTAACTTTATCTAGACTTTTTTCACTCTTTTTAAAAATCGCCTCAGATGCTTGTTCATTTTCTTGTCAACTGTCATCATTATTGCCAACAGCCAAAATAACATGATAATCCTTAAAAAAATCATGGTTTTTTAGTAACTTTGCCAATGCCTTAACAGCAGCAACTCGTGGTAAAAGCCAAAAAGTATGATTAAGTTCGCTAGCAAAATTTTCCGATAAACTAAAGGGATATTGGCCTTGCGTAAGGACATCTAAAAACTTTTTTACATCTGCTTCGCGTTCAAACTTATGAGTCTTTTTATTAACTTTAAAAAAATCATTTAAAGTAAACGCATAATCAAATTTGGCACCACTTTCAGTTTTAATTCCTTCCGAAACTATCGAGTTGATAATTTCACTCATTTTATAAGTAAATAAATGCAATTTAGGCAGTTTAGCATAAGGATTGGGGCCATTATTTTCATCCCAATCATTTTTGGCTTTTTGTTCATCATAATATGACCAATTAAAAATTTGATCATCTCGGAATTTTTCTGAGGCAATGGCTTTGTATGGGGTCCCAGATAGATATAAAGTAAATTTCGTTTTTAGTAAATTTAAGGCAAATTGACTTTTTGATGTATCAACACCTTCATGGGATTCATCAATAACAATTAAATCCCAATCAACTTCTTTCATTCACGATAATTTATCATATTTACCACCAAGGTAAATGGCCCCTTTTAGATCTTGGAGTGAAGCGAAAAAAATCAATTTAATTATGCGTTCGGGATAAGAATTTTTGTATCCAACAAATTCTTCATATTTCACCGCATTATCAATTGCTGATGAAACAAAAGAATAGCCTTCCTTTCTTCATTCAATAAATTTTTTAAAATCCTGAAGTCATTGGTCGCTAATTGTTGGTCGGTTGGATAAAATTAAAACGTTAATGGCTTGAATTTGCCTTATAAAATCATAAGTAGTTAAGGTTTTACCAAAACGGGGTTTGGCATTTCATAGAAATTCCTTTGGCTCTTTTTTACAATCATAGTACTGCTTGGTAACAGTAACAGCTGCTTGTTGTTCACTTCGTAAAATATAATCTGATTTATTATCAGAACTTTGAGCTAGATCATAATCAGTACGAATAAATTGATCTGTTAATTTTTCGCAATCATCGATACGACCCGTAAAATCGAATCATTCCCTTGCCTTTATATTTATCGTTTCTTTACTGCGTTTAATGTTGTTTATTTCAAAAAAGCGATGCAACTCATGATCACTAAATCATGTCCCATTGCTTTTTTGTGCATATTTTTCAAAAAGCTTTTTAAAGATCACACCAGCAGTTTGCGTTTGGTCTTTAATTCTTTTATCAACATCATCGGTAGTTTCACCAACTTTAATGTGCCCGTTAAATGTCGGATCATCAGGGCGTACATACGCATATATTTTAGGTCGTTTCTCACAATATGTTTTGACTTTCGGTTTTGAATTTTTTTCCATCATTTAAACTGTTATTTTTAATTAAAACGTCTAATAATTATATAACAATACAAACGACAATTTGAGACAAAAATTTAAGAAACAATTATCGATCTAAATACATTAGTAATCTCTAACTTTTCCGCTTCCATCAACATAGCCGTTTTTTAAAAAGCGAAATTGTTCGGCTGTAATACTACTAGTTTCTTAAAAAGTTTGTGCATCCGTTTTCATTTCATAATTAACTAAAGTTGTTTGTTTGTCATCACAACCATTAAATAAATCGGGATCATAGGGGTAAAGCCACGTAAATGGTCACGGGTTGTATTTTCGCTTTTTTTCTTAGCCTCATTATCTACAGCATTTTTTTTATTGCTTTAAGCGATTTTTGAAAGGCTTGGTCGACTTTTGCGTGCAATTTTTCGTTGTATTGTGTCTGAATGCTAGTTTTCAATTTATTTAATTAGAGTTCGTCGTTTTCATTTAAACCAAATTTAATTTTTTGACTTATTAGTTCTTGAAATCGCTTAATTTGATCCTGCGATTCTTCTTCAATTGTTTCTAACTCTCTAGAAATTTCATTTTTAAAATTCTCATCAATTTTATTTCTAGGCAATTTATTAACATTTTTAAGAACATTTTTTCGTTCTAATTGATAAGATTGACATATTTTCTTAATTATTTCCTAAGAATCATAATGGTTTGCGGTATCATCCAAAGTTTCATGATCATTCTGTTTGAAGACTGGAAGCAACTATTTTCTTGTCAAAAACACAAAACACCAGGTTGGTTAATTGTAACTTCTTCAATGTTATTTTTAGTGTCTAAATCATTGTTGGCTGATGCCAAGTTTGTTTTGCTTTTTTTCTTCTTTTTAATTGGTTCAATCTGTTTTTAAATTTCTTTAATTTGATCAGGCATCCGAAAAATATTACTGGTGTTCACAAACAAAAAATTATGCATAAAGCCACTTTGCACAACTTTTTCTTATTTAATCTCGTTCGGAATCGTTAGTTAAAACATCATCAATGTTAAGTTCACACAAAGAACCTTGGGAATCTTCGGCAATTACGGGAAAGAAATTTAAAACAGCCTGAATGTTTTTTCGGCGTTGTTCGTTATTAACTTTATATTATTCACCAACAAGTAATCGAGTAGCAAAATCATCACAAAACTTAAGCCTTTGTTCCGGAGCAAAATCAAAAATATAAGCATTTTCTTTTATTGCAAGAAATTTTTCATGTTGCTCATTTTCAACTTCATACTCATGCGGGTTTTGAACCCAAAAGGCTGATTGAAAATATAAACATGCTGATTCAATGTTACGTAACATCAATACACCAGTTCATTCGGGAACAGTTACTCCAGTCGTTAATTGTCCAACTGATAATGTGATCGTCTTGCTATGTGGCTTATCAATGGCTTCACGAACTTTGTTAAAACTTTTTTGATTTTTTCTAAAACCAGTACCAAATTCATTTGTTGTTTGTGAAGAACTTGATCCTTTACCAACTGCTAAAACAATTTCAAAATTTTTAAAAAATTCGTGATTATTTAGTAATTTTTTTAATACTTTGGCTGCCGCAACACTAGGCAGTAATCAAAAAGTATGGTCTAATTGATTAACATATTGTTCAGATGAACTAAAAGGGTATTTACCCTGTGTAATAACATCTAAAAACTTTTTCACATCTTGTTCATGAATAAATTTATGGTTGTTATCAACACAGAAAAAATCACCTAAATCAAATGCATACTGCGAATCTAAGCTAGAGTCATCTTTAATTTTTGATTTAAGCCCTTTTTGTATCATTTGACTCATTTTATAAGAAAATCAATTCAACTGTGGCAAACGGGCATAAGGGTTTAGCCATTATTTTCATCCCAATCATTTTTGGCTTTTTGTCCATCATGATACGATCAATTAAAGATTTGATCTTCGCGAAATTTTTCAGTAGCAATGGCTTTGAATGGGGTGCCCGATAAATGCAAGGCAAATTTAGTTCGTAATGAATTTAAGGCTGCTTGACTTTTTGGTGTGTCAATAGCTTCATGAACTTCATCAAGAACAATTACATCCCAATCAACTTCTTGCATTCAAGCTAATTTTTCATAAGAATCACCAGCAAACTTAGCACCTTTGAAGTCTTGTAAGGAGACAAAAGCAATTCTTCTAATTGGTTTGTTTGGGTGCTCCGTTTTATAATTTTCATATTCTTGATAAGACATGCTATTTTGTTTAATTGCAGGCGATTCCGAAACAAACCGATACCCTTCATCTATTCTTCAACTGATAAAATCATCAAAATCATTAAATCAGGAATTTGCAATAGTCGGGCGGTTGCACAAAATTAAAACATTTCTTGCCTGAATTTTTCTCATGAAATCATAGGTAGTTAAAGTTTTACCAAAGCGTGGTTTAGCATTTCATAAAAATTCTTTTGGTTCTTTTTGCGAATGAAAATAATTAAGAGTCACATTAACAGCTTCACTTTGTTCCGCACGCAAAGTATAGTCTTTTCTATCTTGAGAATTTATCAAAGGATCATAATCGCTTGCAATAAACTTTTCAGTTAATTTTAAAGCGTCTGCTTCTCGACCCTTAAAATCAAATCATTCATTTCCGTTTGGTCCGCCAGTTTCCTTGCTACGCTTAATGTTATTAAATTCAAAATATCGGTGTAAATCTGTAACTCGAAATCATGTACCATCATTCTTTCGGGCTAATTTTCAAAAAAGAATTTTCACTTGCAATCCAGCAGTTTTAGTTTGCTCATCGACGCGTGTTTCAATATCTTTTGTTGTTTCACCAATCTTAATATGACCAACAAAATTAGGTGCTTGTCGTTCATCAAGACTATATGCGTAAATTTTAGGTTGTTTTTGTGTAGAGGGATTAATTATTTTTTTGTTTTTTTCCATAATGATTTTTTCTTATCTTTTAACAAAACAAATCGATACCAACAATTATATAACACACTTGTTTAAGTCACTTTAAAAAAAAGATAATTGCACATATATGGCAAAATAATATTTTTAAAAGAAGAATAAACTTAACAAACAAAAATAACCAAAAACATTTCAGTTAACCTTAAAATATTAATTTAAAAATTGATTTTAAAAAATCTAAATTTATAGTTGGTTTGATACCATTAACCAACTTTTTGTGCCACGATTTTTTGTAATTGTTTTTTAACATTGTAACCATACATAAATACGGCAAAAAACAAAATGGCACCAAGGATTAAAAAAAAGATCCCATAAATAAAAAGAGTAATATTTGGTGCTCCTTGGGCAGTTGTAGCTTTCGGATTCATTTGGTAAGTTTTAATTCAAATACCAACAAAGGCTAAATATGTTTGGTAACCAATGCCAATTAAAACGGCACCTGTCGTAACAAACGCAATCATTAAACTGATTAAGATGTATAAAACAATGAATTGTTTTTTTAATAAGGCGTTTTTTGCAAGATGTAATTTAGACATAGTTTTATACATTTTGTGCTCTTTTTTTATAAACTTTTGGTTGAGTTAATTGGTGATTTTTACTAAATCAACTAAAACCGGTTTTAGATTTTGTGAGTTTTTTAGCGGTAGTGGGCTGAGTTTGGTTGGTTGCTGGGCTGTTTTTACGTAAAAAACCGTACATTAAAGCCGTGACTAATAACCCGATTATAATCGCTAAAAAGAAAAAACCAATGCCGCCAGCAACACCGTATGGCCGATTACTACCAATTGCACCTAAAATGGCAACAATTGGTCCGCCATGAGCAGCAGCATCAGTAACTCCAAATGCTCCAGCGATCGCACCGGCGACTGCTGAGCCCACAATATTGGAAATAATTGCTCGTTTCGGATCGCTAATTGCAAAAGGAATGGCACCTTCAGAAATCCCAATTAGTCCCATAACAATTGCACTAACACCTAAGGTTTTTTCGTTTTCATCAAATTTATGACGAAAAATTAATGTGCATACACCCATGCCTAGTGGAGCCACTGGAATCGCAGCCGCCATCATTCCCATTGGCTCTAAAATATTTTGCGTAATTAATGCCGTTGAAGTTAGAAAAGCAATTTTGTTAACTGGCCCTCCCATATCAAATCCAGCCATGGCACCAATTAAAATACCCATACCAATCCCGATGCCAATTGGGGTCAAATTATTACCATTGTTGGATGTAAAGACCTTTTTTAAACTATTACTAAACTCATTCAAAACAAAGCCAATTGGTGCACCAATGACAAAAATGGCAATTAAACCATAAAATAAACCAACACCTAAAGGAATGACAAAAATGGGAACGATCGCCATAATTGGTTTCGGTAAAATTCATGAATTAATTCATTTAACTGTATAACCAATGGTGAAGCCAAAAAGAATTGAACCTAAAAAACCCATGGCCGTTTCGATAGGAAGATCACCGATTCGAAATAAAGCACGAGGGGTGTTAGCGACAATTGCAACAATGAAAGCGGGAGCAATTGCGGACCGACCCGCAATTGAATAAGCAATATACGCTCCCAAAATGCCAATCATTAAATTAAACGCAACGGCACCAATTTCGCCAAGATAAAATAAAAAATCAGTGGTTGGAGCAGCAAATTTTTCTCCATAAATTCCCTTACCAATTCCTGCTGATAAAGCGATAGCAATCCCACCTAAAATAACGAATGGAACCATGTAACTAATTCCTGATAGTAAATGCTTCATGAAAAAGGATTTTTTACTACTATTTTGAGATTTTAAAGAATCTTTTGATATGGTTTTATCACTTGGATTATCTACCAAAACTTTAGCTTGCTTTAATGCATTATTAATTACAAATTGTGGGTCATTAATGGCATACTTGGTATTTGTTTGATAAATTCTTTTGTTTTTAAAACGCTGCAAATCCAAACCAATATCTGCAGCAACAATAATAACCTCAGCAACTTCAATCGCTTTTTCAGTTGACAAGTTTTTAGCACCGGCTGAACCATGAGTTTCTACATTGATTTCATAACCAAGTTGGTTAGCAGCTTGTTCTAATTTTTCAGCCGCTAAATAAGTGTGAGCAATACCAACTGGGCAAGCAGTTAAAGCAATTATTTTTTGTTTATCTGTTTTAAAAGTATCTGCATTAGTTATATTTTTAGAAGCATGGTTATTTTTTAAATTGAGTTCAAGATAATCAGTAATTAAATAGTAAATTAATTCGGCATTATCAGTTGTGGTTAGTTTACTTATAAACTCAGCTTTCATCAAACCTTTAGCCACTTGCGAAAGGATTTCTAAATGCTCATGATCAGCATTTTCAGGAATCAATAAAACAAAAACATGTTTGGTCAACTGGTGATCAATTGCGATTCAATCAACTGGGTTGACAAAGCGGCAAAATAAAATTTGTGGTTGTTGAACAACACTTGTTTTCGCATGGGGAATGGCAAAACCACGCTCAAAACCCGTTGAAACCTCATTTTCACGCTTAATAAATGCTTCGAAAAGTTTTTGTTCATTAGACGTATAGCCTAAATCGTATGCAAATTTGGCAATTTGTTTCAAAGCATCATTTTTAGAATGAGTTAACACATTAAGTTTAACGTTTCTTTTTTGAAAAATCATCTTATCTATTACCTTACACCAAAAATAGGTTAGTCTTTAACGCCGCAATGATGACATTACTTGCATTTTGATTACAAACTATTCGTGACTCCGACCTAATTTAATCCATTCCGGGTCAGAATGAAAGGGCTTTAACGGATTGATCCGATCATAATACAATTTACCTTGTAAATGGTCATATTCGTGTTGTAAGCACATTGCTAACAGACTATCTTTAGCGACAATTTCAATCGTTTTATTTTGCAAATAATCAAACCCCTTGACAATCACTTTGTTACTGCGAATCACATAGCCCTTGCGGTCTTCGTGCACGCTTAAGCAGCCTTCTCCGGGCGTTAAATAAGCTTTTTGTGAAGATGCAAAAACCATTTCCGGATTAATTAAGAAATATTTATGTTCAATACCATCTTCATCAAAATGGATGTAGAACATTTGCAAATTTTGGCCTAATTGGTTGGCAGCAATGCCAATGCCGGGACGAATCCCGTATTTTTCGGCATTACCATAATAACTTTCATCCACATAAGCCATCATTTTTTTGATTAATTGAAGATTTTCATTTGATAAGGGGAAGTGAACGCTTTGACAAGTTTGGCGCATTTGGTCATTTTCGTCAAAAGTTAGTCAATTTACTGAAGGTTTATCGGCCATAAGTTCTTAATGATTAATATTAGTAGGATATAATTATATATCGTTATTTTGTTGTAATTTGCAATATTTCGGGTAACTAATGGAAAAGCAATCGGGATTATTAATTGTGATCACGGGTCCAAGTGGGGTTGGCAAAGGAACGATTATTGAAGGTTTGTTGCAAGATGCAAAGCTAAATTTAAGCCTTAGTGTTTCGGCCACTACTAGAAAGCAACGTAAGCACGAGATTGATGGGGTTAACTATTTTTTTAAAACAAAACAACAGTTTGAACAAATGATCGCCAATCACGAATTATTAGAATACGCAACATACGTTAACAACTATTACGGTACGCCAATAGATCATGTTGACCAGATGTTAAAAAAAAAGAAGAATGTTTTGTTAGAAATTGAATATCAAGGTGCTTTACAGGTGATTAGTAAGGTACCTGAAGTATTAAGTATTTTTGTTAGCCCATCTAGTCTTGATGAATTAAAGCAACGGTTATTATACCGGGGAACTGAAAACCAATTAGCAATTAGTGAAAGATTAAAACAAGCCGCTGTTGAACTACAACAAATCCCTCTGTTTAAATACCATGTTGTCAATGACAATGTTACTAATGCAATTGAGCAAATTCGCCAAATTATTTTAACAGCAATCAAATTAGAAAAATAAGTTAGACAACATTTACGATGACAATGAAGTAGTGTTAAAGCAATATTTTTTACAACAAGCACTCAACTTGATGCTATTAAACCCATTTTTAATGGCTTATACTAACTTAATCAAAATGGTACTTGACCTAAATGTTGATATACTTTCAGTGATTTTAATAAAATACAAACTGCAATAACAACCTTTATTGATGCTTGAGCAATTTGGCAAACTATGCAAGTTAGTGATTTATCAACATTTCTAATAGATCATGATTAAAAGGTTTTATAATTTTACAATCACAAAGAGATTGAATCGCAACCTTCCATAGTTCAAATAACCAAACAAAAACTGCACTAATATCAACTAATCAAGTTATTCTAATCAAAAAATTATCAGTAGTTACAAAACAATATTTAATGTTAACAAAACAAGATTAACCTTTTATTTTCTGATGTTTAAACGTGATCATAATTCGCCCAAACACGTTGAAAAATTAGCTAAAAAAATTGCAGAAATATTGTGTCGTGTTAATTTAATTCCTTATAATTCTCTTGCTAAAAATGGGTATAATAGAAGGGCAGTATCAAAACTAAAAACTTTAATTCCACTTTAAAAAACGCCAACTTGACAGCATACTTTGATTGGAATTAATAGCAAAAATTGATGCAATATGGGTCCAATTACGTGCCGACAACAAAGGAGCAAAGTTAAACTATGGGAAATAAAAGGCTTGGTAGTGCGTCAAACGTCGGCATTGTGCGTGAAGAAAACCAAGATGCGGTGTTTGTCTCTGTTAACAAGCACAATAATATTGCTGCCATTGTTTGCGATGGTCTAGGCGGTTATAAAGGTGGTTCGATTGCTTCCAATATTGTTTGTGATTTATTTGCAAAATCGTTTCAAGCAACCAATTTTTCAGCCTTAGACGATAAGCAAATCGAAAAATGATTTAGCCGCAATCTTCGTGAAGCCAAAATTGCCATTGGTAAATACGTATCAAGTCATAACCAACAATTTAAAAAAACTAATCAAGGTTCAACGTTAGAACAAATGGCATCGACCATTGTTTTAAGTTTAATTGTTGGTAAAAAAATCTATACGTTTTGGGTGGGTGATTCCCGAGCTTACTTAATAAACGATGCCAAAGAATCATGACAAATTACTTTAGACCATAATTTATTTAACTACTTAACATCAATTAACGCCAGTGACTACGCTTTTAAAACCCATGCTAAGGAATTACTGGCATTGACAAACATCATTTCAAAAGAATATTCTGGAACCGAAGATGACTATGATGTATCCATTCACGAAATTGCTTTAGATGAACACTATTTATTGTTAAGTTCAGATGGTTTTTACAACTTTGTTCATCCCGAAGAATTTTATGACTTAATAAGTGCTCATGTCGAAAACTTAGATCAAGCTGCGAATCGTTTACTAGAAGTCGGGATGGATAAGATGAGTAATGATAATCTTTCCGTAGTTATTGTGAATTTACAACAGGATTAATTCATGGCCAAAAGCGTTGATAGTAACCAATTATTGTTGCCAGGCGACATCATTTTTAATAAATATCAAGTGGAGAACGCCTTAAAACATGGTGGGCGTTCTCCTGGCGGTATGGATTCGCACTTGTTTACGGGAATCAATATTACTTTAAATTCCCACACTTCAATCGATGATGCTTTAAAACACGTTGTGATTAAAATTGTTAAAAAACTGCCCAAAATGACCAAGGATAACTGGACTAAATTTCTCGAAGAAATCGTCACCGCGACACGGGTGCAACACGATAATTTGGTACAAACTTACGATGTCATCCAACCCACCTTAAAAATTCGGCGCAATAATAGTCTTATAGAACTCAAAGATGTTGTGGTTATTGTAATGGAAAACATTACCGGACCATCACTTCGTTCCTTATTAGTAAATAAGGGTTATTTTAGTGTTGATGAAGCCATTTATTATTTTGAAAAAATTGTTTTAGGGGTCAGACGTTTACACGCTTATTCCCACATGATTATTCACCGGGATTTAAAACCCGAAAACATCTTGTTAACTCCTGATTTAAGAGGAATCAAAATTATTGATTTTGGCATTTCATCATCGGTTGTCCGCCGGGAAATTGCTACTGAAATCTTAACTAACGAAGAACACTTATTTGGAACTGTCGAATACATGTCACCAGATGCTTTAAAAACAACTATTGACCCTAAAACCAAAAAAAACAAGCGAATTCCGCCAACACCCCAGTTTGATTTTCATGCAATGGGCGTTATTTTATACGAAATGTTAACTGGCGAAAAGCCGTTTATTCCAGTTAAAAAAAATGATGGCCAAATTGATGGTAATAAAACAATTACCAAAGCCAAACTTTATGATTTGCCAAGTATGCAAGGTTTACGCTGCGATATCCCAAGTAGTATTGAAAATATTGTCTTTCGCTGCATTGCTTCCAAAGAAGAAGATTTAGCCTTTCGCTACCATAATTGTGATCAGATTTTAAAAGATATCGCTACTTACAATTTACCCGAACGAATTAACGAACCGCTCTTAAAACCAGTGTCACAACGGGCTCTAGAACGACCAGACTGCTTCAACCCAATTGTTGCCAAACTTACTGAAAAATTTTTTTACACCCGATGAATGTTCATTATCGTAACGGTTGGACTTGTTATTTTTGCTGTTATTTTGACAATTGTCTTAATTGTTTTCTTTGCAAGGTAAAAAAATGAAAGCTGTTATTTTAAAATTAACTGCGAACCAAATTACCGTGTGATACAACAAGCATTCTTGACAAGTATTTGCACCAAATAAATGAAAGTTAAAACGAGTTTTAAAAGCTGGTGATTGGGTGGAATTATCGCAAGGGGTTGATGGTTATCAAATTACCAAATTGTTTGAAGCATATAATTGTCTTGACAAACCAAAGGTAAATAACTTAGATCATCTTGTTTATGTTGTTGCTGCAACTCAACCCGAATTAAATTGGTTACAATTAATGAAAACCTTAGCCTACTATGAAAATACATTAAATTTTCGACCAATGATTGTTTTTACCAAAACTGATTTATTAACAAAAGACGAACAACGGTATGAACGCATTAATCAATTAAAAAAAATTGGTTATCTAGTTTTTGATAAAAATATAAAATATGATTGGTTGGCATTGAAAAAACATTTATCGAAAAAAGTGACATGTTTTATTGGGCAAAGCGGGGTTGGCAAATCCACGTTGATTAATAGTTATCAACCAACTTGTAATTTAGAAATCGGGGCAATATCAAAAAAACTTAACCGGGGTAAAAACACAACCACGCAAACCCAACTTGTTCCCTTTTTAGGTGGTTTTTTAGTCGATACGCCCGGATACACTCGCTTTGATTATTTAATTCCGAAATTAAAATTAGCCACAGCGTTCCACGATTTTCGAAATTGAGCTGTTAACTGCAAGTATTCCAACTGTTTACATGATCAGGAAAAAGATTGTGCCATAAAAACTAAATTACAAACAGATTTATTACCACAATGACGTTACGATTGCTATCTTAAGATGTTAAAGGAAAAATAGGATGAACAATAAAAAAATCTTCGTTTTTGATGTCGATGGAACATTATTAAATGATCAAAAAATGTTAATGCCAGGAACCATTAAAGCCGTACAAATGTTGCAAAAACAGGGGCATCATGTCTTGTTATCAAGCGGCCGGATTCCAACTGCAATGCGTTACTATTACCGGCGTTTAAATTTAAACGACTTTATGATTGGTGGCTGTGGGGCTGTAATTTATAATCCCCATACCAAGCGTTACATTAAAGCCAAGCCATTTTCGGTACAAATCGTTGATGAATTTATTGGTTATGCCAAAGAATTAAAGCGGGAAATTTTAATTACGAATGGGGAAGATAATTTACGCTTTTATTTTGGGGTTGATCCGATTCAAGAAGTTGATGATCCCGATTTTTTTCGCAATTATAGCGAAACCAATTTTTATGATGATATCAGTCGTTGAGAGCAGAATAAAACAACTTTTAAAGTGGTGCAAATGTCCTTAAAAGCTGAAGGCAAAATTATTAGTGAATGAATTAACTACTTAAAAGAAAAATACCAAAATGTGGTCACCATTGCTTTAGGATCAACAGTGAACATTGACGTTTCCCCACTTGGTGTTTCTAAATCAAGTGCATTAGCGGTGATTTGTAAACAATTAAAGGTGTCAACCGATAATTTGTATGTTTTTGGTGATTCTGAAAATGACGTTAGTTCCTTTTTACTATCAGGGACCGCGATTGCCATGGGCAACGCTAAGGATCCTGTCAAAGCCATGGCTGATGTCATAATTGGTGATAACAATCATGAAAGTATTTATAATTACCTAGTTAAACAGCAACTAATTTAAGATCATAAAAGCGAGATGAACCATGTTTTTAAAACTTAATCCGAATTTTGTAACAGCAATCAAACCTGAAGATTTACAAAAAAAATATCAAGAACAAGTCAAAAATTTTCATCACGACTTAGTTAATAACAAGGGGCCGGGAAGCAATTTTTTAGGATGGGTCCATTATCCAAATAATGATCATCGTGAAATCATGGAAAAAATGGAAAGGATCGTTAACCAATGGCATGCTAAAAAAATTGAAGAAATCGTGATTATTGGTATGGGCGGATCATATACTGGTGTCAAAGCGATTTTAGAAATGGCGATTCCAAATCATAACGAGCGGAAAATGCACGTTCATTTTATGCGTTCGTTATCTAGTTGCAATTTGCAAACTGTTCTTAACCAAGTTAAAACCAAAAATTGGGGAATTATTGTTATTAGCAAATCAGGCACCACGCTTGAATCAGCACTAGCATTCAAACTAGCCAGAACGGCATTAAAAAACCAATTTCATCACGATTATGCGTGAAGAATCATTGCGATTACTGACCCACATCAGGGAACCTTACATGATTTGTGTACCAAACACCAATACACCATGTTACCAATTGCTAGCGATATTGGTGGTCGTTTTTCTTCGATTACTCCCGTTGGTTTACTGCCAGCAATGTTATGTGGGGTTGATGTGAAGCAAATCTTGCAAGGTGCTAAGGCTGCTTACCACGATTTAATTCAGCATGATGCAATTACCCAAAACAGTGCGGTCTTATACGCGTGTTACCGCCATTATCTATATAAAAATTTAAACCTAAGTATTGAAGTATTAATTAGTTATGAAGATAATGTCGAAGACACCTTATTGCAGCATCGGCAACTTTTTGGCGAAAGTGAAGGTAAAAATCATGACGCTTTATTTCCGACTTATTCCATTTTTACAACGGACTTGCACTCAATGGGCCAACTTTACCAGCAAGGAGTAAGGAATTTTTTCGAAACCGTAATTACTTTTAAAAAACCATTAGCTGATATTATCATGACTAAATCAGTTTTTAATGATGACGATCATTTGGATTATCTAACTGATAAAACCGTTCATGAAATTAATTATTTGGCATGTGAGGCCACGATTGCTGCCCATAAAAGTTCTGGGATTGAAATTTTAAAAATTGAATTGGAAGAAATGTCAGCATACGCTTTTGGTTACTTATACTACTGGTTCTGTTTTGCTACAGCGATTTCAGCACGCTTATTACAACATAATCCGTTTGACCAGCCCGGTGTGGAAACTTATAAACAAAACATGTTTAAACTATTAGGAAAAAAATAAAGCAAATTATGGCAAAACAAAAAACGTTAGCATTTTCCGTATTACCCTTAATTGATAATTTTGACGTGCAGTATTTAAAGAAACTAAAAGCAATTGGTTTAGATACAATCCATTATGATGTCATGGATGAATTTACTGGCACAAGGGGATTTGGGGTTGATTACTTACCGATTTTGCACAAGTTAGGTTTTAAAGTTAACGTTCACTTAATGGTGGCTAAACTTGCAACCACTTTATTAAAATTTACTGCTTTTGCCGCCAATGCTATTTCCTTCCATGTCGAAGCATTGACTAATCCTAATGAAATTGATCGCTATATCGAGTTTATTCGCAACCACCATTTTAAGGTGGGACTGGCCTTTAAAATGGAAACTGATTTAGAGCCATATGCCAAATATTTCAAAAAAATTGACTACGTTACTTTAATGTCGGTCCAACCTGGTTTAGGCGGACAAACGTTTAATCCGCTTGTTTTTAAAAACATTTTACAGTTTCACAATATTATCAAACGCGAGCAAATTAAAGATCCACCTTTAATTGAATTTGACGGTGGTATTAGTACTTTTCAAATTAAAAAGTTATGAAAATTTGGTGACATCTACGTGTCTGGTTCGAGTTTTCATAACTTGGATTGAAACCAAAAAGAACAACTATTAAAATTGATTAGAACCCAAACAATTGAAAATTACTAAAATGAAGTTGAACCAAATTAATTGTTCTGCTAGGCTTTACGAAAACATTTTTTTAGAAAAAAATAGTAAAGTAGATACATAATAATGCGTAAATATCAAGGGATCACTTGAAATTTAAACTTGCGTTTAATTGGGAAACGGTAGAGGTTTTTTTTAATTAAACGTCGGAATCTAACTCTTAATAAATGAAATGCAACCAGTTCCTGTGCATCAATCCGAAGAAAATCCAAACACATTTGCACTTCAGTTAAATAGCGGCTACCTGGTCATGGTAAGGACATTGAATTACCAATCCGTTGGTAGTAATAAATCCCTGCTGGTTTAGCTAAATGCCTGATTTTATCTGCTAATAAGATTAAGTTTGAAGTGTAATAAGCATCTTGATAAAATTGTTTTTCTTTGAGATCGCTTAGTTTGTAAAATAATTCGTTTTTAACAAACTTACCAAGCGGGATGCAAAATGGTGTTTGGGCTTGATTTTTGGTTTTGGGTCTTTTTAAAAAGACGCTGTAGGTAAAAATTCGTCTTTTTTTTCGTTGGCCTTTTTTAAAGAAATCACAAATTATTAAATCATTGCCTTCGGACTTGATTCGGTCAATATTTTTCAAAACATGCTTATTTAACTCATCATCAACATCCAAAACCATAATGTAGTCACCACGAGCTAATTTTTGATGTTTTACAAAATTAATCACAGATCCCCAATTACCATTTTCTTTATAAAAATAAGTTAACGATAAATCGGGATTTTTTATTTTAAATTGCTCAATAACTTGATTGGTATTATCAATTGAACCATCATCGATGATTAAAGTTTCAACTTCTTTTAAATCAAAATCTTGTTGAACAATTGAACGCAAAGCGTTTTTTAAATAAACAGCGGAGTTGTATGTGGGAATAATAATGGTAAACAACGGCATGATTAATTAATAGCGTGAATTAAACAGTTGTTGTAAGGTTGTTTTTACATTAAAAAACGGTTGGTAAACAACTTAACGGTTTCTTTATTTTAAATTAACAAAAGTTTGCTTTAAGATTTTTGCATTATCGACTAATTTACAAAAAATTGTAAACGTTGTCTTCTAGAATGTTATTGATTACAAGCACATTTACTAACAAAAAACAAATCCAGAATATAATATAAGCAATTTTCAAAAATTAAGTAAAAAAATTACATATTAAGGGGTACTTGTAATGAAATATGATGTCATCATCATTGGGGCTGGCCCAGGGGGCTATACATTAGCGATCCAACTGGCACAGCACCAAAAAAATGTGCTTTTAATCGAAAAAGATCGCTATGGTGGTTCGTGTGTTAATCGTGGCTGTATTCCGACGAAAATGTTAGTAAAGCACGCCCGTTTATTATCGGAATTAAAAAATATTGAACGATATTCCATTAAATTAGAAAACATTAGTTTTGATTATAACAACATTCACAAAAACGTTATGCAAGTAAGTGTAAAGTTAAATGAAGCGATTAAGGGGCAATTAACAGCGTTTACAAACCTGAAGTTAGTATCTGGTACGGCCAAACTTATTGATAAGCATCTTGTTCGAGTCGGCAATGATCAATATGAAGGTGAAACTATCGTCATTGCTACTGGGGCAACAAGCCGTTTATTAAAAATTAAGGGAGCAGAGCAACTGCGTAACAGAAATAAGTTAATTACTTCAACCGCGGGGTTAAAACTTGAAAAATTGCCACAATCAATAACTTTTGTTGGTGGTGGAATCATCGGAGTTGAATTTGCTAACATCTTTGCGTCATTAGGTGTTGAGGTTTTAATGCTCGAAATGCAACCAACCTTTTTAGCTAATTTGGACCAGGAAATCGTTAATCACTTAAAAAATAGTTTAGAACAAAAGAAAATCAAGATCATGACTGGCGTTACTGTTAATGAATTCACTGAAGACGGTAGTTTATTATACACACTTGATGATAAACAACAACGTGTTCAATCAGACCTATATTTTGAATCAATTGGCCGGGAAGTGGTTCATGATGCATATCATGATCTTAATTGGCTAGAGCGGAATGAACGGGGCAACTTAAAAGTTAACGCGTATTTGCAAACAAATGAACCAAATATTTACGTACTAGGTGATAGTTTAGGGACTGTACAATTATCCAGTGTCGCTTATAAGAGTGCAGATTTAATCACTAACCATATTGTGAATAAAAAAGCACAACCATTAAATTATCGCGTCATCCCAGCATGTGTTTATGGTCCAAAAGATTTTGCTTTCCTTGGCGAATCTGAACAGAACCTCTTGGATCGAAATGCTAATTTTAAAAAGATTGTCATCCCCGTTGGTAAATTACCACGGGCCCATGCAGAAATTGATGCTCAAGAAGGAATTTTGAAAATTTTAATTGATAACCAAACCACAAAAATATTGGGAGCATGAATTTATTTGCAAGACGGAAGTTATATAATTAACCAAATTGCTCAAGCCATGGCTAACGATTTAACTGCGGCTCAAATTGTTAAAATTCCGTTTACCCACCCAACACTTAACGAAGCGTTGTATTATGCACTAAGAAATTATAGTTCATAAGATTAAACTCAAAAAAGTGCGAAAAAACCCTGGGGCATTAAGTTTCAAGGGTTTTTTTATTATTAAAGCTGTGAATTTCCTAGACCTATAATATATTATAATAGAATGCCATAACCTTTTTTTATAGGTGTTTAGTAGTAACTTTAGTAAAGATTTTAGCAAAAGGAATTAAGGAAATGATCTGTTCAACTTCAGCATTACGTACAAGTTACAATGTTATTCTTGGAATTGGATCATTTCTCTATGTAATTTATGGAATTCCCCAATTAGTCTTTTTAATTCGCAAGAAAAAAACTGAAGGGATTGCCTTATCATCGTTTTGAATTTTTTACACAGCATCAATTTTCTATGCAGCACTCGGTTTTTTTACAGCTAATGATTTGCTAGTTTATTCAGAATTTATTGCAGCAATCATTTTTGGAGCCCAAATGTTTTTGATTGTTAAATACTTACCCAAAGAAGCATTAAACAAACTAAAACGCGACCTTGCGTATTTTTTCATAATTTTATACATTATAATTGATCTAGTTCTAGCAATTTTAAATGCTGTTAAAGTTTTGGGCACTGATCAAGAAATTAGTAATGGTTCAGTAATCATCACTGGCGAGATTGCTGCTAATATTGCTCCGATTCTATCAACAATTGCTTTTTTGCCCCAAGTAATTAAAGGTATCAAAACCAAATCTTTATTTAAACAACCATTTTCCTTTGTGTTTTTAACTTTTTTCTCCGGTTTAATTTGGATTGTTGCTTGATCACTTGCAATTGCTTGGTATTCAGTGTTCAACAGAAATCTAGTAAATACTTATATAATTAACTTAGTCTACCAATTTATTAGCAACATCATTACAGGTACGCAATTTTCTGTCTGGCTGCATCAATCATTAAAGACAAAACAATTCCATTGGATTTAACTAAGATTACTGAGCATAAATTTACTTTTATTGTAAAGATTATTGTAAAGATATATTCCTGATTCTAATGGCTAAAATTATCAAAATATCTTTTTAATTATATCCATAAAAAAATCAAAACGCTTGCCACTTAATTTATGACAGATCAAAAAAATCTAGATATTCATAATGGTTTAGTCAAGAATTACTAAGTAAATTTTAGTTATTTTAAACAAGAAATTTGCCAAAAACATATTAGAACTCAACCAAATGATGTGGAAGTGTAGCAAGGCTTTCACTAATAAAATCGATTGAAAAGGCAAATTTACTAAAACGACTACCGATACTAACCTATTGCATTACTATTAATGCAAATTAAATTAGTGAAATAAACTGATAACTGCTACCTTCTATTTATATCTAGATAAAAAGAACGGGGTTATATTTATGATAATTAATACTATGAAAATTATTAACTAAAAATCTGTGCCAAATAATTACATTTTTATTTGCAAAAAAACACGCTCGCGTCGTAATTTAATTTTCATAGACGCTGGTGTTTAAATGATTAGTCTTGAATTTAAATTAAAAATTTTAATGATTTAAAACGTATTATAATATAATGTATCTAAGGATACTAATAACTTTTAGGACTTTTTGGTTTCCTTGCTTTTTTATTTTATTTTAATAAAATATTTACTTCCAATGAAAAAAAGTTGCAGAATATTTTTTATCACATGATTTAAACTATTCATACTAAAGTCCAAATTTTATAAATCACTCAGGGAAAATAAGTATGGAAAAATAAATATTTAAAACAAGCAAAGAATTTGAAAAAAAGTTAATGCGTAAAATCCGTAAAAAATCACTACGTACAAAACTTTTAGTTGGGATTGGAATATCAACAAGTTTTGCAATTGTCGGTGTTGGAATGCTAGTTGGTTCAGGTATTTCTTATTCAATTAATAACCATGGTGGCAATATCAGAAATCATGGAAGTAATGATTCAACCCCAGGACGCAATAACGGCAACTCTAGACCAGATGATGGATCTGACAAAAACGGATCAAACGATAACAGTTCGGCAACTGATAAGCTTATTGCAAAAGCAGCCTATGATGCGATCAAAGAAACCGCAGAGGCTGATGCCAAATCAGATGCTTTACCATCAACAGTTGCCAAAGATATAACTACATTAGCCAAAGCGAATGAACAAATTGCCGAAAATAGTAATAGAATCCCGGATGCTCCAGATTTCTTTGAATATGTGATTTCTGCGGTTGCTAATGATGAAAAGGGGACTTTAACCATTAAGGTTGCTCTAAAAAAAGCATTTAAAGCAAGAGGCTTTTTCACAACTCAAGGAGATCCTTCAACTACTAAAGTTGATAAAGATGTTGTAGTTACTGGCTACCAAACAACGCAACAAGCAGATAAAATTAAAGTAAAAGCAGCATATGATGGGATCCCACCGACTGCAAATTCTTTTCAAAAAACAGGTATTTTACCATCAGCAATTGCTAAAGATATAACTACATTAGACAATGCTAACGATCAAATTTCAGCAGCAGATAGTAACTTTATTCCGGATGTTCCCGATGGTTTTGAGTATTTGATTTCTGCCGTTGCTGATGATGAAAATGGAAATTTAATCATTAAAGTTGCTATAAAAAAAGCAAATACAGTAAATGGTTTCTTTACGACTGAAGGTGATCCTTCGGATACCAAAGTTGATAAAGATGTTGTAATAAGTGGTTATCAAAAAACACGGGAAGCAGATAAAATTACAACAAAAGCAGCATATGATGCAATCAAATTAAATGCAAATGCTAACATCAAACCAGGAACGGTGGTTTTTCCATCAAACGTTGCTGATGAGGTAAAGACATTAGCCAAAGCGAACGAACAAATTGCTGCAAAAAATGATAAGATTCCCAATGCTCCGGCTGGTTTTGAATATGTAATTTCAGCCGAAGCTAAAAACACTGAAGGTAAGTTGTTTGTTAAAATCAGTTTGAAAAAATCAAGTACTGGAAAATACTTTAACTTAAATGGCGACCCAGTGGACCCATCATCACCAACTTATGTTCCGAAAATCCTTACAATAAACGGTTACAAGCGTGAAAGTTCAAAACCTCTGGATTATGCAGGTGACCCAGGCGATCCGGATTTTTACGAATACTGAAATTATGAATAATGGATGGGAAGGTTTTCGAACCTAGACTGTTGTCAAAATAATAATAGAACTTTTAAATAGCAAGGGAATTACATATATTCCTTTGTTATTTTTTTATATCTATTTTTAAAGTTATTTTGATTGATAATCTAATTAATTATTTTGAGGATTATTGGTTTTAATCACCATTTTCACTGATTAACTAGATTTTGTGAAAGGTTATAAAGGATTTGTTTTTTTATAAATTGAAGTAAGTTTATTTAGATTAAACGTTATTAGGTAAAATTGTGGCTAATCTCAAATGTTTTTTTGTTTTTATGTTAAAAATTTGAACAAAATTATCGTAAAAGCGTTTTCAAGACTTTCTATTTTAATTCATCATTTTCAAGAAAACTTCATGTGCGAAATCGGTCATATTTGTTACCAACTAGTTTTCTTTTAACGTTTAATTAAAAAAAATATTAATACTTTAGACGCATTTTAGCCTGTTGTTTGATGGTTGTAAAAACCTTTACGTTTGCTTTTTTATTTTATTAGAATAAAATAATTAATAGTGATGCAATAAAAATTACAATCTTTATTTTTGATCACGCGATTTAAACAAATCGTCTTATCGCAGTGCAAATTTTTCTAAATCACTCAAGGAAAATAATCATGGAGAAATCAGCATTTAAAACGAAGCCAGTAGTTGAAAAAAGATCGATGTTTAAAAATTTACAACGCACAAAATCTTTTAAAGTATGAATTGGTGCGTGAACAAGTGTTGCCGTTGTTGGCGTTGGCATGTCAGTGGGTTCAGGCGTGTATTATGCTTTAAATAACCAAGGTAATAATCAAATTGGTGGTACTGATAATCAAGCCGATGGCAATGAACAAACTGATCAAAACGAAGCACGAATTGTTCGGGAATTATATACTCAAATTTCAAGTGTAAATACTTCGGTATCCGATAAGTTTTTAGCAAGTGAAAAGGCACTTGAAATTAAAAACGCAAACGAAAGTAATAATGTTACAACCTTTAATGAAATTGCTAATACGAAACTGCCTACTCTAACAAACCCATTTAGTTACCGGTTTGTTACCGTTGTTGGCGATGACAATACAGCAACAATTAACTTATGAGTTGTTATCCAAAAAAATATTGCACCAGCACAAACAGTTTTCTACAATGTCGACGGATCAACTCACACCAATCCTAATGCGGTTGGAAAACAAGTGACGATTTCAGGATTTGCCAAACGCCAACCACAACAACCAGAAGCCAAAACAAATAAATTAGTACTAGATCATTTCAATTTAAATTTAAAACGGGCTGTTAGAAATGAAGCTTCTGCTTCGGCAATCAAAAATGTTACCAATGTTTATGTTGAGATTGTTAATGAAACAACTAAGCAAAAATTAAAAACCCGTAATGAAGTTATTGAATTTTTTCAAGCATTAACTCATTACAATTTAATCAGAGAGTTTGCTGAAAAAATTACTAAGAAATTTGAAGCTGATTCCTTTTATAACAATGCTGCAATTAACTACATTAGTTTTAATCCCGAAAAAACCTTTGCAGAAAATGTAAAGTTTCAAGACACCATTGACCAAACATACTCCGAAAACGGATATAATCTAGTTTTATCTGGCGGTGGTATTGGAAATTTAGGTTCTGATCAAAACAATTTCACATTAGTAAGTAGTATTAATGGTAACAGTAGCAATTCAGGTGAAGTTTATTATGTTCATAAGTTTAAAGATCTAAAAGCAATTGAAAAAGAATTTTTCCATTTCTTGCATAAACCGTTATTTACAACCTTAGATCGAACAAACCAATATCATGAATCATTTGATAAAAACAGCAAATTCACGCCAGTTGTCCCAGATTATAAATTTGATCTTGGTGACGATATGTTTCCAGACGCATTTAGAAATATTAAAGTAGTTTCAAGAGAAATTAATGGAACTAAGAATTTAAAATTAGCAATCCCGGGGATCACAACTACTAAAGAAATGATTTATTTTTTACAAGCAGTTGTCAAATACAAACAAGTCAATAAGTTTAAAAATTTAGTAAAATATGCATTAACAGTTGAACACGCTTATGGTGATCCTGCGGAAAATCGAAACATTAACTGAATTTCCTTTAATCCAGAGAAAACAGGTGATGAATCGAAAACTTCATGAACCGGAGAGCAACTAGTTTTAGGTGGACGTGGTTACCACCATGTGCTAATAATTGATAAGGAAGAATCGGCAGCAACTCAAAACCAGATACCACCTACAATCAACTCTAACGGTGAAAATCAGTCCGGAAAACTTGCAAGTATCGATGGTCAAGGTGACAATAAATTACCTAATCGAAATGTGTTTGCAGAATTAAATTACCTTCTGTCACGGGCAGTGATAACTACTTTTGATCCAAACAATCCTTTTCAAAATAAATAAAATAACATACAACTTAGTAAAACCATGCACTTTTTATTTGTGCATGGTTTTTTATATGTTAGAAAAACAATTCTTTTAGATATTTTACTTACTGTGCTTGATTTAAAATCGCTCTTTTTTTATATTTGATAATAATAGAGATAATTACTAAGAAATTTTATGATTTTCTAGGTATTAACCTAAAATGATAACTTCAAAATAATGCCTAAAACTGATAGATAACTATTAAAAATTTAGACACCATAAATGTATATAAAAGACTTATTTATTTGCTATGAAAATCTTTTTTTGCTTAATCACATTACTCTATAAATTGTTATGCAAAACGTCCTTTTATTTACTCATTGATAATTAATAAAAAACCCATTATATTTTTCTTAATTTTAAGAATTTAGACACTAACCTTTTAGAATCATTCTTTTAAAAAAAATAATCTTTCTTATTATTGAAAATGAATCTTTATTGTTTTAAGTAGTAATTAATTCGATTCGAGGGTTAATGTACCAAATTAAAAATTACTTCTAATTTCTAATCAAATTGTTGACCATAATGATTCAATCCAATCAAATACTAAACTACTTTTATTAACTACTGACAACCATTCGCTCAATTGTTTTTAATAATTTTTGCTCATGCCCTGAATTATTAATGGGGTAACCAATATACATAACAATTTCACACTTTTTGTAGGCTGCCTCTAAAACAACCGGTTGATCATTGCACAAAGTTAGCATTATTAATTAAAAATGATTGCTTTTATAACTTGTGGTGAAATCATCGTCCAAAATTAAGGTATTTTTATAATTTTCGGATTTAAAACAAATAATTTTACTTTTATAAAATATTCATAATTAACTCAGTGATCAATCTAATAAAAATAAAGTGAATTAGTAAAACCTAAAAAATTCACCTAAAAGGTTAATGTTTAGTATAAATCATTTAATCCAATAAGACCAAACAGGTAATTTTAAGAAAGATCTTGGTTTTTTTAAAGATTTATTTTGATGGACTGTCGCTATCATGATTTTTCCGGACAATAAAAGCAAAACCACGTATGAACTATTTAAAATTGTTTCGGATTGAATGCTAAATCAACTTTAGTAATATGAATTTGGGTTTGGGCAAGAGTCTAACGTTAAGATTTGAAGCAAATTTTCTTAGTTATTACAATTAAACTTACTCCAAAACATTAATAAGACAAATTGTGAGACAAACTGGTTTTTTGAATTCTTTATTATCAAGAAGTTTATTAATTTCTTCTTGGTATCTTTTCTTAAGTCGATTAAAAAGATAAGTTAATTTAATAATTTCGCTAGAATAAAATTTTATTTTTTAGCATTATAAGTATGAAAGGTATCAGTAATAAGATTTTATAATTTAATTACTGATTTTAACACATAGCTAAAGATAACAGCGTATGATTGATGGAACATAATGCAAGTTATCTTCTTTTGTTTTTGGATTTGAATTAATAAAAATATTTTAAAAGCGAAATAGTTCTATATACAAAATCAGATTTTTCTAAATTAGGCTGCCATTGTGTTTTTTTGAAGGGGCAATATTGCTACTTAATGAATAAAATTACAAATTATTACTTGCCTCGTTTGCCTTGTTTCATAAAAGATTTGAATTGTTATGCTTTTGCCTATGTCTTATTAATTTCACAATTAAATCATCAAGCCATATTAATCTTTAATGAAGCGAATCTGCAGTTGCGTTTGTTTTGTGATTTTAATTTCTGTTTTTATCTCATAAATTTAAGATATTTTATCTGTTGTTGGTAATTCTATTTGTTTTAGAGATATTATCGATATGAGTTTTTTAAAATCTAATGAGAATAAAATAAATTGCAACTAAGAATAATCCAAGTTCTTTTTCTAATTGTTCTAAGTATGTCCGATGTTTAGCTGTTTCATAGTTTTTGATTAGATTTTTTCATTTGTATTAATGCAAATACTATTTATCAATAACCAGATTATTTTCATGGAAAACTTTACCAAAAGTAGCATTTAATTTTTAAACTTTACCTATCCAAAGCAATTTAACTTACAACGTTATTTGTGTATTAAGTAAGCATGTAAGTTTTTTAATTTCTGCAATTCATCATTTTCAACTGTTACGCATTTAACCTTTTTTTTAAAGGAATATAATTTTTGGCACCAATATATTTAGGAGGGATGCAATATGCTTAAACTCAAGAAAAAAATATTACTCATTGGATTTTCTTTAGCAATTCCGTTAATTGGTGGAATTGCATCTGCTTGTAGTACCGCTAGAAATGGCAGTCAAAGCAATCAAGGTACAAATGAACCTCTACCTGGTGGGCAAAATAACCCTGGTGGGAACAATAACCAAAATAACCCTGGCGAAGGAAACAAACAGGCTGAATTAGAAAAAGACAAGCAGGCTGTTTTAGCGTTTTATCAAAAAATAACTTATACTAGAGTTCAAACAAAAAATAACAGTAAAAAAGCTAGAGAAGTTGGGGCTGAATTTAAAGAAAAAGCTAAATCTTCACCTATTACTGAACAGATTAAATTCATTAATGAACAAATAATAGAAACCAGTGAACATTTACCACCTGATTTAACTGCTCCACAAACTTTTGAATTAAAGATTACTGCTAATTTTAATGTCTCTTTAGGTAAAATAACTTTTAAGTTTACTCTACTTAAAAATGGAAAAAGTTATGATACAAATGGATTACCTAAGGATTTTGATGAGTTTGAAAAACAAGGACTTACTTATCGATTTGGAAAAGATGTTGAAGTTACAGGGTATACTAAAGAAACTCAATCATTGAATACTGTCCCTTCAACCAGCACTAATAAAGCCAAAAAATAGGGTATATTCAAATACATAAATCTGAAATAAAAATTTTGGGTGATGTGTAATTAAAAATCTAGTTTTGTTTATGGCAATTATCATTAGATAATTTTGAAAAAGCGATTAATTTTCCAAGTCATTTGATGAGAAATAAATTATTACGTAAAATTTGAATTAAAATATTTTAGTGATTATTATCTTTTTGCTTTGCATATTCCTAGTAAAAGTTTAATTTTTGAATAATAAAATAAAACAACGGATAATCAACGACTAAGTTGGTTATCCATTTTTATTTCTTGTTTTGATGATAAAACTATTTATCACTTTTTTTCTTTTATTATGTTCGATGCACAACATTTGTAAATTACTAATTTCTGTTTTTTGCCTTGATTTCACGGAATAATGTGGTCGTCTTCTATTTCTTGACAATTGTATTTGATTTTTCGTATCGTACTTATGATGCACTTTATCCATTAATTTTTGTCCCGCCTTTTTTAATCAATTAAAAAAAATAAATTTGTTTAATCAATTTACTAAATCTAGTTTTTTACAGTTATTCACATTTCGCCATCAATAATAAAACTTTCTAACTTAGTACTGAATGAAGTTATAGTTAAAGAATGTGCGATAAGGTGATCATATGTAATACATGCTATCTAACTTTTTATTTTGAAATTAAGTAAATAAAATTTTTTGATTTAAAAAGATTCCTTTTATTCAAAATAAGAATTTGTTTAACTTTTGTAAATAATATATGTTTGGAAGCAAAAAATGTTACTTACTACCAAAATTCTGAATTGTTATTTTGTATAACTTTAGTTTCTTAATAAAGAACTTGAGTTGTTTTAGTTATTTATTTACATTTGATTGATTTCAATTAATCAAATCATCACTAAAATGTGTAGTAATATTTAAGTTTGCATTATTGCACTGCTTTTTCTTCTTAATTTCGTGTTATTTTATCGATTATAAATTTAAAATATATCCGAAACAAATGGCAATTTTGTATGCAGTCTCTATTAATATTGGTTTTTTTTAAAAATCTGCTGAAAAGAAAATAACTATGAAGAAGTGCTGCAGCAATTAAAAATAATGCAGTTGCACTTAAAATAATTGTTTTGAATGTGTTGGTACTTACATTGTTTCATAGTGATCTATTAACTTATCTAACTTTTATTAATGCAAAATTGACGTTTAGAAATTAATGGCATCTTTTTGAATGAAACTTTGCCAAAAATAATGCTTAAATTTTCGAAAACTTACCTGCATGAAGGGACAACCCTTAGAGCATTAATTTGCATGCTAAATTAGGATTTTATTTTTCTAATTTACGGATTTACGGAATTAATGATTTTTCAACTGTTACAATTTTATCTATTTTTTTAAAAGGAATATAATTATTAATGCTAATACATCTAGGAGGCATGCAATATGCTTAAACTCAAGAAAAATATATTACTCATTGGATTTTCTTTAGCAATTCCGTTAATTGGTGGAATTGCATCTGCTTGTAGCACCGCTGGAACTGGCGGCCAAAGAAATCAAGGCACAAATGAGTCTCTACCGGGCGAACAAAATAAACCTGGGGGAAATAATAATCAAACTCAACCTGGAGAGGCAGATAACAAACAGGCCGAGTTAGAAAAAGACAAACAAGCAGTCTTAGCATTTTATAAAAAAATAAATCATACTAAAGTCCAAACTAAAAATACAACCAAAAAAGCCAAAGATGTTGGTGACCAATTTAGAGAAAAAGTTAAATCTTCACCTATTGCTGAACAGATTAAATTCATCAATGAAGAAATTAAAGAAACAAGTCAACATCTACCATCTGATTTAACTGCTCCAGACACCTTTCAATTAAAAATTTCTGCTAACTTAAATGCTTCTTTAGGTTTAATAACTTTTAAATTCAGTCTACTTAAAAATGAAAAAATTTATGATACAGATGGATCACCTAAGGATCTTGATGATTTTGGAAAGCAAGGACTTCTTTATAAATTTGGAAAAGATGTTGATGTTGAAGGATATACTAAAGAAAGTAAAACATTGAATACAACCCCTTCAATTAAAGCCAAGAAATAGGTTGCATTCAAATACATAAATCTGAAATAAAATTGGGTTCTGCGTGATTAAAAGCCGAGTTTTGTTTGGCAAGTATTGATAATTCGAAAAATGAAATTAATCTTTCAAGTCATTTAATGAGAAATAAATTATTACTTTAAATTGAATTACCACATTTTAATGATTATTTTCTTTTTACCTTACATATCTAGTAAAGTTTAGTTTTTTAAAGAAAAAAATAATGGATAATCAGCAACTAAGTTGGTTATCCATTTTTATTTCTTATTTTGACGATTATCTAGTTATTTTAGACGATAAAACTATTTATCACTTTTTTTCTTCTATTATGTTCGATGCACAACATTTGTAAATTATTAATTTCTGTTTGCCACCTTGGCTTCACGGAATTATGTGATCGCCTTCAATTCTTGATAGTCGTATTTGATCTTTTCGAGCCCTTCTTTTTGACTCGCCTTACATATTCCGTTCTTTTTTGTAAACAGTTATTTTATGCTCTTTTTTAAACTGTCCTAAATTTAAATGGCTTTCGTTCTTATCAAAAACTACCAGTAAATTCCTTTTTTGTTTTGAACTTCTTCATCATCTAGAAGTTTATTGATTTCTTCTTATTAATCTTTCTTTAAACTTTTTTCTTTAAGTCGATTAAAAAGATAAGTTAGTTTAATAAATTCACTAAAATAAAATTTTTTTTACCATTATAAGTATGAAAGATGTGAGTAATAAGATTTTGCAATTTAATTACTGATTTGAATTCACAACTAAAGATAACAACGTATGTGGAAAGTGAATATAATACAAGTTATCTTCCTTTGTTTTTGGATTTCAAAAATCAAAAATCTTATTAAGATTAACCAGGTTCTTTTTATATAAGATCAGAGACTTGTTTAACTTGATATGATAAGGCATTTTTAAAAAGGTTATATTACACTTAGTAAATATGATCGCGAAGTATTGATAGCATTGTTTAGTTTATTACTAAAGAACTTAAATTATTCTCTGTCCTCTCACAAAATATTTTTCTTTAATTTCAATTAATCTAACTTGATTAAAATTAAAATATTTACTAATATTTGCTGTTGCGTTTGCTTTAAGGCTTTGATATCGGCAATTTGTGTCAATTTCTTCAATATCAAATTAATGTATTTTTAGCAAACTATGGTAATTTAGTTTTTTAGAGCTTTTTATTGATATATAAAAATCTAACGAAAATAAAATAATCTCCAACTACTACAACAATTAAAAATCGTATAGGTCATTTATTTGTTCTAAATATGTAACGTTTGCTTAGATTGTTAGCGGTTCGATTAGTTTATTTAAAAATTGTATTAGTTAAATTTATATTTAGAAATTACAGATGTGATTCTCAATAAAGTCTTGTTAAAAATAAATTTAAATTTTTAAAATCTCGAAAATTAATTAAATGTTTTAAGTCTTTTTAATTAATTAGAGTAAATTAATTGATGAACAGATAAGAATTATTATTTTTTTGTAGTTAAAAATCCAAAAATAGTCTTTTATTTCTTGAAATTCTATAGATTTAATGATGTCATTCTACAAGATTGTATACATGTTAAAAAACCATTAAATTAGTTACATTTATTAGATTAATGATTTTTTAACTAATTTCGATTTAAACCATTTAATTTAAAAAGAAGTATAATTTCTACCACTATCCATTTAGGAGAGATGTAATATGCTTAAACTAAAGAAAAGAATTTTATTTATTGGATTTGTTTTATCAATTCCGTTGATTAGTGGAATTGCATCAGCTTGCAGCACTCCTGGAAATGTAACCCAAGGCAATCAAGGTAGCACTGAAACACTACCTAGCGGATCAAATAATAACCAAACAAAACCTGAAGAAAACAATAAACAAACTGAATCAGAAGGAAAGAACAACCAAACAAAGCCTGAAGAAAATAATAAACAGGTTAAACCTGAAGAAAAGAATCAAGCCAAACCTGAAATAAACAATAAACAAACCGAACAAAAGCAAAATAAACCTGAAGGAAACAATAACAAAACTCAATCAGAAGAAAATAATCAACAAACTGGTCAGAACGAAACAAAGATGGTTAGCGACTTATATACTCAAATTTCAAGTGTAAGTACTTCGGTGTCCGATAAGTTTTTAGCAAGTCAAAAGGCACTTGAAATTAAAAACGCAAACGAAAGTAATAATGTTGCAACCTTTAGTAAAATTGCTAAGGCGAAGCTGCCTACCTTAACAAACCCATTTAGTTACCGGTTTGTTACCGTTGTTGGCGATGATAATACAGCAACAATTAACTTATGAGTTGTGATCCAAAAAAAAGTTGCACAAGCACGAACAGTTTTCTACAATGTCGACGGGTCAACTCACACCAATCCTAATGCGGTTGGAAAACAAGTGACGATTTCAGGATTTGCCAAACGCCAATCACAACAACCAGAAAATAAAACAAATAAATTAGTACTAGATTATTACAATTTAAATTTAAAACGGGCTGTTAGAAATGAAGCTTCTACTTCAGTAATCAAAAATGTTACTAATGTTTCTGTGGAAATTGTCAATGAAACAACTAAGCAAAAATTAAAAACTCGTAATGAAGTTATTGAATTTTTTCAAGCATTAACTCATTACAATTTAATCAGACAGTTTGCTGAAAAAATTACTAAGAAATTTGAAGCTGATTCCTTTTATAACAAAGCTGCAATTAACTACATTAGTTTTAATCCCGAAAAAACCTTTGCAGAAAATGCAAAGTTTCAAGACACCATTAACCAAACATACTCCGAAAACGGATATAATTTAGTTTTATCTGGTGGTGGTATTGGAAATTTAGGTTCTGATCAAAACAATTTCACATTAGTAAGTAGTGTTAGTGGCAACAGCAGCAATTCAGGTGAAGTTTATTATGTTCATAAGTTTAAAGATCTAAAAGCAATTGAAAAAGAATTTTTCCATTTCTTGCATAAACCGTTATTTACAAGTTTTAATCGAACAAACCAATACCATGAGTCATCTGATAAAAACAGCAAATTCACGCCAGTTATCCCAGATTATAAATTTGATCTTGGTGACGATATGTTTCCAGAAGCATTCAGAAATATTAAAGTAGTTTCAAGAGAAATTAATGGAACAAAAAATCTGAAATTAGCAATCCCAGGGATTACAACTACTAAAGAAATGATTTACTTTTTGCAAGCAGTTGTTAAATACAAACAAGTTAATAAGTTTAAAAATTTAGTAAAACATGCATTAACAGTCGAACACGCTTATGGTGATCCTGCAAGAAATCAAAACATTAACTGAATTTCCTTTAATCCAGAAAAAACAGGTGATGAATCGAAAACTTCATGAACCGGAGAACAACTAGTTTTAGGTGGACGTGGTTACCATCATGTGCTAATAATTGATCAGGAAGAATCAGCAGCAACTCAAAACCAAATAGCAGCCACAATCAACTCTAACGGTGAAAATCAGTTCGGAAAACTTGCAAGTATTGATGGTCAAGGTGACAATAAATTACCTAATCGAAATGTGTTTGCAGAATTAAATTACCTTCTATCACGAGCAGTAATCACTACTTTTGATGCAAACAATCCTTTTCAAAATAAATAAATAAAATAACATACAAATTATTAAAACCATGCACAAATAAAAAGTGCATGGTTTTATTTTTTATTTATGCAACATTGGTTATTTCTTTTAGGTGTTTTATTTAAATTCTGTATTTTATTAAAGAACAAACTATATGAACAAATTTGGTAATTATCTTGATGCTAGCGAATTAACTAAAAAATTAAACGCTTTAGATTAACAAAAATTCTAGAAAGACTTTGTTTATAATCCGCGAATTTTTTTGCTTTACGAATATCTATAACAAATTTTAATATTCCATTATCTTGTTATTTATTGTGGTGATTTAATAAAAACTAAAAGTAATTAGAAGTTTCTTAATGTAAGAATTGAGTTAATAACCTTTAATTATCATTCTTTTAAACAAAAATACTATATTATGTGAATCAACCTTTATTGTTTAACTAATAATTAATCGGGTACGAGCAGATGTACCAAATTCAAAGATTGCTTCTAAAACTTGTTCAATGGTCGACCGTAATGATTCAATCGAATCAAATTCTAAACTACTTTTATTAACAACTCACGGCATCACTTGCTTGTTTGTATTAATGATTTTTGCTTCATGGCGTGAATTACTAATAAAGTTGCGAACATAACCAGCAATTTTACGCTTTTTGTATGCTGATTGCAAAGCAACTGGTTGTTCATAACGTAAACTAGCATTATTAATTAAAAACGGTTGGTTTTTTAATTTATTATAAAAATTATCATCCAAAATCAAAGTATTTTCATAATTTTCGGGTTGAAAACAAATGATTTTACTTACTTTTACCAATTCATCAAATTTGACTTTTTTAAGGTATTCATAACTAATCGACCAATCAATCTCATCATAATAAAGTAAATTACCAAAACCTAGTGAATTTAACTGTGAAGCCAACATTTGGGCAAAACCATCTAAACCAATAAAACCAATTGGTTGATTTTTAGAAAAGTCTTGGTTTTCAAAAATTAATTTGGTTTCATCATTACGATCATGATGTTGACGACCAATAAAATCAAAAATCGCGTGTAAACTATTTAAAATCCGCTTCGGATTAACTGCTAGATCAACTTTAGCAACATGGATTTGGGCCGAAGCAAAGGCCTTAACGTTAAGATTTTGAATCGAACTGGGGGTTGTGACAATCAAACTTACACCAAAACGTTTTAATGCTTGGAAAACAACATTATCAATTTTATAATTTCTTGATAGTAAAACAATTACGTCGTAATTTTCGCACGCATACACTGTTGATGCATTTAATTCTGAATCAGTAAACATTAAATCAAAATCATGTTTATTGGCTTGATTAAATAATTCAGCCGATTGTGCTTCAACATCAAAACAAATTACACGCATAATTATTCTTCCTTTACAGTTTTTACAGTTGCATTGGGATTATTTTTATCGAAACTTTGGTTAAGTATACTACCTAATTTTACATTTTGAGAATTAATATTTTTATTTTTTACATGCATAAAGTGTTGGTATAAAACGATCGGAAAAAAAAGCAGTCCTAACGTTGTTAGTAAATAAAAATTAAAGGCCCGCCACACAAAAATGGAGGTATTGATTCCTGTTTGTAATTGACCGCGTTCAACCGCGGACAGATCAAGCCCACTATTTCATGCCAAAAGGAACTCACGTAACACAATTTGGATGGTACCTTCGCCGCCTGGAATTGGCACAAAATTATTCGCTGAAATCGCAACATTTGCAATATTAAAGATTGTTTGCACATCGTAAGTACTAATAATAGGAGTATTTAATAATTGGATTGCAAAATAAACAGAAAAATAATTAATAATTGCTAAACCAGTAACCCCAATTAATTGAAAAATGACATGCTTTCAACGTTTCATTTCGGCAATATAAGCAGTTTTAAATGAAGCTTGAGTTTGGTATTCATCATACAATTGTTCAACTGTTTTATAAGGTCGTTTTAACAGTTTTAAGATTTTATTTAAAATCCGTCCTAAAAACACGTGCACGCGGCGGCTGTATGAAACGGTAAAGAAAATTAAGAAAACCGTAATGTCCATTAACATACCAATCAAACTAAATCAGTAAGCAATAATCCCTTGTTGTGAACTAGCAATTTGCTGGTAATGGGTGGAAACAATAATAAATGATGGTCAAGTCACAATGATTTGAACAAGCGTTCAATATACACTTGTTGATGAAACTACCAATAAGGCATTACGACTTGTTAAGCCGTGCCTAGTTAATCAATAAATCCGGTACGGTTCATTTCCTAATGAAAATGGAGTAATGCCTGTAATGAAAACACTTGTAATTCCAAAAATTAATCAGTCCCAAAAGGAAGCCTTCACCCCGTAAGCACGCGAATTAAACCAAATGGTGATAATGTTTCACATTCAATAATACAACATTGAAAAAATCAAACCAATCAAAAAGGGTGATTTTTCAAGCGATAAAGGCTGTTGTTGCAATTTACTAATGGTTTGAAAATTAATACCTAAAAAAAAGATTGAAGTCAGCACGCCAACAACGACAACGACAATAAAAAAAATGATTAGAAACGCGATGTTTCGTTTGGAGAAAATTTTCGACCCAGAACCAACTTGCTCAACAATCGCTGGTGTTAGAACACTAAAATCGGTATTATTCATTGAAAAATGGTTTTATTTGCAAGACTAATTTTATGATTGCAATTATTATACATATCACTTTAAAATATTGTAGGATTAATGTAAATATTTTTGCACATCGTTCATGTTTGATACCAATGAAACCCAAAAATAGCCTGATGATTTACCAAGTTGCTTGGAAAAATAATTGATTAAAGTTAAAAAGTATTTCTTCTAAATACTTTAATTTTAAAGTGTATCGGGCTTATGATTGGTTACATTTAATGTTATTGCCAGTCAATGCATGCATTCCCTTTTTCATTATAGCGACTGGCATTACATCAGCCATGATGCACCAAAATGCGGCATTTTTATGGTTCTCGAACTTGGATACATGAACCCACCAAAGTAACAGTTTAGTTTCAATTTTTGTGTGGTTATGATTTTTAAAACCAAAACATGCTTTTTTCCGCACGAATTCGTATTTGGTATGGGTTACAACTTACATCTTCATCACCGGATTGTACTTTAATACCTTTGTGATCTTGCAAGCCACTGGTCATATTAAAACAATAAATGTTGATTTCAATGTTGTCTCAAAAACAAGCTCGTTACCAAACCACATTGCTTATATTCCTAAAGATCAATCACCGCTTGCAATATTTTTAGCAACATCCACAATTTTCTTGCATTTAATTAATCCAATTTTATTTGTCACATTTGGCATTACCAAAATGATGTTAGCTCACAAACGGGTTACAAAGAACTATTTTTTATTTTTATTTTTTGGGCTTTTATATCCAACAATTTATATGATTTATTTAATTTATATTCCCTGGAGTGGTTTTCAAGATAATGGTAAAATTTCATACAGTACTTATGGTGATTTTACGCAAACAAAATATAATCCAAACACCTGGTTATGGTTTCCGCCCTTGTATGTAACATTTATTGTTTTTGGTTCAATTATTTGGTTTTTTAATTATTGCGGATTCAAAACCACCTGGCGTGCTTGGCATAGGATGTGACAGAAAAAAGAAGATCAAAAACTTAAAATACGGCAAACTAAACAGTGTGAACAACTAAACAAAAATGGCAAATAAAAAAACAACAATTTTAATCGAACAAGAACTCAATAACGTTGGTTCTGCAATTAGTCAAGAAGTAGTTTTTATTCCCGATAAAAAAAGTCGCTACAAAATGGTTGATCGGTTTATTTCTTTATATTTATTATTTTTAGGAGTTTGCATCATTTTAAGTGTGATCGCAATTGCACTAGCGACTTTTAAAAATCTCATTGGCTTAAGTTATGTTACCGTAATTAAGATTTATTATCCCTTGTTTTCGGTATTTATTTTATTTTTACTTGTTGTTAATGTGATTTTGATTTTAAGTACTTTTGTGTTACAGCACGATAGCATCTATACCATATCACTATACCTGTGATGGATCATGACTTTAATTGTGTTTGTGTTCGCAATTTTAGCCGTTCATTATACAAGAAAGGCGATTTTAATCGAAACTCAAGATGAATATGAAAATGATGAAGACAAAGAATAATTAACTTAAATCGTAAGTAACAATCAACTTGTTAAACATTTCTTGAATATCGCTTAAATTCGGATATTTTTTTTGAATTTTTTCACTCAATATTTTTTTAGTTGTTTTCGGTTCATCTTTTAGTGTTTGGTAAACATTGAAATTTTCAACAAAGTAAGCATTATCAGAAATTTGGTATTCAAGTTGGAACAAAAGTTCTAATTTTTTTTCTTCAATTAATTGGGTTTGTTCTAACACGAAAAAGGGGGCTGTTGCTGCTTGTAATTCAATAGTAGAATGATTAAGTTGCGTGCTTGTATTATTACCTAAATCTTCAGTAATAATTGGTGATTCATCATTCTCCAAAAGATTTTCATCAAAACTCTCATCTATTAATTTAGTTTGAATTGTTTTTGTTAGGGTAATTAAAAAACCTAAGGTATAACTCATTCTTGAACTAACTAAAAACCAAAAAATTGTTCCTAACAAAAACATGGAAAGAATGGCTGGAACCCCATTAATTAAAACTGCATTTACAATTATGGGAATCACACTTAATGGGATCGAAATATTTTTTTGGCTAAAAAACTGTGCGGACCAATCGTTTAATAACGTTTGGTAGCGACTATATTCAGGAATGCCAACGCTAATAATGATTGCACTTAATCCTGAAAAAAGTAAGCCAATTACAAATAAGTAAACAAAACGGGTGTGAATACTTTTTATTGGCGTATAAGTATCTTTTTTGTAAACTTTGAATAATGCGGCAAAAAGAAGCAAAATAATGATGCCAATCGCCACGCAAATATAGGTAAAAATCTTAATATTACTCAAATTAATGGTTAACGGACGATTATATGAACCGAAAATGTTAACTCCAAAATTAAAAAAAGTTATGGCTAATAAAATTGCCGAACTAAAACTAAGCGATAACAATAAAAAAGTTAGTGTAACAAGAGTATTCAACAAAAAACGGTATGATTTTAAATAATGTCGGTGATATCTTAAAGCATCTAAATTACTTCAAATCCGTTTTTGGTAATCACTAAAAGTTTCTTGAAAATGGCTTTTTGCTAGTAAAGTTTGTGCCATTGCTAATAATGGTACTCCTTCATTTTTCTTAAATCATCGCGTAGTTTTAGGGTTTGGCGTTTATCATGTTTTTTCTTGCCGCGACCTAAACCAACTTTGACTTTAATATGTCCTTTAGATCAATAAACGCTGATGGGAAAAAGTGTTAATTTTTCCTGTTTTTTCAAAAGTTCGATTTTAATAATTTCATGACGGTGCATTAATAATTTTCGGGTTCTTGATTCATCATGGTTTTTTAAAGTATTAAATTTGTATTTAGGAATATTCATGTTTAATAAAAACATTTCCTTTTTTTTAATAATAATGAATGCTTCTTCAATGTTCCCATGAGCTAAACTTAACGACTTCACTTCGCTTCCTGTTAAGCAAATTCCTGCCTCATAAGTTAATTTCACATCGTATTTAAAATAAGCCTTTTTATTATTTACTAGGATCTTCATAAGTTTTTATGTTAATACAGCGTCTAATTCCTTCACAACTGTTGGAGCAAAATCGCCAATCACAAGAATTAATGATTGATTATTGCCCCACATCACCCCTTTGGTACCAAGTTTTTTGAGATGATCGATATTAACAGCAGATTTTGACTTAACTTCAACTTTTAAGGTAGTAATCGTACTATTATAATTGATAATATTTTCTTTAGTTCCTAAAGCAGCAAGCAAATCACCGATTATAAAAGGGATTTTAGTCGAAACTGTTAATTGTTTATTTTTACTAGCAACATGTTTTTTTAAGCGTCGTCTTAAAACGATGTATAAAATTCCAAAAGTAAAAATATAACCTAAAATCAGCTTAAACTTGCCCATAATAATTATCCCTTAATAAAGGTTGATTGTAATTTTTTAATAAATCCATTATGATCATTAGGTAGTAAAAACTCCGCATTTGTTGACTTGGCTTGAATATTAATTTCCCCAATACAAAAATTAGGATTTAGTAAATTACCGTCCGCATAAACTCTAGGACAATTGGTGTTTTGAACGTATTCTTGGGCTGGTTTAATGGTAATTAGTGTATCACTTGGTAAAATGATTGGAGCTTGAATCGTAATAAAACCGACATGAAGTAAAGGATCTAATTCCACAAACTCAATGCAGTCAACACCAGGAAAAACAACCGCACCACGGGCAGATTTCACAAATCCTGTGGACCCGGTTCTTGTTCCTACTAAAACGCCAGTACCACGAAATTTTTCATAAAAAATCCCGTTGAAATAAATATTTAAAGGAAATGCGGTACTACTAACAACCGATAGTTCATTAACAGCCGTAGCTTGAACCATGTCCATTTGGATATCTAAAAATTTAATTTTACGAAAATCTTTTTGGTCGATCTTATCGCACAATAAATCAATTTGGTCATCGCCAAATGCTGCATAAAATCCTAAAGTACCACCATTAATGCCAATAATTTTAACGCCAGGTTGGTTGTGAATAACCGCTTCTTTAATAAAAGTACCATCGCCACCAATAATAAATAAGTATTCGGGGTTATTACTGGTAATCTCTGTTCAATTTCGGAAATGATCGGCTAATAATTTTTTAACAGCTTGTGCTTTGGGCGAAGGACTTGCGATGATTTTGTAGGTAGATTTACGAGCACATGTCATTTTTTAATTAAATTTTTTTAGTTTTTTGTGGTTTTGAAGAAGGAGTTGGTTCAGATGGTTCGATCGGATCAATATTAATTGTATGTTCAACTGGATCACCGTAAAGCTCATGAGTGTGGTGGCCATCAGTACAATCATCACTTGGTAAATCTGAAAGGTGCACTTCGATATCTTTGATTGGCCGACAGAAAACTTTAATGTCCTGACGGTTGTACCCGATCATTAACCGTTTTGGCAAGCCCGAGCGATCATATTGCAATATAATCGGACGCTTAACAATCGATGGGTGTTCTTGAATCAAACTAATCAATTCAGACACTTTTAATTCGTCAATATTAATTTTATTTGTTGATAAAAACTTACTGCGTTGGGAAATGATGTCATATACCCCGTTTTCGGTCAATGATAAAATATCCTTAAAATGTTTTTCAGTAATTGGTTCTGAATAAAAATTTTCTTCAACAAACGGGATATTGTTATCAGTAAAAAACTTTTTAGCACGAACGCAACTAGAACAACTAGCAGTTATCAATAATAGGGTTTTACCCGCATCGGCCTCTTTTTCTTCTGGGGTCACTTCATGAGAAATGTCGATTTTATTATCCATATTTTCTCCCTTAATAGTTAATCAATTATATTATAATTGATGCACAAATAACGCATAAACTTAATGATTTTTTTGAAAAGTGAAAAAGCAAATGAAAACAAGACGGATTTTGTCAGGCATTCAACCCAGTGGCAGATTGCATTTAGGTAATTATTTAGGTTCATTAACCAATCTCGTAAAAATGCAAGATGATCACGAACTATTTGTCTTTGTGGCTGATTTGCACTCAATTACCGTTGATTTTGATCCAGTTATCTTAGCACAAAATCGCAAGGAAGTAATGCTAGCATGCTTATCAGCAGGTTTAAATCCAGTAACAACTAACATTTTTTTACAAAGTGAAATTTACGAACACGCCACTTTGGCACATATTTTATTGTGTCATTCAACTTTAGGCGAATTGGAACGAATGACCCAATTTAAAACAAAAATTAAAGATGGGTTCAAACAAAGCAACAGTACTGTGAAAATTCCGACCGGATTGTTAACTTATCCCACCCTAATGGCTGCTGATATTTTATTGTATGAACCTGATGATGTTATTGTTGGTGCTGATCAAAAGCAACACATTGAACTAGCCCGTGATCTGGCACTAAGAATGAATGCGAAATATGGCAACATTTTTAAAATCCCTGAACCATTAATTCCCACAGTTGGAGCGAGAATCATGGATTTAGTTGACCCGATAAAAAAAATGTCAAAATCTTCCAAAAATCATAAAGGGGTCATTTTTTTGGATGAAACTTCTGAAAGTTTAAAACTTAAAATTAAAAGTGCTAAAACAGATAGTTTGAATAAGGTTTGTTACAACCAAAAACTGCAACCAGAGGTGTCTAACTTACTAACAATTTATTTTGTTTTAATTAACGAAAACAGTTTAACAAATTTAAGAAAAACGTTATTTTATACTAGTGAAAAAATTCAGATGACAGACATTGAAAAAAAATACTTAGATAAAAATTATGCTTTTTTCAAGGAAGATTTATTCACGATCATTAATCATCGTTTACAATTAATGCGATTATGAAAAGAAGAATATGATGCAACCAACAAGATTAAAGAACAAATCGAAGTAGCCAATAAAAGAGCACAGGCTATCGCACAAAAAACCTTAAAAAAAGTATATGAACACATCGGCTTTAAAAAAATCTAATAAAAAAGAATTATTAACAGCAAATTGGGAATACCACCAGCGCAAAATGTTAATTGTAAGTGATCTTGATGGAACTTTATTAAATCAAAATGGCACCTTGGACCAATACACGATTGATGTTGTTAAAAAAATAACAGATAAAGGGCATATTTTTTGCTTAGCAACCGGACGTCCGTGACGTGGGGCAGAACACATTTATAAACAATTAGGTTTAAAAACAGTTATTGTTAATCTAAATGGATCATACATTTGGCATCCTTATGACGAATACTTTTTACCAATTAATATTGTGTTCCAAAAAAGTTTAGTAAAAAGTTTATTATTAGAAAAAAAGATCATGAACCGGATCGATAATATTATTGTCGAGAATCGGTCCGGAACTTACATTCTAAATAAACCAGCAATCGACCATGAAGTAAAAGAATTTAATGAATGGTTCCATGTTGTCATGAATGATGATCAAGGCATATTTTTTGGGAAACAACAATTGCTAAAAATGCGTTATGATCCGAACGCAATGTTATTGCAAATTCGTGACCAAAAATGCATTGACGAAGTCACTTATTACATCAAAGAAACTTTTAACACTTTTGTAGTACGAAACTGGTCATTACCAAATTCAGGAAACATTATTGAAATCAATTCACGCTACGCTAATAAGGGCAATGCTGTTGATTTTCTATCGAGTTATTACGGGATTCAAGCCGATAGTACAATCGCGTTTGGTGATGGTCAAAATGATATGCAAATGTTAGAAAAAGTGCGTTTTGGATACGCGATGAAAAATGCTCGAACTAGTGCCAAGTTAGTAGCTAGATATATTACCAAACACACTAACGATAATTGTGGTGTTGCTGACACACTAGCCAAGAGGTTTTTTAATAACTAATTGATTGCCAATTATCGATAGGTAAATGTTATTACCAATTCGTAAATTTTTGTTAGGATGATGATTATTAATAAATTGATCAATCATTTTTAGTTTACCACGATTAATATAAAGATTTAATGACAGCAAATAAGCATACAACAAATGTAATTTTCAAGATGGTCTAAGTTGCTGGTAAAAGCGAACATCATGCTTTTTTTGTTGTCAGTGAACAAACAAATGGCCAAGATGGTTTTTTAAGCTCGCATTTTTTTGATTATAATTTTTGACTTGACTTAAAAAATCATGAAATTGCTTTGATGTTCATTTTTTAATAATGGATCTAACTAAATTCCGTTCGTAAAAAAAATGTTCGTTAGTTTCATCAACGCCAAAAGCAATATCATTTTTTATACAATAATTAACTAAGCTTTTTTTACGATATTTAAGTAACGGTCGAAAAACATTTAAATCTAAAATTTTTGTTAGTTCTTGGATCCCAAGAAATAATGTTTGACTTTTCCGTTGCAATTGCATGTACGCGGTTTCAACAAAATCATCAAGATGATGTGCGACTAGCAAATTATTGATATTGATCGCTTTACCAATTTTGTTAAAAAACTCATAACGAAAATGACGAGCATCAGTTTGAAAGTTATTAGTCAACTGAAAATAAGTTAACTTGGGTTCATAAAATCTAACAAAAAATTTTAAATTGTTTTTATGGCAATAATTTTCAACAATCATTTGATCATTTAATGCACTAGAACGTTTTTGGTAATTAACGTGCAAGACGGCAGCAATCGCATTTTTATATAAATCTAACAGTGCCATCGAGTCTGGACCACCTGAAACAGCAATTAAATATTTTTTTTTCATTTAATTATTATTAAATTTATTCATTAAAAGATCAAATGATTCACAGTTAATAAATTCATAGCAGGCAATGGTAGCATTAGCAATCACGGTGTCTAGTTTAATTTGTTCTTCCGGTAAAAAATTATTTAAAACGTATTTAGCAATATCAAAACGTGTCTGGTTATTGATCCCAATCCGAAGTCGTTTAATTTTTTCAGTACCCATCCGGTTAATGATATTTTGCATTCCGTTATGACCACCGCCTGAGCCACGAGCTTTAAGGCGATAATGACCGATTTGGAAAGCTAATTCATCATGTACTACTAAAATGTGTTGCGATCAAATTTTGTAAAAATCACAAAAACTCCGGACAAAGTCACCAGAAAGATTCATATACGTTAGTGGTTTAGCAAAAAAAACCGGTTGTTGGTTAATCGTGGTTTTACAAAAAGTGCCAGAAAAGTTATTTTCATTAAAATTCAGGTTTAAGGTTTTAACTAGTTGGTCTAAAACCATAAAACCAGCATTGTGTCTCGTTTTCGCATACTGTTCGCCAGGATTACCTAATCCGACAATTAATTTAGTGGCCATAATATTTGCAATTAACCTTTTCGGTTGTTTTTATGAACTTTAACAACTTGGCGATCGGGGTGTTTACGGTGGTCAATTTCCAAAATTTCTACAGGCTGTGGTAAGCGGTAATTTTTTTTAGAAGTTTCATCATCAAAATCATCGTAAAGAAAAAGGTCTTCAATATCATCAACTCACTTTTGGTAATCTTCATGATCTTCGATATAATAGGGTTGTTTGGACCGTTTAATGATCTCGGCTTTTTTCTGTTTCATTGAATTAACATATTTTTGGTACATTTGATCGGTTTCAATTAAAGCTAATTCTTTTTTACTTAAGGGTTGATTCACATATTTTTTATTTTTCAATTTAACTAAAACATTTGAGCGTTTTTTCAATCGCTTTGTATATTGAATATACCATGAAGAAAAACCAATGATAACAATTAATAAGCAAGCAATAATCACGCTGATGACAACAGTAATTCAAATGTAAACAGGGGTGGTGTTAAAACCAGCAATCGTTGATGTTGTGCTTAAGCCAGGAATGGCAGTTGGCAAATTTGTTAACGGGTTAATTACCGAAGTATTAAATGTAATAAATTGGTTGGCACTATCATACGTCACTACTGGTAAATCAATCTCTGGTAAGGGGTTTAATCTGCGATCTGGCGGTAAATAATTAATAAAGTCACGAATGTATTGTTTTTTAACAAAAAAAGCCCCGTTTCTTTCTTCAATAAGATCGCGAACAATATTTTGCAAAATCGGAGCATTAGTAATATCACGAACACTTGCATGGCCTAAATATTGATCTCTAACCTTAAGCGGATTTGTAAAACTTCGATCTTCCAAAATGGGGTTTTGGACGTTTCTAACATTAACAAAAACGCGGCTCAAGCCCTCATAATTGGTATTTTTCGCAGCGTTTTGTAAAAATAAGTGGTTAGTTGCTTTGGCTTTTAAAACCACGTTAAGTTCAGGTAATGAACTAAACAAAGTTAAATCGGTTAAAGGTTCAGGACGATTAAAGTCATAAAATAAAAATTGAAAACTATTTTCAAAATTAGAATTGGATCAAACGCTAATTAATTTGTTTTGTGACCATGTAAATAATCCTTTAAAATTGGCTCATTGGTATGGTTGATCAGTTAAATTAATATCATCATATAATAAGTAACTATCTTGTTCAAAAATCACTAATTGGTTGAGAAACTGCATCGCGTTTTTAACTCGGGAAACCCTGAGATAATTACTCACATTTTCAGAACTAAATCGATTAACTGTTTTACTAAATAAATTACGAGTCATCTGATTGGTTTGAAGATAAGATTTACTGCCAAAATTAAGTGTTTGGGAATTAGAAACGTTTTGGTACATTTCAATATCATCCTCACCATCGTTGCTATGTAAACTATCAAGCACTGCTAAATCGATTTGAAACTGGCCAATCAAGCCCGAATCTGCACTGGTAACAGGATTGGAAATCGTCGGGGTAACTAAGCCATCATTTTTAATAGTGTTGTTTTCGCCTGTTGCAAAATAACCAGCAACATTAACTAGATTTGAACGGCGTCGGTCAACAATAACCCCGGCAATTGAGCCACGAAAAATGTATTGAAAGTTCGGATCTTGATGGATCGGAAAATTTAAATAATTTTCTTTCGGATTTGCACTTCAACCTGCGATCAGTTTGGCGTATGGTCAAGCTTTAATGACAAAATTAGTTAAATTTAAACTGTATACACCAAGACTTAACCCTTCATTGACTCCGGCGTTGCCAAATAAATAAATCGTGTTATTCTTAAATACCATGTTACCGATATTGGCTAAGTATGTAAAATAACTGTAACTAAAACTCCCATTATGTAATAAATCAGAAGCACCCTTTAAAAAAGAAGTGTCACCGGTTTTTTTTCATGACTGCGGAAGATTTTGTATCATCGCGATCGGATTAACAAAGAAAGTACCCACTAAATTTACAGCAGTTGATGGTGAACTTTTTAAATTTTCCTTAATAATTGTAATCGTGGCCAATAACCACAAGTTCTCATCAAACTTATGAATATTTTGCTTTGAAATTTCTTTTGGAATTGAAAGCAAATAATAAATGCTTGGATCAATCGGATTTTGTAATACTTCAACAATCGCACGATCATGACGCTCAATCGGGGCTTCGGCATGTTGTCATAAAACATTACCAAAGCTATCTAATCGGGAAATTCCTGCAGTATTTTTGTGATTATCAAGAACAATATAGCCACCATCAGCAACTAAAAGATGAGAAAAACGGCTTGGTTCGTAAGTACGAACCGTTTCTAAGCGATTGGGTTGAGCAACAACTAGTCCCTGATTACTTTGGTTTAACCTTATATAATTAGCACTGGTCAAAATAATAATTGTACTAGCACTACCAGTTGCTACTAAAACAAAAACAAATTTCCTTAGAAAAGTTCTGATTCGTTTGAATATTGTCTGAAAACTCATTGCCATTATTTTAACAAGATATGCCTAAAATGTACGCATATAATATAATAAATTATCTGACGCAAAAGATACACTAAATATGATTAATCAAAAATTTACTAAAGTAAACAATGGATAGCAAACAAATAAAATATGTTTATACGGACCTGGATGAAACAATCATTCCTAAAGAAACAAAAGAACGGTTTTACTACGACAAGTATAGTTTTTCTAATTTATTAGAAATCTCACCAAAAAATAAGCAAGTAATTGTTAAATGTCACCAAAAAAGAATTGGGTTTGGGATTGCTACAGGCCGTTCTTATCAAAAAACTTATCCCATTGTTTTGCACAACAAAATTACCATGCCTGTTATCGCTTTAGATGGAGCCCAAGTTTATTTAGGTAGAAAATTAGTTCTTAGTGAATGTTTGCCACAAGGGTTAGTTTATTGCTTTAATCAAATCGCAAACCGCTTTCGCCAATTAGTTTTCTTAATCTTTAGTGACTATACAACTTACATGAGTACCACTAAAAATTGACTAACTGCTGAAGAACAAGTGTACTTAGATTTAATGTTCTTTCCAGAAAACGATTTTTTAAATAGCGTAATTTTAGAAGAAGACAAATCTTGAGATTTACCATTTCATCGCGTGAATACAATTGTTTTTTTAAAATCGATGATCAATCAATCGCTGCAAAATGAAATCAAATTATTATGTAAACAATTTCATGCAAAACTAGTAATTCATAATACAGTTATGCAAATTTTGCCCTTTCAGGTATCAAAAGTCACTGGTTTAAAATTTATTAGGGATCACTTGATTCATGATTTAACGCCAATGAATACAGCAACTTTTGGCGATAATATAAACGATATTGAAATGTTAAAATGATCACAATGAAGTGTTGCCATGGAAAATGGGCACTTATCAGCAAGAAATGCTGCGAAATTTATTTGTAATGGCGTGCATGAGGACGGTGTTGGCTTTTGAATTGAAAACCATATTTTAAATAAAGAAAGATTGTAAAAATGGCTACAGGAATTATTTACGGAAGCAATCTAGGAAATACCTTTACAGTTGCAAAAATGATTGCAAAGGAATTAAACATCGATGAAAAACATATTTTAAATATTGCTGATGTCACTGCTGAAGCAATTAATTTATATGATAAGTTAATCATGGGCACATCAACCTGAGGAGTTGGTGAAATGCAAGACCATTGGTTAGAATTTAATTTTAAAAAATTAGAATTAAAAAATAAAACTGTCGCTTTATTTGGCTTAGGTGATAGTCAAATTTATGCCTTCACTTTTTGTAATGGGTTAGGTGGCTTGTATAAAAATTTACAATCTAAACATCCTAAATTTGTCGGATTTGTTTCAAAAAGCAAATACACTTTTAGTGACTCATCGGCCGTTGTTGGTGACAAATTTGTCGGATTGGCATTAGATTACGATAACTATCCAGAGCAAGTTGAAAAGCAAGTTAAAGAATGAATCGATCAAATCAGACACGAAATTATTTAATTTTATTTTTATTTTCGATAGCTAATTTTAAGGTCATGCCATCAGCATAATCAATCATCGAATTAACCGGCATGCCTAAAGCAATTCGATAAATTGAAACATCAACATCCTTAAGTAAGATTTTAATGTAATTGGCAGTTAACTCGCCTTCAATTGTTAAATTAGTAGCGATCAAAATTTCTTTAATTTTTTGGCGGTGAATGCGGGGAATTAAGGTTGGTAAATTTAAGTGTTCAGGTTCAATATTTTTCGATCTTGATAGTTCGCCATTTAACACATGGTATAAACCATGGTAAGCTTGACATGCTTCAATTGTCATTAAATCATCAACTGTAGCAATAATACATAATTTATCAGTTTCACGTAAATCAGAAGCACAAATATCGCAAATGGTGTCCTTACTCCAATTTCCACAAATGGTGCAAGTTAATATTACGCTTCTTGCATGCGAAATGCGATGCATAAATTCCTTAATAAAATTAGCATCTTTTTTAATTAAAAAGAAGGCAATTTTTCGTGCAGATTTTGTTCCTATTCCTGGTAATGCTTTAATAGCATCGACTAAGTATTCAAATTCAATAAATTCGTATTCCATAAAAGAAATTACTCGTTAAAATCGTCTTCAATAATTAAAGCATCGCCAAAATATTTTAGAGCAATTGCTTTTAAATCATTTGCCTTGTCAGCAGGTTTTTTAATAAGCAATTTATTCAATTGAGTCAGACTTAATTTTTTAATTTTTTTGGTTTTTTGCTCATCAATAAATGCATCTCGATATTCGCGACCCATGATTTTTGTCACCCCAATTATATAAAGAGGGGTGCCAAATAACTCATTAACAAAATAAATAAATTCAGTCGTTTGACACTTAGCGTTTAGTAACAGACATTCGTCTTCAGTATTAAATAACAAAACCATACCTTGATCAGCACCAATTAATACTTTGCTCGCATTGACAATTAAGTTAGTAGAAGGATGGTTTTCAAGTCATTGATCGCTTTGGTGAATTTTGGAAATTTTTTGTTGAAGTGTTTGTGACTTTTTTAATTTAACCGTTTCCAGAATGCTTTGATATTTTTTTTGGAAATTGGCATTTTGAAAATTAGCAATACGAATGAAAATTTCTTTAGGACTTAATTGTTTAATTTTTGGCAATGACTTTGTTGTTTGCTCGACTGCCAAACCTTCATCCCGTGTTACGTTTGATATATCAATTTCCGCAGTAGTAAAAACATCATCAATATTTAAAGTCGGATTAATCATTGATTGGGGTGGATCGATTTTTTCGGTTTTCATTGGCAAAATAAAACTCGTTCTGTCTTGTGACTCACGATCAGGCAATTTTGCTGCAACTTCTAACGGTTTAATAATTGGTTCAGGATTATTTTTTGTTAATTCTAGTTGTTGATGATTGGCCTTGACGAGTTTTTTTGTGGCATTAATTCCTTTAAAAATTGCCAATTCTAAATTATTTCGAATTTGCGGATTAAACCGAATTTTACCTGTTAAATCTTCCCAAAGACCAGCATAAACTAAAGCCATTTCCCCAGATAATTTGATTTTATCCCAATCTTTTTTTTGAAAATATTTTGGACTACTTTTATGATCTGTTTTTTCATATAAATAAATATCAACAAACATGCCAAAAGTGTTTTCAATTAATTGTCCAAAATGAATACCATCTGCTTCAAATTCTTCAATTTTTTTTAAAACGGCTGCTAAATCACCAGACGCCAATAAATTAATGAATTCGATTTTTTTAGTTTCGTCTAATAAACCAAAAATTGTATTAATGTCGTCAATGTCAATTTTATGATGGGAACTATACGAACTAAGTTGGTCTAATAAACTAATAGCATCACGTGCTGAACCATCGGCAATAACAGCAATCTTATTAATAGCGTCTTGAGTGATTTTGATCTTTTCAATTTTGGAGATATTCGTAATTAAACTACTAATAATTTCGGCTGCTAACCGTTTAAAACTATAACACTGACATCGGGAAACAACCGTTAAGGGAATTTTATGATATTCAGTTGTTGCAAAAATAAAAACCGCATGTTCTGGACATTCTTCCAACGTTTTTAGTAAGGCATTTCAAGCCCCATTAGTTAACATATGGGCTTCATCTAAAATATATACTTTTTTCTTTAAATCAGCAGGTAAATAATTAATGGAATCAATGATTTGCCTGATTTCAGCAACACCATTATTACTAGCGGCATCAAGTTCGAGAACGTCTAAGGTTTGGTTGGTATTAATTTTTTGACAATTCTCACAACGATTGCACGCGTCACCATCTTTTAACGCTAAACAATTAACAGCTTTTGCCATAATTTTAGCAATCGTTGTCTTTCCGATCCCGCGTGGTCCGGAAAAAATATAAGCATGGGATAATAAATCGTTATTTAAAGCACTCTTTAGCGCTTTAATAATGTGGGTTTCACCAAAAACTTCACTAAAACATCCCGGACGGTATCTTTGATATAAAGCACTTGCCATAAAAAACCTCAAAACCTAACGATTGATTATAATAAAACGAAATTAAGCAATCAATAATTACTAATTAAAATAATGACTTATTGGGTTGGATTTTAATCAACCAACCTGAAACACTAAAGCAAAATTAACAGACAAATCCATCTGATTAAGCAATACATAGAAAAAGCCACTGATCTTACATAAGAAAAGTGGCGTAATTTTATATGGTGGAGACGAAGGGGGTCAAACCCTCGACCTCCTGATTGCAAGTCAGGTGCTCTATCAATTGAGCTACGTCCCCAAAAACATGGTGGAAGTAAATGGACTCGAACCATCGACCTCACCCTTATCAGGGGTGTGCTCTAACCAACTGAGCTATACTTCCAAGGTAGTAAAAAATCGTATAGATTATATATTAAAATTTAATTTACATCATTAAAAATTAAAGGGTTTAAACTTTTTTTGATATTCTGTAATTGTTTTGTAAGAATAAAGGTGTTATTTGGTCTCAAGCTAGTAATTTGTTTTGTATTAATAATTTTATTTAGAACAATTTTGGCATTTACCGGAAGAATCGTTAATAGGTTTTTTAAACAATCTAGCGATGCAAACGCCACACTATTACAAGTCAAATTAATCGGGTCACAAACCGTATAAGCACCTGGAACAAGATAAACCACATCTTTGTTTAAAAATGACAATTGCAAAAATTTAGAAAATGATGCTAGATCATATTTAACATAATTTTCAAAACCAAAATTCGCTAGATAGTGTTCGTAAATTGATAGCATCGAACTAGCTAAATCGATGCTAAAAGTTTCGTGAGCAAAAAAACGCTGATCTTGGTGAACATCACTTTGGTAGACGATCATTTCGCTAACGTCAACAAACGGGTAATCTTGATAAATTTTTCAATGATCAGCTTGAATTAAAACCACATCATATTGGCTACTAATTTGCTGCAAAAAAGTTGGAAAGTATTTTTTTAAAATTCCCGTGCCTTTAGTTTGATCGCTAGCAACTAACCCATAAATTAAACATCCTGAATATTTTTGTTTACCAGATACAATTGTTTTAGGCAAAACAATTAAGCCTAAATCATAATTATCTTGATCGGTTTGACTGATGAATAACTGGTTTGATTTAATGTAGTTGTTAATAGTAAAATCAAATGCTTGACACGTATCATCGGTAAAATTTTTTAAATAAGATTTACGATATTGTAAAAAGGCTTTAGGTGAAAAGTGGTTACTAAGCATTTTTGAAACCTTTAACTAAAATAAAATGTTTTTTAATGACTTCTACCGGCTGGTACGTGCGTTTGATTTGGTCAATTTGTGATGACCACATGTCGTCTTGGCGATCAATTCATAATACATCTGGATGGTTAATTTTAAGATTTTGAGCAACTAGGTATTGGTAAGCACCGCGGATGTCTTTATTGGCATGTTCAACAAGAATTTCACAGTATGATCCATGAGCAAAACTGATGATTAATCCAATCAAGCGATCCTTGAGATAAATTCCGATTCCTTTAAGGATTTTTTGCTTAATAAATTCTTCACAATTTTGCACAAAATCAATTTCAGCATGTGTATTAAAACTAGTAAATGTGGTCGACCATGTTTGTAAATAAGCCATAATTTCCTTAAAGGGAATCTCGAATAATTTTTTAATGACCGTCGTTTTTTCATAGTTAAGTAAGTAGTAATTAAGATGATTACGCTTTTTTTGCATTTTTTTACCAGTCATTTCGGCCATTTGTTCTCTGGTATAAAGGTAATTGCTATTTGTTATAAAAATTTCTTGAACATCAAAAACATCTTTTAATTTAGCAAGTTGTCAATCATTGACATCGTCAACATACACGCCTAAACAATCCACGCAATTATCCAAAATTTCTTTAATTTGCTTGGAAATTATTTTTAAAAATAAATCATGATTGATTGTTTGCGTCGTTAGAATTTGGTGCTGGTTATTAACTTGATTAATAATTTCTCGATCGTAAACTTCCCTAGCAAAAGTGGAATACTTAATGTCTGATTTGGAGGTAAAAATTACGGCATTATCAAGATCGTCGTAATCATACTCAATATTAATTCCATAATAATTTCACGATCAATAAGTGAAAGCGGAAAACACGCTTTGCGGATTTGCACGATCCAATTTGTTTTGTAAATCTAAAACATTTTGTTTGTTAATAAGCATAAACAGGGTTCGATAACTGAAAGCAATTCTTATGCGTAATCAAACGAGTTTTTAATTTATCACTGGTCAAAAATATGGATAAGAATAGGGCTAAATATTTACGTTGATGTAGGTTAAAAAAGGAAACTTATAACATTAGTAAGTCAAATGCACAAAAAACTTTTTTAGAATGTAGAAACGAATTCTCATAAATTATTAGTTTGATTGCAAAATGATACCACAATTAAAAATAAAAATATTTTTTAAGAAATTTTTCACCCATTTAATCGTATAAATTTGCAAATTTAAAAAAACATTAGCACCTATATTATCACGAATTTTATAACAGGCAAAAGGGATTAGTACATAGATGAAAATTTAATGGCAACAACATTAGTACGAAATTAATAACTTATATTTGGGAGTTTTTAAAAACAACTAGTGGTGATTTTTCCGAAGCAATTAAGATTTTCCCATCAGTAATCAGTGCGTTATCGTCAATAATGATATTTTTTAATTTAACGTTTTCGCCAATCACCACATTATTTAAAACAATACAATTTTCTACTTCGGCACCTGGTTTAACTGTAACTCCTCTAAATAAAATTGAGTTTTTAACCGTTCCCGTGATGTGACACCCACTACCTAAAAGACAATGGCGGACTTTAGCCGTTTTGCCGTAAAATGAAGAAATTTGGTCGTTTTCTTGGGTGTACAAAGGAGTTTTAGTAAAAACTTCTTTGGTAATATTAGCATCTAATAAAGCATAAATTTGGTTCGTAAAATAATCTTCCACCGAATTTAAAAAACCGATTCATGTCGGAACTTGGTAACCAACAATTTTTAAATCGTTAACTTTGGACTGTAAAAAAGTTTCAATCCGGCTGTTTAAATTAACTTCAACCGCTTCATCTAGCATCCGAATGTATAAGTCTTTGGGCATCATGAAAATGCCTAAATTCAAGTTTTTTTCTTCATTAACAGTACTGTTAATCCCAAAATTTAAGACACGTTGACTTTTTTTGTTAACTTTTAATATTTCTGAACCCAACATCGTGCTATCGGTTGTTTGGGTTCGATAAGCCCAAACAATATCAGCATTTGATTCAATTAATAATTCGTACATTTGCTTATAGTCAATCCGGTTAATGGTCTTAATGTTCGTGTATAAAACATAATTCCGGTTCAATTTGGAAATGTGTTCTTTGGATTTGTACAAAACTCCAAGATTATTTCCTGTTCCAATTTGATCTTTAGTGGTAAAAAGGTAGTTTAAACCCCGGTTTTTGCGATGTAAATTCCAGTTAGAACCAGAACCAATGTAGTTAAAAATATGGCGGTTTGGTTTATCAATAACTAAATAGACCGGATCGATGGATGCATTAACTAAATTCGAGAAGGCAAAATCAACTAACCGGTAGCGACTTAAAACCGGTAAAATTGGTAAAGCATGGTTAGAACCTAAACCACGAATTTGGCTAGCATTCTGGTTTGCATCAACAATTGCAAAAATACTGCGGTCTAAAGTCATTAGTTACTGCCTCCAGCAAAAACAAAGATTTCCGTTAAATCCTTGCTGCCAATTTCACTACCAGAATTAATCACTTGACCTTCGGTAACAATCGAGCGAATCACCTTAGCATTTTCACAAATATGCACGTTACTCATGATCACTGAATCTTTAACATAAGCACCATATTCAATTTCAACTCCGGGGAAAATCATGCAGTTTTCCACGTGACCATCAATGCGACAACCGTTAGCCACGTAGGATTGGGTAACTTTGGAATTAGTTCCTAAAAATTGGGGTGGCAAAGAATTCGGTTTGGAATAAATAATTCAAGAACGGTCCGATAAATCTAATTCACTGTGCGAGTTAATTAAATCCATATTGGCTTCCCAATAACTTTGCACGGTCCCTACATCTTTTCAATAACCTTGAAATAAATAAGCGTAAATTTTATTTTTTTGCACTGTAAGCATGTATGGCAACAACTCGTGACCAAAATCATGAAACGGAATTTTGTTGGCATTACAAAACTCCATTGTTTTTTTTAATAATTTCCAATTGAAAACATAGATTCCCATGCTAGCTAAATTGTTTTTGGGTTTTTTGGGTTTTTCATCAAATTCTACAATCCGGTTTTCTTTATCAACGTTTAAAATGCCAAAGCGACTCGCTTCTTCCCAAGCAACTTCCATTGAAGCAATGGTAATATCGGCTTCATGCTCTTTATGGTACTCTACCAACTTGGCATAATTCATTTTGTAGATATGATCGCCAGAAAGCACAATTAAATATTCGGGATTATAATCTTCAATAAACTCAAAATTTTCATAAACAGCGTGGGCGGTACCTTCGTACCATGAACCAGTTTTGCCGCGGACTTGAGGAGTCAAAATTGTGACGCCACCATCAATTAAATCTAATTCTCACGGCAAACCAATGCCAATGTGCCGTGATAAAGTTAAGGGTTGGTATTGGGCAATCACACCAACTGTATCAATTCCACTATTAGTGCAATTACTTAAAGTAAAATCAATAATCCGAAAACGTCCACCGAAGGGAACGGCAGGTTTGGCAATTTTTTTGGTTAATTGCTTTAATCTAGATCCTTGACCACCAGCTAAAATTAAGGCAATAACTTCCTTTTTCATAATTATTTCCTTTTCGATTTTCTTTTATAAAAAACGTAAAAGCCATAGGCTTGAATTTGGGCACAAAAATTGTCATCAAAAACTAATGGTTCAAAATAGTTGCTTAAAACACATAGAAAGTCTTCATAACTAACTAGTGTGGTTTGCGTTGCACTCGATGGATTTAAAATGACGTGGTATTCATCTTTGCCATTATCTAAGCGGTAAGTTATTAAAAAATTTTTTTCGTGAGTAATTTTGACCGCTTTGGCAATTTTTGTTTTTTCATTGTAACGAAATAGTTCATTCGCTTTCCTTAATTCAACCAGTTTTTTAAAAAAGTTGATTTCGTTTCGGTATTCATTAATCTGGTTTCAGTCAAACCGGTTGTAGCTAATTGATTTATTATAAGTATTATCTTCGCCAAATTTGGTACGAAAAAATTCTTGCCCAGCATGGATGAAAGGAATTCCTTGACTTAACATAACAATTCCTAAACCCATTAAGGCCATTTTTTGAATGGTTGATGAATGAAAGGACGGCAAGCGTTCTTTTAAGTGATCATAAAAGGTTTGATTATCATGGGCTTCAACATAATTAACGCTTTGTCATGGTTCGTTAAAAATAACGTGAAACATGTTTAGTCCGAGTGATCCCATGATCGCATTTGCAGCTTGGTTAAATGAACTAATATTACCACTAACAAAACCAGCATGTTGTTTTTCCCATTGACTACCACGAATGCAGTCCCGGAAGTAATCGTTGAAAAAACCAATTTTGTTTAAATCATTATGGTTGTGCATGTTCGCTAGCGGTTGATCAGTTGCTGAAGGCATATTTCAGCCTTCGCCATAAATAATGAAATTGGGATTAATTTTGTGAGCCATATCCCGGATTTCATTCATCGTTTTGATGTCTAAAATTCCCATTAGATCAAAGCGGAAGCCATCTAATTTAAATTCTTGGATTCAATACTTGCACATGTCAACAATATATTTTCTTACCATCAAACGTTCGCTGGCAATATCGTTACCCACACCAGTCGCATTTGAAAAAAAACCTTGTCCATCAAAACGAAAAAAATATCCAGGAATAATTTTTTGTCACGCAAAACTGTTGACATCATAAACATGGTTATAAACGACATCCATCACCACAGCAATATTATTTTTGTGCAAGATGGAAATCATTTGCTTTAGTTCAATGATTCGGCAATACGGATCATTCGGGTTGGATGCATATGAACCTTCAGGAACATTGAACTGAATTGGATCATAACCCCAGTTGTAATCTAATGCTTTAGGATAGGTTAATTCATCAATGGTTTGAAAATCATAAAACGGTAAAATCTGAACATGCGTGATGTTCAAATCTTTTAAATAATCTAGCCCAATTTTATTGTTGTTGTTATCGACTAGCCCAGTTTCACACATGCCCAAATACTTACCACGATTTTTAAAAAAACCCGAATCGGTAAAATCACGAATGTTTAATTCGTAAATCACGGCGGCGGTGTAATTTTTTAATAACGTTTGGGGTTGTTCATACTCCATCGCCGCTCGGGTTTTATCAAGATCAATGACGTATGAAAATTCACTATTAGCACTAGAACTAAAAGCATAAGGATCAGTCGTTTCATGAACGGTGTGATTACTATAAACGTTGTAACGATACATCAACATGTCACAATCGCGTTCTAAAACTAACGAAAACGTTCCCTTCTCGCCTTCGGTCATTTCGTGAGTTTCTAAGAGTTCTTTAGTAGTTGGATCATAAACTAATAAATCGACATTGTAAGCTAAGGGTGCAAAAATTTTAAATTTGGTTGACTGCTTGGAATATTGATAACCTAAATCAGGATGATCGCAATAGATACTTTGATCAAAGTCGGGCCGAAATACTAATGAGCCCATTTTCACAGGTAACCGGACCAATTTTTTATCAATTACAAAATACTTATGTCTTGGATAAAAAATGTTTTTGGGAATTTTTAGTTTGACAAAATCTTCAGTTTCATGGTTCTCAATAAACAAAACATTAGCCTGATAGAGTAAATTTTTATTAAGATCAAAAACCCAAAAACTATCTTCTTTTTGGTAACGATTTTTTGGCGAATTAATTGTAATTAAATCCCAGTTGTCAAAAAAACACTCAATTGATTCATTAGTTTCATCTTTAAAGGCGATTGGAATTGTACGCATGAAGAACTACCAAGGCCGAATCTTATTATTTGATAAAGGCTTTTTTTAAAAAAATTGCGGCAAATGGAGCTAGTTTAATGTCAATCCACGTCTGATGCTCATTTTTTTGAATTGGAATTACACCAGGATCTTTTGTCATGGAATTAATCGCCCCAGTACCACCATATTTTAAATTATCACTATTTAAAATTTCGTAATAAACGTAATTTGGCTGACGATTAGTTGCATCATTTTTTAAATAAATGTTATAGTGCTCAAAGTACTGATCTGAAAAATTATAAATCATTAGTAACTCATCATCAGTTTTTTTAGCAAATCGTTTAAAACTAAAAACGTTGTTATTTTCGTGAACACACACTCATTCAAAACCGGCTTGATCAAAATCGCGTTCAAATAAAGGATTACTGCGCTTGTAAACGCGTAATAAATCCTTAACAAACAACAGGTGTTTAGCATGAACTGGATCTTCTAATAAGTGTCAATCCAATGAGATTTGTTCATTTCATTCGCAATTTTGAGCAAAATCAAGACCCATGAATAACAATTTTTTACCAGGGCGACCAAACATAAAACCAAGCATTAATTTTGACTGGCGGATTTGTTGGTCATAAAAACCGGGTGACTTAAGCACGAGTGATTTTTTTAAGTGGACAACTTCGTCATGCGAAAAAGGTAATAAAAAACGTTCGGTAGAATTATAAGAAACGCTAAACGTGATATCGTTAAAAGCGTTGGGAGCAAAACGTCTTTCGTCAAACGGACGCTGCATAAAGCGAAATAAATCATTGGAAAAACCCAAATCTCATTTCAAATCAAACCCCAAGCCACGACTAGTAATTGGCTTGGTAACACTACCATGATTTGATGAATCTTCAGCAATCAATAAAACATCAGGGTGGTGCTTTTTAATTTGCGTAATTGTGTTTTTAATAAAACTAACGCCAGCAGTATTAAGCTTACCAGCAGTATTTCCCTGATGGTACAGGATGTAAGAAACAGCATCAAACCGGAAGCCATCAACGTGGAAATCTTCAATTCAGTAGGTTAAAGAGGATAATAAAAAACTTTGAACCTCATTTTTACCTAAATCAAAATTAGCAGTACCTCACAAAACGTTTTCACGATCATATTCAATTGCTGAACTAAATACCGTGTGGGTGCCATCAAAACGGTACAAGCCGTGATCATCTTTATTAAAATGAACGGGGACAAAATCCATGATCACTTTAATGTTGTTGTGATGGGCTAAATCAATTAAATATTTCAGTTCATCGGGTTTACCATAACGGCTGGTTGCAGCAAAATAACCGGTGATTTGGTAACCTCATGAACCTAAAAACGGATGTTCGGCTAGTGGCAGTAATTCAATATGGGTATAACCAGTTTCCTTAACGTACTTAATGAGTTTATCAGCATATTGTTTGTAAGTTAAAAACTTATCATCTGCCGTTTTTTTTCATGAACCTAAATGGACTTCATAAATGGCCATGGGTGCAGATTGAAAATCTTCACTTTTTCGTTTAATTAAGTATTGTTCATCACGTCAAACATATTTATACCGATCATAAATGATCGTGTCAAAATAGGGTTCTAATTCGTGATAAAAACCAAAGGGGTCAGATTTTAAGATTTTTTGATTATCTTGGGTGGTTATTTCGTATTTATATTTTGTATTAAATCCTAACTTTGTAATAAAACAAGTTCAAATACCATGTCGTTGCAACTGCATTCTACGGTTAATGGTTTCATTACCAATTACAAGCATAACGCTAACACTTTTTGCACCCGGAGCCCATACTCGGAAAATAGTACCGTGGTTAGTAACGTGTGCTCCTAATCAATCATGCAAGTGAGCGTGATTACCCTCAACAAACTTGTTAACATTTTTTGCAATACTTTCTGGTTCAATCACAACTTTTTGTAAAAAATTATTTTGTGACATTGTCTTTATATAACTCCAAATATTTTTTTGCGATATCAATTCAACTAAATTCAGACTGCATTCCATTTTGTACTAGTTGATCCCATTTTTCTGGATCGTTTTTAAATACATCGTACGCTTGTTCAACACAACTAACCAAAGCATTAGCGTTAAAATCAGTGAATAAAAAACCGGTACCTAATGAATTTTGAAAATCGACAACAGTATCGGCTAAACCACCAGTTTTGCGAACGATTGGCACCGTACCATATTCTAAAGCAATTAATTGAGTTAGTCCACATGGTTCAAAATATGAGGGAATCAAAAAGGCGTCAGAACCAGCATAAATTTGTCGGGCTAATCCCTCATTAAATTCATTAATAAATTTGCAATTCGCACCAAACTTCGAGCACATTTGCTTTAAATTTATTTCATAGATTTTATCACCAGTTCCCAAAATAACAAATTGAATGTTAGGATTGCTTTTTTGCAACATTGGCAACGCCATGTCAAAAATATCAAACCCTTTTTGGTTGACCAAACGACTAACAATACCGATAAGAAACTTATTTGAATTAACTTCCAGTCCAATTTTTTCTTGTAAATATGCTTTGTTTTTCCGTTTTTGAGGTTTTCAGTTTTGAATATCATAATTGACTTTTATCTGATCATCAATTTGTGGACTGTAAACTTCTTTATCTAAACCATTTAAAATGCCAGAAAGTTTATGACTATTTTTGGCTAATAATGAACTTAATCCCATCCCCAGTTCACAACTTTGAATTTCAAACATGTAAGTCGGGCTAACTGTTGTTACCGCATCAGCAAAAACAATTCCCGAGCGCATAAATGAAAAAATATTGGAAGTAATTGCTTCTTGGATAATGGCCTTTTCTTTTTGTCAATTAAATAGCGATAACACGTGATTCAAACCAAACTGACCCTGATACTGCAAGTTATGAATCGTAAACACCGTTTTGATTTTTTCAATAGAACTATGGCCTGATAATTTTAGAAGGAGGGGAATTAACCCAGTGTGCCAGTCATTTAAGTGCAAAATTTCGGGCTTCTCAGGTACGACTTCCAAAAACTTAATTACTGCTTCAGAAAACATTGCAAAATCAGATGCATTACTAAAATTACTGTAAATACTTGTTAGTCTTTCGGACGGATTTTGTTGTGAAGCAATGAAATAATAGTCGATTGTTTGATACCTTAAATGCTTAACGATTACATGATAATTTTGGTTACCTAACTTTACGCTTCACTGCAAAAAAATATTCATCATAGCAGTAAACTTTTCAGGAATAGAATGGAAAAAGGGTAAAACAACATTGACATTAACGCCAATTTTTTTTAACGCCTTAGGAAAGGCAAAACTAACATCGCCTAACCCACCAGTTTTCATGAATGGATAGCATTCAGCAGAAATATATCAAACCCGCATAATGTTTCCTCTCCACCATATTATTTACTAAATATATCTAATATTTATAAAGATTTGTACCATTATACATTAAATGTTACTTTAATGAATAATTACCTGCTAAATAAATAATAAATGCTGTTTTCTTAAATTTTTTAGTTATTTTAATTCCTAAAATTAGGACTTTTACACTTACGTTAACCATTCTTTAAAACTAATAAATGACTAATAAAAACGGTTAAAAATGATGATTTTTCAAAAAATTAAAAATACTAGTCATCATCTTAATCTCCATTTTTATCGATTTATAATAAAAAAGGAAATGATGACTATTGCCATAAGGAGATAGAAGATGAAAAAGTTAGAATTTGGGACGGCTGGGATGCGGGGAATTTTAGGTCCTGAAGAACACCAATTAAACGTGAAACATGTGCAACGGGTCATTGAAGGTTATGCAAAGTATTTGAAAAAAAGATATGAAAATGATGAATGTAAAAAAATTGCAGTTGTAATTGGCAGAGATAAGCGCAGGCAAAGCAAAGAATTTGCCGAAGCAGCAGCATCTGTATTGTGTGAATATAAAATCCATGTGTATTACACTAAAGAAATTTCACCCACACCATTAATTTCTTATTTAATCAAACATACTGACGCGAAGGGCGGGATCAACATCACAGCCAGTCATAACCCCAAAGAATACAACGGAATTAAATTATATAGTGAATATGGGTATCAAATATTGCCGAATGAAGTTGATCAAATTGTTATTCAATTTGACAAGTATGAAAATTTTCCAAAAAAAGAGTACAAGTTTAATTTTAGAAATAAATATTTCCAATATGTCGAACACACTAAAAGAGACTTAATTCGAAAGTATCTAAAGAGTTTAGTAAGAATTGCTGGAAATGATGATAATTTTAAAAATTTAACGGTAGCGTATTCGCCATTACACGGAACCGGAGCAAAACTGGTAAAACGTTTATTTGATAAAATCAAAGTCAAAGCCATTTATGATGTGAAAACAATGGTGGAAGATACCGAATTTACTTACATTAAAAATCCTAATCCCGAATCACCATTAGCGTTCGAGCGCTTGCTTGAAAGTGGCAAAAAAAATAAAGCGGATTTATTAATTGTAACTGACCCTGATTCCGACCGAATTGGCGTTGGCGTTAGAAACGAAGCAACAGGCAAATATGTTTTATTGACAGGAAACGAAACAGCATTATTAACCTTTAATTATTTGGTATCGAAAGCAGAAGATTTAAAAAACTATTATTTAATTTACTCATTTGTTTCTTCCACCCTGCCAGCAACCATTGCCAAAGCCAACGGAATAAATGTTTATGAAACGGCCACGGGATTTAAATGGATTGGTGAATTAATTCAAAAAATTAAAAAACAAGATGAAAAACAAGAAATGCTTTATGCTTTTGAAGAGTCATACGGATCATTAATTAAAGCCGATATTGCTGCTGACAAAGACGCTTTGCAAGGAGTTGCAATCATTGTTAGAATGGCAAACGAATACAAAAAAAGAAGCACTAATCTGCTACGCGTTTTAGAAGAAATTTACCAAAAATATGGTTATGTTGTTTCCCAAAGCATAACAATTGATTTAGATCCAAATAATCCTAATCAATATCACCAAATCAAAGAACGCTTTAAAAATTTGAAGATGCATCATGGCAAACTTATCGACTATACGAATGGGAAAGATCACTGTGCACCAAGTGATATGCTCAAAATTGAATTTAATATCAATAACCGTTGTGATTGAATCGCTTTGCGACCAAGCGGAACTGAATCGAAAATTAAGTTCTATTTATTTGCAATAGAATCAAGACCAGAATGAGCACAAGATCGCTTTAATTGATTCTTGTCAGAAATTCAGAAAATTACAAATTAAAAACTTTTTGTGATTTTCAAGATCTACATTTTAAAAGCGTTAAAACGTCATAGTTTTATTAAAAAATCTGAAGATAAATAATTAGATCATTTAAAATGGTTAAAATCGCAGGAATGTTTCGACTAATGATTGTTGGTTAATTAGTAAAAAATTTATGTATTTTTCTTTCGGAAAAACACGCAAAAGATGGTGTCTTGATCATAATAAGTCTGGCTTCAAAGCAACTAACAGTAGCAACATCATACTAAATAAATTTGCATATTTTCGAAATAATTAAAATTATTAAAATTTCTTTTTGAGAAGATCAAATAATTTTCTAATTTTCAAGTATTTTTGTGAGTTAAGCATTGTAAAAGTGCACATTTTAAAATGGTTAAAAAATATGTTCCTAATTGCAAAAATACTCAGACTAAAAATGTTTGCAACGGTTTTATTAATCGATAATAAATAAACCGATATCTTTAGTAAAATAAGGTTTTTTGATAATTAATTCAATCTATATACCTAGTTGTTTTTTATAAATAAACAGATTGCTATAAAGTTAACGTAAGCCCTTATCAAAATGCTTACCAGCATACTTAGGCGGCACAACAAACCTGCCAAAAGCAACCATGACAAATAAAGTTAAAACAAATGGAATCATTTTCAATAAATAATTATCTTGAATTTGTCCTCCTGATAATGTTTTTTGTTGAGCGTAAGTTAATAAAACCTCAAATAATAACGCCAAAACAACTCCTGGTAAAATCTTCCATGAACTAACAATTAATAATGCTAAAGCAATAAAACCAATGCCATCAACATCGCCAGTAAATGTGCTATTACTTAAGCCAAAACCAAAAAATGCGCCGCCTAAACCCGCGATCCAACCAACAAAAAGAAGACCTAATCATTGGTATTTTAAGACATTAATTCCTTGGGCATCAACAGCGTTTGGATTTTCACCACAAGCTCGGTATCTTAAACCCAAGCGAGTAAAGTTTAAAACTAGATAAATTGCAATAATCAAAACGATTGCGATAGCAAAAGAGACAACCGCTTCAGCAAGAATTCCAGATGAACCAATGGTTGTCGTTGGAATGTATTGGTTAGATAAACTAGAACGGCCGTTAAATAATAAAGAAGAGCGGTCGGCAACAGCAGTGCCAATCCCAAGTGCTAATAAATTAATACCTGTTCCAGCAATTACATGGTCAGCCCTTAATTTAATAGTTGCTAAAGCAAACAGTGCTCCAACAAAAATCGACAAAAGACCAGCAATTAAAAAAGCAATTAAAAAGGTCCAATTGTACATTGCAGCATTATTGCCAAAGGCATCAAAAAAAATGTTGGAAAAAATATAAAAAAATAACGCACCAAAAGTCATCATCCCGTTAATGCCAATATTCACGATTCCGACCCGCTCTGATAAGTATCCACTAACTAAGCCTAATGCTAAAGCAGGTCCCCAAATTAGTCAAACATTTACTAACTGCATTAAAAAACACTCCGGTGTTGAACACGCACATTGTCAATAAACCAATTATCTATTTTGCTGATGTTTTGATTAGTCTGTGTAATGAACTCTTCGTTCCTTATTTTTAAACCCCATTTATAAATTAATTTTTTGTCTTTTAATCAATATGATAAGCGTGGTTGATTATGGTTTTTAGATTGCATAATTTTATCTTGCCAATCATTAATAAGCGTTTTTATGCAACCTAATTGCATTTGAATAACTAACTGCTTTTTCGATTGTAAATAGCTTTGATTAATTTCGGCTTTTTTAACATTATATGCTTTGGAAAAATAAACAAATAAAAAGCAGTAAAATGTTTTCGTAAAAAGACATGTCAAAACTTTTTTAACTGATTTTTTACTATTACCTAACTTCATTTTGACATAATTATCAATTAGTTCATTTTTAAAGCCAACAATTTCAAAGGTTCTTTTTTCAGCAAGGGCTGACATCATGTTTTCATAATGCAAGTAGTTAGCACTATTGGCCTTGCGATATTTTAGTAAGTAAAACCAGCGTCAAGGTCGTAAATAATTTGCTAAAGCATGGATCGCAATGACATACATCATAATCCCAGTTACTAACGAAATGGTATTAATCGGTAAGCCAGCAGGTTGGGCACCAACATTAATAAATGCAAAAATCACAGAAACGGCAAAAATACCGAAAGGATTATTCAACGCAATTAAACCAATTGCAATTCCGTTAAAGCCTTCAACAGGCACACTATTCAAGTTTTGTCTACCAACGCTATCAAAGTTTAGCCAACTTTCTGTTCCGGTATAAACAATCACGCCCAAAGCACCAGCCAAAAGACCAGAAATTAAAAATGATGACAACTGTATACCTTTATGATTGTAACCAAAATATTGTGCTGAACTAAATGATAAGCCAGTGGTTTTTAATTTGTGACCAAAAACGGTAAATTTCATCACAAACCAAACTGCCATAATTGCTACAACAGTTACTGCAATTGACCAAACCCAACCACTATTTTTTGTGAAACCTGATCCTGGTTGAAAAAACGCAAAGCCAAACGGCATTGGTCGCGACCGAAAAAAACCTAATTGTTCCTGACTAAAATCTAAAAGGTAAGAACGGGTAAGATATCCGACAATAAATAAAATAATCCAGTTTAATAAAACCGCACTAACAACTTCATTAACTTTCAAATAAATTTTCAAAAGACCCGTTAATAAAGCAACGATCGCTGCCCCAATCATTCCTAGTAATAACGTAACAATTTGGCCACCGCCTTCAATTTGTTTCCAACTACTCGGAAAGGTGTCAATAACAAAAAACGCTAATGAAGCACCTGCAAGCATTTGTCCTGATACACCAATGTTAAAAATACCAACATTCATACAGAAAGAAAACGCTAACGCTGCCATGGAAAATACCGCAATTTGGTAAATAAACCTTTGCACATTATTTACACTACTGGAAAATAACCGCGTAAAAATTCGAAAAAACGCTGCTGGCGATGAACCCAAAATAATTGTCATAATAAAAGCTAAAACAATTGATGCAGCAATAAATAAAATTACTGAAAATAACTTACGGCGTAATGATTTAGTTGGGCCCCGATAAAATCATTTATCAAATAAACAAATTGTTTGTGATTTAGTAAACGAATTTAATAGTGGTTTACGCATGGGTTACTACCTCGCTCCCGCCAATTAATTCGCCAATCCGTTGTCGGGTCATCGTGATTTTATCGCCAATCCCAACAATGCTATTTTTACTAATTACGGCAATGGTATCAGCCAATGCTAAGATTTCATCTAATTCATATGAAATCAAAACCACTGTATTTTCTTTCTGCTTTTCTTCAATAATACGCTGGTGAATGTATTCAATGGCTCCAACATCTAAACCTCGGGTTGGTTGCACCATAATTAATAATTTATGGGGTTTACTAATTTCTCGACCTACAATTAATTTTTGTTGGTTGCCGCCTGACAAAGTCCGGGCCATAGCCGTACCGTTCGCACTACCCCGAACGTCAAATTTTTCAATAATAGCGTTTGCATATTGGGCAATTTCGTACTCAACAACTAGTCCAACTACACTAAATGGGTGTTTGTTAATTAAATTATTAACAACGTTTTTGCGACAATTTTGATCAAGAACTAACCCATGCTTATGACGATCTTCAGGCACGTGACTAATCCCTAAGCGATTGCGGTTATTAATTGAGTAATGGGAGATATCTTTTCCAAGAAAAGTAATTGTCTTTGATTTAGCTAATTTTAATCCCGAAAGGTATTCGGCAAGTTTTGCTTGACCATTAACTTCCACTCCAGCGATTGCAAAAATTTCGCCTTTTTTTACTTTAAAACTAACAGTTATCGGTTCACTTTTTTTAGGTTTTTTAACCGACGCTTTTTGTGAAATTGTTTTTTTATGCAACAGTAATCCTTTAATTAAATTGAAAATTTTACGAACCGTTTTTTCAAAACGTAAAACGTACCAGTCAAACAGGGGAATAAAAGTTAAATCAAGTTTGTTTACTTCTAAGACAACTTCATTTGTTGTGGTCGATAAATTGTTTTTAGATTCAACAAGTTTCCGACCAACCATTAATTCGGCCATCACGTTTACTGGGGTTTTTTTAACATCAATGGTACCAACATATGTCCCCTTACGAATGATCGTTGCTACATCGGCAACTTTTTTAACTTCGTATAGTTTATGGGTAATAATAATGATCGTTTTTCCTTGGTTTTTAAATTCTTTTAAAATTTCTAAAAAACTACTAATTTCATTGTCTGATAAAACTGCTGTTGGTTCATCAAAAATTAAAATTTCAGGATCACGAAATAAAACTTTTAAAATTTCCACTTTTTGTTGTTGGCCAACAGTTAAAGAAGAAACCATCGCGTTTAAATCAACGTTAAAGTTGTATTGCTTAATTAAGTTTTGAATTTTTTTACGGCTAGCAGATTTGCTAAGAAAACCTCACTTGGTTTTTTCAACGCCCAAAATGATATTATCAATAACCCGGTAATTATCAATTAATTTAAAATGTTGGTGAACCATGCCAATGTTATATTTGGACGCGTCTTTTGAAGATTTAAGTTTTACCAATTTTCCATTAATGTAAATATCACCGCGATCTTGCTCATAAAGACCAAAAAGAATGGACATCAATGTTGATTTTCCAGCACCATTTTCGCCAATAATCGCATGAATTTCGTTTTTAACAACTGCTAAATTAATCCCGATATTAGCCTTGATTTTGCCATTATTAAAACTTTTATGAATATCAATCATTTCTAGTGCATAAGCACTACGATCATAATTACGTTCCAAATAATACTGGTTGAAATTGCCAAAATTCATCTATTGCTCCTTTTTTTCATTTAGAAAGTAAAAAGACAAGATTTGTCTTTTTACCCATCGATTACTATTTATATGTTTAATAGGAACATTCTATTTCCGAGTAATATTAAATCTATAACCTTGTAAATCTAACGCATCAGTAACTTTTAAGTCTTGAGTAAACCCTTTACCACCCACTTGTTTTAATTCATATTTATTATTAGGATTAGCATCATCATTAGAACTACTGGTAATTGCAAATAATTGTGGTCCGTATGCCATTTTTAATTCATCACCAGCAATTGATCAATTACCCTTTTTCATAGTTTCAGTTCCCGTAACAAGGGTTGGATTGTCTTCGCTTAAAATCTTTTTAAAACTATCCAATGCAATTTTTTGTTGTTCTTTAGTTTTTGTTAATAAAGTACTTAGTTCAGTTTTGTTAGTAATCATTTTCGTGTCAAAACTGTTTTTAGTTTTCATTTCTTCGGTAATTTTTTCATTTTTTGTGAAATATAACGGATCGATTAAAAGTTCTAGTCCATCGTTACTAATTCCTACGCCATCATTATCTAAAGTGGCAACACTATTGAAACCAAAACCTTTATAACCATTAACTTCTTTACCTTGATGAATGGCCTTCAAGGTGTTTTGCACCGAAGAAGTTAGATTTTTAAGCGAAGAGAAGGGAATAATTTTTTTATTACCAACAAAATTAGTTGGTGTGTCTTTTAAATCCGCCTGTAAGTTTGGATCATTTTCTTGTGCTGTATCAACTCCTAAAATTGTCGCACGGTGTTGGGTGCTTTGAAGGATTGCAGATTTAACGATGTTAGTTTGGGAACCAGCAACCGGTAAAATCATTGACGCACCGTTAGTGATCGCATTTTTTACTAGTGTGTTTGCCTGTTGATTATTAGTGTCAAAACCTCCACTAATAAAATCACTCATTGAACGACTAATTTGTGGATTATCATCGGTTCCGTATTGGGAAGGGCTAAGGTTTGGTGAAATTCAAGATAATAATTTTGCATCCTTGGTTTCGCCGTTAACTTTAATTGTTAATTTTGGAGCTAAAACAGTATTCCAGTAAGCAATCCCTTGGCGCCATCCATTAAAAAAACTTAGTGTTGATGGAAATGGCAACCCAACATAGCCATACACGCCAAAAGTATCAGTTACTGACTTATGAGCGTTACTCACAACTTGGCCAACAGTCCTAAAATAATCAGCGTTCGAATTTAAATAAACTGCAGTTGCAACACCAGCTAAAAAAGAGCCAATATCAGCACGGTAAGTAATACTTGCAATATTTCGTGGATTAAAGGTTTGTGAGGCTGGCGGTAAAGCACCATCAACAAAAACAAACCCGGTGTCTTTTAGATCTTCACCGCTATTATTTCTTCTACCATTACCATCTAATTTGGCGATGTCTTCTAAAGCACTTTGCTGGTTGAAACCAGTGGCAACGATAACTTTTGAACCATCATTTTTCGCATTAATGTATGTATTGATCCGGTCTTGGTGATTACTTCCGGGACGTTTTCAAATACCGTTACCATCAGTCACTGCGGGACTATCAGCTTTCGGAACCTGATTTTCAGGAATTTTAATGTCGTCAATGAAAAATTTACGAACGCCATCTCAAGAAGACTGACTAAATGATTTATCCGTTAATGTTGAAGTGTTGTCTGACACAATTAGTTGAATCGAACTTTTGAATTCTTGAATCGCACCACTGCAAGAAGCAGCAACCGAACCCACAACAACAGAAGCACCTAATAGGCTACTAAGCGTAAGCGTTTGTTTTGATTTTTTAAATTTAAACATTTCATTCAACTTCTTTTTATTGCAAGCATGCATAAATTTTCATTCCTTTTCTTAGTCATATTAAAAAGATACAAACGAACATAAAATAAAATTCATTATTTAAGATTTTTGGTATCTTTGAATTGAAGTAATTTTAAATGATTAAATGCGTTTTTTTGAAAAAAATAAAAACTTTTTGCAAGTTAGTGTAAACCAAATTTTAATTCATGCAAAATGCTATGGAAAAGTTAAAAAATTTATCAAACTTAGAATAATTTTGAAAACTAAAAAGTTGTTTTAAAAAATATTTTGTAAATTTTAGCTTAAAAATACTGTTAAAGATTAAATGAGTGATTTTATGGGTTTGTAACAGCGAATAACTAAAAAATAAAAGCAACCTACGTTAAAAGAAGTAAATTCCTAGGTAAGTCACTAATATATGATTAATTATGGTTTAGTTTAAATTTCAAATACTGATTTTAAATTGCTAACAAACTGGTTAAGAACCTTGTGATAATTAATCTTCTTCAAGGGATATCGTGGTTCAGCCTTAACTTCTTTGATATCAGATCCGTCTGCAACTAAAGGCTTGTTTGAGAAGGAAAGTTTAAAAATGATTTCTTTACCCTGAATATCATAATCAAGTTCAATAACTTCTAATTTACTATCATTAGCAAATTGTTTCAAACCCTCAACAACCACGTCAGCACCTGAAGCAGTTTCATCGGCCTTAGTTTCATCAGCATCAACTTGTTGAGTTGCACCTTTATCTTTCTTGAACAATCCTAAAAAGCCTTTTCGTTTTGGTGTATCGGCACTAGTTTCGGTTTCAGACTCCACTGGTTTAACTTCCATCTCCGGTTCAGGAGTAGGTGTTGGTTCAGGCATTGGTTTTGGAGCAGGAACAGGAGTACCAAGTGGCATTGGGCGGCTTGGTATTGTTGAAGGCATTGGGCGGCTTGGTATTGTTGAAGGCATTGGGCGGCTTGGTATTGTTGAAGGCATTGGGCGGCTTGGCGGCATCGGAGGAGCAACTTGGGGTGCATCAGGAGCAACTCCTTGTTCTTTTGCTAGTAGACGTCGTCTGGCAATTTCGATTTCTTGCTCATGCTTCATCACGTACTTTTCAAATTCTGTGGGTTGTTTCTTTTTAAACATACTTTACCTACTTACTAATGGTGATATTTAACAATTGCTTGGCTTAATAAACAGCACTGTAAATGGCTGATGCCATCGCTAATTAACTACCAAAACATTTGGATTAAATTCTATAAAAAAACGTAAAAAAAATCAAGATAATTTACAAAACAAAAGTGAAAAATTACCCAAAACAATTAATTTATTATTGTTTTTTCTCAAATCAACTATCAGAACGCTTTGTTTCGTACAATGTACGCTTTTTATCAAAGTTAAAAAATCAAAGTAATAATAACGATAGCAAGTTACTAAGACCCATTGAGACGATCGCATAATTGTTAGAATAATCACGGAAAGGTGAATGAGATTAAAATCCAAATGATAAGTATAAATGCTTACAAAAAGTTCAACTTAATTAATGTTCTTATCTTTCTGGAGATGTCAATCACCTGATAAATTTTCGAACACCACTGGTTGACAATACTAGTATCAATTACTGTTTTGGCTGGATCATTTGATTAATGACATGTTAATTGATAAAACCATTTTCTGCAAAGCAATCAAATCATTTACCTTATCATCAACAAAAACAACATGCTAGTTATTTGCTTTCAATTTGCTAATTAATTTTTTTTACCAAACGGTGATGCTTGACCAACTATGTGGCCAATTTTTATTTTGTTTATACATTTGAACAATCGGTTCATTGTTACTGCTTACTAAATATATATCAATTTTTCTGCGTTTGAATTTAGTAAGGATCTATCCTGTCATGAGGCACAATTCATTAATAAACATGGTTGCACAAAGAAATTCTGCTATTTTTTGTCTTTTCGAAAACATCAATAAAACATCAATATTATTAAACACAATCACTTTACAACCAGTTTTACCAGCACCAATAGTCACTGCTAATCGGGAAATTAAAGCCAGCACAACAGATACGAAGTCACAATTAAAGTGATTACATAATAAATTTTATTGAACGTTACGAATTGTTACCTGAACTGATAATGGTACTTTTTTTCGAATTCTGAAAGTAAAATTGGTTTTTAAAGCAAGAACTTGTTGAATTTGATAACCAAAAATAAATGAATTAAAAAAAATCATAATTTCTAATATTAAAACAATACGAACAAACTACATCGTAATCTTATCGGCATTTTTTTGAGTATGCGGTTTAGTTCGTAGAGTTATTTTATTTTTCCTAATGATTGCAGCCAGCATTGTTGTCTGTGGCAGTTTATCAAACTTATCGATGAACCACTACCAATTCAACTTATTATTCATTCCTTAGATAATTGTTAATTCTAGTAAATATCCATATTTTTATAAATAAGTTTGGTATCGTTTCGCTCTATAGAAATCTAAAAGATTCTTAAATTCATTAGTTTAGGTTGTTGAACAACTTCAATTTTTTGCATTTTTTAAGTTTCCATAAGATCGATTGTTAATCAACAACATCTGCATAAAATTCAATTTTTACTTCTTGGCTAACAACATCAACGTAATAATTAATTAAACTTAAACCTTTTGGCGTTTTACTAATTACTTCAGAATAAGAACTACAGGTCCATATCAAGGACTTTTAATGAATTTGGATTGTTTTATCTAATACCTCTTAAAAAATTGTTAATTTAAAGTTGCACAGATCAATTAAAATTTAGAACGCAATTGTTAAGATAGGTTATAAACTAATGTTTTAAAAGAAGATGCTGATTTAAAAAACAAAAAGGAACTAAGTTAAATGTTTAATTCGTGTTAAATAATACTTAAAAAAAGGAAGCATAATAGTTATTTTCTACATGAAAATAAGTGGTTTGGTTCCTTTTGAGTTAACGATCTAATTGATATAATTATTATGGATAAATATTGCCAACTTTAATTTATAACGTTGAATCAGTAAAGTCTTTATTTATCAAATTTTTTTCAATAAAAGTATAATTAGTAGGTTACGAATCAAAAATTTGTTACTGTTTAAAATTCTCACGACTAAAACTGGTTGATTCATAATTAAATACTAAAAATTGGAATACTAAAGTAAGAATTAACATGAGTACAGAAAATAATCCTAAAGCACTTGCTAGTGGACAATATAAATCAGCAATAATTAAAAAACAAAAATTTGGACAATCCTTAAAGTTTGATGGCTCAGAAGAACCAAAAAATTTTAAACTGCTTGAGCAACAATCAAACTTTTATAACGAGATTGTAAACTATGCAAGAAAAATCGTAATTACCGAAATGATTCTAGCTACCATTTTTTCTGCTTGTTTTACTTTGATTTTCACTTTTTTAACTTTAAACGAATGAACCTTAACAGGCGGTAACTTCACGTATAAAATTATTAGCCAACTTTCACTGGCTTTTCTTTTAATTTCATACGTCTTAATGAATCTGATTTGAGCTTTTTCATTAAAGCCATTATTATCTTTAAAAACGAACTATGAAACCGAATGAAATCTGGTTAAAAAATACGCAACCATTAATTTTCTTTTTGGATGAATTCCGTTCCTAAATATTATTTTATTTTATATTTCATATCTTTCATTAAAAGCCAAAAAAATAGACGAAGATGATGATTTAAACTTATGATACCAAGAATCAATCGCTAACGTTTTTTCGCACCATTATGCAAGTAACGTTAATTCTTTAGCGAATAAATTCCGAAGGGTTTTACAAGAAAATAAAAGTTTGTTAGCTGATAATCAAGGGTGGCTAGAAAACATAAAAACTCTTCAAGTTTTGCAAAACGAACAATCCATGACTTTAAACAATTTACAATTGGCAGTTGGTCAGTTGCATGCAGAAAATACCCAACTATACGATTACATTTTAAATACACAAAACAGTACGCCAATCTATTACTTGCCCCCAACGCCGAAGGTTACAATAGTTCAGCCGCAAATGAAAAATAAAAAACCAGTTATCAGACAAGGTGAAACTAACTTTAACAATAAAAATCAAAATGATATGAAACCTGATAAGGATGGAAAGTCAGTTAAAAAGAATGAAATTAAAGATCAAGAAAATCAACTTCCACCCCCTAAAAAACACGTTATTCAGCCGGTTCTAATTAAAGACAATGTTGTCAAATTAAAATTGCGAATTGTTGATGATCATAAGAAAGATGATCAGAATAAATAAGTTAAAGTATAACACTTATTAATTTATTAATTATCACTCTCCTTGGTGTAACGGATAACACGTGCGTTTCCTAAACGGGAAATAGAGGTTCGATTCCTCTAGGAGAGGCCAATAATAGGGGCATAGTTCAACGGTAGAACACTGGTCTCCAAAACCATTGATGAGGGTTCGATTCCTTTTGCCCCTGCCATATTTATCAGGGTGGCGGAATGGTAGACGCGTACGCTTGAGGTGCGTATAGATTACTCTGTGAGGGTTCAAGTCCCTTCCCTGATACCATTAAAATTAACTTACATAATTTTATTAACTGCAAAACATTAGATTCAAAATTTTACGCAACTATTGAAGGTTGCTTTTTTTATTTAAATATCGTTTATATCAAAAAGTTTAAACGCATAACGAATTTGATTATGTGTTAAAATTTATCACCTATTAGAATATATGGAACATTCAAACCAATCTTTTTTTTCAAAATTTTTAGTTAATATTAAAGAAGTTTTAATTCGAAATAATCCTAAAAAAATTATTTTAACCAAAGCAGTAGCGTTTCCTATCATTTTTTTTATTGTTCTATTAATTGTGTTTTTAGTAAGAAACCGTTTTGCTTTAACATTAAATGGCAACCAACTTAATCACTCTTATACACAAATAATTGAAACCAATGGTTTCATCAACGTTGTCGTTTCTTTTAATACCGGAATTGCTTTTGGCAATTTAGCTAATAATCCAGCAGCAGCATTTTCTTTGCAAAGTATTGTCATGATCATAATCATAATTTGATTGCTGTATGCACCAACAATTGACTACATTATTTGTTTATCATTTATTGTTAGCGGGGCGTTTGCCAATATTATGGACCGAGCAACATCAGCAGCAGTATTTGGACCAAATGTGGCTAATGCTGTTTTGGACTACTTACAATTTTGATTTGGTGGAGCGATTTTTAACTTTGCTGATTCGTGCATTGTAATCGGATTTATTGCTGTGGTTATTGCTTACATCGTTCGCACGATTATGAAATCAAAAAAAGATGCCCAACAACAAAAGCAAAAAGAAGCAACCGATCCATTAAAACCAGAGCAAGCCACATTACTAAATAAAAAAGAACCAAAAATTGACCATGATATCTTCGCATAACTTCGTCACAAATAATCCCGAAAAACGTTTAGATATATTTTTAACTAACCAACTTGGTTTATCGCGAACAAAAGTATCTTATTTAATTTTTAAAGGCTGCGTGAAAGTTAACGGACAAATCGTTTCAAAAAATAATTTACCATTAAAAATTGCATCAAAAGTTGAAATTCAGTATGATTTAAATACGTTTGATCTTCAAAAAAAAGAAATTTTACCAAAACAAATTCCCTTAGATATTATCTATGAAGATGATGCAATGATTGTCGTAAACAAACAAAAAAATTTAATTGTTCATCCGACAACTCATGGTGAACAAAATACTTTAGTCAATGGGTTGTTATATTATTTACAACATTCATCAAAATTTAAAAAAGTTGAAAAAATTTATATGGTGCACCGCCTTGATCGTGACACTACTGGCTTAGTAATTGCAGCTAAAAACTATGAGATTCTTACCAAATTACAAAAACAATTACAAGTTCATGAAATCAAACGTTTTTACTTAGCAATTGTCAATTATCCTTTCAATGAATTAATGGGAACCATTGATGCCCCATTAGGGCACGCCAAGGGTGATAATATCAAGTTTTGCGTAGTGAATGCGAAAAATCCAAAAAAAGCAATTACGAAATTTTATATTTTAGATCAAACCACAAGATACGCATTAATTAAATGTGAACTTTTAACCGGAAGAACCCACCAAATTCGGGCTCATTTAGAATTTATTAATCATCCGATTCTTGGCGATCCAATGTATCAATTAAAAGGCGAAATTGAAAATAGTTATAAACAGTTTTTACATGCTTACCAGTTGGAATTAACTCATCCTGTTACCAATCAAAAAATTTTTCTTGAAGCCCCGATTGATTCAATTTTTAATGAAAAGTTGAACGAACTGAACTTAAAATTATTTAAATCGCTGGAGACATTAATAAATGAAGAAATTTAAACTTTTTTTTGATAGTTCTTTTAAACATTTAAATTTATGTTTACTCGATAAAAATCTGCAAATCGTTAATTCATTAAGTATTGAAACAAATAATAACTTAACCGATCTCGCTTTAGAATACTTAAATAATTTTTTGAAAAAAAATAAAGTTAAAAATAAGCAGATTGAGGCATTTTATGTCACGCTTGGTCCAGGAAACTATACTGGAGTAAGAATGGGCTGTATTGTTGCCAAAACTTGGTGCATGATCAACCATGGCTGTAAATTGTGTGCCATTGATACGCTACGCTTGCAAGTCTTACATGCTAATGGCATTAGTGTTTTGGATGCAACTGGCAGTAAAAAATATTACGCAATTTACCGCGATGGAACTGGTAAACCAGCACTAACTGATGAAGCACGACTCGATGCTACTTGTAAAGATAATATGGATTTACCTTTATATAAAAATTTTGAGAACACCAACATCTTTGAGTCACTGGTTTCAAACTTAGAAAATTTTACTGAATTCAAAGACGTAAACCTACTAGAACCACTATATTTGAAACCGCCAGTTTAATCTTTTTTGCTAACAAAATTAATTTTTAAATTCGCTAATTTCTTATCAACGACTTCAAAGGTCGCATAAGTTGGTAAATTTTCTTGATTTCTTGGTAATTGCAATGACCCTGGATTAATTGTTATTACATTATCAATAAGATCTAATTCTTGAATGTGGGAGTGGCCGTAAACCATAACATTAGGCTTGAATTTTTTAACATAGGCTACCAAGCATTCTTTTCATCTTTGGTTATCCCAACGGGATCCACACTGATGACCATGCAATAAAACAAATTGCATGTTTTCAATCATAAAACATTCAATTTCATTACCAAGGTGATCATTGTTGCCAGCAACCCAGTACGTTGCGATACCATCCATAAATTTTTTTTCCGTACAATGATCACCGCTATGTAAAATAATATCTGGTTTTTCTAAATCAATAATTTTTAACCAACGTTCATTTACTCCGTGAGTATCAGAAACACTTAAAACTTTTTTCATATCGTAAATCCTATATTTGAAAGATATTTTATCAATATAACTTTATTTATTTTTCAGAATGATGATGAAAACTACTGGTTTTATCTTTCGAATCAATTTGTTTTGCAATTTTTTGTTTTAATTCAATAGCAACACTTTTGGGAATGATTTGTGCAAGTTGTTCAACAGATGCAGCATGAATTTTATAAATACTATCAAAGACGCTTAAAAGCTTTTTTTGACGTACAGGTCCGAGATTACTCACATCATCAAAAATCGAATTAAACATCGATTTACGATGCGTATTACGAAAGAAACTAATAGCAAAGCGGTGAACTTCGTCTTGCATATTAACTAAATAAAAATACAATGAACTTGTTTTATCTAGTGGTAATTGGGTTCCGTCTTTTTTGATAATACTTTTTGTTTTATGATGATTATCTTTAACCAAGCCAATTAAATTAATCTGGTTAGTTAGTAACAATTGATCTAGAGCTTTTTTGGCAGCATTAACTTGAATTAAGCCCCCATCAACAATGATTAAATCCGGAAACGGTTTTTTTTCTTTTAATAACCTTAAAAAACGACGATAAATGATTTCATACATGTAGTCAAAATCACTTTTAGATGCCGCTAGTTTAATTTTATACTTCCGATATTCTTTTTTATTGGCAATCCCGTTTTCAAAAACAACCATGGCAGCCACTGGATCGTCATTAAAAAGATTAGAATTATCAAATAATTCGATACGATTAAGGGTTTCAATTCCTAATAGGGATGCTAATTTTTGATTGGCAATCGTAGTTCGTTCTTCACGCATGGCAACAGAAGCATATTTAAGAATTAGTTCATTTTTCGCATTTTTTAAGGCTAATTCCATAATTTGCTTTTGCTTTCCCCTTTCGGGATTACAAATATTTAAATGCAAACTATTTTTAAGAATTAAAGTATTAACATTATCTAAAGAAAGATAAATATGTTTGGGTTGGTAATTTTCACGATAATACTGATATAAATAAGTGGCTAATTGCTCATTTAAATTACCAATATACTTCGTAATCATCGTATGCTTGTTTAAAAGTTTGCCTTTAACATATGAAAAAATAACTAAAACAACATAGTTATCTTTAGTGTCATAAGCAACATAATCTGATGTCGAAAGATCAATTAAATTAATAAATTGTTCATTACTAATAGCATCAATGCTTTTCTGCAGATCAAAATATGTTTGGGCCTGTTCAAAATCAAGATTATTTACAGCATTTTGTTCTTTTTGTTTTAGCATGGCAATAACTGATGCAGTCCCTTTATTAAAAAAATCATCAATTTGTTTTCTTGCTAAATCATATTTATCAACAGTATCTTCGTTAACACATTGCCCCATGCACATTTTCAGATCGTAATAAAAGCATTTCTTATTATGCTTATTAGCACAGCGAATCAGGGGGAAAATTTTTAATAAAAGTTTATAGATTTCGTATGCTTTCACGTCGGTACTAGCAAAAGGACCGTAATATTTTCCTAAACTTGCTTTAAAATTTCTTGTATATAGCAACCGTGGTTTTGGCTCATTTGTGACCAAAATATAAGGATAGCCGTTATTGTTTTTTAGCAAAATATTGTAACGGGGTTGATGTTTCTGAATTAAATTAGCTTCTAAAATTAAAGACTCATTTTCCGTCTTGACAATAATAAAATCAACGTCAGCAATTTCAGAAACTAAACGAGTTACTTTGTAATCAGATGTTTTCAAGAAGTATTGGTGAGTCCGGTTATATAAATTCTTCGCTTTACCAACATAGATCACTTGGTTAAACTTGTTTTTTCACAAGTAACATCCAGGTAGTTTGGGAATGTTTTGTAATTTTGTCAAAAGAAGCGGATTATTAATAAGTAGCATATTTAAATAATAGCATAATAGTATATGGAAATTTTTGGTTTAAGACTGCTAAAATTTGATTAGTTAATTCATGTTTATTATTCAAAAATAATCCAGGTAGTTCCTAAATTACAACTATACGAAAAACGATAAATAAAAGTAAATCTAAGCACTGAATAGTAGAAAAGAAGTTTTTCTAAGATAATAAAGTTCGTTTAGCAGCAAAAAAAATGAGTTTTTTCAAAAATCTTGTTTTATTTTTTATAAAACTAAAATTCATCACTTTTTTTACAGAATATTTTAGTAACATATAATGGATTATTTTGAAAACTTTTCCAACGAGTTTTATAATTTAATTAGTTGGGGTTGAAAAAATGGAGAAAAAGAAACACGATTACTATGAAATCTTAGGGGTTGATCGCGACTGTGATAGTTACACGATAAAAAAAGCGTTTCGTAAACTAGCTAAAAAGTATCATCCCGACCGTAATGGTGCTCGTGACGCAGCGGAAAGATTTGCTGAAATTAACGAAGCATACGAAGTTTTAGGCAATTCTGAAAAACGAAGAGATTACGATCGTTTTGGGCACGGTGATGAGGAAAAGTCATCAGATTTTTCATTCGCATCACGGGAAGTTTTTTCGTCCTTTTTTGACATTATTAATGAATCACAAGCATTCACCCAATCATATGATCAATGATCTGAAACCAAACCTAAGAAAAAAAGAAAATCAAAAAAAAGAGGCCACAAGAGTAGAGAAATTACAACGAATAACGATCAACCAACAAAAAGTTTTTTTGATTCGTTGTGAAATGAAGAACCAAATTTTGCAGCAGGCTTAGACAATTCAGATCATTCGCAAGAAGAAAATGAATTTTGACGCCAATGCGTTGGTAATCCTGATTACGGTTATTATCAGGGTGAAGAATGGGTATGAAATGGTTATTTTGATGAAAACGACCAATGAATTCCTAACCAAACTGATCCTGAAAAACCAATAATGGACCAAAATAATGAACCACAAGATGGCTGACCGACATTGCCTGTTGCTAACTCGTCAGATTTATTTAAATTACAAGAAAATCCCACCATTTCTGAAATAAATTCTTTCGAACCATCGATACACTCGTTTGAAAATGACTCGCAATCAAATGCATTCAATGGCAATGTTCACAACGAAATTAATAAAAATACCGAGATCAGCCAAGACGAAGATTTAATTATAAAACAACAATCGAAAGATTTATTAGTCCATATAGAGCCGCGATCTGATGATCATGTGTCTAACAAACTTTTTGATCAACTTGTAGAAAATGAAGAAACAAAAAATAGCTCAGCAACAAGTAACATTCAATTAGAAGAAGTTGTTATAAGCAATCTTAACGATTTAAACAACACATCAATTACTAATAATGATGTTGACATGAACCATGAAGAACCAATTTCAGAAGTTACCGTCGATCAGTCTAGTCAAAAAACTAGTAAAGAAATTGTCACAATTCCAGTTGAACAACCGTTATCTGAACAGCAAGATAATAATCCCATTAACTTCGTTTTAGATAAATTAAATAATTACCAAACGAATTTGCCAGACTTTAATAATAGTGAAGCAAATACTCTCCATCAAAAAGATGAAAACAGCAATGAAATAAATCATAACAATATTGATCTTGCAAACAATAATGAATTGACCACAGTAATTACCAAGCTAATTCACGAAAATGTTCAACCTGACCCACAGCTAGAACCTTTAAGTGAAAATGTCAGTGAATCATTAATGCAAACTCTAACAGAAGTTGTCGATGATATGATTGCCAATAGATTGCCAGATGATCAGGTCTTGCAAATCACTAAAAAACGAAATCTGGACATTAGCTATGAAGTCAAAATTCCGCAAATATTATTATTTAATAACGCTACAAGAAGGTTAAAATATTACCGCTGCATTCCATGTAAAACCTGTCATTCAACCGGGGCCGATCAAAATGATCCTAATGCTTTCTTGGAATGTTTTAGTTGCAACAATAAAGAAGCAATGGGTGCACCATGTCTAACATGTAAGGGTTATGGAAAATTAATTAGGGTACCGTGTAAAAAATGTAAGGGAAAATCGTATGTTAAAGAACAAATTGTTCTAGATATTAATTTGCCCATCACCGACCGACTAAAATTAAAAGTTAACTACCCAGGGTTTGGACACATTGTGGATGAGTGAAACCAAGGTGATCTTACGATTAATTTCACTGTTATCAAAAGTAAACTATTCAAGCTTGATAAAAACAATGTTTGGACAATGGCGTTAATCAATCACAAAATTACCAGATTAGGTGGTGAAATATTAATACCAACTTTAAAACAATTAATTCGAGTTAAATTAGATCCGGGAACAAAACCAAATGATCAGTTAATTATTGAAGGTCAAGGCTTTCCGCCACGTTATGATGTAGTTACTAAACAATTTATGCCTCAAGGTAATTTAATTGTTAGAGTCATAGAACCAAAACACAAATTTAAAAATCTGAAACACGAAACTTTTAAAGCATACATCAAAGAATTTTCGCGTTTAGTTCATAAAGAATTAGATGCTTTAACAGTCAAGAATAATCATTTACAATTTGAACCTATTGAATCTAGTTCGCAAGAATAACGCAACAAGTAAAACTAAAAAAACCAACGGGATTAATAAAAATTCAAACGATAACAATTAATCGTAAATTATTAAGGTATCTTGTTATAATTTAAGAGGATATTATGGATAACGTAAATAACAACTTTAATCAAAATATAGAAAAACTGAAATCTTTTTTAAAAGAAAATAATCATCAAAAAAACAAAACAGTAGCAAACGAGATCGATTCTTTAATTGCTGCTATTGAACAGTCATACAAGCATTCGCTTGAAAAAGATATCACTATAAAAAACGAGGAATTTTTGAAAAAAGTTAAAGAAGTTGAGAATAAAGCAGCACTAAAAATCGCCGAAAAAATTGATGAATTAGACAAAAAAAAGAAGGAAGAATTGGAGAGTGCCAAGCGGTTTGCCATCGAAAAATCAATTATATCAGCGATCAATGTTTTAGACCAACTTGAAATTGCTTTAGGCTATGCTGCCCTTGATCCCACCATTAAAAATTATGTGGCGGGGTTTCGAATGGTTGCTGATTCATTTTTAAAGTGATTAAACGAAATGAATATTGAAAAAATGCCGATCGAAATTGGGGATCCCTTTGATGATCAAACGATGTCAGCCTTTGAAAAGCTTGAGTCAAATTTGCCGAAAAACCATGTGGTTAAAATCACAAAGGCATGTTACACATTACATGACAAAATTATTCGCCATGCTGTCGTGGCGGTGAGTGATGGTAGTCTAGCAACGAAAAATGTTTTACAGGAAATTAAAACTGTTGCGATTGAACCTACCGTTAACAAAACCCAACAAATTCATCCAACCACCCAAATTAAAAACATTATTCCGTTAAAGCAACATCTAACAATTCAATCAATTCCGCCACGAATTAATCACACGCAACAAATTTTGCATCATGTTGATGAATCCAAACCAAAACATGCTACTCAAGTGGTGCCGCCACAGCAAACTACAAAGAAGGTCTAATTTATGTCAGAATCAAATAAAACGGCAATTACCATTCATTTAATGCCTAGCATTGTTGAAGAATTAAAGGCTAACTTAAAAAACCTCCAAGGTAAACAAATTCCTTATGGAACGACTTTAGAGCAATTAATTGAATTAATTTTAAGTAATTACATTAATAGTTCGAAAGCAATGGAAAACATGAATTCCAATATTCTTAAAGAATTACAAGAAAAATTCACTGCCGCAATGAGTGGTGAGCCAGGATCAACAGATTTTTATAACAATCTAATGAAAAATTTTAAAAATATTTTTGATCCTTCGCAAATGACTGAAAATATTTTTGGCAATAGTGAAACTAACGAAACAAATAAGGAAGAAAAAAAAGAATTGCAAAATCAAACTGGTGATTCAAAGAAAAAACTGGATTAAGTTTAAAAATCAGCAAAACAACTAAAAGTTATTTACAAATTTATTTTCATTTGTTTTGATTTTAAAAATTGGTATTAAAGTGTCCATAAAGTAAAATTATCAAAATTAAAAATAAATAATCAATCGTTGGACTAAATCTACTCTTAAGTGACTCGCATTTATTTTGAAAAATATTGTCTAAGTAACGTTAATTGTTTTTAGAAAAGACAAAAGTAAAAAATGACCAAGCAAAAATTAGTAAGTCAATGTTTGATGGGTTTTGGAACTTATAAGAATCAAGAGCCTTTAAGTCAATTTATTGAAAATTTAAGAGTTGTTTGTTCAAACAATGAGTATGAATTTATCGATACGGCACGATTTTATAAAAACGAAAAAAAGATTGGCAGTGCTTTACAAAAATTAAAAAAAGAGTTTAGTTTTCACATATTAGTTCAATCAAAGGTTTGACCAAAAAACTTTACTAATGTGAAAACTGAATTAAAAAAATCAATAGAGGATTTGCAACTAACAAAAATTGATAGTTATTTATTGCATCGGCCGCACTGAGACATGAAAATCAATATTTTAGCATGGAAGCAACTAATTAAATGCCAACAAGCCGGTTTAGTTGAAGAAATTGGAGTTAGTAATTTTGATAAGGAAATGATTGATATTTTGTTCAAACATTCCGGAGTTTATCCAAAAATTAATCAAATCGAATTATCAGTAGCAAACATGCGCTGGGATCGGGTTTTGTATAATCAACAACAGAAAATAATTATCCAAAGTTGACGACCTTTAACAAATGATCAGAAAATTTTCTTAAATCATCCAGTAGTTGTTAAGATTGCAAAAACGCACAAAATCGATAGTGCATTAATACTAATTGCTTTTTTAAAAAATCTTGCTTTGTGTCCAATTATTAAATCACAAAACAATTCCAGAATAGAAAGTAATGCAAAAGCTTATCATGTTAAGTTATCTTCAAAGGAAATTGAACAATTAAAAACCCTAAACATTTACTTAAGCGGCAGCTCAAGTACCTTTGATCTTTTATAAAAAATCCAAAATAAATTGTTCATTTTCCCCTAATTTCAACATTATATTAAGTGGCAAGGTATTAATATTTTGCTATTTTAAAAGGAGGATAAATGCAACTATTATCACTGGATAAAAAAAGAAAAATTTTTGCTGGTTTATCGTTTTGGTCGTTTGCTATGGGTGCAACCTTACTGTTTTCAACGATAATTCAAGGGTTATCAACATTAATTAATTCAGCGAGAGAACCAGAAGTTGCAGGCAGAAGCAGCAATTATTACAACAATTCTTGAGCATCAAACTCAGCAGTAGCAAGTCAACCAGTGTATTTACGGTTTGGACTAACACCAGGAAAATCAGCAATGATGACAAGTGTTTCAGCTAATCCCATCCATTTTTTATAAAATTTAAATCCCTTAAAAACCAGAGTCAAAAATCCTTAGTGTACTAGAATAAGCACAAAAGCAGGTGGACTGCGTGTGCTTATTTTTATTATTTATTTTGATTAAAAAGATTGATAAAAATTAAAAATTATTTTTTTGTTTAACTATATTGTTTTTAGATTTTTAGTTATTTTTTTCTTTTGTTCTTTACGATTGATTTACTTGATTTCTTTGATCTTAATTTACCCTTAGATTTTGAAACTTTAACAGGATTCGATTTGTTTCGAGTTAGTTTTTTGTCACCATAATCAATTTCTTGAACAGTTTTTGATTTGAGCCTATGCCAAAAACCCTTGGATGAGTTTTCTCAATCCGGTTGATTATAAACAAATTGTGGGCCATTTAATTTGTGAAGACTAGTCGTTAAGGATTCGATTTGTTTATTGTCCATAAGATCAGCAATTTCAGTGTTTTTGCCCTTAGATTGCTCAGGTTTTTTTTGATTTTCACGATATGAACTAAAAATATTTGCAGAAGGAAGTTGGCTAGATTGACAAATATGGTTTTTTCCTTGCGTTCTTGGATTGGTATTAGTTTGAAAAGCATGAACATCAGTAGTAATTTGATGCAAATCACTATCAACCTTAATAGGTTTAATCGTTCTTCTTGAAACTGCCTTCGAATCATCGACCATAATTGAATTGTTATCAACGTGCTCAATTTCATTAAAATTCTTCGGCTTTTCTAAATCAAAACAATTAATTGGCGATAAAGAATCTGTTTTGACTGTAGATAAAATTTGAAAATGTTTCTTTTGTTTTGGCTTTCTAGTTGTATGATTATCTTGACCATCTTTTTTTAAATGATACGCTAACATATTATCTTCAGGTTTTGTAAGAATTTGAGAACTTTTAGGATCAAGAGGTTTTTTTTCATTTTCTACATCATCAACATCTTCATTATTATCCTTTTGATCAAATCCTTCAGAATTAAAACCAAATTTATCAAACATAAATTCACTTAAAAAATTACTGTCATCTGATGAATTAAATGTTTCATCATTTGCCAATAGATCAGGTGATGAAACAGCAGTATTTTTTGTAAAAATTACTTCTGGAGCAGCAAAAACTAATTCGTCATCAGTTGTTATAGTGCCCGGTTTGTTTTCGCAAACGTTGTCGAATGAATCTTCATCATAAAATATTTCATTCGAAACTAGCACTTCATTATCTAAACTGAAATTTTTTTGATCAGCATTATCGTTTCCATGAATTATTTTAGAATCATCAAGTTTTGTATCATTGTCAAAATAAACTACGTCATTCTTGTTGTTTAAAACATTGTCTTCTTTCTTTAAAGATTCTTCAGAGTTCCAAACAATGTCAACATCAGACGATGCTAACGAATCACTATCATCAATCAAGTTATGAACATTATCGAAAACGATTTTTTTTTCATCAGATATTTCTTCAAAATAGTCATTGTCTTTTAACATAATTGGTGAATCAGTTTTATGAAAATTAAAATCATTAGAAGGTTCGTTAATTAAGCGATCAACTTCGATCATTTTAAAAGTATCATTTTGTTCCAAATTTTGATCGTTTTGGTTTGAACCAAAAGAATTGGATTTTGTATTTTCAAAAGATTGATCCTCATTTTTAGTTTTCTGAAAATCATTTTTCTTTTTTGAAATAAAACTACTTGCATCTTTGAGTTCAGTGATCAATTCAGAATCTAAAATATCATCAAATTCAACATTCGTTTCATTTTCATCTAACAGGTGTGCTAGTAAATCATTATTTAAAACAGATAATTCCTTTTCAAAATGATTAGAAGAAATTTCATTGGTTTTTAATTCTAATGAAGAATCAACTTCATCATTATTGATTTTTTTGTCGTTTTGAATTTTATCTAAATCTAGTAGGACCGGTGCAAATGCTTCTAATGGATTTAAATAATCGTTCTCATCTGAAAAAATTAATTTAGGAGAGTTAATTTCTAGTTGATCTTGAACAGAATCTACATTCTTTTCATCAGAATCAATGGTTGCAAACGGAATAAATTCTTCATAACTAGGATTTTGGAAATCAAACGGAATAAATATTTCTGTATTTGATTTTTGTAATTCCAAATTGTTAACAGAAGAGACAATTGGTGTAATATTTGGCTCGTTATTAACAACTAACTCAATAACTGTATCATCAGGGATAATCACTTGTTGTTTTTTAATAAGTGATTTGTCAATCTCTTCTTCGTCGTGTTGAATGGAGTGGTGATGATCATTTTCAATTGCCAAAATTTTTTGACCCATAACATGATCAACCGTGCTGCCGGAAAATAGTTCAACATTTTCGTTGCGTAAAGGAGTTGGAATAAAAATTTCGTCATTTCGTTCTTCGTGTAAATTGATAGGTAAAAGTGAATCATCAAATAAATTATGTAATTCCTCTTCATTACTTTGGTTACTTTCATGATTATTTTCCATCGAAATTGAAGATTCAAATAAATCTACATCATATGATCCATCAATCATTTGCAAATCATCAACAAATACCGTTTCTGGCTCAGAGAAAACACCATCTAAATTCTTAGATGATATGGATTGTTCTAATGTAGTTTGAACTAACGAACTATCATCAACTTCTAAAAGATCATCAACAACTTGGTTTTCGTCACTATTAACGAGAATTTCTTCACTGCCTGAAAAAATGTTTGAATCATCAATCAATTTTACATTAACTGAATCAATGGTTTTAGCATCATGATCACTACGATCACTATTTTCTATAACAAAATTAACCATAGGCACAGAAAGATCGTATGAAGAATGATCATCGAAACTTTCTACTAATAAATTATCGCTAAGTGCAATTTTTGTAGTTTGTAATAAATCATTTTTTTCTAAAAATGCTGCATTAATTGAATTTGATTCTAATGTATCACTATTGGTATTATATGGCCAAGAAGAGTAAATGCTAGATGAATTGTGATGAAAAATTTCTTGTTCGATTTTGTTTTGTAAAATCGGGTCAAGATTTAAAGTATCTGGAGATTTGTTTTCAAAGGATTTTACATGTGAAATTTCCGCTTCAGATAAAACATTATTCGTTTTTGAAAATTGTCTAGTATCATCTAAAGACGTTGGTTCAAACGACGGAACAAAAGGAATAAAAGTTTCGAACTTGCCGTCTTCTGAAATCATCGCTTCGTCTTGATTCAAGGATACAAAATTCTTATTTTCAACTAAGTTATCTTCTGAAGTCAAAACGTCAGTAATTAGCATTTCATTATTTTCATTTTTTAGATCTAAAGTATTGGTAGCGGCTTCGCTTGATATTTCTTGCAAAACAGATGTAGTCAAACATTCTGTCATTTGAACAGAATCATTTTTTGTTAGCGAAACATCATCATGGTGTTTTGTTTTAGTGTTATCTACTTCAAGTGCTATTTTTTCTTCTCTGTCGAAATTAATAGTTTTGACAATATTTGAATCATTTTCCCGATTTAAAACATTAATAAGCGTTTCGTCTGATCTTTCTTGGAAATTGGAAGAATCCAAAGGTTGTGTTACCTGGAAAGAATCAATTTTTTGAATCGTTGTTTCTTTGTTATTTGTAGTTGAAAGATTTTCACTACCGACTTCATGTGTTAAATGGGAAACTACTGGTGAATCTGCTGAAATAATTACTTTAGTAACTTCATTATAGACTTGATTCGCTTCATTACTTAAATCGTCAGAAACGATTTTGCTAGCATCAATTATTTTAGACTTGTGTAAAGATTTTGTATCAATCAAAAAATCATCAGAATCCTGAATGGATTCTTGATCATCTTCAAAAATAATAATCGGCTTTGTTTCAAAAGACGTAAATGGGGTATTATCATCGTTAATAACAAGTGTATCAACATCTTCAACTATAGAAGTAAAGGAAGCAGTTGGATGTTTACTATTATTTGGTTGTGAATCGGTATTGTAATGATTGCTGGAAACTTCTTCTGTTTTTTGCTGTTCATCTGGAAACTGCGAATTTTTGATTTCTTTATTTTCGACATCTTTTTCTGTCATATTCTCGTCTCCATTATTAAAGCAAATAATCGCTTATTGTATAAGCAAATTATAATATACTTAACTAATAAAAGAAAATAAAGCAAAAGAAATTTTTTAATCAAATTTTCTGAAATATAAATTCTAGTTTAATTTAATCACTGGATTAGTTTTATTGGATCAGTTGATCAAAAAATTTAGTAAATTTTTAAATTGAAAATAATGGGTTTTTTTAATATTTTTATTTTGAAGGTAAACAAGCATTGGTCCCTGCGAATAAGGGGCAATGCCAGTTTGCAACAACATTTGCTTTTCTAAATCAAATAAAGAAACTTGCTCGTCATACGGTACATACTCATCTTTTAAAACAACCATTTTTGCAAATGGTTTGTATGAACTTGCAAAAACGCTAATTCAGATTCTTAAATTTGCCAAAATTCCTTTTTCACCAAGATTAATTCCGGCAAAAAGACCGTAGTTCATCGGGTCAGCAAAGACTAAATAAACCTCGTTAGGATTAACGCGCTTTAAATCTTTAGAGTATACACAGAAGGAACGAATAATTTTAGTTGCACTTAAAATGCGAATAATCTCGTGTAATTCAATTACATCGAGTTTTAAATGCGTAGCTAAAACAACAAAGTTAAAAACAGGAATTTGTGCGTAAGCGATTAAATGTAATAATTGCAAACAAACATGAATACTATACTTTTTTGTGTGTAGTTCATAAACATCATGACGTAAAATTTGTTCGACCATTTCGCACAAACGTACTGCTAAATGATTAGGTGTTTTTGGGCTACAAACTAGTGATCCATTCGTGTTTAAAAAATGGCTAAAAGCACTAAGTGAATTTTCCCGTTTTTCTAAAACTTGCAACCATTCATTATAACTAACCGGATTAACAAAATAATGGTCACAATTTTGTTGATGAAAAAATTTAGTATACAATAAACCAATTTGGTTAAAAAATAAGTAAAAACGACAATTATACTTTCGGCTTAATTGTTTAAATTGGCGAATCATCACTTTCGTATTCAATAAGTTTTGAACTTCATTGATAAAAACTGTTGTGTTATTATTTTCGCGCAGAAAATTAGTTAGTTCATCAAAATCAAAAGTTTCTTGTTTTAAGTGATTGTCCGTATAATTAAACAAAACAACACGATTTTTTGTGCTTAAATTAGCAATTAATTGTGCACAAATTTGGTTTAATCCTGTATCAGAAATCCCACTAATAACAACAATTGAGCGATTTGGCGAAAGCGAAATCTGATCAAATACATCGTTAGGACGATTAACTAAATTAGCTTTTAAAATTCTCTGGACTCATTTTGTTAAAGTTTCATTTTGTAAAAACATAACTCTTATTCTATAAATTTACATCCGTGTGTTTACGACGGTTTGCAGCAATAATTGAATTGGCATATTTGCGAATTTTCTCACTCGACAATCGGCCTTCATCATCAGATACTTTTAGAAAAACAGCCTTTCTTGAATGTGGTTTAAAAGTTTCTTGCATTTGGTTATTTTGTTCGTCAGCAGACATCGGATTTTCATTAATTTGATCATGATTAAAAACCTGATCATAACCATACGGCGGTTGCTGAAAATTAGCACCATTTTGTTCGAATGGATATTCAATTGGTTCAATAATTTGCGGATAACCATAAGGCGGATAATTATTTAATTCATTAAAATTAATTAAATTGGGATCTTGATAGTATTGGTATTGACTATTAACAATTGTTGGGTATTCAACTTGACTTTTTAATTTTTGCAATTCGTTATCAAACTTAGCACTAATTCGTTCCGTAATTTCTCTAGTTAATTTTTCAATGCTATTGCGTTCGTGTGCCTGCTTTAATTGTTCTTGTAATGAACTACGGCGATCTTCAAACTTCGCATAAAGATCTTGGGCTTTTTTTTGAGCGGCTTCGGCCTTAGCAATTTCCTGGTCAATTCTTGATGCTCGCAAAGCGTTTAATTTTTCAAAATAATTGCGGTTAAAAACTTCATCAAAGGATTGTGGTATCTGATTGTCTACTACAGATTCAACTTCTTTGCTGCCGTCATCTTGTGAGCGTTTTTCTAGTTCAAGTTGTGGATTTGTTGAGTTAATGTTGCTTTGTTCACCTTGGAAAGCAACCGGAATTTCAAAAATATTGTCGCTGGTGGTTCGCGTTTGTGGTGAAAAATCATCGTTTGAATCAACTAACAAATTATTTTTTTCTTGAAGCAAATTATCCCGTTCTGAAACAATGGTTTTCATTTTGGCTTCTAATTCAGTCAAGCGTTGGTTTTTATTTTTTAATAATTCGTCTTTTTCTGCAGCCCATTCCTTTGACTTTAATTGAATGATTTCTTCGAAGCGTGTTCTTTCAATGTCCAATTGGCGTTTTAAATTATCTTGTTCGTCCTTTAATTGACTAATAAAGTTTAACTGTTCGCCATTAACGATATCTTGATAAGCATTGTGCAAATCCTTACGCGTTAATTTTTCATCATTGTTTTCTAAAATTTCAGTAGTTTTGGCTTCAATTTTATTGTTAATTAAATGATGCAACTCTTTTTGTTTTTGAACTCATGCTGATTCAAAAGTCGATTTTAAATTAGCAATTTCTTTTTCATACTTACTGGCTTCGTCGTCTAAAATCTTTTTTCATTTACGTTCTTTATCTTCATTAATGCGTTGTAAATCACTAATTTCTTGCCGCATCGAAACTTTCAGTTTTTCAATTTCATCAGTTAATTTTTTAATCTCTTGATTATGAGTGCTATCTAAAAGGTGATTGATATTGGTAATTTCGGGTTTATTTGCACCATAAGGCTCCATTATATCTGGTGCTTTTTGTTTTTGAGTGCAATTTACTGGTAACAACGGATTACTACTGTAAGAATGGACAGAATTTATACTTCCATTGTTTTTAAACGGATTTGCAATCGGTTTAAAATCAAGCGGAATTTGTTTAGTAATGCCAATCTTTTTTTTATCAAGGAGGTTTTTAGTTTGTTCACTTAGATTGTCGACATCGGCAAAAAGACGACTAATTTTGGAATTAGCTTGATTGATGAATAATTTTAAGGCTAAATTGTTTGGAACCAATCCTGTCACCTTGACATCAACCCGACTCACTAATTCTTCTAAAGCCTCAGCAGCATCTGGTTTTAAATGATCAAGAGCTAAAACTAATTCTTCGCCTGGAGTTTGAACTTGCTCAACAAATTCGCGGTGACCAGTTAATTTTATGTCGTTTAACTCATTCCGAAAATTTTCAATTTCGTCAATTGCAACTAAATCAAGACTATTTTTTAGATGATGATATTTTGTTGAAAAACCTTTAACTTTATTTTGCAAATGCAGCGATAAATCATGAAAGTTAGCAACAAAACGGTTTAAAAGCACATTTAAACTATCGACGATTTTTTTAGTTTGGGAAGATTTTTGTAAATCTGATTGTGTTAACTTTTCTTCAGGGTGTTTGTCGGCAAAAAATGGAATAATTTCAGAAACATTTTTTTGAACAATCGCAGATTGGTTCTTTAGCATTGCTGGTTCAGCATTTAATGATTTAACAGTTAAATTTTGTAAATCAATTAACAAATTGTTCTTTTCTTCAAGCAGTTTATCCCGTTCTGAAACAATGGTTTTCATTTTATTTTCTAGTTCAATTAAACGGTTGTTTTTATTTTTTAATAACTGGTCTTTTTCTTGGGATCATTCTTTAGATTTTAATTCAATGATGTCCTCAAAACGCGTTCTTTCAATATCTAATTGACGTTTTAAATTATCTTGTTCAGCCTTTAATTGATTAACAAAATTTAGTTGTTCGCCATCAACGATTTCTTTATAAACATTCCGTAAATCATCACGAGTTAATTTTTGGTCATCCTTGTCGATAATTTCGTTAGTTTTCGCTTCGATTTTATCGTTAATTAAATGATGCAATTGTTTTTGTTTTTGAACTCATGCTGTTTCAAAAGTCGATTTTAAATTAGCAATTTCTTTTTCATATTTAGCAGTTTCGTTCGCTAAAATAGTTTTTCATTTTTTTTCTTTTTCTTCGTTAATTCGTTGGAGTTCTTCAACTTCCTCACGCATTAAACTTTTTAGTTTAGTGATTTCATCGGTCAATGAGGCTAAACTCTCTTGACGATCAGGATTTTGCAATTGGTTTTGAGCAGTTACTTCACCAACGTGTCCGTTTTCCAAATCAATAAAACTAGCACCTTTGTTGTGAGCAAACTGCGAGTTAGATTCACTGCACTTACTAGTTACTTCATCATGAAATGGAGTTTGCAAGGGTTTAAAATTCACCTCAGCTTCTTTCTTAACTAACGTGGACTTTTTTTCTCATAAATTTTTAGTTTGTCCAATAAGATCATCGACTTGAGCAAACAAGCGTTTAATTTTCAAAATGGCTTGTTTAACAAATAATTTCAATGCTAAATTATGCGGTACTAAACCAGTAACATTAACGTCAGTGCGGTTCACTAATTCTTGTAAAGCATCAACAGCATCTGGTTTTAAGTAATCAAGGGCTAAAACTAACTCTTCACCAAGACCTTGCAATTGATCCACAAATTCATGGTAGTGACTTGTTTTAAACTCATTTAGTTCCTGATTAACACTTTCAATTTCATCAATCGATACAAAATCAAGGGTATTTTTTAAATTGTAATATTTGGTCGATAGTTTTTTAACAATTGCTTGCATTCGTGCATGCAAATCTTGGAAGTTATTTATAAAGCGATTTAAAAGAACACTTAAGCCATTGATAATTTTCTTAGTAGTATCTGCTGCTTGAGCGGCTTGTTCTTTCTGCTGCTGAATTAATAATTGTTGTAATTCATGCAATTGGGCTGTTAATTGTTCAATCACTAAATCATCTTCATCATTTTTTTGCACATCAGAAACAACATCAACAAGCGAATTTAATTCTGGCGAAGGATTTGAATTATAGTGACATGCACCATCACTACCCAACAAATCATGCGAAGCTTGAATAAGTGCTTCTCGTTCCTTTTTTATTGTTTCAAGTTCTTGTGAAAAGGATTCGTCGGTTACATCAAGAAGTTGATTAGTAAAATTAAAATCGTTATCGTAAATCATAGTTAATTCCTTAAAAATATCTTGTGAAGCAAGAAATTTTTACTTTTTATTTAAGATGGCTTTCATGGCTGCGATTTGTTCATTAAGTTGAGCAATCTGACGTTTTTTAGATTCATTATTCGATGCTGGCTTTACTGCCGAAGAAGCGTTTGGATGATCGAAATGAGAACGTGATGCATCATGGCGGTGTTTGTTGAATTCAGCCTGTTCAGCCTTCTTCCGGTTAATGCTATCAATTAACGCTTGGCGTTCTTGAGCGTAGCATTGTCTTTCTTGCGATAAGATTTCTTTAGTTTTATTCATCAATTCAATTTGGCGATTCAAATCAATGCTTACTGATTGATCAGTTACTTTTGGGTTGTTTTTTACTTCTTTAGACAATGTTTTTAATTTTTCATGAAGTTGTTGTTTTTCTTGATTAAATTTTTTAAGTTCAATTTCAAAATTTAAACGCAGTTCTTTTACTAAATCAACCAGTTGTGATTCACGTTGTGACATCTCTTCTTTAGTTCTTGTTAAATCTTGTTTTGACTTGGTTAAGTCTTGTTTTGTTAACTCAATCAAGTGCAAGTGTTCGTCTTCAAATTTTTGACGTTGACTATCAATAAGTTGTTTAGCTTCTTCTAAAAAACGCTTGTTCCGTTCTTCAATTCGACTTAATTCGGTTTGTTTTTTTTGCAAATCATCAATTAACTTTTGTTCAGGCTGACGTTCTTTTCTTAAAAGTTGAAGTTCTTCTTGTAAGGTTTTTCAACGAACGGTAGTGATTTTTGCCAAACGTTTAAGCATGTCGCTAACGGCGTGATCATTTCTTTGTTTTTCTTGTGAAACGGCTACAAGGGCTCGCTGATCATGATGATCATGACGGTATTTTCTACGGTAATATTCATTTTCATGGCGTCTAATTTGTTCCATGAAAAAACGTTCTTTTTCTTCCTTACGGAATCTTTTGATTGCTTCAAGCTTTTCGGCTAATTCATTGCGCTCTTTGCTTAATTGACGCAACTCCCAGTGGTGGTTTTGTTGCATCATTTGTATTTGCTGCTGATTAATCATTTGCTGCATAGCAACAAGCGGATTTGTCGGCACTAAGTTAGGATTAGGTTGATAAGCATTGAAGGGAATCACTGCTTGAGCAAATTGACCATAGTCTTGTTGATACCCATATGTTGGTTGGTTGTTTCTTGAGCATGGATTGCAACTGGAAAAGTGGTTTTGGCAATTATTACTGTTATTTTGATAGTTACACATATAATTCTCCGAATGGTGATTAGAATGAAATTGCGATTTTTGTTGACTGGATAAAATTTCATTTTCTTTGATTAATCTTGTTTTATCAGCCTGCAGTTGTTCCAATTCTTCTTGAGTTTTTTCTGATTTAGATTTAATTAATTGGTGTTCTTGTTTTAGTTTGTTGCCAATTTTATTTAAAGTTTTTTCACGATTATCTAGGTTTTGATGAATTTGCGACAAACGGCGAATTTCATTTTCTTTTTCAACTTTAAATTGATCAAATTTATCAGCAATTTCTTTTTTAGTTGTCTCTAATTTAGCCATTTCGGCTTCGCGATCTTTAGCAATCTTTTCCAATTCATCTTTACGTTGATTTTGTTCTTTTTCAACAGCTTTAACTTTAACATAAAGTGATTTTAAGGCGTCGCGTTTGCTATTCAATTCATCATTGAATTTGTTTAAATGCTTTTGAGTTTCAACTTTAGATGCTTCTAATTTTTGTTGCTCTCTAACGATTGCTCGTTTCAAACGGTAGAATTGATCATATTGTTTTTGCAATTTGAACTGATTCACATCAATTGCCTGCGAGCGCTCTTCTAATTTGGCTGCATTTGCTTTAAAATCGTAAATCTTTTTATTTAGTAAAGATTCGCTTTTTTCAATTTCTTTATAACGGGAATTAATTTTTTCTAGTTCTTTTGATTTTGTTTGGTCAAATTCGCTTTTTTGTTGGTTTAAGTTAGCTAAAGATAACTCGATTTCTTTTAAAGTATTTGATTGTTCATTACCAACCTTTTTTAAACGTAATTCATCAATTTCAATTTGTTGTTTTTTTAATTGTAATTGTCCTTCTAAAGATCGTAACTTGCTTAGCATTATTGAACGGTTGTATTCAACTTCGGCCACACGTTTTTCAATCTGGATACGTTTTTTATTTAATTCAGCAAGTTGCTGGTTAAATTTATCTTTATCAGCACTGGTTATTTTTTTCAAAGATTGTAATTGTTTAAACTGTACTTCCAACTTATAAGCTTGTTTATCCAATTCGCTTTGACGGTTTTCTAAAGACTTTTGTTCATCACGAATTTGCGAAATTTCCGTTGATTTTTGGTGATCAAACTTGGAACGTTCTGTTTCCAAATGTTTTAGTGCTAATTCGATTTGTTGATCTTTTTCTTTTTGCAATTTTGTTTTTTGCAAAATTTGTTGTTCTTTTGTATTAATCAAAGCATTGCGTTTAGTTAGATCAGCTTGTAAAAGTTGCACCTGGCGCATCAAATTGGAACGTTGGTTTTCAAGTTCAAACTCTTGTTTTTTAAAAAGATTTTGTTGCGATGTTAAATTTTCTCATTCTTTTTTAATCGCATCGCGTTCCGATTGAGTGCTTGATGAAGCAGCATCTAATTCTTTGAATTTTCGTTGCAATTCATCACGCAATAAGTTGTTTTCAAGCGTCTTTTTTTCTAATTCAAAATGCCGTTGCTGAATTTGCTTAATTTCTTTTTTCTTAGTTTCGTCAAAACGTTCACGATCTTTGTTTAACTCTTGAACAGCTTCTTTTAATTTATCAGCACGTTCAACTTGTAACTTTGCCGTTTCCTGATTTTTTTGAAATTGACTTAATAAAGCCATTTCTTTGAAACGTAATTTATTTTCATAAAGCCGAACTTGTCGAGCCAAACTGGAACGCTCGTCATCAATTTTTTGATGTTCGTTTAACAATTCATCTTGACGTCTTTTAAGATCGTGCAATTGCTTATCAATTTCGGTTTGGGAAATTTTTTGGCTTGCAGAAACTTCTTGAAAATGTTTAAACTCTTCATCTAACTTGGCGGCATTTATATTAATTTCGTTCTCGCGTTCATTTAATTTCAAATGAACGGCATTAATTTTTTCAATGGCCTGTTGTTTGTGTTCGTCAAACTGTTGACGTTCTTTTTCTAATTGTTTTTCGGCCAATTCAAGACTTTCTTTTTGAAGTTGGTAACTGCGTTGTTGCTCTTTTGCAAAATTTTCAAAATCCTTGCGCCGCTGTACTAATTCGTCTTCATAAGCGTTTAAACGGTTGATCGAGTCAGAACGGAAATTTTCGAGTTGTAATTTGTAATTCTCAAGGCGTTTTTTTTCATTAACTACATCATCAATCTGTTTTTGTAACTCGTGTTTTTCGGATGCAGTTGCTTTGTTGGATAGTTCAATATCGGTTTTTTGCTTTTGAAGGATAGCAATTTGGTTTCTTAAAAACTGTTCTCGCGCCTTCAATTCGAGGGAAATTTTAGTAACTTCCCAAATGCTTTGCTGTTTTTGCAAATCAAAATCAGATTTTGATTTTTGAAATGATGATTTCGCTTCATCAAGTTCAGTCCATGCCTTAGCATTCGCCGCTTCGTTAACTGTACGTAAGGAATCAACTTCGGTTTTTTGCTTCTTCAAATCGGCTTCATAAGCTTTCAAATCAGCAAGCATAGTTTGCGTTTTTTGGTCAAGTTCTTTACGTTCGTGTTCTAAATTCAACTTGGTTTGTCTAACTTCGTCTAAACCAATTCTTAATTGTCTTTGTAAACTATATGAGTCTTCTTTCGATTCTTGGGCTTTAGCTAATTCGGCATTTAACTGGTTGATCTTATTTTGTGTTTGGGCTTCTTTAGTTTGTAAACGATCGTAAGCATCTTTTAATTCTTGCTCACGTAATTGCAAATTAACTCTTTCCCGTTTCATATTGTTTTCAAAATCAACTTGTTGACGCATCAAGTTTCTTTCGAAATCATGTAATTGTGCATCCTTTTGTTCTTGACGTTGCCGCTCAACCACATACAAACGTTCTAGTTCGGCTCTTTCGTTAGCAACTTCAGTTTGAATTCTAGCAATTTCTTGTTCGTTAATTTTTTCTTTTTGAATTAATTGTTCTTTTTGGTGATCAATGGCATCTTTCATGTGTTGCAATTGCAACAAGTGCCTTTCAATATCAGCCGTTTTCTTATTGTTTCATTCTTTGGCTGAATTCGCTTGACTTAAATGTTGATTGGCTTCAAGTAAAATATTATCAATTTCTTTACGTTTGGCATCTAAAATTTTTTCGGCATCAATTATTTTTTCTTTAGCAAGTTTTTGTTCTTCGGCAAATTTTTGAGCATTACGTTGTAAAGTTTGTTTTAAAAGTTCAACCTCAGAAACGCGCAACTGGTAATCATGCTCTAGGTCACGACGGTCTTTAGTTAAGGCATTTTCTTCTTCATTGAGTTTATTTTGCAAATCGTTCAGTTCTTTGACCGTGTTTTCACGCATGAACTGCAAACTTCGTGATTCATTTTCGAGACGATTTTTCTCATTTTTTAAATCTTCCAAAAGTTTTTCATTTTGTCTTTTTAGTTGCAAAGCTTCATCGTGTGAAATTTTTGCTTCGTTACGCTCATTGGCAATTCTTTGGGTTTCTCGCTGCAATTCGCCCATTTTTGTGGCGATTTCCAATTTTCGTGCATTAATATACGCGTCAGCTTCTGAACGAATTTTGTTTCGTTCCAATTCTTCAAGTTTAAATTGCTCATTGGCAGCACGAATTTTAGCATTAATCTTTTTTAGTTCCAAACTGAAATCTTCAAAGCGAGTTCTTTGCTCTTTTTGGAGTTTTTCCAGGCGTTGTTCTCTTACTTTGAGTGATTGTTCCAAATCCGCCAAACGCATTCGCCCTTGTTGTTGCTCAAATTCGAACAATTTTTTACGATTTTCTAAGTCAAGTTGTTCTTGGCGTAACACCTTGACTTCGGTTTGTAATTTTTCCCGTTCGCTATCAAGCAATTCATTATTTTTCTCATAGCGCTGTAAATCAAAATTTAGATTACGTAGTGAATCGTCAATTTTTTGTTGTTTATAGGCAATTTCATCATTAATTACAGCAATTTCAGAGCGGGCTTGGGCATTTTGGACATCAAACTCATTACGTTCTTGATCCAATTTTTTTTGTAATTTTCACAATTCATCAAATTCTTCATTTAACTGTTTTTCATATTGCTGTTTTTGTGATAGAAAATCATTACGTTCGATTTCTAGTTGGTATTTTAAATCATTAACATGATCTAAACTATCCGACTTGTAACGTTCGAGTTGGTTTCATTCAGAATTTAGGCGTTCTAATTGATCTTGAAGTTGGCGTTGTTGGTTTTCAAATGCTCTTTTATTTTCTAATGAACTATTTTGTTCTTTCTCCAAACGTGCAAGCCGTTCGTTAATTTCATTACGATGGGTTTCGATCTGGTTTTTGGTGCTAATTAGCAAATCATGTTTAAAATCGTAGTCGTCAAGAGAATTAATTTTATCTTCGCCGAATAATTCTTGCGTATTTCGGTGAGCACGAGCGGTTTGATTTAGGTGTTTAAAACCTTTTTGTAAGCGTTTGTAAAGTTCATTGTTTTCTGCTCACAAAGTTTCGTTTTCTTCACGAAGTTTTTCATTAGAAGAAATTTCATTGTTTAAATCTTGAACAACTTCATGAATCTTACTTTCAGATGATTGTAATTGGGCATTAGTTTCTACTTCTTTTTGAATATAACCATCATCAAAACCCAAATCATAAACTGACTGTGAAGAAGATTGAACTTTACTTTTTGACTTCGGCTCAAGCACATAAACGCTATCGGGAGCATGCTTGTATCGTGCTTTAAATTTCGTTGAATTATCGTACATGGTTTGCTTTTCCTAGTAAAAGTTACTATCCTAACTGTTCATTAATGCCACGACGTTGGAAGGACAATTGGATTTCTTCAGGTAATTGACTATCAGTTCATTGTTCATCATAAGCTCGATAAACTGGTGGTTGAACATAAACTGGTGCTAATTGCTTAGGTGCATCTGCATAATAGGCTTGTGGTACCATGCCAGGATTAGAATTGCACATATTGTAATTTTGACATGGTACTTGTTGGTTAAAGTTTTGTTTAAACATATTAGCAAGCATTCATTTTTCAAATCATGGCATGGCATTTTGGTAATCAAAAGGAACAAAAGGATTAACTGGAGGATTCATTACAGATCCTGGTAATTGTGGTGGGAGTGCTTGATATGGTGTCGCGTACGGATTAACATATGATGCAGGTGGCAATGCTAAAGGTTGCTGTAATTGAGTTGGTTGTTGAACGTAATGAACTTTCGGCGGGAGAAGTTGGTTCATTTTGTTGTTCATCGCAGCAACTTCCATAAGTAAACGTTGTTGATTTAAATACTGCTGTTGGGCTTGACTATGTTCATTAAATTTGGTTAGTCTACGTGCAGTTTCTTCGGCAATTTTAGCCTCATCAATTTGTTTGGTTGAATAATTGCCTTGAGCAATTGTCTCCATCCGCATCAATGCTTCATCCAACCGGTTTTCTAATTTGGAAACTTCTAAAGTTGGCGTAGGTGGTGTCTTTTTAGCAATCAAATCAACGACAGAATTTAACTTTCCTTCAATTAACTTATCATTCTTAACTAAAATTTCCTGCATACGATCATCAAGGGCAGCCATTTTTCTTTCAAGTTGTTCTTGTTGAACTTTAACTTGGGAATTAAGGTGATTAACTGATGATATCTTATTTGCCAAGCTGTTGGTCAATTTATCAATTTTATCTTTTAATTCGTCTTTAACCATCAAGATATTAGGATCGCTTTTCCCTAAACCAGAAATTTTATTTGCTAATGCATCGATTTTATCTTCAAGTTCAAGTTGTTGCTTTTTAAAAGTTGGATCAGGTTGATTCATATCAGCAATTTTAGAAGTTAATGCTTCAATTTTGGATCTTAATTCATTTTGTTCATGAAGTGAACTTGATTCATTTAAAGATAGTGATGAAATTTTGTTAGACAGTTCGTCAAATTTCTTTTCTAATAAACGTTTTTCTTTCGGATCAGAAAGGGTTTCAATTCGCTCAGATAATTCGCTAATTTTTTGTGTTGTTTCTGTCGGAAACTTTTCAACAATTGATGCTAAAAGATCTAACCGATCCTGAACATCTTTATTAACTGGTGCGATCACTTGTCCTTGTTGATCACTTCCTTGCATCTTTTTTAAAACAGATTCAAGTTGAGTTTCAATACGACGGTTGGATTCGTGTAAGTCGGCTTGTGAATTTTCCAATTCAGATATGCGATTCTTGGTATCATTTAGTTTTGGTGCCAAAGCATCTTCGAGATCGCTTACGGGAATATCAACCACATGCTCTTGAACATCCGAATTAACAACATGAAGGGGTTTAACAATCGTTGTAGGCTCTTGGATTAAAGCTTTAGCAACTGCATCTTGTCCATTAGCAAATGAATTATTTGCACTAGGCGAAAAATCATTTAATGGTGCTGCATCAGCCCTTTTTAGTTCTGGTTGATTTAAACTATGGTCGTCTTGATTTTGATCATAGGAGTTGTAATACGGATTTTGATCAAGACTTACTGGGTTACCATACTCATCATATTGGTATTGTAAACTAGGATCAACACCTTGATTTTGGTCATAAGCATTATTATATTGTTGACTGTATTGGTTTTGATCAAAAGGCAAAGGATTCCCATACTCATCATATTGGTATTGTAAACTAGGGTCAACACCTTGATTTTGGGCATAAGCATTATAATTAGAAGCATTATTATATTGTTGACTGTATTGGTTTTGATCAAAAGGCAAAGGGTTACCATACTCATCATATTGGTATTGTAAACTAGGATCGACTTGATTTAAATTTTGGTAATCATAGCCTAAACTAGAATTATTTGCCCCATAATCATAATTTTGCTGAGCATTAGAATTAACTGCTTGGTTCGGATCATTAGGATTATAATATTGATTTGCTGCTAATTGGGAACTGTCTGGTTGCATCGATCCATTCTGACCGTATTGTTGGTCAAATTGGTTATTCCCATTTTGGTTGAAATTATCGTTAGTGTTCATAAATTTTATCTTCAAGCCTTAGTTTAAAAATTATTTTCCATAATCATGATGTATGTATCGTGATAAAAATAGATTATCGCTGAAAAAACATGCATAACCAATAGTTTGTACCAAATAATTATATTATACCAAGGAGCATTTTACAATATTGTTTTATGGTAAAATAGGAGATTTTTATTATAAAAATCAAATCTGGTAACATTCTTTAACTAAAAGTGGAAAAATAGCAAACCAAACTAGCGTAATAAACCTTAAACTCTAAACAGCAAATGATAATTTTTTATATTTGTAAAATAGTTTGAAAGAACGTTATGCTACTTTTTAAAGTTGATATTAGATTGTCATCGTTTGACTAATCACATCATCGCAACGTTGACAAATCAAATCTGCAGCAAAGCTATCCGGTCCATAATGGGTTCAGCAACGTTCGCAACGCTTAAATTCTGATTTAAAAACTTCAGTTTCATTTTTATCGCCTAAAAAAACTTCGGCAACATTTAATCACGCCTTCAAGCGTCGGATTAAAAACTTTGGAGTCGTTTGGTATTTTTTGGCAAGGATTACTTTTGCTTCATTATTCTTATTAAAGATCTTTTGGTTTCGCGCTTGTTCTGTTTTTAAAAAAACATCATCTTTAATTTCGTTAAAAGTGGATCATAATTGTGATAAATCGACTGAACTAAGTGGGGCTCAAATTACGGGTTGATTAGTTAAAAAAATGCTTTCGGCTTTTTGGGGTGAATGGTAATGGGTGTATGCTTCTTCACAAGTATGAACTAAAATTGGGGATAAGCGGAATAAGAAATGTTCAAAAATATAATTTAGTGTCGCTTGAATTGCTTTGCGTTTTGGGTTATTTTTAGTATCGCAATACAAACTATCTTTAATTAATTCATAATACCATGTTGATAATTCAATCACCTGTTTATTCATAACTCTTACCGCATTTAAAAAATCAAATTTATCAAAGTAATCATCAACCTTTTGCAAGGTTTCATTAACACGGTGAATAACTAAATAATCAGCAACTGAAAGCTCGTAAGATGATAATGCATGGAAATCAAAATCATTCAAATTCGATAAAATGAAACGAAATAAGGTGTTACGTAACTTTCGGTAAAGTTCCACAACTTGATCTAAAATATTTTTACCGATGCGGTGATCATCATTGTAATAAATTGAGCACACTCATAGTCGCAAAATATCAGTCCCATATTGGTTACATACCGCTAATGGCTCGATCACATTACCAACTGATTTGGACATTTTTAGACCTTTCTCATCTAAAGTAAAGCCATGCGAAATCAATTGTTTAAACGGGGCAGCATTATGAGCAATCACACCACAAATTAATGAAGAATTAAATCAACCTCGGTACTGATCATTACCTTCTAGATAAAGTTGAGCCGGATAGTGCAAATGTTCCCGTTCTAGAACATTTCAAGATGATCCAGAATCAAACCAAACATCCATGATATCTTTTTCTTTGGTATAGTTTTTTGATGGATCATATTTTTCTGTTAAAAAGAAGGCAGCAGGTTTTTCAAATCAAGCATTAACGCCATGTTTTTCCAATAAATTAATAATGTGCTGAATTAATTTGGGATCAAATAGCGGGTTGTTATTTTCGTCATAAATAATCGGAATGGGCAGGCCCCAGACACGCTGTCGTGAAATGCATCATTCAAAACGATTGGTAACCATGTCAGTAATGCGTTTACGGAACAAATCATTTTGGAAAGTTACCTCCTTTAGAGCACCACGAATGTCGCGATGAATTTTTCGTAAATTCACAAATCACTGTTTAGTTGCTCGGTAAATTACTGGCTTTTTTGTGCGCCAATCATGGGGCTCAGTATGTTCGATAAATTTCAAAGCATGTAAATGCCCAGTTTTTTCTAAACGCATGCCAATATCTTTGTTGGCATCTAAATAAAATTTTCCCGTTAAAGAGTCATCATTTAAAGACGAATCAAAACAGCCTTCTTCATTAATCGGCACTAATAATTCCTTAATGCCATAACGTTTGCAAACTAAAAAGTCTTCAAGTCCAAAACCAGGTGCAGTGTGAACTAATCCTGTACCATTATCGTTAGTAACATGATCGCCTAATAAAACTTTACAAATCCTTGTTGGATATAGTGAATGTTTATACTGTAAATGTTCAAGTTCATTACCCATAAAAGTTTTAATAATTTCATACTGTTTTCAACCAATCATTTCCGCAACATTTGGTAATAGTTTTGCTTCAACAACATATAATTGATCATTCACTTTTATCAAAACGTAACTAAACTTGGGATTAGCTGAAATTGCTTGGTTAGAAGGAATTGTTCATGGTGTTGTTGTTCATATTAATAATTTCGTATTTTCAGAAACCAAACCATGGTTTTTGCTAACAACATCAAAGGAAACAAAAATACTTGGGGCTTTTGTTGTTTGGTATTCGACTTCGGCATCAGCTAACGCACTTTTTGAAGATCACGATCAGTAAACAGGTTTAAGGTCACGAAAAACCAAACCCTTCATAATCATTTTTTTAAATACTTCAAATTGCTTTTTTTCAAAAGCTGGTTCATAAGTGTAATAACAAGTTTGAAAATCAAAAAAAAGACCCAGTTTTTGAAATTGTTCTTTCTGATTATTGATTTGTTTTTTAGCAAATTCCAAACATAAATTTCGTTGTTCTTTAACTGACAATTGCTTGAAGTTACTAACTTGATTTGAAACTGTGTGTTCGATTGGTAAACCGTGAGTGTCCCATCCAGGAATAAAAGGTGAATAATATCCTTGATTAAGTCACAAGCGAACGATGATATCTTTTAGAATCTTATTAACAGCATGGCCAACATGGATGCTGCCATTGGCATACGGGGGACCATCGTGTAAAATTTTTTTTTGATGATGTTTATTTTGTTTTAACCGCTTTTGATAAATTTGTTTAATCTGTCATTCTTTTTGAATTTCTTGTTCTTTTATATTTAAATTTGCCTTCATTTCAAAATTAGTTTTTGGAATAATCAAGGTCTGCTTAAAATCCATATTTGTCTTCTTCCCAAATTCGTAAATTAATATAACTTCTAAACTTATTATAAGTAGTAAAATTTTACATTTTTTTTTAGTGAAAAAATGGGTTTTTTTAATAAAGATAGCAATCTTGATTTATAAGAATAATTTATACAATAAATCTGCAATAATTAACAACGAAACCAAAGAATTTATTTATTTGGTTAATAACATCAATTTAGTTATTTTTTAAAACGTGAATTAGTACGATATTCAATCAAGTTAGAGAACAGCCAGAGAGAAATTATTATATAGTTAAAAATTAATTTATAAAATAAAAAATAATACGATAATTATTTCTCAATAAAAAAGCAAAAAGATGATTAATAATCTAGACAAAATAAAACAATTAAATATTGTTTTGTACCAGCCTGAAATCCCATATAATACCGGGAATGTTGCACGGAGTTGCGTCGCTTTTAACGCTCGACTGCACCTCATTCGACCTTACGGGTTCTTTTTAAATGACAAAAGAATGATTCGGGCAGCTGTAGGTTATTTCGAGCAAGCCCAACTGCAAGAACACGATAATTTTACATCTTTTCTAAAAACAATAAATAACGAAGATTTAGTTTATTTTCTAACCAAAGAAGGAAGTTTAAACCCGCACCAAATTGATTTTAGATTTGTTGAAAAAAAGCAAATATATTTGGTCTTCGGGCAAGAAACCAAGGGGTTACCAGTAGAACTATTAAACCAATATAAAAATTATACAGTTCGAATTCCTGTTAATGAACAATTACGTAGTTTAAATTTAAGCAATAGTGTTGTTTGTTTAATGTATGAAGTATTACGACAAAATAATTTTAAAGGATTAGTGTTGTAATGCGACTAAGAAGTGATCCCCAGGCACTAATCAAGTGTAAAAAAAGTAATTATTTCACTGACCTAAAAACTGATTCGCAAGCAGTTATTGAACAATTGTTTAGCAATAAAAACAAGCTTTTTCATTTGGAAATCGGAAGTGGTAAAGGCATCTTTTTATGAAAAAAAGCACTTGAAAATCCAACAATTAACTTTCTCGGTCTAGAAAAATATCCAACCGTTGTTAAAAAAGCTTTAACAAAGTATGAAAAAAGTGAAATCAAACCAACAAATCTGCTTTTAATGATCGGTGATGCTTGTAACCTTTTGTCTTATTTTCAAAACCAAACATTTGAAAAAATATATTTAAATTTTAGCGATCCTTGACCGAAAACGCGCCATGCTTCAAGACGTTTAGTAGACATTTCGTTTTTAAAAATGTACGAAACAATTCTGAAGCCAGAAGGTTTAATTGAATTTAAAACAGATAATGATCAACTAAACGCTTATTGTATAAAACAACTAAAATTAAAGCAAAATATTGTGATTTTACATCAAACTAACGATTTACATAACTTACCTAATTCAGATCCATTATTAGTTGATAACATCATGACTGAATACGAAAATAATTTTGTAAAAATTAACAAAAATATTCATAAACTAATTTTTAAATTTCAACACTAATAATAATTAGTATTCCCATCTGACAACAGGAAATTGCATCATTTTCCTAATAGTTAATATTTTGTTTACTAATAACGTGGTTAAAAATTTTAATTAATAGTTTTAATAACAAAATTCAACAAGAAGTTGGGTTAACTTCAAACCAATAATCAAAAATATTCTCCTTTTATTATTGGTGAAATAAAAATATTTGAAAAAATTACCTTAAATCAAGGTAAATATTTCAAACATTTAATTCTACAGTCTTGTTTTTTAAACGAATTTGTAGAAGAAATTAAATAGGAACGGATGTGATAGATTCCGTTCAATTTGTTTTTTTTAGATAATTAGAATTAATTTGCAAAAATCAAAAACTTTAATTAACGCACAACATGAATTACGGTTTGAATTTTTATATCACGTAAACGTTTTAAAGTGTCTGCTAATGGGCAACGTTCTTGTGAACTTTTAACAATTTTAGTAACCGCATTGTTGTCTTCAGGTGTTTGAATATAGAAGTGTTGGATGATTTCAGTTAAACCAAAGTAACGGTTTTCACCACCTAAAGAATCACGTTGAGATTCAATCACAATTTTAGCGTTAGTAAATTCAAATCCTTCAACTTTAGCGTGCATGTTAAATGATGCCAATTCACATGCAGCAACACCATTTAATCATGCATCAACTGGAGTCATACCTTGGGATGCAGCGTTACCACCTGCTTTTGGATCAATAAGAAAATTAAAGCCACGTGCTGTCGCATTGATTGTGCCATCTTCGTTTAAAACTGCCTCGGCATTGTAAGTCTTGATCATGAGAATATCCTTTATATTTTTATATTGCTTATTTACAAACTATTATAATAAGAAATCCAAAAAAAATAAAAAAAAATTATTGCTAAGTGTACATGTGTTCGAAAAAGAACAATCATTCAAATCTTATCTAAAGTTTTTAAGAGTGGTGAGTAATTATTTTACTTATAAAATATTAACAAATATGTAGGAGTAACAGCAAAAGAAAAACTACAAGTTTTCGTGAAAAAATTACTTAATTCGTTCCTGTGAATCCACATCAAAGAAATGAATTTTGCTATTATCAAATTCTAAGTGATACTTCTTACCGCGTTCTAGATTTTGTCCAGGACGCATGGTAACAATTGTGCTATTAGGATTGGCTGAATCAAATAAGCCCTGTTCTTCTTTTCCTAAAATTTCATGCAAGACTAATTCGGCTTCAAAACAAGCCGTATCCTTTTTGCAAAGACTAATATTTTCACTTCTGATTCCCAAATAAACCATTTTATTTTCATATGGCTTTAGTTTTGCTAAATCATGATCAATAATTTTCATTTTGAACCAATTACCAATTAACGCATAACCATCTTTAATTAAGACAGTCATAATGTTCATTGTAGGGTTACCAATAAATTTAGCAACAAAAAGATTATCCGGATAATCGTACAAATGGCGGGGCGTACCAATTTGTTGAATGATAGCATTATTCATTAAAACAATCCGGTCAGCCATGGTCATTGCTTCCAATTGGTCGTGGGTAACATAAACAGTTGTGGTTTCAAGCAGTTTATGAATTTTGACGATTTCGCTTCGCATTTCTTCGCGTAATTTGGCATCAAGATTGGATAATGGTTCATCCATTAAAAATAATTGCGGCTTTCTAGCAATTGCTCTGCCTAAGGCAACCCGTTGACGCTGACCGCCCGAAATATCACTTGGTTTATTTGATAAATAAGCTTCGATTTTTAAGATTTTGGCAACATTTAAAACCCGATTATTAATTAAGTTTTTTGGCTCTTTACGTACTTTTAAACCATAAGCAATATTGTTGTAAACATTCATGTGCGGATACAAGGCATATGATTGGAAAACCATAGCAATATCGCGATCTTTAGGATTTAGTCCGTTAACCCTTACGTTATCAAATAATAAGTCGCCTTTAGTAATCGAATTTAACCCAGCAAGCATCCGTAATAGGGTGCTTTTCCCACATCCTGACGGTCCTAATAAAGCTACAAATTCTTTATCTTGAATTGTGAAATTAATATCTTGAAGCGTGTAGTTTTCCCGACCAGCATATTTTTTTGCAATATTACGAAATTCAATCTTCATGTTATTTTACCGCTCCTTTTGTCAAGCCACTTACTAAAAATTTTTGAGCAATAATAAACAAAATTGTTAAAGGAATACTAGTAATTAGTGCACCTGCTAAAAACACGTATTGGAAGGGATTAGCACCACGAATTAGCGTTCTTAAACCAGCGGCCATGGTGTAGTCCTGTGGCCGGTTACCTAAAACAAGCAGTTGCGGTAAGATCACATCACCAAACGGTCCAATAAAAGATCACAAGGCAATAATGGCAAGCATTGGTTTGGCAAGCGGAATAATAATACTACCAAACACGCGTAAGGTGGATGAACCATCAATTTTTGCCGCCTCATCTAAATCCACTGGAATTGAATCCAAGTAGCCTTTTAAAATAAAGGTATTGCCAGTTAATCCCCCACCAGTATAAATGATGATTAAATACAACAATACAGGCAAATTAGTTAAGTTAAATAACACTAAAAAGGCAGTTAACGCGGCAACTGAAGGAATCATTTGTAGCAACATAACTGTGATAATTGAACTACGACGTCCGGGAAAACGAAAGCGACTAAAAGCATAACCTAATAAAAAGGTGAAAAAAACAGTCGCAAACATTGTTGCAAAAGCCACAATCAAAGAATTTTCTAATCAATTTACAAAAAGTGTTTGCGTAAATAAAATCTGGTAATTAATTCACGGACCACGATCACCCAAAACGTTAGTTGTTCCTAAAAAATTACCACCCTTGCCGTCAAACGATAAAACGACAATTTGAATTAACGGAACTAATATAATCACAGCTCAGCCGATTAGAAGTAAATAAGATAAAATCAGGCTAATGATCTGTGAAAGCGTCATTGGTGGTAAATCAGACAAACGAATGTACTTACTAATTTCGTTTAAATGTCTCAAAAATAAATGAAATTGCGGTAAATGATGGTTTGCAACACTTTTTTTGATTCTTTCATAAACCAAATTAACCTGCTGGCTTAAGTCATTATAATTAATGTAATTTTTTAAAGAATAGCGTTCGTTTTTATAAAAATATAATGATTGTTCAAATTGTAAAATTTCAAAAATTGCCACATCGTTAAAAACCGAATAATCTGTTCCATTTAAATTATGAAAATATTCAGCTAGCATGCTTGCTAAAAACAAGCGGGAATTCCAATAGATTTGACGCACCTGATCAACTTGGCAGTTTAAAACGGTTTGTTTCGTAGATTCAAAAACAGTTATGCTCGCAAATAATTTTGTTGCCAGATCACTTCACTTTTTTCCAAAGTGATTGACATAGTATTCAATCACTTTTTTTAAAACCTTTTTTACTTTTAAAATTTGCAACAATTCGTTTTTATTTTTGGAATTAATTATGGTATACAACGATAATAATTTAATTAGAACTAATAGATCGGTATTAGCTTTGTTATCAGATTTCAAAATGGCTTGACTTAAAATAGTAAGATTGCTGCGCACGTCATACTTTTTAACAAATAAAACCAGTTTATGAAAATCATTATTACTAATAATTTTTTGACTTCTTGTATTACGTAAAATTTGGTTAAAAGCTAGCATCACACTACTGTGCAAACTAAGTTTGAAAGATCTTGCATAGTAGTTAGAAAAAGGATTTAAATTTTGTTTCAATTTTGCTATTGAAGTTTTCATTAATCTCTTCATTTGCATCATTTATAACTCCCTTTTAAATGCTTTACTTTTCAAAAATAAGGTCGCACTAACTGCAACAATTACTACTGACATGATAATTGTAAAAGCACTAGCTAAACCAATTTGGTTATTGTTAGAAGTCGTTAGATTAAAAATTAACGAAATAATAATGTCAGTTGCCCCGGGATTACCTGGCAAGCCAGAAGGACCAACCGGCCCGCCACTAGAAAATAGAAAGATTAACCCAAAATTATTAAAATTAAAAATAAATTGACCAACTAGTAGCGGAGCAACTTGCTGTAAAATCAAAGGAGCAGTAATACTCATTAACGTTCGGAAGCGGTTAGATCCATCAATGCTAGCGGCTTCATAAATTTCTTCACTAATACTTTTTTTAATCCCACTAACGAGCATAAAAACATACGAATGACCCAGCCATATTTGAATGACAATTAATAACAAACGCGTGTAAAACTCGCTTTGGGCAAAAGCGACATTACTACCAAAAAATTGGTTGTAATACGTATTGGTTCCGGTGCCAATAAAACTGGCTGAAAAAAACAGAATTGTTGCGAAAGCCGGCACTGCTCATGGCAAAATATAAACGGTTTTTCAAAAACTTTTCCCTTGAATCCTGGGATTATCTAAAATCAATGCTAAAGTCGTCCCAATTATTACAATGCCAACTGTTACAACCAATGTTCAAATTACAGTTCATCCTGATACATAAGCAAAACTTGCTGAATAAGCCCCAGAAAAAACTTCAACAAAATTAGCCCCGCCATTATAATTTAAGGCGTTACCAGGTGGTTGGGTTTGAAAATTATAATCGGTGAACGCTAGTAAAAATGTCGCTAAAACCGGTAAAGCAACCACAAATGTGATTAAAACAAAAGCCGGTAAAGAAATCACTAATGGTAGCCCTGTACCAGCTAAAAAAGTTTTCAGATCACGAATGTTTTTCGGACGATAGCCATATTCACGATAAAATCCCGAACGTCTTGCATCATAGATTCCTGACATATAAATTAATAACGAATAAATTAACAAAAACAGCGAAATCAAGCCCTCAATAATCCGAAATCTTGCATCTAAATAAATCGTACCAAATAATGGATCAGTTGATTGAACAGGTGATAAGATTGATAATCCAAAAATTCCGCCACCACTCTGGGAGTGATAGCCTTCTACGCCAAAAAAGAACGGTAATGCAAGTGCATAGATAAACAATGATCCTATTAAAAAACCAATACCTTTAAAATATTCCTTATTTAAAAATTGGCCTAAACCTGGTACAAGTAACGATAAAAACATTGCCAGTCACCGGGAATTTTTAAAGGCTTTTGTTGGAATTTTTTTCACTTCATCATCAATTGAAGTGTACATAATTTTTAATAAGCGTTCTTTTTGTTTAATTTTTGTTAATTTTAAAAAGCGAATCTTTTCCTTAAGGGTGTACTGTTCATTTTGATTTTCTAATTCTTTTTTATCAATTTTAAAACGGAAGTTTTTCTCGCGAATTAAATTCTGGTATGCTTTCTTACTTAAATTTTGGCGATTTTTACGAATTTTTTCAATTGTTTTTTGGTGTTCAGATTGCAAAGTAGTTAACTCTGAAGAAGTAACAGAACTACTAGTCAGTGCTGCCAATTGATTTTGAGCATCTAAGATTTGTTCATCAATCTTTTTTCACGATCTTAAAATTTGTTCATAAGTAGTTATCTTGTTAGTCAAATTAATTTGTTTAACTACGGTTTCAAAGCCTTTTTTATTTACTTGTTTTTTTAATTGTTCAGCAGCTTTTTTGATTTTTCGCCCATAAGTTGAGTCCGCACTAACTGCATTAGCAATTGCCAAATAAGGTTCAAGATTTTGATACTTTTTTTCAATTTCATTGATTTCTTGAACCAATTCGTTATATGAGTTTACGTAAAGATTTTTCTGTCTCAACAGTTTGGTTGTGGCGACATAATCAATAGCCGCTTGTTTTCTAGCGGCACGAATTGCGGTTTGGTGCTCTTTTAATTTTTGATAATAAGTAGTTTTGTAATCAGCAACAACTTTTTTAACACTTTTTAATTCATTGGCAACTTGTAGTTTTAATTGCCTTTTTTTAGATTTTTCACCAACAAAAAAATCGTTTTTTAATCTCGCAATTTTTTCTTGTAAATTATTTTCAATAACTTTAACTTTTTCAACATAACCAGAATTAGTTTTTAAAGAATTAATTTGTTTTTTAATTACATCACATTTAGTTTGCAATTCTTTAACTTTTATGTTTTCGACTTGAGTTTGTTGAAAATACAAGACTTCTCTTTGTAAACTTTGTAATTCTAATTCGAGATTAATGCCATTAACAGTTAAAAACGATTTTCGCAATAATTGAACCTGATTCAAGGCGTGATTTTTAAAAACCTTTAATTGGTTTTGAAAATCACGATTCAGACTTTTAAGGGCTAACTGGTAATTAAAATATTTTGACTTAGCATTTTGAATTTGCTTTTTTAATTGATTTTTTTCATTAATTTTCTGAATTTTCTTTTTCTGTAACAAGCCCTTTTTAATCTCATCAATATTTAAAAACCGGACTTTAGATTGTAGCGAACTAAAACTTTCCTTATTTAAATCAAGATCAACCATTAAATCCTCCTAGTTTGATAAATTTTTATAAATTACAAATGAGACTTTTACTATTACCCAAATTTAATCCTATCAAGAAAAACCAATTGTTTATTAAACCCATCGTTTTAAATTGTTTTCGTAAAATTTATTTTGTTTTAAAAGAACAAATATATAAAAAAGGTTTACTAATAAACCGACACAAATGATTGTGACCATCACTTGACTTCAAAGATCACTACTATGAGCAAGTAACCAGTTTGAAACAATGGTGCCAACAACGACAAATGATCAAAACAAAGTAAAGACAAAACCAATTGGAATGTTTTTGTAAGCAAAGTATAAATAGATGGCAAATCCAATATAAAAAACAGAGTTAATAATCATGCGAAAAATTAAAATTTGTCGATAGATTAATTCTGCTTGCTCACTTTTTAAAAGGGGATTATTTTTCAAGTATAAATTAAAACGATTAATGTCAAAAGCGTAGATCAAGGTATTAATTAATTGCACTAATTGTAAGGCAATAATCAAGCCAAGGATTACGTAAAAAATTTCTTTTCTAATTAAAATTTTGTGGGATGTTTTTAACGCTTTTGACATACAACTACTAAATTTGGTTCTTTATTTATTAGCCGTTTCTAAAACACGATTGATGTTGGCTTTAAAATCACTGTAAAACTGGTCAGCACTTGTTGCAAACGTAGTTGAACTTAAACCTAAACGATCCCACGCGTCCCAATAACCATTACCCGGTCAGCGTGGCTGGTCAACATTTAATGCAGATTGCTCTTTAACAGCAGTAATCACAGAGTTGTAAAGTTGACTCATTGCTTCTTTAAAACCTGCTTGGTTAACAAATTTGGATAAATCAATTTTTGGTTTTGGTGATGCAGCTGAAGTAGGATCAGTTAGTACAAGTTTTTCCAAATCTAAATCTACACTAGCATTTTTAGCAGCTGAAATTTTCCCAGCATTAGCAAATCAATCTGATGATAATTGCGAACTAGTTAAAAGTTGGGTGAAATAATTGGCAAATTCAGCACGAGCTGCACGTTCACTGGCAGCTACGTTAGCAAGTTTTTGACGATTTAAAACATAACCTCAACCGCCTTTAAAGTGACGCATTTGGTTTCCATTAAGTTTAGGAAGTTTTTTAGTTTCTAAATTTTTTAACGTTTCAACGGCTTGAGCAGGTGTATCTTTATTAGCAAGAAGCACATATGAAACTAAATCATTTAAAATTCACGGTCCATCTAAACTCATGCCGATTTGTCCTTTTGCTAAACCATCGCGTGTAGTGGCGTCGCGTTGTGGACCACCTTCACCAACTGTTTTCAAATTGTTATCATTTGATTTACGCAAGTTACTTTGATAAGTGTAAGCCTTTTTAATAATGTCAACCGATTCTTGATCATTGATAAATGGAGCAGTAATGTTGGGCTTATTACCATCGGCTCATTGTTTCGAAGCATTTTTAACGCCTTTTTCTTTGGCAAATAAACCATTAAATAACGTGGAACCAATTCATAAGTCAGCAAATTTTGTTACAAACTTTGATTCTTCTGGTGATTTTGATAAAACTGATTCCAAATCTTCAGGAAGCGTTGGTGTTACCTTTTTATTCCAATAAGTGATTACTGATTCAACATTTAAAGGGTAGGCATAATATCCGTCGCCAATTTGTACCATTTGTTTATTATCACCATATTCTTCCAATCATTTATCTTGATCTTTTTGAGTGGTTCCAACTTGGAGTGCAAGTTGCAAATCGACAAGATTTTGAAAACGATCTAAGGGAGCAGCAAAAACATCGGCCGCATTTTTTGCTTGAGACTGCACAGTATTAGTAATATAATCAATCGATGAAGTGGTTTTTAAATCGATTTTCTTCACTCGCTTTTTTAAGCCATCAGGTAGTAAATTAATCGCCTTATCAATCACCGGTGATCATGCTGAATCATGTGTAACTTCAATTTGACCCTGCCAATTGTTTTGGTTTTTTATAACCATTTCTTGAGTAATAGTTTGGTTAAAACTATTGTTTTTAAGAGTAGTTCCTTGATCAGCAGTTTTAGCATTGCTACATGCAGTCGCCAAAAAGATTACACCTAACTGAAAAAATGATCCAAAGTAATAAATCTTATTTTTATATCTCATAATGAATCCTTAAAAACTTCTTTATATTAATTTGGATTATACACTATTGTAAACTGATTCTTTTTAAATAGTTTGCAAATTATTAAGATTTTTGGTAACCATAAAATAATGGAAATTTGATAATTCAAAATTGCTTACTTTTATAGCAAAAATTGATAAAAATTAATATATCCAGAAACTGGTAGCAATCATTTATTTACGTAACAGTTTTACTTGGGCAAAGCAACATTAATAACAAAGGTAAAGCAGGAAGAATTTTAAAATAAAAGGACAAGGAAAGAAAAGGCTATCTTTGAAAACACCAAATTTATGTCAATGCATTTTTTTTGTAAATTTCCTTAAAAATTACATAACACTTCGAAATTTCACTACCTAAATTTGCCAAAAACGTCCTTACTATAGAACCCAAACGTTTCCTGCAAGGATTAATCTAAAAACTAAAATTTGTTTTAATTGTTAATACTTTATAACTATTAATTTTTATTTGATTTTTTAGTTATCTTTTTTGATTGGCTTGCTTCTAACTCAATAATTGCATCCCGTAATTCTGCAGCTCGTTCATACTGCTGGTTTTTAGCAGCCGCAAGCATTTCTGTGCGTAAAGTTTCAATCAATTTTGTCGTGTCTTGCAGACTTTTGGTTTTTTTCTCAAGGTATTCATTAATTTTCCGTGATGTTTCTTTGTTGCTTAAATTTTCATAAATTGGTTTAACAATACTCTTTGGGGTAATCTTGTGCTTCTTGTTAAAGGCCAATTGAATTTCGCGCCTACGGTTGGTTTCATCAATCGCTTTTTGCATTGCATCACTAACTGTATCACCATACATGATTACCCTTCCTTTAATGTTTCTAGCGGCCCGGCCAATTATTTGGATTAGCGATTTATCACTTCGGGGAAAACCAGATTTATCAGCATCAAAAATACAAATTAATGAAACTTCGGGAACATCAAGACCTTCTCTTAATAAATTAATACCAACAATACAGTCATATTTGCCTTTTCTTAAATCGTTGATAATTACTGACCTTTCTAACGTCTTTAATTCATTATGTAAATAAACCGCTTTAATCTTTTTTTCCTTTAAATATTCTGATAAATCTTCAGCCATTTTAATAGTCATTACGGTAATGAACGTCCGTTGGTCATTAGCAATTTGATTTCTTAATTCGGCAATTAAATCATCAATTTGGTTTTTGCTAGACCTAACTTCAATCACCGGATCAATTAAACCAGTTGGGCGAACAATTTGTTCGACAATTTCGTGGTTAGATGCACCAATTTCCCAGTCATTTGGAGTTGCACTAACATAGATGGTGTATTTGGTTTTCTTTTCAAACTCTTCAAAATTTAAGGGACGGTTATCGATGGCTGACGGCAAGCGATAACCATATTCAATTAAGTTTTTCTTTCGTGATTGATCCGTATTGTACATTCCCCGAATTTGGGGTATGGAAATATGCGATTCATCAATTACTAGTAACCAGTCCTTGCCAAAATAATCAAATAAACTCCACGGTGTTGATCCAGCGGGGCGTAATTCTAAATGTCGTGAATAATTTTCAATGCCGTTACAAAAACCAAATTCTTTTAAATTTTCTAAATCATATTTGGTTCTAGTTTCGATCCGTTGGGCTTCAATTAGTTTATCGTGGGCAGTAAACCATTTCACCCGATCTTTCATTTCCTTTTGAATTAAACGTAATGATTCGTTCATGCGGTCCCGATTCATAATGTACTCATCAGCTGGGCCAAGAACATAACTAATCCAACGTTCAATTAAAGAATTAGTGGTCACGTCCATTTTGGCGATTTCTTCAATTTCGTCATCAAAAAATGACAATCGTAAATAAAATTGATCAGTATAACCAGGGGCAATTTCCACAACATCACCATTAACCCGAAAGTTGCCCGGAGCCATTTCAATCCGGTTAAATTTATAGTTTAAATGCACAAGACGCCGCTTTAAATCCGATATTTTAATTTTGTTACCCTTTTTAAAAACAATGCGAAAGTTTTCAAAGTCATCAGGAGGAGCACTAGGATAAATGCAGGCGACTGATGCCACAACAATCACATCGCTTCGTGATGAAACAGAATTTAAAGTAGCTAACCGCAACATTTCAATTTCGGCATTAGTCATTGAACTTTTTTCGATGTAAGTGTCAGTCTTTGGTATATAAGCTTCGGGTTGGTAAAAATCAAAGTAAGAAACAAAATATTCAACAGCGTTATGGGGAAATAATTCCTTAAATTCCAAATACAATTGGGCAGCTAAAGTTTTATTTGGAGCTAAAACTAAAGTTGGTTTATTAATTTGTTGAATTACGTTAGCAACCGTAAAAGTTTTCCCAGTTCCTGTTGCACCTAGTAAGACTTGTTTGTATTTCTTTTTTAATAAGCCATCAACAAGTTTTTGAATGGCTAGTGGTTGGTCACCAGCCGGATGATTTTTACTAACTAAATTAAATTTATCCATTGCTATTGCCATTAGTTACTTTTTTCAATTAAAACCTCTTTATCGTTAACAAGTTCCATAACTAACTCTTTTTTACTCTTTTCAATTTTAGTAAAAATCCCTTTTTGCTCCACATCATTTGCAACATTAACTGCATCATTCGGTTTAATTGGTGAACGAACTGGAGGTTTTGCGATCTGAACAGTATGCATTATCGGAGCAGTAACTTTAATTTTTGCTGGCGAATAAACAATTGGTTTGGTCGCAATAATTTTTGGTTTACTATTTTTAGCAATTGTTTGGGCAACTTCAACACCAGCAAACGAGTCGGGATCACTAACGGGTGTTGAAAATGATTCGTCGCTACTAACTTCAACAACGTCTTTAATAACTTCAACAGCTTCAAGTTCGTTTTGGGTTTTTTGATCAACGGTAAATTCTTCAATCCGATCGTCTTCAATAAAACTGGCATTCACATCTTCTGTAGGTTGTAAATGCCCGGTCGGAATTGATTCTTTCACAAATTCAGTTAAAACCGGAACGGGATCTATATCTAGTTCCGGCAATGGGTTAGTTACCGGTGGTTTAACCGGTTCTTTGGTAGTAGTTAAATCTTCAGAAGAATCGTTTTTGTCAACAAAAGATTGCTGGTTTTGTTGCCGAATTTGCTCTAAGCGAGCAAGTGCTTCGGCCCGCTGTTGCAAAGCAACTGAATCAACAACTGGTTCAACTTGCGAAGTTGGTGTTGACAATTGACAAATAGCAACAATGACATTTCTAGCAATTTTCGCCAACATACTAACAAACAAAAGGTCACCTTCTTTAACATAAATATTTAAAGGACTAGTTTGTTCTAACGATCTTAAACTCACACCTTCGCGCAGTTTAATCATGCGATCCAAATGCTTAATTCATTCGTTATCCATCGCTTGAATGATAATATTTTTAAAAATATTAGTAGCAATCGCTTCAGTAATCAATTCAATTTTATGTTCAATCATGTTGTTAACCATTGTCGTTGCTTTTTCAACTGCTTGGTTAATGTTGAGATTTTCAAAATGACTCGGTTTACTTACTCCAATTCCTAGTAATTCGTTATTTAATGCTTCTGATAAATAAGTGTGAACAACTAAATTTTGGTTTTTCGCATCCTTATAATCGTTAACAAATTTAACAATAAATTGACCTAACATTTTATCGATTACGGGTTTTAGTTGTTTAGCTAATAAAACCTTATCACGTTGCTTGTAAACTAATTCCCGCTGGTTCGCTAAAACATGGTCGTAATCGATGAGATTTTTTCGCACATCAAAATTGACTGATTCCACCTTTTTTTGCGTGCGGTTTAACATTTTCGAAAAGAAAACCGAGTCAAAAGAGTCATCACCTAATTTCACAATTGCTTTATCAATCGTGTCTTTGGCAAAACGCTTAAACAAACTATCTGACATACTAATAAAGAAACGACTGGCACCAACATCGCCTTGTCGCCCCGAACGACCACGAAGCTGGTTATCAATCCGACGTGATTCATGGCGCTCAGTTCCAATTACATACAAACCGCCCAGTTCCAAAACACCTTCACCAAGTTTAATATCTGTTCCTCTACCAGCCATGTTAGTCGATAAAGTAACCGCATTTTTTTCACCAGCATGACTAATAATTTCGGCTTCCCTAGCGTGGTTTTTTGCATTAAGGACTTCGTGTTTAATGTTCACTTCGTGTAATAAATTCGACAAAATTTCCGAATCTTCAACACTGCCCGTACCAATTAAAATTGGTTGTCCCTTGGCATGAATTTCCTGAACGTGCTTGACAACTGCTTGTCATTTAATTTTGGCATTACCAAAAACATAGTCAGGATAGTCCTTGCGACAAATGGGACGATTGGTAGGTACGGGAACGACCACCATGTTGTAGATTTTCATGAATTCTTCATGCTCAGTTAGTGCGGTGCCCGAAACGGCTGCTAATTTTTTATAAAGGCGGAAGAAAGATTGGTAGGTGATGGTAGCAACCACAACGTTTTCAGGTTCGATCGGCACGCGTTCTTTGGCTTGAACGGCTTGGTGTAACCCACTATTGTAACTTCTACCTTCTAAAACCCGCCCGGTAAAATGGTCAACAATCAAGATCTTATCGTCGCGAACAATGTACTCTTTACCGTTTTCAAAAACTTTACAAGCCATTAAGGCGTTACCGATTTTATGGAATAAGTCCGAGTTTTCAATATCAAATAAATTTTGTACATTAAAGAATTTTTCGGCTTTTACCATTCCAGTTTCTGTTAGTGAAGGCGAGCGCGATTCGGGATCAATTTTAAAATCATCATCAGTTAAACTATTAACAAACTTATCAGCTTCAAAATACTTACTGAAATCCTTTTTTGGTTGCCCTGAAATAATTAATGGCGTTCTTGCTTCATCAATTAAAATCGAATCGCCCTCATCAACAATGGCAAAATGTAACCCACGAATTTTCTTATCGTCGTAATTGTAAACCATATTATCACGCAAGTAATCAAACCCTAATTCGGAGTTTGTCGTGTACGTTAAGTCCTTTGCAAACGCCTCTTTTTTCTGTCATGGCGATATGTTAGCAGTGTTGCATCCAACGGTTAAATTTAAACGGGCAAAAATTTTGGCAGCTAATGCCGCATCCCGTTGGGCTAAATACTCGTTAACAGTGACAATATGAACGCCCTTTTTGTCTAAAGCGTTCAAATAAGCAACCAGCATTAATGTTAAGGTTTTTCCTTCGCCAGTTACCATTTCGGCAAAATCGCCCTGGTGAACAATAAATGCACCCATTAACTGCACTAGATAAGCAAATTGATTGGTTTCGCGATAAATCGCTTCCCGAATTGCGGCAAATGCTGGAACTAAAATATCATCTAAGGTTTTATTGTTGCTCAATTCGCCGATAAATTCATCTGATTTTGCAAATAACTGTTCATCAGTTAAGACTCGGTATTCATCTTTTAAAGCATTAATGGCATGAGCTGCTTTTTGGGCACGCTTTAAAATACGATTTTTTGGAGCAATTAATTTAAAAAAATTATGAAGCATGTTTTTATAACCCGTTAAATTTGGTAAAAATAAATAACTAACAACAAATCTAATCTTTGCTGCAGCGATCATCATGGATGTTTAATTAATTATATAAAATATAAAATAAAAAATATTATTAGTAAGTGCCAGCAAGAATAATCACAAAAAACCTGTTTCATTTTTAAATTCATTTTTATTATCTAAAAATTGATGTTTTTTATGAAAAAATAGAACTATTAGATTCTTTCGAACCGTTAAATTTAGTAATTAGTAAAATATGAAATTAAAAAATAACCATCGCTTGCTGAAATTTATAACATGTTACAAAAAGTATTAGCTATCGTTGGACCAACTGCTTCAAAAAAAAGTCGTCTGGCTTTACGGTTAATTCGTGATCTAAAATTAAATAGTGAATTGATTAGTGCAGATGCTTTCCAGATATATAAGGAACTCAATGTTGGAACTAATAAACCTTCAGATAAACAACTTCAACAGGTCAAGCACCATTTTATTAATCATTGTGATATTAATGAAAAATGAAGTATTTATCGTTTTCAAAACGAAGCTAAACCCTTATTAAAAACCATCCATGATCAAGGTCAATTACCCGTAGTTTGCGGCAATTCACATTTGTATGTTGATGCTTTGCTGAAAGACTATCATTTAGAAAAGAAGGATATGTGAAGTGATTTGTCAGAACAAAATTACGCAACATGAACTAACCAAGCCCTTTACGATAAGTTAACGTTAATAGACCCTAAAGAAGCGTCAAAAATCAATGTTAATAACCGGCGGCGTTTAATTAAAGCAATCACAATTTGTGAACTAAACAATGTTCCAAAATCAAGTCTTGATGTGCAAACAACTTTTAAATACAATACCTTAATGATTGTTTGTATGCCGCCCCGATCTCTTTTATATGAATGATTAAATATGCGAACGATGCAAATGTACCAAAATGGTTGAGTAGATGAAATTAGATCATTATTAAAAAAATATCCAAATTTAATGCATACGCAAGCCATTAAAGCAACAGGATATTATTATCTAGCATCATGTCTAGTTCAAAAGCAAACCATTGATTTAGAATATTTAAAGCAATTACCAAGAAATCTGGCGAAGCGGCAAATTTCCTGGTGTAAAAGCCGTTATTTTAACCAAGCAATTGTGTATGATGAAACCAAAGATTCATACGATGAATTAAAGCAAAAAGTTGCAAATTTTTCGAAGGCAAACTAACGTGACCCAACATTTATACCTGCATATTCCCTTATGCAAAACAATCTGTACCTTTTGTGATTTTAAAAGAGAGTTAATGTGTGACTATGATCCGAAAAAAGTCGTAACTTACTTAGTCAAACAATTGAAACGTTTTAAAAATAAGCAATTTAAAACCATTTATTTGGGTGGTGGAACCCCAAATGCTTTAGATAATAACGATTTAAATTATTTGTTAAGTCATTTAAAACCACTAACTAATAACAGGTGTGAATTTACAATTGAATGTAATCCTGATTTAATCACTGAAAATCAAATCAAAGTGATGAAGATCAATAAGGTTAACCGGATTTCTTTAGGTGTCCAATCAACAAATAACCGGATCTTGCGACTTTTAAATCGTTTGCACTCAATTGAAACCTGTTATACCGCAGTAAGTTTGCTGCAAAAACATGGATTTAAAAACATCTCAGCTGACTTTATCTATGCGTTACCTTTACTGAAAGTAAGTGACGTCAATGATGCCATTGAATTTGTTGTTAAAAACCATCTGACCCATATTTCCTTTTATGGATTAGATTTAAAACCAGGATCAATGCTTACCAAGCAACATTACCAAATTAACCAAGATGATGAGGCCGATCAATTAGAAGCAGCAATCATTGGTTTAGCAAAAAATGGTTATGAGCGGTACGAGGTTTCCAATTGAGCAATCAATAAAAAATACCGCTCTCAACATAACTTAGCTTATTGGTATACAAAAGATTGGGCTGCAGTCGGCTATGGGGCTCATGGTCTTGAAAAAAGAATATCGTATGAATACATTAATTCCATTAATAAGCCAATAAAACGTTCACGAAAAATGAATCCAAAAAAATATTTTTTACAAATTTTAATCATGGGATTAAGACTTCTTGAAGGGATTGACATTTCAATTGAACCATACAAATCAGCTTACAATTATTACAAAGATAAACTAAAATTTGTCCATATTAAAAATAAAAAATTAGTCTGTGACAACATCAATCTATTGAACAACAGTATTATTGATTTATTTGAATAAATATCACAAGAATATTGATTCTTGTTTTGACTTAGTCCAATACTAAACCAAAGAAAAACAATAACTAGTTAAATGACATTATCTCACAAGATATTAAGTTTGAAAAGTTTCAAGATTAAATTTAGATATGTTAAGATATTAATGCACAGTTCAGCAGAATGGTATTGTTTTAAATAAACGTTAACTATTGTTTTGGAAGTAAGAAATGCTGAAAGATTCTGAAACCATTAATAACGTTTCATAAAACAAGAATCATTATTTAACGTAACTAGTGTTTTAATACAATATCAAAGATAAAAAAGAAGGTTTTATTATGTCAAGATATACAGGCAGTATTCACCGCCGCTCGCGTCGTTTAAATTTTTCGTTATTAGAAAACAATAAGGAATTTTCAAAAGGGAAAAAACGTAGTACTATTCCCGGACAACATGGAAATGCAAAAATGCGACCAAAGTTGTCAGGATATGCCGAACAACTTCAAGAAAAACAACGGATGCAGTACATGTACGGAATTACTGATCGCCAATTCAGACGCTTGTTTTCTGTTGCTAAAAAAATGGAAGGCATTCTGACAATGAACTTGTTTAGAGTTCTAGAATCGCGGTTAGATAATTTAGTGTACCGCATGGGTTTTGCCCCAACACGTCGTGGTGCTCGCCAATTGGTGAATCATGGTCATGTTAAGGTTAACCAAAAAACGGTGGATATTCCTTCAAGTATTATTCCGGTTGGTGCAATTATTGAAATCAAAGAGAAGGCTCGTAATTTACCAATGGTAAAAGCAACAATTGAAAGCAAAAACGCTTGTGGATTTGCTGAGGTAAATCACAAAACTTTTACCGGGACTTACGTTCGCTATCCAGAGCGCAATGAATTACCAGGTGAAATTAATGAAACGTATGTCGTTGAATGGTATAAACGATTAGTTAAAAAATAGTTTTATACTAGTTGCTTCTTCATACAAACCAAAATTAAAGTAAAAAAAACAAGTGGGGTCCTTTCACCTCACTTGTTTTTTTAATAAAATTAGTGCTCTAAAACTGTTCAGCAGCTCATTTGATACGAGCATCATAGTCCTTAATTGCATCTTCTGGTTTTTTATTAGCATAAGTTACTTTAGTGCTGGCTAATAAAAGTGGTTCGACAACATTAGCTCCTAAAAAATCCCAAATTCCGCGTAAATTTTCCGTATGATTTCCCCATTGGTATCATCCAAATGGTGCTCCTTGGGTTGTTAATATTTGAACCTTTAAATTACCTAATAGCCCTTTTGCTTCGCCTTTTTTTGAGTACTTATAAGAAAAAGTTTTATTTGCGACAGAAATATGATCAATATAGTTTTTTAAAGTTGCTGGAATACCAAAGTTTGTCATTGGTGAAGAGATTACAACTTTATTTACACTTTTTAGTTGTTCAATATATTTATCGCTATCTGCGTCATTTCAATACATAGCCAAATTGCCACTAGTCATCGTTTTTGCAGCCATTGGTAGATTATTTAAATCAATAATTTCAACAACATCGGTTGGATTTTTAGCCTTATAGTATTCCAAAAATTTGTTTAGCAAATGTGTTGAGAATGAATCAGTGTCCGGCATCATTGATGATTTTAAAACAAGCACTTTATTGTTCATAGATGTAAGAAAACCTTTCGAAATGGATTTATAACCATAAAAGCAAATCAATTATATAACATGAATATTATAGTTAACACCTAGATGCATAAATTTATTATTTGTTCTTTAATAGAATAAAAAACCAATGTTGTTTCAACTTATAAATTGAACGCTTGATAACTAAAAATTTCAACGATTTATTTCAACATAATAAGTTTTAAAAATTAATTAATTTTCACAAAAAATGGCTTATTTTAACTTACCAATTCATCCCATTTAAAAATAAAAAATGATCATATTTTTTGTCTTATAAAGTTTAAAATTAATGAAAAATGAAAGAATAAAACTATATTTAGCACGAGATTATTTAACTAGTTAAAGGAGCCAGCGTTGATTAGAATGAAAAATTTTAAAATCCAAGCTTTGCTTTGATCGAGCAATCGTTTAACAAGAACAAATCAAGTCCGCTATCTCCAAAAAAAATTTAAAAAAATAAATAAGTTGTTTTATCAGCAGATATATTTCTGGCTGATATTATCAATAATGATTCGGGTGTATATATATATATTGAATTAGATATTGCAATTATGTCTCTTAAAAAACCCATTATTATTTCCACTAATTCCGACATTCGTTTAAAAGATGTTAACCATTATGGAATTCCTTTCTAGTTAGGGTTTGCAATTAAACTCTGGGGGGTATTTTAATTTACGGTCAATCTGTTTGTAATTTTAACCAACTAATTTAATATATTAGAAAATCTTTTAGAAAATAAAAATAAACGCCTAGGTAACCTAAATAAAAGCATGATTTTATTAAACTTATAATATTATTTAAAATTCACCCACAAATAATAAATTAGAATGATGTTTTATAATTAGTAAAACCTATAAGGATTAATTTATGGAAAAAAACATTATATTAAACATAACAGTAGAAATTCCTAAACATTCAAATGTTAAATATGAATATGACCGAAAAACAAAACAAATCACTGTTGATCGAATTTTATATGGTGCCAATTACTATCCACAAAACTATGGTTTCATCAAAGAAGCGCTAGATTGGGATGGCGATGAACTTGACTGCTTAGTCATTAGTGACCAACCCTTTATTTCGGGGGTAATTGTTCCAACAAGAATTATTGGAGCAATGGGAATGATTGATAACGGGGAAACTGATACGAAATTAATTGGCGTAATTGCTTGTGACCCAAGGTATGAACATATTAAAGATTTAAAAGATGTAAGCAAACACTTGTTAGATGAAATTCAGAATTTTTTTGAAACATATAAATTATTACAAAAAAAATGAGTTGTTGTCACTGGATTCAAAGATGCAAATTGAGCACTTCAAGAATATCAGGAATGTGTCCAATTAATGAATAAATACGGTTCATTGGATAAAGATGAATTTATCGCCAAAATGAAAACAGAACATCCAGAAAAATATATGGTTGCGAAATAAGATTTAGCATAGTCTTGTACAAAAAAATAAAACTTATAAAAAAACCAATGTTAATCATTGGTTTTTTGCTTTCTATTTAGTCATTATTGAATATCGATTCATCGATTTTTTCGTAATAAATCCTGATGTAAAATAACAACAGTTATTTTTTGTGATTAGTGTTCAATCCAACCTGTATTAAGATGGTAAATGTTTTTAAAAAAAATTGGAATTATTCCAGTATTTTCCTAAATTCAATTAAATGAAAATAAAGTTTTCATGCAAATAGAAGATAAGGAAAACTAAACTTGCTTAATTATTTTTTACAAGAATTGATTTTTCGTCCATTTCTTTAGGAATTTCAATTTCCATGTAGTCTAAAATAGTTGGAGCGACGTTTGCTAGCTTACCACCATCGAGTAATTTAATATTTTTGTCAGTACAAGTAAAAGGAACGGGGTTAGTGCTATGCTTAGTTACTGGCTCATTTTTGTCATCAAGCATCACTTCAGCGTTACCGTGATCAGCAGTAAAAAATAAAGTCACATTATTTTGAATACATGCATCAATAACCCGACCTATTTGCACATCAAGCATTTCCAGTGCTTGAACCGTAGGTAAGTATTTACCTGTATGACCAACCATATCAGGATTAGCGTAATTCAAAACAGTTAGCTCGTACTTACCAAGAGTAGGAAGTAAAGCGTCAGTAATTTCTTTACAAGACATTTGAGGAACTAAATCGTATGTTGGCACACTACGATTGGAAGGAATTAAATTTTTAGTTTCCTTTGGATAATCAACTTCTTTACCGCCATCAAAAAAGAAAGTCACGTGGGCGTATTTTTCGGTTTCAGAAATTCTTAATTGTTTTAAACCAGCATTAGCAATAACTTCACCTAAGGTATTTTTAAAAGTTTCAGGCGGGAACGCAACGGCTGAAGGGACAATACCTTCATATTGCATCATCGTTACAAAAAATAAGCCATCGCGACGCATTTTTGGTTGAACTTGATAGTAGTTTGAACCATAAATATAGTGACTTAATTGCCGAGCACGATCCGGACGGAAGTTAGCAAACACAACTGCATCATGATCTTGCAAAGTAATTGTTTGCAAATCAGTCACGGCATTAGTAGCAGGTTTGATAAATTCATCCGATTCATTTTTAGCATATGATTCTTTAATATATTGAATTGGATCATTAAAAGTAATTTGTGCACCATGTAATAAGGCATCATAAGCTAGATCAATACGCTCCCAGCGCTGGTCGCGATCCATCGCATAATACCGACCAGAAATCATGCCAATGGTTACATTTAATTCTTTCAAAGTTGGTAATAATTGTTCAAGATCGTGCAACAATGATTCTGGCGGAACATCCCGACCATCGCCGAAAATATGTAAAACCGTTCTTACGCTAGCTTGGTGTGCTAATTTTAAAGTTGCAACGATGTGATTTAGTAAACTATGAACCCCACCGTGGGAAACTAAACCCATCACATGCAATTTTGAATCGTGTTTTTTTGTGTGAGCAACAGCTTGGTTTAAAGCAAGATTTTCGTAAAAAGAGTGATCACTAATTGCTTTATTAATTAATGATAGCCCTGTGTAAATAATTCTACCAGCACCAATGTTCAAATGACCAACTTCCGAATTGCCAATTTGTCCTTCTGGTAGCCCAACCGCTTGTCCAGAAGCGGCAAGCAAAGTGTGGGGAAATTCAGCAGATTGTAAGCGATCTAAATGGGGAGTTTTTGCATTTAATACCGCATTCCCTTTAACTTCTTTGCAAACGCCATAGCCATCCAAAATCATTAATAAAACTTTGCGGTTATTACAAGCCATAAAAAACTATTGATCTCCTAGTAAACTTAAAAAATCTTTAGCACTTAAAGATGCTCCACCAACTAAAGCCCCATCAATGTTTGGTTGGGCCATTAGTGATTCAATATTGTTTGGCTTGACTGAACCACCATACAAAATCGGAATTTTTTTAGCAAGAGTATCATTCGTTAATTTTGACAAATGCAGGCGAATTTTTTTAATGGTACTTTCAGCAATTTCGGCAGTTGCCGTTTTTCCAGTTCCAATCGCCCAAATTGGTTCGTAAGCAATAATTAATTGATCTAAATATCGTTGATCAACCCCATGAATGGCTTTTTCTAATTGACTTGCACAAACACTATCTGTCACATTGGCTTCAAACTGAGCATTAGTTTCACCAATACACAAAATTGGCGTCATACCATTTGTTAACAAAGCATTAATCTTTTGATTAACAATGGCATCAGTTTCGTGATAGTACTCCCGGCGCTCGGAGTGCCCAATAATTACTGTATTAACACCAAGGTCTTTCAATTGCGAATAACTAACTGTTCCCGTATAAGCGCCAGTGCTAATAAAATTGGCATCTTGAGCAACGGTTACCATTTGTCCTTTCGCTAACGATAACACTAAAGGTAAATGAATAAAAACAGGGGCAACACCACATCAATTCGCATGTTTCTTTTCTAGTAAAACCGGGTTAACTTCGGCAAAAAACGCTTGAACTTCAGCTTGCGTTTTATTCGTCTTTCAATTGCCAATAATAATTCGTTTTTTCATAATAATCCTATCTTTATAGATCTAAAATTGTCTTTAATTCTTTTTCAATATCCATCGCTTCTTGCTTTAACTTAATTAATTGATCACCATAAAGATTAAAATAAATCTTAAATTTCGGCTCGGTTCCCGAAGTACGAAACCTTAACCAAGAATCACCATCTAACAATCAATCAATGCAACCGCCAACTTCGTTTCACTCAATACGAGTAATTTTCCGGCTTGCGATTTGATTAGACGAATAGTGTAAAAGCTTTTCCATGCGTTTTTTGGCTAGATCTTTCCAATTTAGTTCTTTAAACGTAAAAGCAATCGTATCGTTATAAATATTACCAAATTCAGCATAAATTAATGTTTCTAAAAAATCAACTAAATCCATGTGGTGAAATTGCTTGGCATGATAGTAAATTTCTAACGTTAATGCTGCGGCTTGAAAGCCATCCTTATCGCGTCCGATTAACGAATTTAAAGCCCCGATTGCTTCTTCAAAAGCAACAACAAAATCCTCACGTTCACCAATTTCGGTCACTTTTGCACCAATTGATTTAAACCCAGTTGCTGTGCGATAAACTTGACCGCCATATTTTTGAATCATTCGGTCAACCAAATTCGTGGAAACATAAGAAGATACAATAAATGGGGGTTTAGTAAACTTTTTCGTTTTAAGCATGTAGTAAGTATAAATGATGCCCATTTCGTTACCTGTAAAAAACCTTCAATCATGGTTTTTACGAACAGCAATTGCAAAACGATCCGCATCTGGATCTAGTTGAATAATGACATTCGCGTTATGAAAATTAGCATATTTGATTGATAATTCCCACGCAACAAGATTTTCGGGATTTGGTGATTTAGTATGGGTAAAATCACCATCATATTCACATTGTTCAACAACCGGAATGATGTTAGTGTAGCCCAAGCGTTTTAAAAATTGCGGTAATAATTTACTAGCAGTTCCGTGTTGACCACTAAAAATAATTTTGTCATGTTTCAATAATTGGCAATCAGTGTTAATTAAAACTTGACTAATCGCCTTAAAATATTCATCAAAAATCGCATCACTAATAAAAGTAATTAAAGCATTATTAGCATTAATTTCTAAGTCCAAAATTAAATCGGCAGGTGGCATTAGTTCAACGATTTTTAAACAATCTTCGGTTAAGATTTGGCCACCAGTGGAATCATAAACTTTAAAGCCATTGTCGGTTTTTGGATTATGGCTAGCAGTAATAATGGCCGCCCCGTGGGAGCCTAATTTGCGAATGGTATAAGATACAATCGGGGTAGCCACTAGTTGATTATTATCATATAAAAGCACATTAATGCCAAGTGATGTTAACACATCAGTCACCACGTTACTAAAGAAAACCCCATGATTGCGGTTATCATGAGCCACAATAATATTAATTTGTTGAGCGGGATATTTCTTTTTTAAAAATAAGCCATATCCTAAAGCAATTTGCCGGTAAGTAAATTCATTTAAATACTGGGTTCCTGGACCCATTTTGCTTCTAATTCCAGCTGTACCAAAAACCAATGGAGCCAAATCAAATGCAGTCTTTAGTTCGTTAGCATCCATTGCTAAAATTTGGTTTTTTAACTTTTGACCAACTTTAGGATGATTTAATCATCGGTTTACGATTAGTTCGGATATCATCTTTACTCCTTGTGATTGCTACTCATGGCTAATGGACTAAAATTATTTGGTAAAATTTCGGCAACGGTCGCAACCGTTTTTTGACCCAAGATGTTATAAGTAGTTACTTGTGCTTTAGGATCAGCAAACTCACTGATGACCTGACGACAAAGACCACAAGCTGTACCATTAGTTTGCTTAGAATCAGTTAGGATCCAGATTCTTAAAATTTTTGAAGCACCATTAGTAATCATCGATCCGATCGCGTTCCGTTCTGCACATAAAGTGGCTGGATAGGCCGCATTTTCAACGTTTACGCCGTAAAACCAACCTTTATTAGTTTCTAAAATGCAAGCAACATGAAAATTGGAATACGGGGCATAAGCACTTTTTTTAATTTCTAAAAGCTTTAAAAAATAACGATCCTTTTGGCAATTATAATCCATAAATTTCCTAATTAATTTTAATTAAACAACTAGCATTCTTAATGATTGTACTACTAATTGGTGTGGATGAATATAAAGTTAAAACTGGATGATTTTTTTGAACCCTTTCGTTGTCTTTAACATGCAAATACAAACCGGCTTGAAAATCAATAACATCGGTTTTCACTTTTCGACCTGTACCCAAACTAATACCAATTTCAGCTAAAGCAATTGGACTAATGTAATTAACTTTACCAGATTTTTCTGCCTTAATTACAACTTCATGTTTCGGATGAAAAAAATTATTGTTGATGATTGTTTTTGCGTTACCATTCTGGCTGTTTACCCAAGCACACAATTTATTAAAGGCTTCTTTCGATTTTAGAACTTTTTTTAGTTGTTCAATGGCCTCGTTACGATTTTTAACTTGTTTGGTAGCTAATAAAATATTAGCAACGATTTTTTCCATTAATTTTTGAAAATCACTACCAACCAAATTTAAATCATTTCTTAAATAATCAACTGCTTCCTTAAATTCAATGGCGTTACCAATTGTCTTGCCTAGAACATGATTCATATCGCTTAATTCATACTTGACGTTACGATGAAACTTCTTAGCAATACTAACCATCATCTCCCCAAGGCTTTGAGCAATTTTTGATGTTTTACAAAACGCACCTTTCCCGTATTTAATATCAATAAAAATATAGTCAGTTTTTAAAGCAAACTTTTTGGATAAAATTGATGCTGCTATTAGAGGTAAAGAATCAGTAGTTGCACTAACATCACGCAAGGCATATAGAAAGCGGTCAGCGGGAACTAAATTATCAGTTTGGGCCATAATAAACATGTCATGGTCTTGAAGAATTTTTTTAGCATTTTCTAAGGTAATATCAGTATTTATGCTTAACGCTTCAAGTTTATCAATTGTGCCACCAGTAAATCCTAAGCCACGTCCAGAAAGTTTGGCAACACCAAGGTTAAAGCACGTCAAAATTGGCGCTAAAGCAATTGTCACCTTATCGCCAATGCCCCCAGTGGAATGCTTATCAACTATTGGTTTTTGATACTTAGGATGGAATGAAACGGTTTCACCAGATGCAATCATGGCCTTTGTTAAAAAATATAATTCGTTGGTAGACAAACCATTAAACCAAAGTGCCATTAAAAAAGCACTAACTTGATAATCTGGTAAGGTTTTATTAACCACATTGTTAATGAAAAATTGAATTTGTTTTTCGTTAAGCGGTTTTTTGTGTTTTTTGCGTTCAATTAAATCAATAAAATTCATCATTACGCCTTTAAATTTGTTGCAATTCTTTCATTAAAGTCACACCTTGTGAAGTGCCAATACGATTCGCACCAGCTTCAATCATGGTGATCATTTCTTTCGCGGTTTTAATACCACCAGCCGCCTTAATTAAAATTTTATCCTGCACAATTTTTTTCATTAATTTAATGTCGTCTAACGATGCACCACGAGTTGAAAAACCAGTAGATGTTTTAACAAATTCAGCCCCACCTTCTAAAGCCGCTAAACAACCGAGTTCAATTTCCTTATCAGTTAATAATGCCGTTTCTAAAATAACTTTTAAAATTCTTTTGCCACAAATCTTTTTGAGTTTCCGAATTTCATCAACAACACAAGCACATTGATTACGAAGTTCGGCAATATTAATGACCATATCAATTTCATCTGCTCCAGCCCGAATTGAAGTTTTTGTTTCATATGCTTTTTGTTTAGTAAAAGTTTGACCTAAAGGAAAGCCAACTACCGTACATATTTTGATATTGAAACCAGCAAGTTTTTCTTTGGCAAGAGCAATATACGATGGGTTCACACAAACTGAAAAAAAATTATAGTTGATCGCTTCGTTACATAATTTACTAATTTCATCAGGTGATGCATCAGCACGTAATAAGGTATGGTCAATGTATTCGTTATACTGAGTCATAATGTGGTTTTCTTGATTACTTTTCAATGTTAATTTTACTTATTTAGTGATGTATGTGCTATTTCTAAGGCCAACATCATCATGTTTTTGAATGAAGTTTGACGTTCTTGGGCTGAGAGCATTTCGCCAGAAACTAAAGAATCACTAACCGTTAACAAAGTGAGGGCTTGTTTTTGGTTTTTAATTGCATTCGCATATAAGCCAAATGCTTCCATTTCAACTGCTAAAGCATTGTGCTTGGCAACCATGTCAGTTGCTGTATACAAAGTTTGGTAGAAAGAATCTTCAGAAATAATTCTTCCGGTTTGGGTTTCTATTTTCAATTCTTGTGCTTTGGTTTGGGCTAACTCAACCAATTCTTTAGTAGCACTAAGGCGATTGTTAGTTGTAAGAACTTGAATCTGTTTAGCATATGACGATTCACTATAAGCCTCATCGGCAATGATTAAATCACCTAGTTTTAGTTCTTTTTTTAACGCCCCACAAGAACCAACGCGAATCACAACGTCAACATGATAAAAATGCATTAATTCATGCGAATATATGCCAACTGAAGGGATGCCCATCCCATGGGCCATAACCGTAACCTCTTTATCCTTATAAGTTCCAGTAAACGCTAACATACCGCGAACTTCATTAACACACCGAAAATTTGTTAAAAAAGTTTCGGCAATTCATTTAGCTCGCAACGGGTCACCTGGCATTAAAACTACTTTGGCAATATCATTGGGTTTTGCATTGATATGTGGGGTCATTTGTTAACTCCTAACTACTTGAAATCTTCTCGTTAAAATAATTATAAAATATATAGTTATTAAATTAGATTTACCTTTTAATTCACATCAATCGTATTTGGTTTAATTCACATCAATCGTATTTGGTTTCTTGTCTATAAAATAGTGATAACCTTTGCTGTTAATAATGAACATTTAATCATTAAAGCAACCTACATTTGGTGCTTGACTCACCAGCAATAAATTTAGAATTTATTAGTTTAATAAATAAAAATTAATACCAAAATAAATGAGATCAATTAATAAATATTAATGACGTTTTAAAATTAATTTTTTAAATAAAACTCACCCACTAATACCATAATTCACTAAAAACTCTAGTAAATTTAGTTTATTTTGTCACAAATTGCCTTATTAAAATAACTTCAAAAATAATTGCAAATCTCATATTAATTGATAAGCTAATATAGTTTAATTGTTTTCAGAATGGAAATTAGGTTTTTAATCAAATTGTTATAAAATTATAGTTGCTAATGAAAAACATGTAAATGACCATTTACATCAATAAACTAGTCAATTTATCATTACAATTTAATTATTTAACTTGGCAAATCTGCCAAAGCAAATTAGTAGTTGCTTACTTGCATTGAAGGAGAAAAACATGGTAAAAACATCAAGGGTAATTTTAATAAATGACGACCTTAATCTCGAGCCAACAATCATTAAAACCATTCGTGCTCTTCAAATGGAACCAGTGATTATTACAGCAACATCTAATGATCGGTTAGATAATACCAATCGTTTAACGTGTGATTTTGAAAATCGTGAACAAATTAAAGAAAAAATTTTAACAGCTTTTGCTAATTATGAAATTAGTCACGTCATCTTATCTTTAAAGCCGCCAAAATTATCAGCAAGTCTAATTGAAAATAGTGATCTATCATCCATGCATGAAGCAATTCTAAGGTTTAATACGCATGTAAAGACCATCCTTGCTGGATTTAAAGATAAACCGGTTAAACTAATTGTTAACCTTGCATTTGATCATTTAGATCCTTTAAAAAATGTAATTTTTAATAATTACGTTTTAGGTTTCTTACAAGGATTGAGAATCGAAATGAAGCCATATCTGCCACAAATTCACGCGTGTTACTATCAGGAAAATGATTATTTCTATGAGTCCTTTTTAAAAAAATTATTATCCTTAAGAAAAACAATGAAATTGATTAATAATTTACCTAAAAATATTTATTACTTACAAGTTCTAAATAAAAAACCAATTATTAAAAATAATAATATTCGTATTGCAAGAGTTGCCAAGCCAGTAGCAATTATTACGGGAGCGTCAGGTGGCATTGGTTATGAAATTGCCAAAACACTTGCTCAAAATAACTGAACGGTTTATTCTTTATCGCGCAAAGCAAAAGAAAACACATTAATTACTTATTTAGAATGTGATATTACCAATGACCAATTAGTAACTTCTTGTTTTCAAAAGATTTTTGAACAACACCGCTCGATCGATTTAGTAATTAATAACTCTGGATATGGAATAAGCGGAGCATTAGCAATGATGGACGAAACCAAGTTTAACCAAATGCTAGAAGTTAATTTAATTGCAGCTTTAAAAATTATTAAGATTGCAATACCTTATTTAAAAAAGACGTCAGGAAGAATTTTCAATATTGGTAGTGTCGCTGGAACCTTTGCGATTCCGTTTCAGTGCGGATACGCTTTAACAAAAACCTTAATTGATGCTTATACCGAAATGCTTATGCCCGTTTTAAATAAAGAAAACATTCAAATCTGTAATATCATGCCTGGCGATACGCGTACCAATTTTTCTAACACTAGAGCACAGCATACTAATTATCATGGCGAAGATAAGTATGCCAAGCGTGTTAAGGCGTCAATTACAAAGATGGAAAAAGAAGAAAAACAACATGGTGCTAGTCCAACAATTGTTGCAAAAGCCTTATGTCAACAACTTAAAAAAAGAAATATGTTAATAAAAACAGCAGTCGGTAGTAAATATAAATTTTTAACCTTCTTAGCAAGACTTTTGCCAATGGGTATAATTGCCACACTTTTATATTTACTGTATGCAAAAAATGAAATTTAAAACGATTGGGAAAAGGTTAATATCTATCTTTGAAAAAATAAGATTCATAAATTTTTATCGTTCAATCTGGAAAGTTTATGAATGTAATCAAAGTTCAGGTTAAAAATAATATTTAGTTTTTAAGCATTTTAGTATAAAAAAGTTATAATATAGTATAATATATGCGCCCGTAGCTCAATTGGATAGAGCGTCTGGCTTCGGACCAGAAGGTTATGAGTTCAAGTCTTATCGGGCGCGCCATATTAATTAAAAAGCAAGTCGATGGTTGAGACTTGCTTTTTTTATTTATCTTTAATTAATTATTACTCTGAATATTTATCATTAAATAACGCATCAGCTGAATTTCCATCAAACTTGGATAATCAGTCATCAGCATCAATTCGACTCGTTCCTACATCTTTTAGTACAGGAATATCTTTAGTAACATCGTAGTTTTCAACTTCACTATCGTCTTTTTCGTACACAAACCAATTGCCATCTTCATCAAAATCACCATCGTACCACTGTCATTCTTCACGATCATCGTAGTAACCAAAGTTTTCATTGCCAACGTATTTTTCGAAATCGATTTCGCCATTTTCATCAGCGGTAATGAAGTTTTCACCTTCAATGGCCTCAATCGCTACTTCATTTTCACTTGCTTCAACTTGCTTTACTGGTTCTGTACTTTCACTAACTTCATCCAGACCTTCGATAGTATCTTTTGCTTCTGTTGCTAATGCTTCTGCGCTTGTTTTTGGTAAAGTTTCAGACTCAGGTTTGTTAGAAACTCATGTATGGTTGTCATCATCTTCGAAATAACCATCCCAAACCCATTCACCATTTTCATCGTAGTGACCATAATTTGGATCATCCACAAATTTGCTTCAGAATACTTCTTCAGTATCAGCACTTTCTGGCTCATTGGCTGCTAAACCAGATGCGAAGTTTGGTCCGTCAATTGCTTCAGCGACTGGCTCTTCGGTTTCTGGAGTCATCGCACTTAGTTCGTTATCCAATGATTGGGTTTTAGTTAATAATGCGTCATCGTTGATTAAACCAGATTCAAAGTTTGGTTCATCAATGATTTCTTCAGGCTGACTTGAATCTTCTGAATTAGGAAGATCTTGATCAAATCGTGGTTCAGTAAAATCCGCTTCTTGGTGACCCAATTCAACTTCATCCTGTGGCTCATTGTGCACCCAAGTGTGTTGTTCATCATCTTCGAAATAACCATCTCAAACCCATTCACCATTTTCATCATAGTGACCATAATTTGGATCATCCACAAATTTGCTTCAGAATACTTCTTCCGCATCAGCACTTTCTGGCTCATTGGCAGCCAAACCAGATTCGAAGTTTGGTTCATCAATGGTTTCTTCAGGCTGACTTGAATCTTCAGAATTAGGAAGATCTTGATCAAATCGTGGTTCAGCAATGTCAGATGGTTCAACGCTTACTTCTTGTGGTTCGTTAAATTCTTCACGATGCGTTGGTTCTAGTTCAGATTGGGTTGCAACAGAATTCTCATTATCTACTATTGGTTCACGTTCAACAATAGTTTCTTGGGCATCTTGCATTTTTTGGTCAGGAATTCAAGTATGTTCCTTGTCGTCTTGGAACGAGCCATCCCATTGCCATTGATGATTTTCATCATAATGACCGTATGCACTATTACCGATAAATTGCGTTCAGAAAGGCGATATAGCTTCTTCTGCTGTTGCACCAGCAGTTTGTTCTTGTTGTGTTGCATACTCATCAAATAAAACAAAATTTTCGTTTTCGTCAAAAGCACCATGTCAAACTCATTCATTATCCGCATTGACATGACCATAATGAGGGTTGCCCACAAATTTTTCCCAGAAAGAAGCATTAGTTTCACCATCTTTAGCAACAGCTTCATCACTTTCATCCATGCTTGTTTCGTTAAGATCTTCGTGTAAAACCTCAACTGGAACATTCTCAACCTCTTGGAGATCAGCCTGAACTGCTGGATCAACTTCTTCCATAGCAGAATTTTCAAGTTCTTGTGTAAAAGTTGTTGGTGTTTGTTCAATAATATCAGGTGCGAAGTCTCGTTCAACAGTTACTTCGATTCCAATATTTTCAAGTTCTTGTAAAATGACAGAGACAGGCTCTTCTTGATAATCATCAACTGCTACAAGTTGTTCATCGGCAAACTCGACAAATTCTTCAGGATAAAATGTTGGTACGCCATTTTTAAAAAGTGCTGCTTTTTTGGCTTCTTGTTCGGCTTGGGCAAGACTTTCAAATTGTGCACCAGCTTTCATTAAAGGTTCATCGTTAACTAAAAAAATAACCGGTTCGTATGGCTCTTCGGTTGTGCTTTCTTCAACGACATCATCAACCAAATCCACATCAATACTGATTTCCTCAGTAGGTTGCATTTGTACTGGTGGGACGTAATCATCAAATGTTTCCGGTTCGAAAGCAGCGATCGTTTCAAGTGGTTCATTTGACTCAACTTCAATTGGAACAGACGGAATGATACTTTCTTCAACGTGGACTAGAAGTGGTTCGTCTTCAATTGGTTTATTGATATTTGAAAAAACTTGATGGTTTTCAAGTAAATCCTTATGTTCATAAATCATTAAACTAGGAGATGATGCAATTTCATTAACAACTTTGGGTTTTTCAGATTTAATAAAAGAAACTGCACTACTGTCTTTTATTTCAACTAAACTAACTGGTTCTTCAAGATTTTTTGCAATCGGTAGTTCTGTTAAAGTTGCTCGGCTAGTCGATAATTCTAATTCTTGTTCGGTAGCGTCATTAGTCTTTTGCTTGTTAAAAACAACAGGTTTTGCTTCTTGAACCAACTGAAGTAACGATGGTTGCTGTGGCTGGCTAATCTTTTTTTCTTCAACAAGAATGATTTCATCAGGTTCATAACTTACTGGTGTTTGAATGGGACCGGTTTTTTTAGATTCCTCTAATTTCAAAATTGGTTTTGAAGGTTCAAAAGCCGCTAAGTCAAAACCAGTGGAAGCACCTTGTTCCACGATGTCGAAATTAATAATGCGATCATGTTCGCTAGTTGTTTTAATTGGTTCAGTTTTTTTGGTTTCACTAAGTTTTAAAACAGGTTTAGACGGTTCAAAGGCACTAATGTCAAAACTAACCGATTCATTTTGTTCAACTATTTCAAAATTAATGATGCGGTTGACTTCATCAGTTGTTGGTTGAACACTAGGAGCAGGCTGACTAATTACTGGTAATTGTTCTGGGTCATATTCAACAACCGCACCGTCATCATGTCATTTTTCATCATCATCAAAATAGCCGTCCCAAACCCAGTTGTGATCAGCATCATAGTGACCATAAGCCGGGTTACCTTCAAACCGGGATCAGAACGGTAACTGACTAGTATCAATTTGTGGGATTGGCTCATCTTTTAGTGAAATGCTTGGCTTATCAGGTTCAACTAATGGTTCAGCACTTACGTTAAAAGTTGGCAGGGCGTCAGTTTGGGAAGGTTCAAAGCCAATATCAGTGGTTTCAGCAGGTAGATATGTAAAAACATCAATATCATGGTCATGATCATGATGAAGATCTGCTTCTAACAGATTTGTTTTTTTGTTAAACTCGATTGTTTCAGAATCATTAACTACTAAGTATTCGGAATGATCAGTAGTTCCAAAATCAGTTTGCTTGGAATCAACAACAATGTCATATTGAAATAAATCACTAACTTTTGGCTCTTCGGATCGTTCATTTGTTGCATCCACCACATTAAACACTGGATCTTTAAATGAATCATTTATTAATGGGGTTTTTGAAGTTTTAGGTTTACCAAAATTTTCTGGTAATACAGGTTGAAAATTACTAATACGATTATCGGGAATAAAAGTTCCATCTAGCGTGAATGAACCAGTTCAAACTCAAGTGTGGTCATCATCATAATAACCATAATATTCATCACCAATCAGGTGAGCATATAATTCGTTGTTATTAACTGCTTCTTTCTTGGTTAAATCAATAACTGGTTTAACTTCTTCAAAAACGTCACACTGCTTATCCAAAGTAGGATTAGGAATTCAATTAAAGTTTTGATCAAAAACACCATCTCAGACCCAAATACCGTTTTCACGGTGTCCATAATCGGGGTTGTCAACTAGTTTTTTTCAAAACGTTTCGCTATCAATTTTAGTTTGAATTAAAGTTGCATGAATTGATGGAATTTTTGGTGCTTCATCGGGTGTTTTGTAAGGAATTCAATTTCGTAAACGGTCAAAACGTCCAATTCAATTTCATGACTTGTTATTGTAGTAACCATATTCAACCTCGCCAACTAGTGCTTCCCAAAAACGCTTACTTGGATTTTGTTTTTGACTAACCATTGGTGCAGTTTGATCAGTGTTAAAAGTAACTTCGCCTTCTTCAACTTTTAAATCAACTGCAAGACTTTCATCTGCAATGAATTGTTCTATGTCTTCTTGAACTTCCGGTTGTTTGTCTGCTTCTTGCTTGACTTCTTTTTTTTGGAAGATTTTAACGTCATCAATGCTACTTTTTTCAAAATCTTGAAATCCCGCAAACGACTCGCTCAAGTCATCAACAACTAAATCAGTATAGGGATCAGCATTATCTCCTGGTTTAGTAATTGATTCTTCATATAAAGGATCGGTTAAAGCATGGTCGCTAGGCTGTGCAAAATCGCTATAGTTAACTAATTCATCAGGTTTTTTAAAATCATCTTGTTTACCAAAAGATTGATCAAACTCTTCTAATAACTCAATTGTTTCTGGTTCATTTTTAACTTCTACTGCGGATACAAAAGTTTCTAAATGATTTTCTTGTTGATGCTTTTTTTCTAAGGCTGCAAGTTTTTCGTTCAATGCTAAATCAATTAGTTCTTTAACATCAGATGCAGATAAACTTGGTTTTAAATTAGCATCGGCAATGGTCACTTTCGAAACTTGTGGTGTGCTAACAACCGGAGGCTTTTCGAGTTTAATGTCATCAACTTTAAAGTCAACAGGCGTTACTGAAGCAAGAATCGATTTTTTTTGCTCATTAACGTCTAAAAAATCGACCGCCTCAACATCTGGTTCGCCATGATGTGCTGTTAAAGCATAATCACTAGCATCATTTTGCTCAAGCAAACGAGTTTGTAACCGCTCTAGCATTTCTTGCTGGCGTTCAATTTGGAATTGTTGACGCTCCATCATTACTTGTTGGGCTGCAGCATGGCTTTGGAATACATCAATTAAGCGAGCTATTTGATCTTTTTGATCAGTTTGATTAGCAACAACCAAGCTGTTTTTAGATTCTTGCCGATTAGTTTTAGCACCATGAGCTGTTGGTTCATATGGATCAAAATCTAATAACTGCTTGGTGCTTGGACTGTCCCAAATATCGGTTGTATTTGATGGAACTAAAGCATGGTTGGGATGGTTAGTGTAAGTTGGAAAAGTTAAGCGGTGACCAACTTGGTAAGGTAGTGGTTGATGATATCCTAATGGTTGGGGCGAAAAGTGGTTAACTTGATTAGCAAACTGGTTTTGTGGCCGAAAGTGATTATTTGGTCCAAAGTAAGGTAAGGGATTGTAATACGGTGGGTTAAAACCAGCAACATTGAAATTTTGATTAGGATAAAAAACGTTAGGATTAGGGTTTCGATAAAACTGGTAAGGTGGTACCACCGCAAATGGTCTTTGTTGATTACTAAAGTAATGCTGGTTTAACGGGCGTTGGTGCGGAAAGGATGTGTGGTGGTAGTTTTGGCTGGGATTTGCCGGATAAGGGTTGTTCTGTGAATGAAACCGCATTGGCGGGACAACATGACTAGGTTCAGAAAAAACCCGTTGCGTTGGCTCATTTTTAACCGAACGTGGCATAACGTCAATCGTTTCTTGGCCGGGTTGTTGAAAATATTTACTGTATGGATCAGTAGCCACTTCATGCGTATAACTAATAGGTTGTGGCGAATCAAAAAGCCGTTCCGGTTGGTTTTTTTGAGCCACCAAATTGGAACTTACAACTCTTTTGGGTTTGGTTTTTTTAACAGAAACGTAGTTTTTGTAATAATCTGAATAAGATAAATCATTCAAACCTTTTTGTGACACTTCTTTGAAGTTGCCATTAAGATCAACTACTGCTGGACTAGTTTTTTGTTCGGTTTTTTTATTAACTGCACTTTTCCTCACCGCTTTATTAGCAGTTACAGTACTTGAACCACTTTTGTCTTTTTTTTGAACCATACGTTTATCCTTCATAATTTATTACAAAAACTGCCTAATTGGCATCGCAAATCAAGATATATCCATGATATTATAAATTCTAAAAATATAATAACGACAAAAAAAACTAAAAATTATCAAAAAATTAAAAAGTGACAAGATTTTATGACAAAACAAAAGTTAAAGATAGATAAAAAGTTATCTAATTAATTTTTAATTTAGTATTTTTTTATCACTCCGATTAATCAAATGGATCATTTTTTAAAACTAATCTTAAGATTGAAAAAACGAGTAATTAGTCTGAAAATTAGGTTGATTTTGTCAAAGATTTTGCTAAACAACTTACAAAAATTAATCTATTGTTTTGAGTTAAACTTTTCATTTAATAACTGATTAACAACTTCATTTGCAACATCGGGATTTGCTTGACCATTCGTTTCTTTCATTAACAAACCTAGCAACATGCTTTGCACGCGCTCTTTGCGGGTTGCTAAATTCTTAGTAATATTTTCTTTTGATTTTTCAATTAAGTCATTAACAATTGGCATTAAAACTGCCTTATCTTTAATTTGCACCATGTTAAGTTCACTAATTAAAACTTGTGGTGATTTTTTATTTTCATAACTAACTTCTAAGATTTTTTTTGCTTGTTTGCCGTTAATTTCGCCAGCACTAAGCAAATTAATTAACGTAATTAAATTATTTAAATCAACTGAACTAACTGCATTTTCAAACGTATTGTTTTCTTTTTTATTAACTAAACCAAGTAACTCAGTTAGTAACCAACGAACGACTTCTTTGGGATTGTTAACTTGATCATTTACGTAATTAAACGCTTGTAAAAGTTCTTGTGAATCAAGTAATTGGTCGATTTGTTTGGGATCGATTTGCAAGTTTTTTAATTGTTCGATAATTGCTTCGGGCTGTTTGGGTAGATCATCGTAAATCGTTTGCACCCAATTTTTATCTAATTGGATTTGTAAAATATTAGCTTCAGTCATGTACCGGTAGTCAACATCAATCGTTTTCTTGCGCATAAAAACCGTGGTTTGACTAGTGTCATCATAACGGTAAGTTGATTGGACAATTTGAACCCCAGATAATAAACTTTCAATTTGCCGTTTGATTTCGTAATTAATGGCTTTTTCAACATTATTGAAGGAATTAATGTTTTTAATTTCAACCCTTGTACCAAGGTTTTTACTGCCAATTGGGCGAACCGAAACGTTAATATCAGCCCGCATTGATCCTTCTTCCATTTTCGCATCAGAAATATTGTTGTGTAACAAAACTTGTCTTAAAGCAATTAAATAAGCCTTTGCTTCTAACGCGTTTTCAAAAACCGGATTGGTCACAATTTCAATCAACGGTGCACCGCAACGGTTGTAATCTAAATATAATCCGTTTGCTGTATTAAATTGTTTGGCCGTATCTTCTTCAAGATGAAACCGTTCGATTAAAACTTGCTTTGAACGGTTATTAACCACGATTGTTAATGAGCCATCTTTAGCAAACGGATGGTATTGCTGGGTAATCTGAAAACCCTTAGGTAAGTCTTGATAAAAATAATTTTTCCGGTCAAACCGTACTAATAAGTTGACTTCTTTCATGCGTAACGCTTGGGCCAATCGCAAAGCTTTAACAATGGCTTGTTTATTTGGTGCTGGCATGGTTCCAGGCAAGCCTAGATCAATCACGTGCAAATTGACATTTGCAGCATCAGTACGACAGTTAGGAGCACTAGAAAACATTTTGGTTTTGGTATTTAAAACGGTATGAACTTCCACCCCAATTGTTGCTTGAAAATTAAACATGAACAAAACCCCCGTTGTGGGTTAAAATGGCTTCAACTAAAGATGCAATCTGTAATAGTTTTTCATCACTAAATTGTTTAGCAGTAAGGTTAACTCCTAAATCAAGGTTGTCATTAGATTTAGCAAACGGAATCGTAATCGAAGGTAAGCCACCAAAATTGGCTAATTGTAAACAATCATCAATCACTGACGGCAAAACTTGATCATCTAAAACATCTTTAATTTTTGGTGCAAAACTTGATGCTCCTAAAGTAATGTAAGCATCATATTGATCTAAAATCTGGTTAAAGTGATCAACAATTTTAGCCCGGACTTTTTTGGATTTTAAATAGTATTTTTCAAAGTTTTCTTTACTTGTAGCAAACGCACCAATGGTAAAACGGCGCTTTAATTGCTCGCCAAAGTATTTATTTCTAGCATCCATTACTTTAGTTAAAAAATCATTACCAGTACTCGACTCACCAAACGGAATGCCAGTTAAATTTGCGTAGCAACTAGCACCTTCAGCATAGGACAAAATTTTGTATACCGGATCAATTGCTTTAAATAATTCGAGATTTAAATCAACATGAAATAGTTCAATTTGGTTTTTAGCTAAAATTGATTTTAAATGGTTTCAGGCGGTTAAAATGGCTTGATTCATTAGTGGATCAAGATTGGTAGTAAACGCAATGCGAACGGGTTTTTGAAGTGGTTGTAATAATGTCTGAAAAAATTGCATGTCACTTTTTTGACTAGTAAAATCATTCGGATCATACTTAACAATGGCGTCAGCCACAATGGCTACATCACCTACCGTTTTTGCAAAAACCCCAACGTGATCAAAAGTTGGTGCATACGGAAACACGCCATAGCGCGAAATTAAACCGTAAGATGGCTTATAACCAATCACCCCACACAAACTAGCCGGGCGCCGAATCGAATCACCTGTATCAGTGCCAATGGCATAAGGCACTGATCCACAAGCCACAGCGACAGCTGAACCTGATGAACTACCACCAGCAATATGTTTTGTTTTAAATGGATGACTGACAATTCCGTATGCAGAAAACGAACCAGTACCACCCAAACCAAATTCATCCATATTGGTTTTAGCAACCAGAATGCCACCAGCATCTTTTAATAACTTATAAACAGTCGCATCATATGGTGGAATGTAATGTTCTAAAAATTTTGAGCCACCAGTTGTTGCTATATGTTTGGTACTAATGTTGTCTTTTAAAGCGTAAGGAATGCCTGCTAAAAGGGAAGTAGTTAATAACGATGTGATGTCTAAATGCTTCCCAATACGGGTAGCTTCTAAAGAGTTTTTTCACAAAACAAAATTAGTTTTTTTAAATTTTTTGATCGTTTTTAAGGACTTGGCTACTAAAACTTTTGGATTAGTTTTTTTCTGGATTAATTTTTCATGCAAATCTAAAATAAAAGAATGCATATTTAGTATGCCTTAACTAACTTATCATCAAATGTTTTCGCACATTTTAAAATGTTGCTTACTTCATCAGGTAAACTAACCGTATCCTCCCGCAAGTAACCTGCTGGCATTTTTACAGGATAATCAAAAGTCTCATAGCCTGTAGTATCAATACTAGCAACATGCTCAAATTGGTTTAAAATTTCACAAAACTCGTGCTCTAATTGATGTAATTGTTTTTCATCAGGCTCAAACAATAAACTACGACTATAATTTTTAATTTGTTCTTTACTAATCATGGTTGTTTCGACATCTAACGATTTTCATGTTTGGTTAAATAGGGGTACATTTAATTCTTCAACAAGTTCATCTTCATAATTGTATTTAACAATCGGACTAATGGTAAGTAAAATTGGATAAATCACAATAATATCAATTACAAACAAACTAGGTGCAGCAATAATCGAGCGGAAAATTAACCAAAATGGGTAGGGCTGACCGGTAATTTCCGCATCAAAAATTGGTAAAAACAAAATGTTTAAAATCAAGGTAGCACTAGCGGCTAAAACCACCACACTTACTAACGACGTGTACCAGTTTTTGCGTGAATTTAATCACAATGAACTTTTATGATTGCCATGTTTAATTTTACGATAGTTAAAACGGGTTAATGCGTAATTATAACGCTTGGACTTGTACAGTCAAACACTGTACATCGTCCAAACAAAAACAATAATTAAAACAGCAAACGCACCAAGTCCTCAAAAGAAATGAACAACGGGAATATTAATTTTGGCTGGAATCCCAGGAACATTAAAGTTTAAAGTTGAAGTCGCAATAGGCAAAATTCGTTGAATTAAAAAAACGACAACAACCGCTGATACGGCCATAAATACCGAAGCATAAATTGCTAAAAACAAATTATTGCGGCGGCTAATTTTAGAAAAAGTGATGACAACTCTTAATAGTCCGGATAACATGCCGGTAATGATCGCAGCAATAAAATAACCATAATGAAAAAAACCACCAGATAAGGCAACAGTCAAAACATCAATAAATGCACCTGATACTACCCCAATAATCGGACCAAATAATAAACCAGAAATCTTAATTAAAATAATTTCAATCGTGACCCGGGTGCCAGGATAGGCGCGAAACAAAACGCTAGCCAAACCACCGGTTACGGCCATAATCAAAATAATGATACTAACTGCAATGGCAATAATCATGGCAATATTCGTCATACCATAAACACTAACTCTAGGAATAATGTAGTAGCGTTTTTTACGAATTAAATAAAAGTAAGTTTTTTTAGCGAATGCAAAAACAATAATCATGGCAAATAAAATGCCAAAAGTAATAAAGGCAAGTGATGAATCTATGGTCATTTTTGATGATTGTTGTTGCAATGATAATGTGATCCTATTCATATGTTACTAGTATTATTTTACCAATTTATTTTTTCATAGCCAAGCCTTGATAATAAATCATTGGCTTTCGAAAAGGGTTTGCTACCAAAAAACATTGGTGCACTAAAGGGTGAAGGATGAGCACAATAAATGAAATATTTCGGTTTTATCGGCCGCACTAAATCAGATGCTTTTTTACCTAGTAAGATAAAAACTGGTGGGTTTTTTAGTTGAATCAAGTGGTTTAAAACAACTAAAACAAACGATTTCCAACCAAAATTTTCGTGACTTAAGGGTGTGTGGGCGTTAACAGTTAAGCAAGTATTAAGTAATAAAACACCTTGCTTGGCCCATGTTTTTAGTGATCAATCTTTTTGATCAATATTTAAATCATTTTTTAATTCAATTAATAAATTGCGTAAACTACCAGGGAACTTAGCATTACAATTAATACCAAATGCCAAGCCGTTTGCTTGGTTGGTGTCATGGTATGGATCTTGACCCAAAATAACCACCTTAGTTGCTTGAATATCAAAAAAACTAAAGGCTTTAAAAATATCTTTTGGTTTAGGAAACACCGTATGGGTCATACATGCTTGTTTGTAATTTTGCTCAAGAATTCTAAAAAAAGGTAATTTGCTAATTTCTAATAATAACGGTTTTCAATTTGTCGGCAATTCATTAAGCAAATCAATTAACATAAATTAAAACTCAAACGGAGCTTTATTATTTGAACTAGTAACGCTAGCAAAATACAAGTGGAATAAATCTTCGATGAATAGCGGTTTGGTTGGCGATTCATTATTTGCTGCAGTTAGTGGTAATTGGGTAATTACCTGTTTTTTTAATTGGTTCACAACCGGGCGTTCGTTACGAATTTCAGCAATAAAACTATTAGTGACATTGCGAATGTTTTGCTGTTGTAAAGCAAAACCCGAGGCATCCTTTTGAACAACTGGAGGGTTGCTATTTGGATTAGCAGCAACTGGTGCTCCTAATTGTTCCTTGGATAAAATAGCATTTTGCATCCGGACAACATCAAGAATTGTAGATTCTAATTTAGTTGCCGAGTTATTAGGAATAATTTGGTTGCCATTATAAACACTTAGTTCGGGATAATATAAGCCAATCGGAGCAATTGATTGAATGCTAGAAGGAGTAACGCTTTGAACCATAAAACGGTTGTTTTCAGTTTTGCTATTAATTGAATAGTTCACATGGGCAATCATGTCTTGTAACTTTAATTGAAAGTTAAAGGTATCTAAAGTGCTTTTAAATTTAAATCTTCACAGTCTTTTTAAGTTGTTGATTGCTAGTTGTTGACTAGGATTATTCGCATCTAAAATACTAGTTCTTGGGGGCACACCAGTATTATCAAGTCCAGTTAAAAAGAAACGAAAATCAACAGTGATGTCCGTAATTGCAAACAATTTAACTAAACGGTTAGCAAGATTAGCTTCTGTTAATTTGGCTGATGAGTCAGCAGTCATAATTTCTTGATTATTTAGAATCTGACTATTATTTTTTCGCACATCGTAAATGTCGGTCTCAGATAATCCGTAGGGTTTAGTGTTTACACCATTTAGGTGATTAATTGTACTAGCAGTTAAATGGCGAAAATTAAAAAGGATGTCTGAAATCCCAAAACCAATATTGGTCCGATCGTTCCCGATAACTAAATTATTTGATAAGGCTTGGTGAAACTGGTTAATCAAATTGTTATCTTGGTTTGGAGCTAAAGCCAATAAATCAATTCGGTTTGCCCCCCTTAATTTCGTATTAAAGTTATTGATCGTGGTCGCATAAATACTTGCGACTTGAGCTAACTGATAACCAATAGTGTTCGCTGCTGTGGCATATGTTGTTTGGAAAGCACTAGGAACGGTTGTTGTCGCAGCAATGGTTGCATCATTAGGAACGTTGTTTTGTCCTGGCAATGGGGTTTGTTTATACATCACGGTCGGAGTGCTACCGCCTTCGATACGTTGTGAATAACTAATTTTCACCATGGTGCTTTGATCGTTATTGGGATCAGCACGTAAGTTAGTAAACTGAGTGACTGAAGTAAGATACTTTCGCGATGATGGCGAACTACATGCTGAGACAATTAAGGCTGGAATAACTAACATCCCAAAAAAAATGGTTGGTTTTCAAACACGTTTTCTATTTTTTAATTTAAACATCATCATTATCCTCGGAAAAATCATGATCATATGCAACTGAAGTAAACTTGCCAATGCGTTTAGCAAAACTTAAAATCACTTTGCCAGTTGGCCCATTCCGGTGCTTAGCAATAATAAATTCAATTTCGGGATTTTCGTTTAAGCCTTCATCATTGCTTTCATCGTCTTTTAGTGGCGAATTTAAAAAACAAACAAGATCAGCATCCTGTTCGATCGAACCTGATTCTCGCAGGTCTGACAAGATGGGCGTACTGCTTGGGCCACGGCGTTCTTCAATTTTTCGTGATAATTGGGCTAATGCTAAAATTGGCACATTAAAAGTACGTGCAGCTTGTTTTAAACTATGGGAAATTAACGTCACAATTTGTTGACGGTTTAAATTGGAATCTTGTTTTGTGGCTCTTAACAATTGCAAATAATCCACAATAACAAGTTTTAATTTGTGAGTATTTGCCAAATGCTTTAATCGGCTTTGAATCTCGCTAATGGTTAAATTACTAGAATCATCAATCACAATTGATAAGTTTTCCACTTCGCTTAAACTATAAGAAATGCTAGCATTATCTTCTGGCGATAAGTTTTTAAAATTAGCAAAAGTAAAATTAACCATGGATTCACAAGCAGTAACCCGGTGCAAAATTTGATCAATCCCCATTTCTAAAGAAAACATCACAACAATTTCGTTATTTTTAAGATTTTTGGCACAGTTAATTAAAAAATTAATCGATAAGGCGGTTTTACCTTGACCAGGACGGGCGGCAAGAATAATTAAGTCGCCGGGTTGGAAACCATTAGTTAGTTTATCAATTCCCGGATATCCGGTTTGAATCCCGGTAATAATGTCGCCTTTAATAGCTTGTTTTAATTTGTCACGAAAGTGTTCAACGTGTTGTCTTCACGGAATAATTTCATCGCCAATCCGTTCTTTGGAAATGGCTAAAAAGCGTTGTTCAATTTCCACCAAACGATCATCGAAATTTGCTGAATCAACTTCCAGATTTTGCATCTCAACACCAAGATTTCTTAACTCGCGCAAAATCGAAGCCATTTTAATTACTGAAAAATAACTTTCTAAAGATTTAACATTAGGCTTTAAGGCAAAGATACTGGTCACCACTTGAGTGGCATCAGTATATGAAGCTAGTTTGGTGCTAATTAAATTTTCAATAATCGTTGTTGGATCAATTTCTTTTTGAGCGTAATGCAATGATTTGGCAACACCAAAAATTAAACGGTGGGCTTCATCTTCAAAATCGTGGCTAGTAAGTTTATTGAAAATATCATCACTATTAGGAAGCTGGTTTAACAATGCACTTAAGGCCATACTTTCGGCTTCAACGCCTAATTCAGGAGTAATAACTGATGGACCAATTCGTTTTCTAATTTGGTGATCATTCATTTAAGTGCTCCTTTCAAAGAAAGTAAATTTTATTCACGAACAAATGGTAATAAAGCCACAATCCTCGCCCGTTTAATGCTGTTAGCTAAATGTCTTTGGTGCGATGCACAGTTCCCGGTTTGCCGCCGTGACATAATTTTCCCGTATAAACTGGTATAGCGTTTTAAGGTTTCTGCATCCTTATAATCGATTTGCAAAACGCCCTTAGCACAGAAATGGCAAATCTTACGACCGCGACCGCGGTAGTAACGCTTGCGTTGAGCACTTACTGATCCTGGTCCAGATTCGCCAGGTCGGTAATTTCGTTTGGTAAAACTTCCTAATCCCTTACGTTCTTCAGAAACAGCATTAGGATCAACTTCTTTTTTGACCGGTTCGTCTTCAGAAATGTTATTTGCCGCTTGTTTTACAATATTTAGGTCGTCGTTCATTTTAAAAAACTCCTTATTTTAATATTTAATCATCAAGATCGTCTTGTCAAGACAAATCATCGTCATTTTCTTCATCTTTAACTTTACTGGTCTTTTCAGAAACTGGTTTATTATCAAAATTAGTCGTGATTAGATTATCATTAACTGATTTGGTAACAAACGCATCACTTACATCTAAGTCGACTGTATCGGGAAAGGCTGCTTCTAGATTAGCAACTTCTTCTTCCATATAGTTTTCAAATTGGTTTTTATTATGAATACCTTTGGAAAACTGGGAAAAATCATTGGTTGATTGAATTTTGGTTTTATTTGTATTTGTGGTTCTCACGCTGTCAATGACTACACTTAAACTGGAAACATTTTTTCCCTCTTTGGAAATGTATTTATTAACTGTCAAGCGGGCCTCAACAACTAAAAAGTCACCTTTTTTTAAATATGTGGAAATGAACTTTGCTGTTTGTTGTCATGCAACACAATTAACAAAATGGGTTTCGCTTGAATTTCGTACATCTTTTGCAGCGATCGAAATTCTTGTGCCCATCGTTCCGGTTGATGTTGGAACACTACTAGGATCGCTTGCTAAATATCCCGCAAGAAATACCCGATTCATACCGCTTTATTCTCCTTGAGGTTCAAGTGTATCTGGTTTTCTTGATTCAATCCCTTTTCTTTTAATGGGTGGGGTTCGTTTAAGAGGTTCTTCGATTCCAGAATCAGTAACCCGCAATACAATGTCCCATTCATCGCGACGTTTTGGCCGTTCGTAGCGGGCTTTTCGCGGTAACGGCCGTGGAGCGTCAGGATTGGCCATAATTTCTTCATATTTAGCCAAACGATGTTTTGCTAATCGGACCTTTTTTTCGTTATTTACTGCCCTTCAACCATAATCTTTTTCAAGATTAATAATTAAATGTCGCAATACCGATTTATTAATTAACGTTAATCGATTAAAATCAAAAGTTGATTTCGCATCACCATTAAAATTAAGTAAAAAATAATGAGCAGTACTTTCCTTTTTAATTTGGTATGCTAAATTTTTAATTCCTAGATATTTTGTTTCGATGGATTCAGTTTTAATATTTTGTTTTAATTGATCAGTAATACTTGTTGCTTGTTCTGGAGAAATCTTTCCGCTAACAAGCAACATGACTTCATATTTCGCCATTTTATGTTACTTCCTTTTGGGCATGCAATTTCTTGCTAAGAAGATACAGATAACTAGCCGTATCAACATAAAAGTTTGTAAGGAAAACTTTACAATATATTTACCAAAAGATTATATACCAAAAACATGGATTCTTAATAAAAATTAATGTTAGAGATAATCGATTCATAAAAAGAATTTACTGATATGTTTTTGATAAGAATGAAAGCCATTTAAATTTAAGACAGTTTAAAAAAGAGCATAAAATAACTGTTTACAAAAAAAATGACGGAATATGTAAAGCGTGTCAAAAAGAAGGGCGTGAAAAGATCAAATACGACTATCAAGAAATGGAAGGCGATCACATCGTTCCGTGAAGCCAAGGCGGCAAAACAGAAATTAATAATTTACAAATGTTATGCATCGAACATAATAGAAGAAAAAGTAATAAATAGTTTTGACGTCTAAAATAACTAAATAATGGTCAAAATAAGAAATAAAAATGGACAATCAACTTAGTTGGTGATTATCCATGATTTTTTTCTTCAAAAAATTAAACTTTTACTAGAATTTGCAAAGCAAAAAGATAATAATCACTAAAATATGTTGATTCAAATTTTACGTAATAATTTATTTCTCATCAAATGACTTGAAAGATTAATCTCTTTTTTCGAATTATCTAATTCTTACCAAACAAAACTAGACTTTTAATTACACATCACCCAAAATTTTCATTTCAGATTTATGTATTTGAATACATCTTATTTCTTGGTTTTATTATTTTTGGTCGAAGGGGTTATATTAAATGAACCATTTTCTTTAGTGTACCCTGTAACACCAATATCTTTTCCAAATCGATAAGTAAGTCCTTGTTTTTCAAAGATATCAAGATCCTTAGGTAATCCATTTATATCATAACTTTTTCCATTTTTAAGTAGAGTAAATTTAAAAGTTATTTCACCCAAACGTGGATTAAAATTAGCACTAATTTTTAAGTCAAAAGTTTGGGGAGCAGTTAAATCAGATGGTAGATGTTGACTTGTTTCTTTAATTTCTTCATTAATGAATTTAATCTGTTCAGCAATAGATGAAGATTTAACTTTTTCTCTAAATTGGTCAGCAACATCTTTGGTTTTTTTTGGTTGTATTTTTAGTTTGAACTTTAGTATGATTTATTTTTTTATAAAAAGCTAAGACAGCTTGTTTGTCTTTTTCTAACTCGGCCTGTTTGTTATCTGCCCCTCCAGGTTGAGTTTGATTATTATTTCCTGGCGGGGTTTGGTTATTATTTCCCCCAGGGTTATTTTGTTGGCCTGGTAGAGACTCATTTGTGCCTTGATTTCTTTGGCCGCCAGTGCCAGCGGTGCTGCAAGCAGATGCAATTCCACCAATCAACGGAATTGCTAAAGAAAATCCAATAAGTAGTATATTTTTCTTGAGTTTAAGCATATTGCATGCCTCCTAGATATATTAGCATTAATAATTATATTCCTTTTAAAAAAAAAAATAGATAAAATCGTAACAGTTGAAAAATCATTAATTCCCTAAATTAGAAAAATAAAATCCTAATTTAGGATACAAATTAAGATGCTAATGGTTGTCCCCTCATGCAGGTAAACTTTCGAAAGTTTAAACATTATTTTTACCAAAGTTTCATTCAAAAAGATGCCATTAATTTCTAAATATCAATTTTGCATTAATAAAAGTTAGATAAGTTAATAGATCACTATGAAACAATGTAAGTACCAACACATTCAAAACAATTATTTTAAGTACAACTGCATTATTTTTAATTGCTGCAGAACTTCTTCATAGTTATTTTCTTTTCAACCAATTTTTTAAAAAATCAATATCAATTAGAGTGCTACATACAAAATTACCATTTGTTTCGGATATATTTTAAATTTATAATCGATAAAATAACACAAAATTAAAAAGAAAAAGCAGTGCAATAATGCAAACTTAAATATTACTACACATTTTAGTGATGATTTGATGTGATTAATTGAAATCAATCAAATGGAAATAAATAACCAAAACAATTCAAGTTCTTTATTAAGAAACTAAAACTATACAAATAATAATTCATAATTTTGGTCAGTAAGTAACATTTTTTTGCTTCAAAATCGATTATTTACATAAAGTTAAACAAATTCTTGTTTTGTATAAAAGAATCTTTTTCAAATCAAAAAATTTTATTTACTTAATTTCCAAATAAAAAGTTGGATAGCAAGTATTACACATGACCGCCTTATCACACATTCTTTAACAATAACTTCAATTCAGTACTAAGTTAGAAAGTTTTGTTATTGATGGCGAAATGTGAATAACTGTAAAAAATAGATTTAGTAAATTAATTAAATAAAGTTGTTTTTTTAATTGATTTAAAAAAAAGGCGCGACAAAAATTAATCGATAAAGCGTATGAAAAGAATGATACGAAAAAATCAAATATGATTATCAAGAAATGGAAAATACCCACATCATTTCATAAAGCCAAGGCAAAAAACAGAAATTAGCAAACTACAAGTGTTGTGTGTTGAAGATAACAAAAGGGAAGTGACAAACAACTTTAAATTACATAAAATTAAAAAAATCAAAACAAAATAATAAAAAATGGACAATCAACGGATTTGCTAATTTGTCCACTAATTTTGTTTTCGTAAAAAAAGAATAATATATACGAGTACTTTAAATAAAAATATAATAAATAATTATTAAAAATGTTGATTGAGATTTAAAACAATTACTATATTTTTAAACAGCCAAAAATTCATCTATTTTAAAAAATATCTAATCTTGTGCACACAATACCAGAATTATTATTTCAGATTAAATATTTTGATGTATTCTATCGTCTTGGTTTGGTTTTTGTAGGACCCGCTGATTCAGTTGTAGTATATCCTACAATATCAAAATCTTTCCCAGACATATAACTTACCCCTGGTTTTTCAAAAACTGCCTCAAGTTCTCGAGACGATCCGTCTTTATCGTAAATTTTTTCATTTTTAAGTAAACTAAACTTGAAAACTACTTTACCTTTAGTAACATTTGGACTAGCAGAAATTTTTAAAACAAAACCTTTTGGAACAGTTAGGCTAGATGGCAGTTTTTGTTTATTTTCTTTAATTTGATCATTGATAAATTTAATTTGTTCAGAAATCGATAATGAAGATTTGTGTTTTATTTCTCTAAATTTTTCGCCAATTTCCATCGCATTTTTGTTAGTATTAACTGTTTTTGCACTACTATTATCAGTTATCTTTTTGTAAAAAGATAAAGCCGCCTGTTTGTTATTTTGATAGCCGCTCACAAGAACCACTTTATTTACTTGTGTTGTTGAACGATTACCTTGTAAATCAAAAAAGTCTGCACTATCTTTTTTTCGTAATCCAATTTTAATGTTTAAAATTCCTTTATCATCATTTCCTTCTGCAGAAATTAGATACTCAAATTCATTTGGTACATCTGGAATTTTATTTTTCAGTTGTTCATTTGCTTTATTCAAATTACCAATATTGTCAGTTACATCAGAAGGTAATACGTTTTTGTTCTTCTGAGTAGTTATCGCAGTTACAGGTATTTTATTAAAAATACCAATAACTGTTTCTTTTTCTTTCTTTATTTCTGCCTCAGATTGTTTGTTAGTTTCTTTCGGTTGAACTTCATTATTGTTTCCATCAGGTTTAGTTTGTTTATCGCCTTCAGGGTCAACTTGCTTATTATTTTCTTCAGGATTGGTTTGATTATTGTTCCCTTCTGATTCGTTTTGCTTGTTATTTGCTTCGGGTTTGGTTTGATTATTGCTTCCTTCTGATTCGCTTTGCTTGTTGTTTTGTTCAGGTTTATTTTGATTATTACTTCCTTCTGATTCGCTTTGCTTGTTGTTTGTTTCAGGTTTATTTTGATTATTATTTGAGCCGCTAGGTACTGTTTCAGTGCTGCCTTGATTGCCTGGGCTTACATTTCGAGCTGTGCTGCAAGCTGACGCAATCCCGCCAATCAATGGGATTGCTAGAACAAATCCAATAACAAAATTCTTTTCTTTAGTTTAAGCATATTACATCTCTCTTAAATGGATAATGGCAGAAATTATACTTCTTTTTAATCAAAAATGCATGAAAGCGAAACAATTAAAAAACACGAATTCGCTAAATTAGAAAAATATAATCCTTTTTTCAACATGCGAATAACGTTAACAATAACGAAAATATACTAAATCTAAAAAAGGCGTTTATTGCTATGTTTTTGATAAAAATAAAAGTTATTAAATTTGAGACAATTTAAAAAAGAAAATAAAAAGTATTTTCAAAAAAATGAGGAATATATAAAGCACGCAAAAAAGAACAGTACGAAAGTTCAAATACGACTATCAAGAAATGGAAGGCAGGCAATAATTCTGTTTAATCAAAGAAAACAAGAATTAGTAATTTTTAAATGTTGTGTGTCAAGCATAACAAAAAAGTAATAAAAATGGATAACCAACTTAATTGCTGATTATCCATTATTTTATGGAAACATAAAACTAATATTCATGTATGTAAAAGAAAAAATATAAAAGTTAGTTATTAATTTATTTTATTTTAAAAAACTTGAAAAAAGGAACCTGCTTTTCAAAGTATCTAATCTAACCAAAACAAATTATATTCTTGTTTGATAATACATTGGGGCAACATTATTAATTAAAATTGTGTATTTGGAATACGATTCTATCGCTTGGTTTTGCTGGTGCTAGGGGTAACTTTTAACGAACTGTTAGTTTTAGTATATCCCAAAACATCAACATCTTTTCCTAACATGTATGTTTTGCCAGTTTTTTCAAAAAGCGGATCCAGATTTCGAGATGATCCATCTACATTATAAATTTTTTCTTTCTTAATTAAACTAAATTTAAAAGTTAATCTACCCTGAGATGCATTTTTTTGAGCAGAAATTTTTAAGTCAAAAGTATCTGGAGCGGCTAAATTGGATGGGATTTTTTTATTTTCTTCCTTGATTTGCTCATTAATAAATTGGATCTGTTCAGAAATGGTTGAGGATTTAGTTTTTTCCAAAAATTTTGCGGCCACATCATCAATACTTTCTGATGGATTTTTTGTTGTTAAATTGGTTTGAGTTATCTTTTTGTAAAAGGACGCAGCCGCCTCTTTGTTATTTTGATAGCCACTTACAGAAACCTCTTTATTTACTTGTGTAGTGGAACGATTGCCATCTAAATCAAAAAAGTTTGTGCCACCTTTTTTTCGTAATCCAATCTTGATCTTTAAAATTCCATTATCATCATTTCCTTCTGCCGAAAATAGATATTCAAATCCATTCGGTGCATCTGGAATTTTATTTTTTTCATCAAGTTGCTCATTAACTTTACCTAAATCAACAAGACTATTAACAAGAGTTGAAGGTAGGATGTTTTCATTATTTTTTTTAGTTGTTGCAGTTGCAGGGATTTTATTAAAAGTGTCAACAACTGTTTCTTTTTCTTTTTTTATTTCTTCCTCGCTCTGCTTATTGTTTTTTTCGGGCTGAGTTTGGTTATTGTTTCTTTTTGATTCATCCTGCTGATTATTTTGTTCGGGTTTAGTTTGATTATTATTTCCTTGTGATTCAGTTTCTTTATTGTTTTGTCCGGGACTAGGTTGATTGTCAGAGCCGCCTGGTAGTGGCTCAGTAGTACCCTGATTACCTTGATTTACATTTCTAGCAGTACTACAAGCTGATGCAATTCCGCTAATCAATGGAACTGCAAGAGCAAATCCAATAAATAAAGCCTTTTTCTTTAATTTAAATATGGTGCATGTCTCCTTAAATACTGAAATAGTGGTAGAGAGTATTATACTTCTTTTTAATCAAAGATCCATTAAAACGAAATACTGAAAAAGCATTAATTTAAATTTAAATTAATAAAAACGAATGTTTTTTAATGACACAAATAGCTTATAAAAACAGTCTATTTTTCATAAAAATGTAAAAAAAATCTTATATTTGAGTTTTTAATTACAAATAAGAACAATGATAAGAACAATGATTTTCGTACACTAAGCAAATAATTTATTGGTGGTAACTAAAAAAAATTAGCATAATTAAATTGGTTGTCACAGTTTTTAAAAATTTATAATTTACTTTTATAACAAGGTGGTATTTAAACGATGTTGTTAATTCTAAATACCGTTTTGTATTTATAAAATTAAATCATTTAGTGAGTCGCTATGAAACAACGTAAACCCCGCACATTCAAAACAATTATTTTTATTTGACTTACATTATTTTTAATTGCCGCAGCAACTGGAGCATATTTTGTTGTTACCAGATTTTTCCAAAAAACTCAAATTAATAACAGCAAGCAAAATAACACTCAAACTCACAATCCTAAAGATAGAATTACGATCGGCGGCTGAAATACACTAAATTTCATGTTAAATAAAAAAACAACACAAATCGAAGATGGCAAAACAGACGCAATTGTCAATATCATCAAGTATATTAATTATGATCTAATTGGCTTGGTTGAAATCAATAAAGATATCAATGAACAAACCAAACAGTTTAAATATTTTCTTAACAAATTAAACAATGGTAGTAACAATTCATGGTCTTACTCATTAAGCGGTAACCTGAATCCTTCAAAAAATACATTACCAGCCCAAATTGAACAAACCCTAATTTTGTATAAAACGAACTTATTTGAACTTAAAAAAACTTTTATTTATTCAAATCCAAAAACAAAAGAAGACAACTTGTATTACGTTCGTCCACCGTATGGTGCTTCCTTTAGTTATAAATTAAATCCAGCAATAACTTTTGGGGTTGTTTTTGATCACTTTGATAGTCCTGGAGTTTCTAAATATAGTCCTTTAAGAGAAACACAAGAACAGAAAAGTGATGCTAGCAAACAAGGGACTTATGAAGTCCATGATGCCAAATCATTTGTACCCATGATCAAAGAAATGCAAAACAAGTTAGATACAGATAATTTATTTTTTATGGCTGATACAAACATTCATACCAAAAACCAGGCCAAAGTTTTCAATGAACAAGAAATTGCGGCAAATGGATTTAAATTTGCCTTTGAAGATTCTGATTCATATAAATCATCACTATCGAGTAAATTCGGTCAATACGTGAATCCTTATGACAAAATTATTTACAAGTTTTCAAGTAATTTTAAGTTAGTTGCACCTGAAAAAGCTAAAGACATGCACGCAATCCATCCTGATTCACAAGGTTTTATTTTCGATTTTCAAAAATCAGTAAATAAAAAAATTGTGACCCGTCCCAAAACAGATAAAAGTAAAACCGATTATGATTGGTTGCGAAATAAAGTAAGCGACCATGCTCCGGTAGGAATGAGTTTTATTATTAATTAATTCTGTTCAATCCGCTGCTTCCGACGGTTTTCCAAAATTAATTTCGCTAATTCATAATCAGTATTAGTAGTAATCTTAATGTTTTCTCGATAACCATGAACGACTGCTACTTTAAAATTTTTTAGCAATAATAATGAACTAACATCAGTTGATTTAGGTCACGAATTAGTTTTAGTAATATCGTACATTTTAATCCCATGTTGAAAAATAAAGCATTGTGGGGTTTGTACTAAATAAGTTTTATCTCTAGGTAAGGTTTGTTCAAAAAAATTATTATTTGCTAAAGCCACTGTATCAACAGCAGGTGAAATAACGCTGCATGCTCCGTATTTTTTAGTCGCTTGAATGCATTGTTCTATTAAATCAACCGAAACAAAAGGACGGGCGGCATCGTGAGTTAAAATAATGTCTTGATTACACTTTTCATGCATTGTTTGGATGGATACTAAGGCACTAACAATTGAATCATTTCGATCGTGACCTCCGTTAACTAGAGATATTTTTAAATCCTCTGGTGTTCGAACGCAATGTTGGTTTAATAATTTACATATTTTTTTGGTTTGTTCAAACCAAATCGGTTTGGTAACAATTAGCAGGTGGCTAACTTGCTTGCATTGAAAAAATGGTTTTAAGGTGTGGTGCAAAACACAATATTCGTCTAGTAATAAAAATTGTTTTGGTTGGTTAAAGCCAACCATTCTAGTTGAATTTCCGGCAGCTAAAATAATGGCAAATACATTTCTTGTTGTCATTAAAACAAATCCTTTTAACTAATTAAAAATTTTTTAGTTAAACGAAAAATGATGTAATCAAATAATGCGTTTTAATTTTTACTTTCCCATTTTTGCTTTTAATAAAATTTAAAAAACAATTTCATTATAAAAGAAATATTGCAAATAAACCAAATTTATTAAGATAAAAATATTATCTTTGTAAATCTTTCCTATTTAGCTAGTTCACATTCCTTAAAAATTAAGAAGCATTTTTTAGTTTTTTTAGTATTATATATGTGTTATATTGTTTTGTTTTTTTGGCTTATTAAAAAGATAAACAATATTTTTATGACAGATTTTCTAAATAAGAACGCAACGTTCTTGATAATTTTGATAATTCTTGTTGCTTTAGTCATAATAACTCTTACGATTGTTATTGCGCTTTTAATTATTCCTAAATTAAAAAAGATTAATAAAAAAAGAAATATAAAAAAACAAGCAAATGATTTCGCGGTTTTTGAAAAAAAAACAACTGCTTCATTAGAGTCAAAACCTTTACTAACCCAATCTTTGCCAACCCAATCTTTTAATAATCAGACCTCATTGACTGAAGATTTGGATGCAGTTAAAGAACTAAAAAATAATTTACATAACCAAATCGAAAAAACCAAGCAACGTGAAATCGAATTAGCACATTGCAAAAAAACATACGAAACACAAGTTTCTGATTTGAAAAAAACGCTTGAATTAGAAAACATCAAGTTAAGTAAGATTGCCCAACTTTCGGTTGAAGATGCTAAAAGTCTTCTAATTGAAAATGTTTATCAAGATATGCGAGGCACTTTAAACCGTTTTTATCATGATGAAAAAGCAAAATTAATGGAAAATCTGGAGATTGAAACCCAAAAAATTCTGGTTTCTGCTATGGAAAATATGGCCGAAGAAATTGTTTCGCAGCGTTCAACCGCCACCATTGCTTTAGAAAATGATGCGTGAAAGGGAAGAATTATTGGAAAACAAGGTCGCAATAAACGCTTGTTCGAAGCCCTTACTGGTGTTGATATGATTATTGAAAAACAAGCAGAAATTAGTTTATCTTGCGCCAATCCGATTCGGCGTGAAATTGCTGTTAATTTACTAAACGTTTTAATTCAGTCGAAAAATATTGAACCAATTAAAATTGAAACTTTATATTTAATCGAAAAAGAAAATTTTGAAAAAAAGATTTACCAATACGGTAAGGAAGCATTAGAAGATAAATTAAAAATATTTAACCTTCCTAAAGAAATTTATCCAATTGTAGGTCGGCTGCGGTTCCGTCACAGTTATGGTCAAAATGTCTTACAACACTGTTTAGAATGTGCTGCTTTAGCTACTCATATTGCCCTTCAAATCAAAATTGATCCAGAAAAAGCTAAACTTGCAGCCTTCTTCCATGATATTGGCAAATCAGTGGATTTTGAAGAAGATTATGATCATGTCGAGTCGGGAGTACAAATTGCCAAACAACACCAATTGCCGAAATACATCATTAATGCCATTGAATCACACCACCATAAAGTCGAGCCCACGACAATTTATGGAGCATTAGTTAAGGTTGTTGACACCTTATCTGCCGCCCGTCCGGGAGCTCGAATTGATTCATTTAGTGAATATATCAAACGGGTGCAAAAACTTGAAGAAATTTGCAAAAAAATAGATGGTGTCAATGAAGCATACGCGTTACAATCAGGTCGAATTGTAAGAATCATGGTGAAACCAGATTTAATTAAAGATGAACAATTAGATTTATTGTCTTATGAAATTCAAAAAGCAATTGAAGCTGATCAAACGGTTAATAAATTTCAAATTCGCATCATTATTATTAGAGAAAAAAGAATTGAAGTATTCGCAAACCAACGATCAAAAATACCGTTTGTTTTAAACCGATCGCACCATTATCACGAGCAAAAAACACTAACAAATGAACCCTAATCTATACATTCCCTGAATTTTTATCATTCTTGCCATCTTCTTATTAATGGTTCCTAATTCATGATCTGAAAAAAAGGTTTTAGCTGTGATTGCAATTCAAATCTTTTTAAGTTTAGTTGGCTTAGTGACCGCCATTACCAATTTAGTATCATTATTGCGTACCCAGTTAAATTTAGGGCTTTCAATTTCAGCGATTATTTTGGCAATAATTACCATTTTATTAGCGATTCAAAGAAGATTAAAAATGTTGAAAAACTTTTTTTAAATTAATTAAATTTCATAAACAAAAGATAAAAATTATCATTAATTTAATTTAATTAGTAAATGATGATTTGTTTAACATAATATAATTCATAAATAGCATTTGATTTTCAATTAGGAAAAATAACCATGGCCAACACAAACGATTTTGCTAAAAAAACTAAACCACTTGGTCCAAGAACTGCATATTTAAGAAAAAAGGCACAAATGGAAAGCCAAGTGTCTAATAATCGTTTACAACCAACACCACCTTTAGATAATTTTGATTGGGTTGATCTGGTGGCTGAAAATCCAAATAAAAAAACAAAGGAAACTGTTGCTGTCCAAAAAACGAGTTTTGTTGATGCGAAAAAAAATAATTTAAAACCGTTTGAAAAAACCACCAGTCCCACCTCTCTATATTACGATTCATTATCGGACCAAGTTGCTCAAACAGTCTACGATCAATATCTTAGTAAAAATCATAGCCCCACTAAACCTGACCAAAATGTTTCAAAAAGTTTACACATTGCTTCGCAAAAATGAACAACCCAATCGATTAATTCTAGCGAATTAGAAAACGTAGCAACCGAGCCATTAGATGTTGAAAATTCAATTCGAACTAAAAGTAACCGTTACGATCAAAACCTATCAGGATCGCTAACCGAATTATTAGACATTGATTCAAAAGCAGATAAAAGTGAAGATGACGAAGAAATTGATGTTTTTGAAGCACTGACCAATGATTTGTCAAAAATTAACCATGAAAAAGAACCTAAAAAAACGGTTCTTGTTGTTGATGATTCCCAAACAATCCTTTCACAAATACACGATTCAGTTCATACAAAACAAAAAACACAGCACATAACTAATAAAAAAGATTTATTCCCAATAATTCCTGAACCAGAAAAACCTTCTGTTGATATGTCACAAATTTTAAGTAATATTGACCAAATCAACGATAACGATCCGGTTTTTGCTAACCAACTTAATTCGCGTTTTAACAAAGAAATGGCCGAATTGAAAAATAACCGTTATCAAAAACCACCATTAAATAATTTTTACAAACAAAAAGAAGCAAGTGAACCAAAAATTAAAAATCGTGATAGTCAAGAAGTAAAAAATCTACCTGCAAAATTAAAACCATTTTCTTCAAAAGCTTTTTTCGCAGTTGCAGCGATTATTACCTGATTATCGCTTTTTATTCCTTTAATTATTTTGGTTATTCAAACCTTTAAAAAAAGTTAAGTATTATTTTTTTTACCTTCTTTAGTCATTACAAAATTCGTATGAATTTTTTTCGGTAAAACGATTGCAATAAACTTTTGCAAACGGTGGGTTGCTTCGACATAAATATTATGAATTTGAATAATCATGCTATCTGTAAATTCATGAACTTTATGCCAATCTTTATCGCCAACATATTTATTGCCACTAACATTTTTTGGTTGGAATAATTCCACAGTTCCGTCCTCATGAATCATGCGCTTGCGAATTTTAGAAATTGCTAAATTATTATCCATAATGGCAATTGTAATTTTATTTTCAAATAAACTTAAAACTTCATCTTCAAAAAGACTTCAATTATTGGGGTCAATCCCAATGGCACTAGCAAAAAATTGGTAACGATCTGGCAAATCAAAGATGGCCTTCATTTTATTGATGCTACCTTCTTTAAGCATGCGAAAAGTATTGCCATCACCAACTTGGCAGTGAACAAGTTGGTTATCTTCAACAACCTTTTGAAAAATTTGGTCACAATATTTACGTAATTCAGCAGAACGATTCAAATTATTGTTTACTAAATACCGATCAAAACTAATCCGACTTTGTTTAACTTTATGCGTGGCGACTAGATCATCGCTTGAAATTAATAATTTCTTTTCAATCTGAGTAAATGGTAAACGTTTTTGTTCAGCATTGGTCAAGATGTCTCACAAGTAATTATCATGCTCTAAAATCTGTTCTTTAAAATTAGTTAATAAGTGCTCTAGAATAAAAATGCGCATTAAGTGTTCGTACTTGCGGCGATATCCAAACCAACGGCCGCGTTGTAATGCTGTATCAATCGCAATGGCATCTTCAGCCCGATTCGTAATATAGGTTGTCAATAAATTATCAAAAGTGACACCGCGTTCAATCATTGATGAACCCACAACAATGTTATTAGGTGCATCTTTGTATAACGGATCATCAATTTCGGAATTAACAACATTAACAGAAAGGAAGTTTAAATGACAAAGCATTAAATCAATAAAACGGTCATGCCAGGGGATTTGGGTCCGGTATTGTCCATAAATCCTTTTGATTTGGGTAATTAATTTTTCACCTTCACCCGAATCTGGAATTTTTAAAAAACGCTCTAAGGTTTTTTTATAAGAATTAATTTTATCGGCAATCATGTTGTGTTGCAAAATCTCTTTCGCGGTGTGGACTAACATCGCCGTTTTTTGAATTTTTTGATTTTCAAGGTGAAAGATTGCTGCTGAAACTAAGTAATATAAAATCGCGGTTTTAAACGATTCAGGTGTTTGTTCACGTTCATTTTCAATCGCTTGCTTTTCTTCATTAGCCACTTTGATAATATAGTTTAAATAATCACGACCAAAAAAATCTTTTAAACCCATATAAGCAGCCCCAGGTTCGATGGTAAAAATAAAATCGGGTTTAATAAAATCAGTTTGGGCTAATAAAATGTGTGCTTGTGGCGTGGCTGTAACCGATAAAAAACTAAAATTTTGATTCATTTTTTTCAGCATTTCATTAAGCATGCGATAGGTTGCTGATTCGCTTGATTTATGCTCAGCAGTATTAAATGATGCTAAATCACCTTCGTCATCCACAATTAAAAATTTAACGTTTTTAAAGATGGGAATACATAATAATTCAGTCAATTTTTCAATTTGTTGGTTTTTTAAACTAACAAAAATCGTTTTGTGCTTATTAATAATTGCTTTATTTAATTCATCAACAAAAGTCTTATTGTCTTGACTAGCAATTACTTCTTTAACCTGGTAAACATTAATTCCTGTGGAAAAATCATTTTTGGTAAAAGTGGCCTTAAGTCGTTCAAAAGTTTGTTTATTTAAAACATTGTCGCGACCCGATAATACAATGGCAATATCGTAATTTTTGCTAAAAGCCCGAGAAATACAAGCCGAAAATGTACTAGTTTTCCCAGATTGAACCTTACCAACTAAAAGCCCTTTCAAGCCGCTGGGACGATCACCTAAGGTGCTAATGACATCAGCCGCTTTCGTCATGATTTTTTTGATTGCACTATCATCTAATCCGCTTTTTTTACAATAATCAAAAAAATGAGCTTCGTGGTTCGAAGCCTGAAATTGACTAATAGCAACTTTGATGGCTTGCGAGATCTCCATTCTAGTTTCCCTTACGTAAATAATTATCAATTAATAGTTTTAACTCTTCGACACTACAACCCTCAACAATCGCTCGTTCTTCAGCAATTACATAATAAATAACAAATTCACAAAAGGTATTGTACGAACGTTTGTTACTAATAATTGGTCGAAAAAAAGGATGTTCGTAATTAAAATAAACAACAATTAGATCATCAACATATTTCTTTTTAATTCAATAGCCGCTAGCATCCTGATTTGTTGCTCGAATTAACTGAATTTTATACTCTTTGCCATACTCATCCTTAATTGAGTACATATTGGCTTCTTGTTTATTTTCTTTAACGGTTTCCATTTGTACGTCAATAATGGCGTTAGTTGACCGTAATGAATCGATAATGTTTTCGCTAATCTGGCTATATTGTTTAACTGTAGTTAGTGGTAAAACATTAGTTGACTGGTAAACGGTATTAATTTTCGTTGTTAGTTTATCAGGGGTTTTAAAATCACCTTGTTCGCCAATAATTTTCGTTAATAAATCAGTAATTTTATTCCAATTTTCTTCGGATACAGAAAATTTATTACCCGTAATTGCTACAGGAAGGTTGGAAAACTCCAATTCCGCATATAAAGAACTGTATTCAACATCTTCGTTAGTTCCAAAAATTTTTGCTGGTTTAAAATTTGAATTTGATATTGCCCCCAAAACGAGTTTATTGCTACTATAACAATAAATACCTGCTTTTTCATAGTTAGGAGAATTTAAAATACCTGCATATCCCTTAATGGTAATTGTGCGGTTTTCCAAATCGATTTTTTCATTAATTGTTAATTGGTAATCAGTTTCATTTAATCGAAATAATTCTGGTTTTTTCACCGGTTGAATCGGTAGTGCATTGCGGTACGATGCAACTTCAATTGGATCAAGACTGCTACAGTCAAAAAACTTGTTATCAACGCGATAAATCGCGTGGAAGTCGATTTTATCCAAGTTAACATATTTTTGATAGATACGATTGATGGTAAAAACAATGTTTTGAAATTCCTTTAAAGTTCATTTTTTTACATCGTTAATTTGTAATAACGTGCCGTGTTGAAACTTAGTTCGTGAGTAAAATTCCTTGCTTGAACATTCGGTTTGTGACAAAATTTCAAACTGTTCGCGATTAGATTGGATCATCGTGATGTTGCCCTTTTCAGCATCTTGATTTTGGTTATATATTTTGCTATTATTACCAATCCATTGCAAGGCTCGAATTCATTGTTTTCAACCTCTAGAACCAATAGTTTCATAGTTAATAAAATTAGTGATTTCCTTCCGACTATAGCCTAAACCGTTATCAAACATTAATAATCTTTTGGTTTCATTCATTGCGTCATAAATAATAAAAAAAGTTAATTTTTCAACATGATGATCAACATTATTGATAAAATGAAAAATACTAGGATCTAGCAAATGGGAAATTGCATATGCGGGAACGTACGGAAGTTCTTTACATAACTCGCTCCAAATTTGATTACTTTTTGATTGCATGAACGTGGCTCCCGGTTATTAAAATTAATTATTACATAAATCGACTGCTTTTATTATAATTTTATTATTCTTGTCTAAAATTATTCAAGATTTTTAACCAAAATAAATATTGCTAGTTTTATTTATTCTATTTTTTAAATCATAAATATTTATTACTACTAAGACAATACAATAGGAGTAAAGTGGTTTATGAAAGCAGCAATTTATCGATACATCATTCTGAAGATTCAAAGTGGAGAATGGGCTTTATCCGAACGCATTCCATCAGAACACCAGTTGGCATTAAAATTTTCCGTGACTCGGTCGCTAGTTCGTAAAGTAATGACAAATTTATGTACCTTTAAAATTTTAGATAACATAACCTCACCTGGTTATCTTGTCAATACCAATTATAAAACTGGGGTTCTGCGAACAATTCGGAACGTTGCGGTTAATTCATCAAAATGTGAATGATTAATGGCTAGTCCATTTCAAAAAAAAGATATGGATATTTTTAAAGAAATTTCTAAAAATACTGATTTTTATAGTCGAGACTTTGCTAAAGTTTTAAGGGTCACTTATTTTGATAAAGATAAAAAACCATTTTCTGTTCTTGATTCAATAATTAACCATGGCATTGTTAAGGTTTTTCCAAGCGAACACTTGGATTTACAAACATATAAACTGTTTGCAGCAAATGGGCAACCGGTTGTAAATCAAGAACAAGTTGCGGTTCAATTCGATGATACCAATGATGTTTTTTCTAAGTATAAATTACTGCAAAAACATCTGTTGGCAACCTACATATCATATTTTAACTTTGATAACCAATTATTAGCACTATCAAGATTAGTAATGCTTAATGAAGACGCAAAAATCGAAACAGTTAATTTAGATTTAGTTATTTAGTAAAATGACGTACATAAATGCTTAGGAGGATCAATTGATGTTTCGAATCGATGGCAATCAAGATTTATATGAATTAGTAATTGTTGGGGCTGGACCAGGTGGAATTAGTGCAGCAATTTATGCAGCACGAGCAAATATTAAGGTTCGGGTTGTTGAAGGCAGTGCTCCTGGTGGCAAAATGTTAAAAACGGGATTTGTTGAAAATTATCCAGGAATTAGCAAAATTTCCGGACCAGATTTAGGTGTAGCAATGTTTAATCAACTAAATGAACTTTGCGTTCCCATCACCTATTCAACCGTTTCACGAATCGACAAAGAGGGTGATTATTTTTTAGTTTATTTGATTAATGGCGAAACCTTAATTACCAAAACCGTAATCGTAGCAACAGGCACCAATGAACGGCCAATGGGTTTAGCTAACGAACAAAAATTTTTAACTAAAGGGATTAGTTATTGTGCAATTTGCGATGGACCTTTATTTAAAAATCAACCAGTAGCGGTTGTTGGCGGAGGTAATGCTGCTGTCGAGGAAGCAATGTATTTGGCAAGTATTGCTGCTAAAGTCTATTTAATTCACCGTCGTGATGAATTTCGAGCCGATCCGTTTGCTGTAAGCCAAATGAAAAAAATGAAAAATATTGAACCCTTTTTATCATACGTTCCAAACGAGTTACAAGGCACATCAAATTTAACTGCTATCGTCATTAAATCAGTGAAGGATGCATCTTTAAAAACCCTCAATGTTAGTTGTGTTTTTCCGTACATTGGTTCGATTCCTGCAACCAAATTTTTGGTTAACCTTAACGTCTTGAATGAAGACGGCTTTATCCAAACAGATCAAGACTGTTCCACCAAGGTTGTGGGTTTATACGGAGTTGGTGACTGTGTAGTCAAAAAATATCGCCAAATATCAACAGCAATTAGTGATGGCACAATTGCTGCACTAAGTGTGAAAGAACATCTTAATCGTATTAGTTAATGATTTTCAAATTGATTCGATAAATGTTGGGGTAAACGATGAAACAAACATTTAGCGAACTAGTAAAAAACGAGTTGTGTCGCAAAGATTACAACCTCACGTTTATTAAAGGTTTTTTACGTTCTTATTTACTAAACAATTTAATTCAAGAATATCATGAAGGCCAGGGCCATCTTTGAAAAATCCAAACCCATTTTGCTTTCTTGGCCCGGTTTCTAATTAAGTGTTTAAAAGATCTTTATGATTTAAAGAATTTACAAATTGCAAGTAATCATCCGAGAAACATTCAAATTCGTAAAGAATTTAGTATTAGTTTTATTGCCAATTTTCAACAAATTGAAACTGATCTAGAATTAGATCAGCCATTAGCATTAGACCAATTCAATGATGATCACAAAAAAGCCTTTATTGTTGGGGCTTTTTTAAGTCGCGGCAGTGTCAGTGATCCCACACGGAAAAATTACCACCTAGAATTTGTTTCAGATTCAGAAATCTACACAAAATTTATCCAACAAATCTTAATTTATTTCGGCATTGAAAAGTTACAAATAATTTTACGAAACCGGAGGTATGTTTTATACTTAAAAAGGTCCGAAGCTATTGCTGATGTTTTGAAATTAATGAATACCATTGAAACATTATTTAAATACGAAGATTTAAGAATTGGTCGCGACTTTACTAATAACATCCAAAGACTTAATAATCTTGATATTTCCAACTTACGAAAATCAATCAATAGTTTGAGCGAAACCATCGTTTTAGTTAAAAAATTAAAAAAACATGAAAAGTATCAAACCTTACCAAAAAAAATCAAAATTTTTTGTGAAATCATCATGTCTGGTGATGAATTAACACTGTCGATTATTGCCAAAAAAATGAGTCTGGCTTTACAAACAACGGTTTCAAAAAGTGGAGTGGCTCATTTAAAAAACAAAATTCGTGATCTTTGCCATGAATTATAGTTTTTTTTTGGTTTAGTTAATTGGTTTAAGTTTTAAAAAGTTTTACAAAATAAAAAGCAAGTAAGGTTAAGCCCTTACTTACTTTTGGGTTATATAAAAAAGTTATTAAAGAACAATTTTAACTTTAACGCTTGGACCCATAGTTGATGTCAAAGCAATATTTTGAATATAAACGCCTTTAACGGCTGCTGGTTTGCGGGACTTAATTAAATCTAACAATGTGTTAACGTTAGCTTCAATGTGCTCTACAGGACTAGAAACCTTGCCAACTGACATGTGAATGTTACCAAACGAATCAGTTCGGTATTCTTTTTTCCCTTTTTTAAATTCCTTGACAGCACTTGGAATATCTTGGGTTACCGTTCCCGTTTTAGGATTAGGCATTAATCCTCTTGGTCCTAATACTTTACCTAACTTACTTAATTCCACCATGAATTTTGGCATTGTAATCATGACGTCAAAATCCATTCAACCGGCTTTAATGTCGTTAATTTTGTCACTATCGCCTGCAAAATCAGCACCAGCAGCAAGTGCTGCTTGGGGATTATCTGTAATGGCTAGTACGCGAATTGGTTTACCAGTATAGTGTGGTAAGGAGATGGCTCCACGTAATTGTTGGTCAGCTTTAGTAGTGTCTAAATTAAGTTTTACTGCAACATCAATTGATGCATCAAATTTGGTCAATGATGGGTCTTTAATTAATTGAATTGCTTGCGTTAAGTCATAAACTTGTTTATGATCAATTTTAGAACGGGCTAATTTTAATTTCTTGCCAGCCATAATTACTTTTTCTCCGCTTTAGGTTTGATCGGATCAACACCTTCAATTTCGAGACCCATTTGTTTGGCAGTTCCAGCGACTAAACGAAGGGCCGCATCAAGATCATACGCATTAAGATCAGGCATTTTATACTCGGCAATTTTCAAAGCCGCTTCTTTGGAGATTTTTCCAACTTTGTCGGTTTTGGAATTTTTCGCACCCAATTCAATTTTGGCCGCCTCCTTTAGCATAACAGTTGTCGGGGTAGTTTTAGTAACAAAATCAAAGGACTTATCATTATAAGCAGTAATCACAACCGGGACAACTTTTCCCATGCGATCCTTGGTTTTATCATTAAATTGTTTGGTAAACTCACCCATATTGATTCCAACTGAAGCTAATGCTGGACCAGGTTTGGCTTGACCGCCCATTAGTTCTAATTTGGCAATTCTTGTGATTTGTTTTTTAGCCATAAAGCAACACCTCCATGTTCTTAAGTGCAGTTTCAATGAGCAAATTGCTCTCCTGCTTGCTAATAAAATCAACACATCTTTTTCAAGATGATTAAACAATTATATCCTAAATTATTTAACCATATCTATTTAAATTAAGATTTAAACCAAATTAAATGTTAAATACATCTAATATTCAAGATAACAATTTTATTTGAAAATGTATGCTAATAATTCTGAATCATTTAAGGTTTTAAAAACTAATATAAATTCAACAGCACGAAACTTAAAAATCAAGATCGTTTGAAAATATAGTAAAATCTAACAAGTTTACCTGGGATGGCGGAATGGCAGACGCAGTGGACTCAAAATCCACCGGTAGCAATACCTTGTGAGTTCAAGTCTCATTCCCAGGACCATTATTAAAATCATTACAAATAGTTAAAATCTTTGTTTTTAACTTTTTTTTACAAACAAATTCATTATTTTTGGCAATTTATCTAGTTAAGAAGCAAAGTAAGTTAATTTAGCGAATTATTATCTGGATAATTTGTTAACTTTTTTAACAAAAAACAAATCCCAAATTTACAATAGAAAGCACATTTAATTTTTTAATAAGTAATAAAAATAAAAAAATAGGAAAATTAATCTAGGTTCAGATATGACAAATAATATACATCCGAAAAATTTTATCGAGCAAGTTGTGCAATTAGTTCGCAATGAAGTCAAAGATCAACACGTAATTTGCGCCATTAGTGGTGGGGTTGATTCAACGGTGTCTGCGACGTTAGTCCAAAAAGCAATTGGCGAACAATTACACTGTGTTTTTGTAGATCATGGTTTGCTAAGACATAACGAAGTTTATGAAGTATTAGATAGTTTGCGAAATAAAATTGGATTAAACGTTTGACACGTTGATGCCAAAAAGTTGTTTTTGGATCGCTTAAAAGGAGTGGTTGATCCGGAAGAAAAACGCAAAATTATTGGTAAAACTTTTATTGATGTCTTCACCCAAGCAGCAAAAGATTTAAATGTGGATTTTCCCTACTTAGTTCAAGGAACAATTCGCCCTGATGTTATAGAATCTAGAAATGGTGAAAAAATGGTGAAATCACACCATAATGTTGGTGGGTTGCCAGAAAATTTTAACGCTACTTTAATTGAACCACTACGTGATTTATATAAAGATGACGTTAGAGAACTTGCTGAAGCGTTAGGTCTACCAAAGCATTTTATTAACCGCCAACCATTCCCAGGTCCTGGATTAGCAGTTAGAGTAATTGGCGAAGTCACTGAAGCAAGATTGGCAATTTTAAGAAGAGCAGACTTTATTTTTAGAGCAGCAATGGAACAAACCGGATTGTCTGCTGAAGCATTCCAATACTTTGCCATTCTTCCCGAAACACTAACAACCGGAGTTCGGGATGGTGAACGCATCTATGGTCAAACAATTGTCTTACGAGCAATAAAATCGCAAGATGCAGTTAGTGCGCAATACATTCATTTACCGCACAAATTTTTAAAGAATGTGAGCGAACAAATTTGCTTACAAATTCCAGAAGTAAACCGGGTACTTTACGACATTACTGATAAACCTATTGGTACGATTGAATGAGAATAAAACTATCGTTTTAATAGTTGGGTACAGTTTGCAATTGTATGAAAAAAGTGGTTGTTATCGGGGCTGGACACGCCGGATTAGAAGCGGCTTTTAGTGCAGCAAAATTGGGCTGTTTAGTTTACTTAGTTGTTTTAGATAAAAAATCAGTCGCCAATTGTCCGTGCAATCCATCCATCGGCGGACCAGCTAAAGGAATTGTAACGAGAGAAATTGATGCATTAGGTGGCATGCAAGCCAAAGCGGCTGATGCATGTGCTTTGCAAATGAAATTGTTAAATAGTTCCAAAGGCCCAGGTGTTCAAGCCCTACGGGCACAAATCGATAAAAAGCAATACCATCATTGGTTTTTAAAAAAAATTACAAAACAAAAAAACATCATTTTGGTTGAAGATGAAGTTGTCGAAATTGTTACCAAGAAACAAAAAGTTACTGGCGTTAACTTAAAAAAACAAAAACACTTGGCAGCTGATGCGGTAATTTTAACAACAGGAACTTACCTGCAATCAGTAACTCATACTGGTAAAAATAACCAAAATGCTGGACCAGATGGTTTTAAAAATAGTCACCATTTATCAGCTAATTTAGTTGCGTTAGGTTTTAAATTATTACGGTTAAAAACCGGAACGCCACCAAGAATTGATAAAAATTCTATTGACTATTCCCAAACTACCATCGAACCGGGAACTGATGCTAACTTAGCCTTTAGTTTTTCTACAAAAAAGTTTTTAAAATTAAGTAAACAATTGCCGTGTTATTTGATTCATACGAATCAATTAACACACCAAATTATTCAAGAAAATATTAGTAGATCAGCAGTTTATGGTGGCCAAATTAGTGGAATTGGCCCAAGGTATTGTCCAAGTATTGAAGATAAGGTGATGCGCTTTCAAGATAAGAATCGCCACCAGTTGTTTATCGAACCTGAATCAATTTCTTTAGACACTATGTATCTTGCTGGATTATCAACATCTTTTGATGAAAAAACCCAAGATCAAATCATTCGTACCTTACCTGGATTAAAAAATTGCAAAGTTATTAGATATGGTTATGCAATTGAATATGACGCAATCGACCCCATTCAGTTATTACCGACCCTGGAAACAAAATTAATTAAAAACCTCTATTCTGCGGGTCAAATTAATGGCACAAGTGGATATGAGGAAGCTGCTGGACAAGGCATTATGGCCGGAATTAATGCTGCTTTAAAACTTTTCAAAAAAAAACCATTCATTTTATCCAGAAATGAAGCATACATTGGGGTGATGATTGATGATATTGTTACTAAAGGCGTTAGTGATCCCTACCGGCTACTAACCTCGCGTGCTGAACACCGTTTATTATTAAGAAATGATAACGCCCAAACCCGATTGATTAAAAAAGCTAAATCATTAAAAATGATTGACCAAAAACAATACCTAAGTTACCTAGCATCGCAAAAAAGAATCAAACAAGTTCTAAAATTTTTAGAAACAAAAAAGATTGGTCAATTTGAACAATTAAGAAAACTAACTAATAATACTAATTTGTCATTGCGACATTACCTTTCTCGGCCCGAAATTACTCTAAAAAAATTATTAACTTTAATTAAAAAAAACTTTAATAAACTTACATATGCCGAAATGTTACAAGTTGAAATTAATGTTAAGTATGCGGGATATATTAAAAATTCGGAAAAAAATTTAACCCAAATTGGTTCGTTAAAAAATGTTGTTTTATCCCAAAAAATAGATTATAAAAAAGTGCCTAATTTATCCAACGAAGCCGTTGATAAATTAAACAGCATTAAACCAATCAACTTAGATCAAGCTAGTCGAATTAGTGGAATTAATTTTCCTGATTTAGTAGCAGTTAAAAACTATATAAATAAGTCCAAGCAAAATGATAAATAATTGACAAATTGAACGTTATCTTGAATTAATTTACAAGCACAATCAAATGTACAATTTAACCGGATTTAGATCGTTATTCCAAATTAAATTAGGCTTAGTGGATGAAATCATGGCCATTATTAACGATTTAAATTTGCCTAATGATCAAAAATTTAATTTGTTAGATATCGGTTCGGGTGCTGGATCGCCAGGAATAATTTTAGCGTTAAGTTTTCCCCAAGGTAATTTTCATTTATTAGAAGCAAACAAGAAAAAAGTTAATTTTTTAAATCTTGTTATTCAATCACTGGAATTAAAAAATGTTAGGGTTTCTTGACAACGGGCGGAACTACTTGAACATTCATTTCATCAAGAATCTTATGATTTTGGAATTAGTCGGGCGGTAGCATCCATTAAAATCATGAACGAATTGTTTGTGCAATGAATTAAAGTTAACGGGATGATTATTCATTTAAAATCCATTAGTTTTGAAAGCGAAGTAAAAGATGCTGAACCGTTTTTAAAAAGTTTAGGTTTAAAGCATTTTGTTTCAAAACAAACAATTTTTAATGGAAAAATGCTAAATAACGTGATTTATCAAAAATTTAAAAAAACTCCTAGAAAATTTCCAAGATCATGAAAACAAATAATTTCTAAGGAAAATGATTATGCTTAAAGTTGGGATTATTTCGCCGCAAACTAAAATTGGTAAAACAACGTGTGGAATCGGGTTATCTGATGCCTGGGTTGGTTTTGGTCAAAACGTCTTGTTTATTAATTTTGATGTGGAAGGTGAAACAAATTTATCCCAATTAATTGATGCTCCATCGTTTGTAGAGTACATTAATAAAAAAGTATCATTAGCTAAAATTATTGAGAAAAATCATGCTTTAAATTTTGATTTAGTTAGTTTTTATGATTCAGATTTAGAGTGATTAAAAAAAGTTCAATTCGGCGGACTTGAAAGAATTTTCCAAAAATTATTTCACGATTTAAGAAGTAAAAAAAGATATGATTATTGTGTTTTAGATTTAAATCCTACAGTTGCTAAAATAAACGATGCTATTTTTAAAATGTTAGATTTTTTAATTGTGCCCATTAAAGTCATGTCCTATAACTTAAAAGTGGTGACAGAATTATGTCGGTATCAAAAAGCAATTACTAATAGTTTTAGCGACAAACGCTTTCGGATTTTAATTAGTATGTATGATTGAAAATCGATTGCTCAAAACAAGATATTGTCGCAAATGCAAATGACTTTTAAAGATTTTTTGTTGGATAAATACATTCCAATGTTCCACGATAGAACAATGGAAATTATTGAAAACAAAAGAAAAAGCAATTTGTTTACTTTGATTAAAGAATTAAGACCAATTTTTAATAATTTAGCAATGGAATTAAAAGATATTATTAAACCAATTGATGCCCAAATTCACCAATCCGGATCATTATTAAAAAAATAAATCAATAAACTGCTAAATTTGTATTAATAACATTTATGTATCTTTTGTTAAAATTTAATTATAGACCCAATAGCATTGATGCGAGTTTGACATGAAAAATAAAGATAAAAAGAAAATAAGAACTTTGATTGGTGTTGCAGAGTTTTTAATGAACGATTCGGTTGATTTAAGCAAATCAACTCAAAATATTGATGAAACAAAAAGTCTAAGTGATGAACTAAGATTTGCAAAAAATCAACACGAGAATGAGTCTGAATCTATAAATCATTTTACAAATATCAATATCATTTTTGCAAGCGAAGAAAAAGATCAAAAAAATGAAGAATCAAGCGATGCAAACTTGCTTGAAAAAAATGATAATCACGCTCCGACAAATTTTCTTGAATCTACAACTAATAAAAAAGATAGCGTTACAGAAGAGATTAATAGCAAGTTGGAATTAAATAACCAAGTAGACTCTAAAGTGCTTATCGGCAGCCAGTTTCTTGCTAAAGAAAACGAAGAAAATATTTTAAATAAATTATCAGAAACAGTTATTGATGAACAACTTCAAACACAGACCATTAGCGAAAAAACGAATATAAATACTAATTTAACAATACCTATTCAAAGTAATGTAAATTATGAAATCAAAAGGAAAACAAAAAATTTACATAATAAAGGTAAATCAAAAGACAAATTAATTTGTAAAACTAGCAAAAAAATATTGAAAGAAAGCAAAAAAACACAATTATCAAGTAAAAAAGTTCAACATCGCAAAAAAATCAATGCAAACAAAAAAAATAATGAAACACAAAATAAGGCAACAAATTTTGATAGCGAAAAAATATTAGATAACAAAGTTCAAGAAGGCCATAAGGAGAATGATTACAAAAAATTACTGGCAACTCAATTGGAGCCAATTCAAACAATTCAGCGTAATTTTCATCCCCAAGTAGCTAAACCAATTAGTGAAATTTTAATTAAAAATTCGCAAAAAATTTTAGAGGATGATTTGATGGAAAACAAGACAACATTAAAATTATCTGCAAATGCTGAAATTGTTGAAAATAATCAAAAAATGGATTCAGCAAATTTACCAAAAGACGACCAAACATTAATAGAGTTGCAACAATATCCAAAGATTGATCTATTATGTCACAAAAATGAAGAATCTATACATCATCATTTTAAAAAGAGTGATTTAAATTTAAATTATTTAGAAAAACAAAAATTAAACTTAATTAAGCAAAAATACCAATCAACAATTCAAATTAGAAAAATGATCAATTTACAAAATGATCTTGACAATCAAAATCGACATCTCGCCAAAAAATTATTAAAAAATCAAAAACTAAAACAAAAAATAGTTGAAATTGTATTCCAAGATACCAATATTGATCCAACTATTGATCCTAAATATCGACAAATCGAAAAATTAAGCGTTTATATCGATAACCTGCAAACAAAAATAAGTGATATTGAATTTGATGTTAATTTACAAAATTTAAATCTTGATGAGGGCTGCGAAGAAATTCAAGAACTTGAATATAAAATAATTATTGCTCAAGATCTTTTATTAAAACTACACAACGATAAATAAAAAAAATAAAGACTCATAAGTAATAACGAGAATTTATTTGGTTGAAATTTAAGTCAAATTAGGTCTAATCTTTATTGTGTTCTAATTCATCTAAAATCCGATTAGTTTCCTCGGAAAAATCATGGGATTTTAAATCATTAGTAATTGAATTTAATTTCTGATAATAGTTCGAGTCGTTCAATAATTGATCGTGATAAGTAGATAAATCATCGGCTAAATCTAAATCAAGATCGTTTGTAGATAGAGAAGGATCGTAGACTAGCGGATCAGTTGCAAAATCATTTTGTTTTTTTAAATCTCTTAAATCATTTAATAAATCAGTATTACTAACACCATAATCTTTTAGATTAAAATTTAAGTTTTTTAAATCATTTGCTAGCCTAGAATTAGTATTAATATTTTCTTTATATTTATCAATTTCTTCAATTAAGGATGACTGCGAGTAGTTTAGATCTTTAATTTCTTCGGTAAGTTGATTAACTTTTTGATCAAGGTCTTTTGTTGTTTTTTCATAACTATTGTTTTCCAAATCAATTTTAAAATCTTTTGGTACATGCGAAGAAAAATTTAGTTGCAAATCACTTTTTACTTCCTTGGTGCTTACATCCCGTAACCAATCAGGGGTGTTTTTGTCATATTCTTCAAAAGAGTTTTTTAAATCTTGATCCAAATTAGTGCGAATAATTGATGAAGGCGAGTGATCAATAGCATCAATCTTGTTATGAACATTAATTAGTTGTAAAATTTTTTGGATTTCTAGTGGTTTTACATAATTTGTAAATAAAAAATGGCGATTTTTAGCAAGACTTGTAGCAATTTTTGATAAACCATTGGTTTGGCTATCAAGATAGCACAAACCAACGTTAAAATTATCAATTGGGTTTGCTTTTCAAAATTTAAAAACAATATCAGCAGTTTTTAATAAATCTTGATTCATAACTACTAAGTAGCAATAATCAACATAATTGTTAGCACCAATATTATCGTTAATTACTTTTGTTAAAGCATCCAATTCTTTTTTAGAATCGGCAAAAATATATCCGGTAATTGTTTCTTCTTGGGCATCAAAAACTAACATTTCAAATCGTGTTTTGGTGTTAGCTATTTCATAATTACGTAAGATTCAAGTCCCGTCTGCTGTCCGTTCAATTTTTGTTGTTTGATTTTCGTTCATAAGTTTTTTTCCTTTTAGCCAAAGGTTGGTTTTTAATACCATTAATAATGCTAGTTTTTGCTACACAAAATCTTGATCAATAATCTTGAGATGATAATCGCACGAATCCTAGGTTTTAACTAAAATTAGATACTAATTTTAATTATCCGAGAATTTTTACTATCAAAATTTTAACATAACCTTACTAGAGTTTTATTGCTAACTAAAAAAAACGATTCAAAGGTAGTTAACTTCAAAATAATTACCAAATTAAAAACGAGAAAATTATTCTTTACTTTTAGTTAATTTCACAACAATTTTTAATAATTCTTCCAAAATTTTGGAAGTAATTGAAATCCGATTTTTATTACGGCCTTCATCATTAAATTGGGCTTCAAATTCGTAGGCTTTGTCAATGACTACAACACAAAAGAAAACGGTACCAACGGTCCGGTTTTCAACTGTTTCAGGACCAGCAACCCCAGTAACCCCGAGTCCAATATCGGTGTTCAATTGTTTAACCACACCAATTGCCATTTCTTTAGCAACTTGTGCTGATATCACCCCATACTGAGCAATTGTGCTTTCGCGAACGTTAAGTAAGCGAATTTTCGCTTCTTTACTGTAGGCGACAACTCCGCCTTTAAAAACAACTGATGCACCTGGTGCACCAACAATTGTCGAAGCAATTGCTCCGCCAGTAACTGATTCAGCGATCGCTAATGTCAATTTTTGTTTTGCTAATTTATCAATAACAATATCTTTAAAATCTAACATGTTTGATTCTGCTTTCTAACTAGGTTTTACCTTTGAAGGAATTTTTACACCGCGAAGGGTGTGTTCTATTTTAACCACGGTCATTATTTTAAAATAATATATTGCTAATGATAAAATTGCAAAAAATAATGCAATCCAATACAACAGCATTTGTGCAAACCAGTATCATATTTGACTGTTAGGCGTAACTGCAGCTGAACTTTTCATTCCAAATAAAAATAGACTAAAACAAATCGCAATCATTTGAAAAATGGTTTTTAGTTTGCCATACTTATTAGCAGCGACAACAACGTGATAATGTAACGCCAACATTCTTAAGCCATCAATCAAAATATCGCGAATCACAAAAACAATCGTAATGCCAAAGTGTAAGTAATCGAAGACACTAAGTGTAATCATAATCGAGTTAATAAGAATTTTATCGGCAATTGGATCCCATAACTTTCCAAATTCCGATACAACTTTTCATTTTCTTGCTAAATAGCCATCAAGTCAGTCAGTAAATGCCACTAAGATAAACAAAATTCCCGCAATTAAAAAACCAATTGAAATTGGGTATTTACTAATATTGATGTGAATTAAATCAATATGATACGCTGGTGCAGTTGATGAACTAATTAAACTAATAATGGGAATAAAAAGAATTATTCTAATAATTGTTAATAAATTAGGAATCTTACGTAAATAGGAACGGCGTATTCTAATATTTAAAATTCTAATTGTCCATGACTCCTAGGGAAAGGAATAACATCGCGAATGTTATCTGATCCTGTCAAATACATAACAAAGCGATCAAATCCTAATCCAAAACCCGATGACCGATAATAACCGTATTTGCGTAAATCTAAGTACCACTGAATCCCATTGGTATCCATTTGTAATTCATTGCAGCGTTTAATTAATTTCTGATAGGAATCTTCACGTTGACTACCGCCACACAATTCACCAACTCCCGGAAATAATAAATCGGTTGCAGCAACGGTTGTCCCATCTTCGTTTAATTTCATATAGAAGGCTTTGATCCGTTTTGGGTAGTTTAAAATGAAAGTTGGACTATTATATACTTTTTCACAAATATACCTTTCATGTTCTGTACCTAAATCCATACCAAAGAAAATGTTTTCATTGATAAACTTTGCTTCTTTTTTAGCAACTGCTGTTTTTAAGATATTAACAGCATCACGATATTCCACTCTCGGGAAATTACTATCAACAACTTTAGTTAAACGCTCAATTAGCGTTTTATCAATATTGTTATTGCAGTATTCAAGTTCATCTTTCGCATACTTGAATAAATAAACAATTGAATGCTTAATAACTTGTTCCATAATAATTGTTAATTTATCCAAATTGATAAAAGCGATTTCTGGTTCAACCATTCAGAATTCTGCTAAATGTTTGTTAGTATGTGATTTTTCGGCACGAAAAGTTGGACCAAACGTATACACCCGTTTATAGATTTGTGCAAAAGCTTCCGCAGCCATTTGCCCACTAACCGTAAGTAGGGCTTTTTTACCAAAAAAAGGACCATTTTCAGTATCCTTAATTTCAAATGATTCACCAGCACCTTCAGCATCATTTGAAGTAATAATTGGTGAATGAACTAAAACAAAACCATTGTTTTTAAAAAACTCATGAATGGAATTGGCTAATTCATTACGAATCTTCATAATGCTATAAAACTTATTAGTTCGCGGTCTTAGGTGGGAAATCGTTCTTAAAAATTCGTTATTATGGTGCTTCTTTTGGATTGGACAAGAAGCGTCAGCTTCTTTTAAGACATCAATTTTTGTCGCCTGAATTTCAAAAGGTTGTTTGCTACCTTTAGTAACTACCAGCCTGCCCTCAACTAAAATGCTAGAGTTTAGAGTCGCTGCACTAATCGTTGCAAAATTAGGAAGGAATTCGAGTTTATACACGACTTGGACTGTGTTTAACGATGAACCATCGCTAAAACCGATAAAGCCAATTTTACCACTAGCTCGATTCGCACGAATTCAACCCACTAAACAAATGTTGGTATTAGCCAATTCTTCATAATTGTCTCAAAGTTTTTTTGTTTCAATAATTTCCATTAAGATACCTTTCAAGTAACTTGCTACTAATATTATATCGAAGTTAAAATACATAAGAAACTAAAAACAATAAATTAAACCAAAAAGGTCATTAGATGGTTAAAACAACATCTTTTATTAAGTTTTAGTATGTAGATATGTATAAATTCATGCCTATACTAGGAGAACTTTGCATGCGATCCTAATAGCAAAGATACCATGTTATTAAAAATGGCAAATTAAAACTTAATCTAATACAACAAGCAATATTTTTTTATCTAATTATGGTTGGGTTTTTTCACACTATGTTTAGTTTTAACGCGGCGAATTTGGTCTAAGCATTTTTCAATAACTTCATTAATTGCTGTTAAAACATCTTTCGCACTTGCCTCAGAGCGAATCACTGATCCTTTAATAATAGAAACATTTAAACGAACCGTGTAACAATCTTCCTTTTCGTACTTTACCACTTCGGCTTTAATGTTATCGTGATCAATCATGTCAAAACGCATAATTTTTGCTAACTTTGTTTCAAAGTGCGAAGTCACAGCATCTGAAGCGTGACAATCTTTTCAGCGAATCGATAGCATCGCAACTCTCCTTAATTTTTTTTATAATTAATTTTTTTTGCTACAGTTTCGGCTTCTTTTTTAGACGCTAATACTTCAATAACTTTTAAAGCAAATTCAATAACATTACCTGCCGCTTTTGCAGTAATAAAATTACCATCCACAACGACATTTTTAGCACTTTTATCTAAATTTGCTCCAAGTTCCTTTTGGTTTTCTGGAAAACATGTCGCCTTGTGTTTTCCTAAAAGGTCGAGTTTGCTAAACACTAGCGGAGCAATGCAAATTCCCATTAAGTATCTTTGAGTTTCATTGAACATTTTTAAGTGCTCTACTAATTTGGGTTCCAAATGAAACTTCATTGCCCCTTCACCACCAGGTAAAAAAATGGCGTTGTACTGTTTTAAATTGGTTTTATCAATTGTTTGGGTACATTTAATGGCGGTTCCGTGTGCTAGTGTCACACTATTTTTCTTTTCAATTGAAATTAAATCAACAATAAAATGGGCTCTTCTTCATAAATCAGTTGGAACAATTAATTCCATATCTTCTGATTTTGTAGCAACAATAGTTGCAATGCGAATTTGGCGTTTCGAAGGAACAACACGTGGTTCTTTGGCTTGATTTTTTTCACTAATTACTGATTTCATATACTTACCTTATTAAGTACTATAATTTTATCATGTATGAAAACTGAATAATTAAAGAATGTTGCAATGTGTAACAAAACCAAGTTTAATTTCAGTTGTTTAATCGAATTATTCTTTTGAAAATTTAAACATTAATACTCATTTAAATGTCATATTTAAAAAATAAAAAAGATTAGGCTACTATCTTCAAAAAATAATTTTTATTTTTGAAAATACATGCATTATTTCGCCTTTAAGTTTTAATTTAATGCAAAATATTGGAATCATGCACTAATGATAAATATGAGGCTGGTCATCATTAAATGAACTATCGAGAAGGAAAAATTTTTCCAGATTTATATGTGTTTATAGATTCGAAAATTATTAATAATACATACGTGCTGTTACATAATCAAAACGCAATCATCATTGATCCTAGTTTTAATTATGAACAAGTTATGAAGTTTTTAGATGAAAAACATCTTTTAGCAAAAGGCGTTTTGATCACTCACGGACACGATGATCATACTTACGGGGCACAAAAAATTATTGAGAAGTACAAATGCTTGGCATATGTTAATGATGCTGACTACCAGTTATCGAAAAAACCGAATGCGATGTATTTTAATAGTTTGGGAAAATTAAAAGATCATCAAGTAATGACTTTCAACAAAACTTTGGTAATGGAAGAAAATCCATTTGGATTAAAAGTCCTTCATACTCCCGGTCATACCCCAGGTAGTAGTTGTTACTATACCGATAAATATGTTTTTACAGGTGATCATATTTTTGATATTGATATTGGTAGGACTGACTTTGACTATTCTAATTCCAAATTAATGGAACAAAGTATTAAAGCATTTGTAAACCAGTTTAAACATCAAGGTATGTGAATTTTTCCTGGTCATGAAGAATGGACGTTAGTTGATAATTTAGAAAAAATCAATCCTTACGCTAGTAAATATTTCAAAAATTAATAATACTAGACCGAAAGAAACAATTTGGTTCAGTTTCATGTGTCATAGAATATAACGTTATTTGTTACTATAAGTTATAACTAATTAAAAATAATTCAAATTATAATAAATCAACGTTTTTATATTAAGAAATAAAATCTTCTGCAAAACTTGCTTTTACAAAATTTATATCAAAAGTAAGACTAAAGATTAAAAATTGATTTTTTAATTAAATTTTATCCTTTGAACTATCTGAAATTTTGGTAATATTTTACTTTTATGGAACCATTAAAAAAATTTAAAACTTTTGAAGAACAAATTGCAATTTTAGAGGATCGAGGCATCATAATTAACGATAAAAATTATGCACTAAAAATTCTTTCATGAGTTAATTATTATCGTTTGTCTGGATATCTTTTGCCTTTTCAAAAAATTGATCCTACAACTAATAGCAAGATAGAAATAACCGATAAATCAGGAGAAAAATATTTCCAACTAATTGACAATCTTAATTTTGAAACAATTGTAAAAGTTTATAATTTTGATAATGAGTTAAGATTATTTTTATTGTCTTTATTAGTAGAAATTGAGACTTATTTAAAAACTCAAATAGCATACTTTTGTGGAAAAAAATTTGGTCCTTCATGGTATCATGATCAAGAAAATTTTTTTTATAAAGGCCCTAGACAAAAGAATGATTTTTACAAAAAAATTAAAAAAGAAATTGAAAATCGAAATATTTACCCCTTAGTTATTGAACATCATAAGAAAAAGTATAAAAGCATGCCAATATGAGTTGTTGTAGATTTTTTTACATTTAGTGATCTTTGTGACTTTTTGAAAAATTGAAAGGATGATGTTTTAGACAATTTTGCAAACATTACAGCTAAAACATTAAAGTCTCAAAAAAATCTAGATTCAGAAATTTTATTAAATTGGATTGATAATTGTAAGTATTTAAGAAATTGATGTGCACATCTTAATCGTTTATACTTTTTTAAATTTGATTCTGATAAACAGCGAATTTTAGAAGTAAACTTAAGTGAAAAAGAAGAATATTATGTTTATAAATTTTTCTTAATCCTTAAAGAAATATTTCCTGATAAGCGTTTATGGAACAATAAAATTAATAATGAGTTGTCGGGTTTATTTGAAAAATATAAAAAGGAAATTCAATTAAATCACATTGGATTCCCAGAATCATGAAGAACAGAATTGATGAATACTAATTAAAAATATGAAAATTTTTGTTAAAATTTTGTTAGATACGTTTCCCGGAACCTACTTCAAAAGCAAGGTCGTCAGCGGGCGTTTTTCATTTTACTTTGAACTTTATGTTAATTTAAATAAAGTCCTAAATCTAAAGTTCTGCTTACAATTGAATAGTTCAATAGTCTAAATTGAAGATAATTATATAAAGTTTGCTGTAGTTAATCATTATGCTTGTAGTTACAAAAAAGTTAATAGCTTTGAACCATAAAGATGCAAATTCAAGAACAAAATAAATAGATTTTATAAGCTACCACTGATTCCAAATTGAAATTTTCAGATATAGATTAGGTACATAGAATAAATCTTGTGAATTAAGATTTGTTAATAAATCTGTATTTGAAAAACAGTAATAATTTTTGTACAAAATAAAAAAGGATGTATTATATTTAATAGATTAATTATTAAATCAAATTTAAAACTGGTTTGTAGTCAATCGCTACTATGAAAAATAGTAGAGGAAAGTCCATGCTCACACAGGCTGTAATGCCTGTAGCGTTTACGTAGGTTTAACAAATAAAGCCTAGCTCAAAAAGAGACGACGAGAATGAGCCTAAGTTCATTTTCATGAATAAGGTGATATTTTCATAAAGTGCCACAGAAACGAGTATTATTGAAAAATAATAGTGAAACGCGGTAAACTCCGTAAGTGAGAAACCTAAAATTTGGTAAGGGAATGTTCGACCGGGAATAAAAACTGGAACAATGACCATCACATGATGGTAGATAAATGATTGACAGCAATGTAATTCGCATTGTTACAAAACATGGCTTATTCAAACCAAGATAGGGTGCCTTTAGCAACCCTATTTATTTTTTATACACACAGATTACAAAATTTAAAATCAAAAATGATATTAATCAAGTTTTAAGCACCTTCGGGGAACAAAGCAGTTTTTTGATAATCAATAAAACTATCGATCACTTTTAAATTTTCACGGTAGGATTTCTTTTGACGGGGGTATTTCGTTTTATCACTTCCATCAATTAAATTATGTGCATAAACAATGGGATCTGCTGGTGTTGATCCTGTAAAATCATAAAACTCATCAACAGTTTTAATTAAAAAGGAAATATAACCATCACCACTTAAGTCTTTATAATCGTTTGATCCAGAAATGTTTGTATAAATTCCGACCGGAAGACCATACTCGTTCATAGCTAATGAGCCACTTGCTCCGTAAAATAAACTGCTGTTTGCAACCTGTTCAACTCCATCAATTTTAGTAAATTTATTGCCAAAAAAATTAACTGTTTCCGATGTTAGTGAAAACGAATGACGGTTGAATACGCCTTGTTTCTTTTGTTGTGTCCTAACATTTTTGGGATAGTTTCGCATAAATAATTGTCTTCCATCTGCTGCTGGATAGCCAGCAATATGGATCTTACGTGTATTTGAATAAAAATTTTTGAAATTATAATCAGTTCTAAGCGTTTGATTTAGTGGGTTTAAACGATACATTGATTTGTAATCTACTGATAAATAAGGTAAATCCTTTAAATAATGATTGGGCACATTAGTGTTTTTAAAATAAGTAATACTATCATCTAATGATTTGATTGCTTGATCGATTTGTTCTTTTAACTCTGATAATTTCGTATTATTTACAATTTGTGATTTTAAAGAATGGTAATTGATTTCTAAACCAAAAACAGCAAAATCCTTACCAATAAATTTTGTATTGTTAACTGGATCATTTTGAAGTTGCGTATAGTTCATTTTAGCAATAATCTTTTTTGTTGCAAGATCATCAAAAAAATTAACTGCTAAGAAAACGGTTAGGGGGGGGCTAATTATATTTGTTACAACTGTTGTATCTTTTGCATTACGATCATGACTATTAATTGAAATGTTGCTAAATCAATTTACATAGTTTGCTAGTCCGGGATCAGTTCCGTTCTCAATTTGGTTTAAATTAACATTCTTTTTTGCCTTACCAATGGAAATGCCTTTAATCGTTGTTACATTTGTTTCAAAACCATCATTAAAATATTCGGGAAAGGTAGATTTGTATTTGTTGTCTAATGGTGCATAACTTGCACCATATACATGGGCGTTGGTCGCAAGATAAAGCATAACTTTAGTTTTATTCGAATTTCAGGCATAATCTAAAAGTCAACCAGTGCCTTGAGTTAAATAATTAATAATTGATTTTTGATCTTGTTCTAATCCGTGAAAACCTAAAGCAAAAGTGCGGTTATATATGTCTCGATAAACCTGATTCTCACTTAAAACATGTTGATTAGAATTTGGCAAAATAAACGGATTTTCTTGGGATTGCTTATTTACATTTTGCAAAATTGTTTGCTGATTTTTTGAATTACCAATAGAGTCCTCTTGCTCATCATCTTCTTTGGGTTCAGGTTTTTTAGGGTTAGAATTTGGGTTTAGTTTTTCAGAATTTTGATTATTAGTAGATTTAAATCCTTCTAAAAGGACACGAAATGGTGTGCTTTTTTCACCATCAATAAAAGCATAGTTAGTTATTAAAATGTTATTAATTTGTTTGCTAAAAGAAATAAAAATTACTTTACCATTTACCGGAACATCAGGTAAATCAGTTTCATCAATAATTTTACGTAATTCTAAATATGGAAGTGTTTCATTTTCTTGCAAAAATTCGTCAATAGTTTTTTGTTGAAATCCTAATTTAACATGTCTTGGCAGCAGATTTTTATTAAATTCATCAAGGAATCTAGATGTCATAGATCGTTCATAAACCATGCTACAACTAGTAGTTAAAACACTAATGGTAAGTGCAAGAAGGCTATAACTTTTTATTACTGTTAAAAATTTTTTACAAGATCTTTTCTTATTCATTTTCTTTCATTTAAAATTTCTGTTTTTTAATATATAAAATTTATTCAGTTAATTCGATAACACGCTTATCATTTATTGTAATTGATCAAATATTGAAAAAATAAATTACCTTTAAAATCACAGTTAATATAATTTTATTTACTGAAAAATCTTTTGTACTGTTCATACAAAATCCTATCAATTAAAATTTAATAGTTTTTGCCTGATTTGTTATTAACTAAAAAGTGTCATTCAATACATAAAGCCTAGATTAGGCAAAATAATTATCGCAAAAATCAGCTACAAAAATCAAAATCTTCTTTCAAAGAAAATTGTTTGAACTGATATCACATTAAAGTCAATTAATGGATATTCAAAAAAATAAGTAGTTCATTAAAACTGAAAATAAAAATAATATTAAAGAATAAAGTTGATTAATTATAAGAATGATTTAAAAAATTATTCGTACTTTTAATAATTGTAATACTGAATCACTAGTTTTTAAAATTTTAAATGTTATTAATCACCTTAACCTAAAGTTAGATAAAAACAATGAAATGAAACTATAAAACTATTTATGATCAGTTAAGACAATATCATGGGGATATGATTCGTTTAATCCTGCTGAAGATTGTTCGATAAATTCGCTAATATTATGTAACACATCAATTGTTATACTTCCGCAATAAGCCATACCGCTACGGATCCCGCCAAGTAAATTAAATAATACGTCATTTAAAGGGCCCAAATATTCTTTCAACCCAGAAACCCCTTCAGGAACATATTTTGTTGCGTTATTTTGAAAATAACGATCACTTGATCCAGCCTTCATAGCTTCTGTGCTGCCCATGCCCCGGTAAGTTTTAAACAATTGTCCGTCGCCCATTTCTATAACATCACCAGGAGTTTCGTCACAACCAGCAATCAATGAGCCTAACATTACGCAATTAGCACCTACTGCCAAAGCCTTAACAATATCACCCGAATTTTTAATGCCGCCATCAGCAATAATTGGGATATTATTTTTTTTAGCAACACTTGCTACGTCCATAATTGCTGTAAGTTGGGGTACACCAACACCACTAACAATCCGGGTTGTACAAATGGAGCCAGGAGCAACCCCAACTTTTAAGCAATCGGCCCCTTGCTCAATTAAGATAGACGCTGCTTCAGCTGTTGCAATGTTGCCAACAATTACCGGAATTTGGTAGTTCTTTTTAATTTTTCTTAAAACCTCAACAACATATTTGCTATGACCATGAGCTGTATCTAAACAAATGATATCAACACCATATTTAATTAAGGTAGCAACTCGACTTAAAGTATCATCGCCAATCCCCACAGCCGCGCCTACTAGTAATTTTTGATGAGCATCAACCACAGCGTTGGGATATGAATTAAAATCAACTTCCTTTTGCTTTGTAAGAACGACTTCTTGTGCTTGTTGAATTAAACTAAAATTTTTATGAATAATTCCTAAACCACCGAGTTGGGCCATCGCAATTGCCATCTTGTGGTCAGTAACTGTATCCATTGCTGCTGATAAAATCGGAATGTTAAGCGATATTGTATTAGTTAATTTGGTTTTTAATTGAACTTCTTTCGGTAAGATATTTGATGCTTTGGGAACCAATAAAAGATCATCAAACGCATAACCTTTACGAATGATATGAGCCACGGCCATCTCCTTAAATGAATATAAGTTATTATAACTAGATGAATTAATAAAAATAACAATAATATCAAGTTGTTTAATTGGTTTTCCAAATTTCTTCTAATAAAACCGGAATTTTTAATGATTTCGCCTTTTCAACTTTAATTAAAGTTGCATTACTGCCAGCTAGAACATAGTCAGTTTTAGCCGACAATGTTCCCGACACCTTGGCATCAAATTTAAGTTCTAAAATTTTTTTAATTTCGTTTCTAGGGATGGAAAATGAACCAGTAATTAAAAAGGTTTTTTGATAATAAATTGATGTTTCATCTACTTGGGAACGATCGACAACCTCGGTGGTTTTTACACCAGCATTGATGAGTTTTTGCAAAATATCTAGGTTTGTTTTTAAAGCAAACCAATCGACTAACGATTGGCCAACAATTGGGCCAATATCGCTAATGTTTTGGTAATCTACTAATTTGGCAGCAATTAAAGCTTGAATTGTTTTAAATTTTTTGGCCAAAACTTTGGCAGTTGCCAACCCAATATGTCTAATGCCTAAACCAAATATAAGATTGGACAATTGGTTATTTTTAGAATTTTCAACCGATATTAAAATGTTGTTTAAACTTTTGTTTTTAATTTTGAAATTACCGTTTAAAATTTCTTGTTGCTTGTTTTTTAATTCGTATAAATCAGTGATACTGGTTAACAATTTAGCAGCAAACAGTTTTTCAATAATTCCTTCAGATACGCCTTCAACATTCATCGCTTCGCGTGAACAATAATGGATAATGGCCTGAACAATTCGTGAAGCACACGCACTATTAATACAGTACTGGTCAACTTCGCCAGGTGTTTGTTCTAAGGGTTCATGACACTGGGGACAGTGCGTGGCAATTTTAAATTTAACAATTGTCGTTAAGTCGCGCTTTTCTTTAACAACTTCCATAACTTTGGGAATAATATCGCCAGCTTTATAAACCAGAACATAATCATTAATGTGAATGTCTTTTTCTAAAATATAATCATAATTATGTAAAGTTGCTGAACTTACAAACGTACCATCAATGTTAATTCGTTCCAGTTTGGCGATATAGTTGATTCTGCCAGTCCGACCAACCGTTGTTTGAATATCTAATAGTTTAGTCACAACTTTAACAGCCGGAAATTTATAAGCAATTGCTCACCTTGGAAATTTCGTAGTTGACCCTAATTTTTCATAAAAATTGAGGTCATCTAATTTTAAAACAACCCCATCAATGGCGTATGGTAAAATTTCCCGCTGGTTAGTAAAAAAATTAACTGCATTAATTGCCTCATCAATCGAATTAGTTAGTCTTATTTCTTTGGCAATTGGAAAACCCCATTTTTTAAGTTGCCTTAAGACTTCATGTTGGCTTATAAAACCCCTTTCAATTGCGTCAGGAAGGTAATATAAAAAAGCACTTAATTTTCTTTTTGCAGTAATGCTAGAGTCTAAATTACGCAATGACCCAGCAGCCGCGTTACGGGGGTTAGCAAATTCCTTTTCGTTATTAAGACTTTTATTAAGTTCTAGAAAATCTTTTTTGGAAATATAGATTTCACCCCGAACGGTAACATTTTCAAAATCAGTATCAATTTTTAAAGGAATATTTTTAATGGTCCGAACGTTCACAGTGACATCTTCCCCATTAACGCCATCGCCCCTAGTTAATGCTTGGACGAATTCTCCATTTTTATAAATTAACGAAATGCTCAATCCGTCAATTTTGGGTTCAACAACATATTTTAAGTTAGGTAAATGACTAACATCTTTAATCTGTTTATCAAAGTGGTATAAATCACCAACATCAAAGGCATTACCTAATGAAAGCATCGGAAACTGGTGGGTTACTTTTTTAAATTTATCTAAAATTACCCCACCGACTCGTGAGGTTGGTGAATTAGGATCTTTATATTGAGGATATTTTAATTCTAATTGGGCTAATTCTTGTAAAGTAACATCATATTCAGCATCAGAGACGCTAGGTGCATCTAGACCATAATACTCATATTCATACCGTCTTAACTTGCTAATTAAATTTTTAATTTGCTTTTGTGCATCCATGATAGATATTCCTTTAAGTAAGCAATTGTCACGTGAACGTTATTTTCATATTTTAATTATTACAAAAAAAATCCTGGATAGTTTTCTTCATCAATAAATATGTTACAGAAATTAAAATCAAGTATTCTTAAGATAAAAGATGGTGTTTTAATGGTATGCGTATGTACAAATTAACCGTTATTTAACTACTAACAAAATAAAAATAAGAACTTTATATCTGTTGATATAGTTTCTTATCTTTTAAAATAATGAATGATTTAAAAAATCAGATTTGATGATAATGGAGCAGATGACGAGAATCGAACTCGCGTCTCGACCTTGGCAAGGTCACGTTCTACCATTGAACTACATCTGCATTAATTTAATAATCACTATAATCTGTAGTATTATAGCATATGTAAACTAAAATTAGCGATTAGTCTAAATCATGATTAACTTGGTAATTCATCATCAAATTCATATTGACTATCACATAACCCACATAAAACTTTTGTATCTAATTTAGCTTTAATTTTAATGCCATGTTTGGGGCATGAAAAATTAAACATGGTCTTCTTGGCAGGTTTTCGTTCTAAATTAATTCGTTCAAATTTAGGCAAATTTTTCTCTAAATCAAGGTCTTGAATGCACCTCTTAATCACATGTTGTAATGAATCATCAGGCTGTTCATCAATTCAACCGTATTTTTTATTTTTTTCGCCAAAAACAAGACCCCTTTTTTCGGCAATTCTTTTAAAATTATTGTTATGAAATTTTCCAGTTTTATTTGTGGTTGGTAGCGATAATAAATTGCCTTCATAATGAATTAATTCGTGCACAATGATTAGGATCATTTTGGGAATCGAATGAGTGCCAAACCAATCGGCAACTAAAGTGATTTCGTGATAAGTTTTCCCATCAATTTCCCAACGGGTTGGAGCAAACCAAGCAATTGCGTCGCCTTTAGGTCGGTTGCCTTTTTGAACTATTAATACGCAATCTTGAAAAATATTTTGAAAAACATTCGCATTAAGGTATTGAACAACTTCAGTTAAAACGGTGTTGATGGAGTGCAGGCGGTTAATTGGTAATTTTTCAGAACTCATGTAAAACCTCGTTTTTATTATTGAAAATTATTTAATTTTGTCAAGAATACCTTTTTTGAAAAAGATGCAAATTCAGTTATTTTAAAATCAACTATTTTTCTGTAAAAACATTCTGATTTGGATTTGCTAAGGGTTCTGATTTATCGCATGCTTCATCTTGACTAGATTGACTTTGTATGGATCAATTATTCGCAGATATTTCGTGGTTAGTTTCAAGACTAGTAGCATCATCCATAGTGTTCTCATTAGAATTATTTGAATGAATCACAGTTGAATTTTGTTGGGTGTGAACTGACGAAGTTGCTTTTTGTGGTTCATTTATTTTTGGTTTTTCAACAATAACATCATTCCCAGAAGGATTAACGGTTACTTGTTTTGAATTTAAAGCTTGAACAGACGATAATAAACCTGTTGTTTTGGTTTCATTTGTTGCTTTAAGATTATTGGTTAATTGTTCAGTTGTTTTGTAATTAGAAACTGATTGGTAATTTTTTGCGCTTCCTTGAAAAATCTTTAAATTCACTACTTTGACTTGGCCATCGTATAAACTTTCAACAGTTTTTTCAACTTGTTCTAAACTTGCATTTTCCGAAATATAAACGGTTTTAATAACTGCTGAATCGTAAAATTTTTCAAGTGAATTTTGAACTTTAACATGTTCTTCAGTCGGAATATCAGTTGCACTAGCAAAATAGGGCGGTAAGTTTGAAACTAAAGATTCGTATTCACTTTGCGAATTTGGAGTTTCATTGTATTGCAATCATTCATCAACTAACGAAATTTTGCTAGTTTGGTTTTCATCTAAATAAAAACTATGATAGGCGTCTACACCGTTAGCAACCCCAACTATTTTGCTTAATTCAAAAGAATTTGCCGATGCTAATACACACGAGTTACGCAAGCCTTTTTTGGTGATTTTTTCAACAATCTCTGACAACAGTGATTTCACATAATTAGATTCAGAAAGAAGTTTAAAGTTCTTTCGTTTTAAGAATTTATACGGTTTTTTTTCAACAGCTAAGTCAACCGAAGCTCGATAAGCGGTTTTGGCAATTGTTGATGCTACCAAATCAATTGTCGCACGTGATTTTTTCGAACCATAACGTTCCGATGATCAAATAAAAAAATCGTGTAACCCAATAATTCCTAAACCAATGGGTCGCATGCCTAAAGCATGTTTCTTTGCCTGTAATGAAAAGTATTCGTTAGCATCAATCACATTGTCTAAAAACCTAACCGCAATACGCACGGTTTCTTCTAATTCGGTTTGTTTAATATTACCTGATGATTTATCAATAAAATTTGCAAGATTAATTCAACCTAAATTACAGACCGAATGCTGGTGTAAGGGAAGATGATTTAAAGGATCGATTACTATTAAATTTTTTGATTTATCACCAACTACACTTGCTTGATTAATAGTATCCACAAAATAAATTAACGGCTGGTTTAGATGTAATGAGCAATAAATAATTAAATCCCATAAATTTTTGGCATTAATTTCATAATAATTTTTCACTGGATAATTTAATTGCTCTCAATGAAAAACGTTGTTAATTTTACTCCAGTTAGCATCATAAAAGTTTTTTTGCTTACGGCTAAGATTTATTAAATCAGGATATTTAAGCGTTCACTTAGCGTTTATTTTGACAGCATTCATAAATTGGTCGGAAATAGCAATAGCAATATCAGTTCCTGCTAGAAAATCTTGATTGATAATTTTTCATGATCCTGCTTCTTCTAAAATTATTTTTGATGCATTTTTTGCAACTTCATCAGAACTGGTGCTAAGAATATTTTCGTGGTATTTTTTTTCAACTTCAGTTAATGGAAAAAATTTAAATTTTTGCTTCACTTCCTTAATAATTAACGGATCTTTAACATTGTCTAAAATTCAACGAAGAATCTTGGGATCATTAATTTTAGAAACAATGAATTCGATAACATCAGGGTGTCAGTCTGCTAAGGAAGTTAGTTGCTTTCCTTTCGTATTGCCTTTTTGGATGATAAATTCTGTAGTTTTACTTAAATCATTAATTCAGGTTACAGCACCGGGAGATTCAATATTAATTGAACTAATTAAAGATCCTTTTGGGCGCAATGTTGCAGCATTTACACCGACACAACCATGATGACTTAAAATTTCAATAATTTCTTGCCGAAATTGGGCTAAGCCGATTCGGGAATCTGGTAAATTAGCTAGTGTGTAAGCATCAAAATAAGATTGTTTTTGATCACTTTGTGAGCGATTTAAAACAGTTGGTGCAGGGAGAAAATTTAAAGTGGCAATCTCGGTTGCAAACTTTTGCTCCATCTCCATCCGGCGTTTGCGTTTTTTTTCGAATTTAGCAATCGTTTTAGCAACGCGTCTAGCAACTTGTTCAAAATATAATTCTAATGGTTTTTCAACATCTTTTTTTAAGCAAGTAATTATTTTTAAGTGTTTTAAATCGCTAGGTAATTTATGAAGTTCATTAGATTCAACTTGAATTTCTAATTCATCATTAGGTAAAATTTGCAATAAATTTCCAATAACCTTAATGCTTTCCTGACCGTGCTTAGACAAAGAAACTAAAAGTAGATCGCCTGGAGTTAAGGAGATTAGATCCGTATCTTTTTTAGTGTAGAAATTTAGAAAATAAAACCGGCTTTCGCCTTCAAAGGATTTATTATCTTTCGGATCGATTAAAGAAATGTAAGGAAATTTTTTAAGACTGGAATTTAAGATCTTAATTTGTTCAAGATTATATTCAAACATGGGCGGGTTCACCTTGGCAATTAGTTGTTATTTAAAGTGCTTTTATTCATTAAATAATAGTTAGTGGAAATAATACTTAATAAGTAATTATAAAACCTAAATAATAATTTACGATTAACCTGTAATGATTTTATAATATTTTCATTTAGACATTAAACTTAAAATGGCAAACATCACCATCTTGCATCATGTAATCTTTTCCTTCTAAACGCAGTTTTCCGGCTTCTTTTGCTTTCACTTCAGATTTATAATGCAATAAATCTTCAACCCGAATAATTTCGGCTTTAATAAAGCCACGTTCAAAGTCGCTATGAATAATCCCAGCACATTCAGGTGCTTTTAATCCTTTTAAAAACGCTCACGCTCTTGTTTCTTTTTTGCCAAAAGTAAAATAAGTTCAATAGCCTAAAACGTCATAAGCAGACTTAATGATTTTATCAAGACCCGAAACTTGGCCCATTCCAAAAATTTCCATAATTTCACAGCGTTCGGTTTCGGAAGTGCTGGTTGCGATTTCGCTTTCAATTTTGGCACTAATTGCAATTAAAGTGGCCTTTTTTGGTTCTAGATATTTTTTAAGTTTGATAAAAAGATCAGAAACTTCGGGATTGGAAATTTCTGAATCAGACATGTTAGCAACAAAGATAAAGGGTTTGGTTGTTAGTAAATTGTAAGATTTCACTAATTGCTTTTCAATGTCATCGTGAATCACTTCGCTAGCAAAGTTGCCAGCATTTAAAGCCGTTTTAATTTTTGAACAAATGTTAAGTTCTTTTTGAGCCAACTGGTCCCCGCTTTGTGCTTTCTTAGAAATTTTAGCAATGCGGTTAGTAATTAAATCAAGATCAGAAATAATCAGTTCAGTGTGAACTACTTCCAAATCAGCAATCGGATCAACCACATTGTTCACATGAATTATACCTTTATCATTGAAACAACGAACCACATGACAAATGCAATCAACGTTTCGAATGTTCTCTAAAAATTTATTACCTAATCCTTCCCCTTGGGACGCACCTTTCACTAAGCCAGCAATGTCAACAAACTGAAAAGAACTAAATACTAGTTTTTCGGGTTGAATTAATTCGGCTAAGGCAATTAATCTTGGATCTTTAACATTAACAATTCCCACATTAGGATCAATGGTAGCAAACGGATAATTGGCAACTTGTGCTTGGGAATTAGTAATAGCGTTAAATAATGTAGACTTACCAACATTTGGTAATCCAACAATTCCTGCTGAAAGCATTCAGATCTCCTTAAAGTAACAAATTTAGAACAACTACTAGGCTTTACCGATTGCTTTAAATAACTTAAATTTTTCAATACATTTTTGTTTAATGGCTTCGGTTCCCGGTTTTAATAACTTTCTAGGATCATAGCCTTTCTTAACTAAGTCAAGATCTTTTTTATCTTCGATATATTTTCTTGTAGCTTCAGCGAAAGCCAGTTGACATTCGGTATTAACGTTAATTTTATTAATTCCTAAAGAAATGGCTTTTTCAATTTGATCATCAGGAATTCCCGAACCACCATGGAGTACTAATGGGGTTTTGGTCGCTAATCTAATCTCTTGCAATCTTGAAAAATTTAGTCCCTTTCAATCATTAGGGTAAATTCCGTGAATATTGCCAAAACCAGCCGCTAACATTGTGATGTTGCCAATGCTTAATAATTTTACACATTCATTCGGGTCAGCTAATTCACCACTACCAATGATGCCATCTTCTTCGCCGCCAATCGTGCCAACTTCAGCTTCAACAGAAACATTGTGGCTAGCAGCATAAGCGACTACTTCTTTGGTTTTACTAAAATTTTCTTCAAATGGAAGGTGTGAACCATCAAACATTACCGAAGTAAAGCCAGCGTCAATTGCTTCAAAGGTTGCCTTGAAAGAACCATGGTCTAAATGCAATGCAACTGGGACGGTAATGTTTTTAAGTTCCATTAAGTCGTTCACCATATGAAAAACTAACTGGTAACTACCCATGTATTTTTTCGCACCTTCAGACACAGCAATAATTACGGGAGTTTTTGTTTCTTCAGCAGCATCTAGGGTAGCACTAATTCATTCTAAGTTATTAACATTAATGTGGGGGATGGCAAAGTTTTCTACAAAGCCTTTTTGAATCATTGCCTTAGCGTTTTGTAAGCGGGTGTTTGTAGCATGCATTTTCATTCTCCAAAAATTTAACTATTATCTTCATCTTCGGGAATATTAGTGCTTAAAAGTGAATCAAGGTAGACAGTGTCAGAAACATTATCTTCATTACTCATATCAGGGCCGATTTCTTCTGTTGTTTTTTCCTCTTGTTGCTTTTCAACTAAATCCTCATAACCTTCTTCGTAGTATTCTTTAACCCCGTACATCAATTGGGTAATTTTATCCCATTCTTCATACTTCATGGTTGATCGTAACCGTCAGTTCCGATCACCAACATGCACGAAACGGGGATCTTGCAATAAATCAACGTAAAATCCACCAATTAATTTCGGTTTATCCTGGTTAGAAATCTTTTCAGTTTTAGTTAATTCATTCCATAGCCGGTTAAAAGCAAAGGGCTTGTTTTTAAATTCTTTGACAGCAATTTCATATGCTTTATCAATTAAATCTGACATAAGGTTAGCCTGCCTAAATATTTTGTATCTATAATAGTGATTCAATTATATAAAATTTTGTGATTAACTAAAAAATATCTTGATATTGATCACAAAATTTTTTTGAAATTATTTAGGCATAGTAAGTCTAAACAAGTTCGTTTAAAAACTTAAAAATAATGATATTGTTACATTCGAATATAAAACAATTGAATTAATCGCACATAGCGTAAAATAAAAAAAGAAAACACCAGTAAATGGTGTTTGAAGATGTGAATTAAAGTTACTGGTTCGCAATCGCCATGCTAAGGTTATTTAGCATTGCTGAAATCGACTTGATTTCTAAAAAAGAGCCACAATTTAAATCCAGAAAAACCTTAAAGGTTAGCCGGGCTAAACTATTCACTAACCGCTTCGTACTTTTATTAGAAGTCGCACTGCTTACAAAATTATCTAATTTTTTTAAATAATCTGACACGGAGTGAATCATAATATCGTATTTACGAATTAAATCTTCGTAAAATTGAAGAATCTTTTCATCCTTACGGCGAACTTGGTTTCATTTTCATTTTGAATATGCTTGGTGATACAGATTAAGAAGTTGGGTTTGAAAATCTTTTAAAGATTTAATTTCGCTTTCAATTAAGTTGATGACGAGCCCAATTTCCACTTTAGCAAACATCTCATTAAATAAAACAATTAACCTTTGAAACTCTTTAGACTTCACAACAATTTCTTTAGTGCGTATTAAATGCATAAATCACCTTTGATTTATACCCACGCAAAAAGAACATTAAGGCTTTTATTCCACAACCCAAATATTCTTCAGGGTGTGGTATCCTTAATTTTTAACATAGTGATATGATCACTACAATTAAATTTTAATAATAGTTCATCAAAGAATCAAGATAGTTAAGTGTTTTTTTCAAGTTTTCCATATTTTTTATGAAAACTGTTCAGTAAGGAAAGTTATAAGCAAAAGAAATGCCTAGTTTTGGAAACTAGGCAAGTTGTTATTGTTTGTTTTCTGGTGCCGAGTACAAGAGTCGAACTTGTCTTTAGTGCTTACCATGCACTTGTTTTACCCCTAAACTAAATCGGCAGAATTAAATATAAATATTTACCATATAATTATACTTAATATTTACATTTTATATAAATAACTTTTTATAAACCCTGTAGTTTGATAAATTAACCCATAAATAAGAATTGATTACAAACAGGTTAAAATTAAAACATTGCGATCAAAATTTCATCATAATTAATTGCAATGGCTAAATCTTTAAAAAAGAAATAAATGTAGTTATGTTCGATAAATCAGATTTTATATAATACATAAATCAAAGTTATCAGGATTAAAGTGTGGCAAATTTAAAAAGTGAGCAGTTAAACATTAATATGAAGGTAGTTATTGATCAAGATGATGTTGTGCAAGTTTTTGATCAATATTTAGCACTTTTTAAAAAGCATCTTGGGGCCAATAACGTTAACGTTGAAGTGGTATGTAACAAAAAGGTGATTAGTTTTGTAAATCAATCTAATTCCAATAAAAAAATCATTTTGTTGTTTAAAGCCATTACTTATTTAGGTGGCAACGGCCAACACCCCATTTTTAAAAAAAGAATTCAATTGCCTAGTTCTTGGAAAAAATTTGTTACATCAATAACTCAAAAAAATCTTTACTATGACGTTCGTTTTCTGGGAATATATAAGTACAAAGAAAACATTATCTATGTCGATTTTGATAAAACAAAATACTTAAATAAAATTATGCATAATTCTTCAGCACATGTTTATGTCAATGATTTGTTTATTGGAATGCGCGATGGTATTTTTTCAAAAATTGATAAATTCAATAATTTGATTACCATAATCAAACCGCAAAATTTATTTAATTATCTTTCAGAAAAATCGGCTTCTAAAGATGATTTATTCAAAGTTTTTAATGAGTACAACAAAAGTTTTTTTACCGGCAAAGATATTTGTGCCATTAATGCGATTGGTGAAATGCATGATGGTTTGTGACCAAACTGAAGACAGGCGGAATGGGCTGGATTTTTTTTAGAATTTCAACTCAATAAGTTTTTAAAATCAAGTCAATATGAAAATTTAGTGAAATACATTGGTAGTGATCATCAAGATAATCAGTATGATTACGATTTATCTTTTTATAACGGTCAATTTTTTGGCGATTTAAAAGCTAGTGATATTTTAAAAAATAATGTAATCGGCAATGATAAAACCCGGTTTTTAAAATATTTAGATCAATATGAAAAATTTTGGTATGTTATTTACCAACACACCACTATTAAAGACGCAGATGTTCAAGGCTTTTCAGCATCAATTTATTGAAACAATTTAATTAACAAATTTCCCCAAAAAAAGAATTTTAAAAATAAAGATTTATTAAGTTATAGTCAACGAATGAAATATAGTGTTAATTTTCAAAATATGTATATTTTGGAAGTCAATAAATTCAATATTCGCTACATCAGCGATGATTTTTTGCAAGGACACCAGCCGAGTGGTAAGTCGAGAAATCCAAAATTATTATTTCATAAAAAAAATATTGAAAATTTTATTATTTATCGGTTTCCAGCAATCTAAAGACTATGAAAAAATTTAAATTTATTGATTTATTTAGCGGTATTGGTGGTTTCCACCAAGCAATGACATTAAATAACGGTCAATGTGTACTAGCAGCAGATATTGATAATAATTGCAATGTAGTTTACCAAAAAAATTATGGGGTTAATAGCCGAAACGATGTCACAAAATTACAAATTAAAGACATCCCCAATCATGATGTTTTATGTGCTGGTTTTCCTTGTCAATCGTTTTCGAAGGCGGGAAAACAAAAAGGCATTCATGACACTAGGGGAACAATGTTTTTTGAAATCGAAAGAATTTTAAGAGCGAAAACACCAAAATATATCATGCTAGAAAACGTGAGAAATCTGGTTTCGCACGACAAAGGTAAGACTTGAAAAATTATCAAAAATGTGCTTGTTGATATCGGTTATCGCCTCGTTAGTGAACCCATTATTTTAAGTCCACACCAATTTGGCACTCCGCAGTTTCGCGAACGAATTTTTATTATCGGTAAATATGACCCGTTAAACCGAAAGGTCCCAATTAAAATTGATTTAAAAAATTTACTTACCAAAAATCATAATTCTGTGTATGAAGTTTTAGATGAAAACGTAACCAATGAAAAATATTTGATCAATGAATATGAAAGAATGACATTAAATTTGTGAAATGAATTCTATCAAATTATTAATCCAAAAATTTTAGGTTTTCCAATCTGGTTAGAATACTTATCAAACAAAATTACTAATAACTATTTTCCAGAATGAAAAAATGCCATTATTGCCAAAAATAACCAATTGTATTTAGAAAACAAAAAAGCCATTGATAACTGAAAAAAAACTTATAAAAAAGAAATTAAAAACTTAGCACCATCACACCAAAAATTTGAATGACAAGCAGGTACTTCAATAAATTCGATTTGAGACGGGATTATTCAATTTCGTCCGTCAGGGATTAGGGTTAAACGCCCTGATGTTTTTCCAGCACTAGTTGCAATCGTTCAAATTCCGATAATTGGTAAATACCAAAGACGCTTAACCGAAAGCGAATGTGCCCGGCTTCAAAATTTCAAGGAAGATTTTATTTTTGATGAAAATATGCAGCAAGCTTACAAACAATTTGGTAATAGCGTTAATGTCAAGATTGTCAATTTTCTTTTTAAGCAATTAATAGATAAGAAAAACACCATTATTAGGAAAAAACCTGGTGCTGAGTCGGCCTTATCAGGCCCTAAATTAACATTAAATTAATTAAAAATTATTTTAGGTTTTCTATATCTGAAATTTTTTCTTCAATAAATTTAATTTCTTCTTCTGACAACTCAAACATTTCATAAAGTTGCTTATCAATTTCAGATACTGATTGTTCTCAATTGATTTCGTGGTTTGATTTAAAATCTAATATGGGAACAAAGCGATATGCTTTAGAACCAGTATGCTGGGTGGTTTTTTGAATTCCTACCAAAGCTCTAAAAAATTTAGTTTTAATGTATTTAACTAAGTTTTTCGCTTCATTTTCAGTTTCAAAACCGCCGATTTCTAAAAAAGTGGCTGTGCAACATTCTCCCGGAATCGATAGCACTGGTGTAGATAAAACTGGAGTTGATAAAGATCCACCGATGGCTGCTACTCCGTATGCTTCTGCAATAAAAACCTTATATTTTAAAAAGGCCTTACTTATTTGATTCTTAGGAAACTTGTAATCTTTCGGTAAATACATACGTGATCTTTTGTGTTTTTGGTCAAGACCCAAAATAGTATAACCATCAGGAATTTTGCTTAAAGAAAAGGGTTGAAAACCAAATTTTTCAGGATTTGTTAATGCTTCTGTGTTAAAGCCGTAAGGGTCGCACGATGACATTATAGATGATAAAAACTTATCTTTTTTGCTCTGCACTTTTCGTCAAATTTTTATTAAAATTTCGTAGGGCACAAAAATATCTAAATCCGGTTCTTTTAAATAACGTTCTGAATTTTCTTCTTTTCCAGCAAAATCAAAAACTCTAACATCACATGGACCAGTATATCCACAATCCATTAAAAAATAATTTATTCCCTTTTTTTCAATTTCAGTATTAGCAAAGAATTTATTCCCATTAGCGTAAATATAGAGAAACATAAAACTTTTAGACTCCAGGATTTTTTCTCGAAAATATCCAAAACCTCTCCCGCCGGTCATTCATCTCGAAGGAGTGATTAATGAAATGTATTTAGCATTTTCCAGTGAAAAAATCGCATTTCCCGAATATTGATAAGAAGAATCGTGATTATCACGTTTTTCACCATAAGATGGATTGCCAATTATTACATCAAATTTTTCGTCTCCCCATCATTTTTTAATAGCATCTTTAAGTCATTCTGAACGGTTTAAATCAAAAGAACTATCAAGAACTTGTAAATTTAGATCTAAATCTTTTCTATCTGCACACAAATAATTAGATGCTAGTTTGAGCAAGATATCACTCGGGCAAATGCCATAAATTTGATTTTTAAGAATTCATCGGATTCTTTCGCGTGAATCTGGAATTTCATGTTGTAAACCAATGTTTAAGCGTTTTACAATCTCGGCTAGAAAGCGTCCACTCTTGCAGTAAGGATCTAAAAACTTGTGATTTTTATTGGTAAATAATCCAGGGATATATTCGCCTAATTTATCAACTATTTCTTCAACTAGTTTTTTCGGAGTGAAAATCTGGTTAATTTTTTGAGTTGGAATGTAATCAAAAATATCCTGTTTGGACTGGTCGTCAAGATAATGAGTTAATTTATTTTTTAATTCAAAGAATTTTTTAATACTAGTATTGAAAATAGTTTCATCAAAAAACCCCCGAACTTTCCCGGTTTGGCCATCATATCCATTTTTTAATATTAAAAATTCGTCTTTAGTAATTCCAGAAATCTTTTCAAAAGTAGCATCATCTGCTTTGGTTTCATAATTTTCTAGCGAGACATCTTCATCATTGCATAGCATTAGATATAGGGGAATGGTCTTGACAAAACCATATAAGTGATTCTGCACGTGATCTTCATTTTCTTTTTTTGTATTGTCATTTTCAGCGGTTTTTAATGCAACCAAAGATTCGTCAAGAATATCCCCAATTTTTCCCGATAAATTTTCGCTATCATATAGTGAACGAGTTCGATATATTAATTCATCTAATGCTTGTTGCTCGTTTTCGCTTAAATTGTGTCCTTTTTGTTTTTTGCTTACAAGTTCTTTATATTTATTGATATCATCACAAGATTCTTTACCGTCATTTTTAAGGATCTCTAAAATCTTATTTTCTGATTCGCTTTTAATTTTATTAATTTGGTCCTTTGGTAAATTAGGAAATTTTTGAAGATTATTATTTAGTTCGAATTGATAAAGTTTAAATATTTTTTCTTTGAGTTCTGAAAAATCAGAATAATTAATTGCATCGTTTAAAATTTCATCATTACTAATTGTAGAAATTGCTGCAGTTATCTTTTTGCCTAACACATCAGATTGGTTAATTTTAATTTCTTTAGTCTTATTTTTATTTTTTGAATCGTTTTTAGTTAAAAATCAATCTTTTTTAAAATTTTTTCCATTTTTACTTGGTGAAATTTTGTCTAAAATTTTCTTAACTTTATCGGGCATTTCAGAAAGACTACCAAGATTAGCAAATAATAAGTTACTAATAAATTTATCTCCAACAACCTCGTCAGATTTTATTTGATTAGGTATTGTTAAGACATCATCAATATTAAGTTCACACAAAGAACCCTTGGAATCTTCGGCAATTACAGGAAAGAAATTTAAAACAGCCTTAATGTTATCTTTGCGTTGATTGGTTATTTGTTTATATTGTTCACCAATAATTAGTCCATTAGCAAAATCATCATACAACTTAAGCGTTCTTTCTGGTGCAAAATCAAAAATATAAGCGTTTTGTTTGACTAAAGAAATTTTTTGGCCGTGTTCATCTTCAACTTCGTACTTATGCTTGCTTTGAACCCGAAAGGCTGATTGAAAATACAAACTTGCTGATTCAATGTTACGCAACATAAATACACCGGTCCATTCAGGAACAGTTACTCCAGTCGTTAACTGACCGACTGATAATGTGATCGTCTTGCTATGTGGCTTATTAATGGCATTACGAACTTTGTTAAAACTTTTTTGATTTTTTCTAAAACCAGTATCAAATTCATTTGTTCTTTGTGAAGAACTTGATCCTTTACCAACTGCTAAAACAATTTCAAAATTTTTAAAAAATTCGTGGTTATTCAGCAAGTTTTTTAATTCTTTAGCTGCCGCAACACTAGGCAATAATCAAAAAGTATGGTGTAAATGATTAACATATTGTTCAGATGAACTAAAAGGGTATTTACCTTGAGTTATTACATCTAAAAACTTTTTAACATCTTCCTCATGATAAAATTTATGAGTTTTTTGATTAACTCGAAAAAATTCGTCAAAACCAAATGTCTGTTTCAAATTTAAGTCACTGCCCTTAATGCTTTCTTTAAGTTCATGATGCAGCATTTCGCTCATTTTGTAGGTAAATAAATTCAATTGTGGGATGTCTTCATAAGGGTTTGAGTCATTACTTTCGTCCCAATCATTTTTGGCTTTTTGTTCATCATGATATGACCAATTAAAAATTTGATCTTCGCGAAATTTTTCAGAAGCAATGGCTTTGAACGGGGTGCCCGATAAATGTAAGGTAAATTTAGTTCGTAATGAATTTAAGGCATCTTTACTTTTTTGTGTGTCAATAGCTTCATGGGCTTCATCAAGAATAATTACATCCCAATCCACTTCTTGCATTCAAGCTAATTTTTCATAAGGACCACCAGCAAACTTAGCACCCTTGAAATCTTGTAAGGAAACAAAAGCAATTCTTCTAATTGGTTTGTTTCGGTGTTTTGTTTTAAAATTTTCATATTGTTGATAAGACATGCTATTGCGTTTAATTGCAGGCGACTCAGAAACAAACTGATACCCTTCATCTGTTCTTCATCTGATAAAATTATCAAAATCATTAAATCATGAATTTGCAATAGCCGGACGATTACACAAAATTAAAACATTGCTTGCTTGAATTTTTCTGATGAAATCATAGGTCGTTAAAGTTTTACCAAAACGTGGTTTGGCATTTCATAAAAATTCTTTTGGTTGTTTTTGCGAATGAAAATAATTAAAAGTGCAAGTAACAGCTTGACTTTGTTCAGCACGCAATATATAGTCTTTTTGGCCTTTAGGATTTATTAAAGGATCATAGTCAATTTCAATAAACTTTTCAGTTAATTTTAAAGCATCTTGTTCCCGCCCTTTAAAATCAAATCATTCAGTCCCATTTGGTCCACCAGTTTCTTTGCTACGTTTAATTTTATTAAATTCAAAATACCGGTGTAAATCTGTATCCCGAAATCATGTACCATCATTCTTTCGTGCTAATTTTCAAAAAAGGATTTTAAGATTTAGTCCGTTCCTTTGTTGATTGACTCGTATATGAATATCCCCTTCTGTGTAGCCAACTTTAATCTGACCTGCATAGATAGGTACTTCAGTTTTATCAAAAATGAATGCGTAAATTTTACCTTCGATTTTTTTGTACGGATTAATTAATGTCTTTAATCTTTTTTCCATATTGATTTAATTTGGTTTGTTTTTATATCAAATAGACGTTGAAGTATTATATAACAATGCAGTTTAATATTTATATAAAACAAATAAAGCAAATAGTTGATCTTTTTGGGCTTCAAAACATTGATTAATAAAACTAAAATTTTAATTAATAATTTTCTTAATTAAGTTAAAAATACTACATATATTCAAGATAAAACACCTTTATTTCATTTCTGAAATTTTTTCTTCAATAAATTTAGTTTCTTCTTCTGACAACTCAAACATTTCATAAAGTTTCTTATCGATTTCAGATACTGATTGTTCTCAATTGATTTCGTGGTTTGATTTAAAATCTAACATAGGAACAAAGCGATATGCTTTAGAACCGGTATGCTGGGTGGTTTTTTGAATTCCTACCAAAGCTCTAAAAAATTTAGTTTTAATGTATTTAATTAAGTTTTTCGCTTCATTTTCAGTTTCAAAGCAGCCGATTTCTAAAAAAGTGGCTGTACAACATCATCCTGGATAAGCAAGTTCTGCTTTTCCTAATACTTCGCCAAACTTACCAGTTCCATAAGCTTCAGGAACAAAAATCTTATATTTTAAAAAGGCCTTGCTTATTTGATCCTTAGGGAACTTGTAATCTTTCGGCAAATACATACGTGATCTTTTTTGTTTTTGGTCAAGACCCAAAATAGTGTAGCCTTCAGGAATTTTGCTTAAAGAAAAGGGCTTAAAACCAAATTTTTCAGGATTTGTTAATGCTTCTGTATTAAAACCATACGGATTACGTGATGACATTATGGATCATAAAAATTCATTTTTCTTACTTTTTACTTTGTGCCAAATTGCTATCAAGGACTTGTGACGAACAAAAATATCTAGATCTCGTTCTTTTAAATAACGCTTTGATGTTTCTTTGTTTCCTTCAAAATCAATGATTGTAATATCGCATTTACCAACATAATCACGATTAAACAAAAAATAGCTTACCCCCCCCCTTGATTTCATTATCAGCAAAGCATGTACTTGCATCGCAATAGTCGTAAAGATAGATTAAGTTTTGATTCATCAACGTTTCTTCCCGGAAATCATCCAGCCCTTTGCCACCAGTCATTCATCTTGAAGGGGTGATTAAAGAAACATATTTAACGTTTGGAAACGAAAAAGCTGCACTCATAAAATATTGGTACAATGGACGAGCGCTAGCATATGGACCACCATCCTCTTCCTGATATGGTGGATTGCCAATAATCACATCAAATTTCATTTCCAAATCCTTCCATAAATTTGCGATTGCCAACGCAAGTTTGTTTGCATCATTGAGGTTTTTTAAATCTTCGTATGCTTGACATACTTGTAAATTTAGATGTAAATCTTTTCTATCTGCACACAAATAATTGGATGCTAGTTTGAGTAAGATATCACTTGGGCAAATGCCATAAATTTGATTTTTAAAAATTCATCTAATGCGCTCTTGTGCATCAGGAATAACTTTTTCTAAACCAACGTTTAAACGTTTGATAATCTCAGCTAAATAAAGTCCACTCTTGCAATATATATCCAAAAATTTATGGTTTTTGTTGGTAAATAGATCAGGATTATTTGCCGCTAACTGATCCACCATTTCTTTAACTACTGCTTTAGGGGTAAAAATCTGGTTAGTTTTTTGATTGGGAATATAATTGAAAATATCATCAGTTGCTTTACTATCAAAATAATTAGCTAACTCTTTTTTTAAATTTAAAAAATGTTGAAAACTAGCATTCACATTGGTTGTGTCAAACACACCACGTGTTTCTCCATGTTCATCTTTGTCGCCATTTTTTAATATTAAAAAATCATCTTTGCTAATTCCAGAAATCTTTTCAAAAGTAGCATCATCAGCATATGTTTCATAATTGTTTAAAGTGATTTTTTCATCACCAAAAATCATTAAATAAATCGGAATGGTGCGGGTGAAACTACGGAGATGATTACGCAGCTTATCTTCCTTTTGTCTCTTGTCTTGTTTTTCTTTAGCATTATGAAGATCATTAATTGATTTTTCAAATGCATCTGGAATTTCAAAATTAAGTTTTTGTGTATACCGCTCATGAATTTGCTTTTTTAATTCGGCTAATTCATTTTGTTCAGTTTCAGTTAGTAGATATTTAAGTTCTTTATCTTTTAAATCATTATATTTACTAATATCTGCTTGACAAGCATCCTCAAGGATTTTTAGCTCCGAAATGATTTTTTCCCTGAACTCATTTTTAACTTTTTTAACTTCATTTTTGGATAAATTACCAAGTTTTTTAATAACAGCATCGAATTCTGGTTCATAATTTGAATACAGTTCATTGGCCAATGTCTTGGAATTAAAGCCACTATTGCCTTCGTGTAAAATTTCCTCAGTGGTTTTTCTTTTACCAATAATTGGATTGCCAAAAACATTTGATTCACTAATTATAATGATATCAACGTTGGTGTCATTTACTAAAGAATTTGTTTGAGAATTTTTTTGTTTTTTAGTAGATTGAAGTTTTTCAATGATTGTATTAAACCGATTTGTTTGTCAAAAAAGATTCATATGAGCAAATAAAAAGTTACTTAAAAATTTACTTTTTACAATCTCTTCAACTCTAGCTTGGTTTGGAATTATTAAAACTTCTTCTAAATTAAGTTCGCGCAAAGAACTATCAGTATCCTGAGCAATTACTGGAAAAAAGTTAAGCATGGTTTTAATATTTTCATTTTTTTCAGCACTCAATAGGTTTTCATGTTCGGTGTTTTGATAGTCGATTAAAGTTAAACCATTAGCAAATTGATCATATAATGATAACGTACGGTCAGGAGCGATATCAAATATATAAGCGTTTTCTTTTCAATAAATTGCTTGTTCGTTTGCAATTTCGTGGGGAGTTTGGGCCCTAAAAGCTGCTTGAAAATAAAAACTTGGAGAGTTAATATTTCGTAACATAAACACTCCAGTTCATTCGGGAACTGTTACACCGGTTGTCAGTTGGCAGACTGATAAGGTAATCGTTTTTTCGTATTTTTGAATGGCCTTTTTAACTTTATCTAGACTTTTTTCACTCTTTTTAAAAATCTCCTCAGATGCTTGTTCATTTTCTTGTCAACTATCATCATGATTACCAACAGCCAGAATAACATGATAATCTTTAAAAAAATCATGGTTTTTTAACAACTTTGCCAATGCCTTAACAGCAGCAACTCGGGGTAAAAGCCAAAAAGTATGATTAAGTTCGCTAGCGAAATTTTCCGATAAACTGAAAGGATATTGACCTTGAGTGATAACATCTAAAAACTTTTTTACATCTGCTTCGTGTTCAAACTTATGAGTTTTTTTATTGACTTTAAAAAAGTCATTTAAAGTAAATGCATAATCAAATTGGGCCCCACTGTCAGTTTTAATTCCTTTCGAAACTATCGACTTGATAATTTCACTCATTTTATAAGTAAATAAATGCAATTTAGGCAGTTTAGCATAAGGATTTGGGCCATTATTTTCATCCCAATCATTTTTGGCTTTTTGTTCGTCATAATATGACCAATTAAAAATTTGATCATCTCGAAATTTTTCAGAGGCAATAGCTTTGTATGGGGTCCCAGATAGATATAAAGTAAATTTCGTTTTTAGTAAATTTAAGGCAAATTGACTTTTTGATGTATCAACACCTTCATGGGATTCATCAATAACAATTAGATCCCAATCAACTTCTTTCATTCACGATAATTTATCATATTTACCACCAAGGTCAATGGCACCTTTTAGATCTTGGAGTGAAGCGAAAAAAATCAATTTAATTATGCGTTCGGGATAAGAATTTTTGTATCCAGCAAATTCTTCATATTTCACCGCATTATCAATTGCTGATGAGACAAAAGAATAACCTTCGTTTTTTCATTCAATAAATTTTTTAAAATCCTGAAGTCATTGGTCGCTAATTGTTGGTCGATTGGACAAGATTAAAACGTTAATGGCTTTAATTTGCCTTATAAAACCATAAGTAGTTAAGGTCTTACCAAAACGGGGTTTGGCATTTCACAAAAATTCCTTTGGCTCTTTTTTACAATCATAGTACTGTTTGGTAACATTAACAGCTGCTTGTTGTTCGCTTCGTAAAATATAATCTGATTTATCATCAGAACTTTGAACTAGATCATAATCAATACGAATAAATTGATCTGTTAATTTTTCGCAATCATCCATGCGACCGGTAAAATCGAACCATTCCGTTCCATCTGTCTTAGTTGTTTCTTTACTTCGTTTAATGTTATTTAATTCAAAAAAACGATGTAAATCGTGATCGCTAAATCATGTCCCATTACTTTTTTGTGCATATTTTTCAAAAAGTTTTTTAGGTATAACACCAGACGTTTGTGTTTGGCCTTTAATTCTTTTATCAACATCACCGGTAGTTTCGCCAACTTTAATATGACCGTTTAGTGAAGGAACATCAGGATGGATATACGCATATATTTTAGGTCGTTTCTGATAATATGTTTTGACTTTTGGTTTTGAATTTTTTAACATCATTTATACTGTTATGTTCAATTAAAATTGTCTAATTATTATATAACAATACAAAAGACAATCTGAGACAAAAATTTAACATACAGTATTGGTCTATATATATTAATAATCTGTAATGTTCCATGCATTAAAGTTGTAATTTTTTGTCTAGTTAATTGAAATCGAGATTTAGTTTCAGCAATATTCAAATTTTATAATAAATTTATTTTGCAAATAATTGCTCAAACTTAACGGGTTCTTTAATATCTCAATCCATAATCAAACAATGGATCCCAACATGCCCCAATTTTTTATCGCTTTGACAAGCATCACATTTTTTGTCTAAGTCACCAAATAAACCAGGTTGCTTAGCACTTTCACAACTAAAAGGAATTACGCATTTAATCCCATCCATTTGTCAAATATTCCAGCATATAATTTTGACAACTTCTTTTAAAGTTTTAACATCTGGCATTTTTGAAAAATAATCGAAATAATATTCTTGGTATGAAAGTAAGAGATTTCTTCTGGCAAAAAAGACATTATCGCCTTGAAAATCATAACCGTAAACGGACTGTAATGCTAGTTGTGTTCATTTTAATCAATCTTTTTTTGTAGTGACATTTTCCTTAATAACGCGCATTTTGCGATCAAAAATCCCGATGCGATCCCATAAAGCAATTGGTTCTCGAGAAACCGCATCGTACCGGGATGCCAAATAAGGGGCTTCACCGCAAGTAATTTCCAATCGGGTACTAGCAACATAATCAGATCATGACCCTTTTTTAAAAACAATCTTTTTACGAGAGGTTTTTCATTTTTTGTCATGTTCAGTATTAAAAGCATTTTTATAACCCAGATATTGGTTATCAATCAAATTGATTTGTTTATTGCAAATTCAAGCCGGAGTAAACACTTCAGCATGATAACGGCTGCGCATTACTGCAATTGCTTTGGACTTTTTTGCTCGATCATGAAATTGCAGATTCAAATCTAACAAATCTAGGGTTAAAAATTCTTTGGGGTCTAAGCTAACACCATTGCGTGAATATTGCTTATTAGCTAAAATCAACTTTTGCTTTGTGGTGTAGTCATTTAATAAATCTTCAAGAATATCTTTAGAAAGTTCAGGCTTATATTTATCGGTCATAATAGTATTTAGGATTTTATCAAATTTTAAAAAACAAAGACCAGTTAAAATAATGAAACTTTAATCATGATGCTATAAAGTTGTTTTTACTATAAAAATCTAACGTTGATTAATTGTTGTTAATCAATAACAGTTGATTATTTACAACCTTGCTAAAGACATCTTATAGTAACGGTTAATTAAATGATATCAATCTCACAAGAAATTAGATCTTCATTTTTCATGGCTTAATCAATACGTTCAGATCATTAAAATGCAAATTTTCACTAGTAAAGATATCTTAAAACCATGAAAACAGGTCCATATATAAATAAAATCTGAGCACCTTTGCGGCAAACTCAGATTTAAAATTTTATAAATACTTAAATAGAAATTATTTATCACCCATCTTGGGAATAATGTTATCAGGATGTCTAAAATTCCAGTGACTTAATTTAAGTGGATTTCATTTTTTATTAAATTCAATAAATGTTCCATTTTGGTCACGGTATCCAGGTTTAGGTAAAATGAATGCTGCTAGAATCAGCCCTAATAAAATCAATGAGAACGCAACAATCATAATAATATTACCAACTGATTCAGAAGTTTTATAACCGCTGTGGTTTCCCGAATTAAATAAGGCTAACGCACTATTGTAATCGGCTGCACCACCTTGACGAATTGTTAAGCCGACTTGTTCTACAGCACTAGCAAAATTAAAAGCATGAACATAAGAAGAGATTAAGCTTAACGACAATTCAGCAGCAGTATAACCGAAATAACCTACGCCCCAAATAATTCCTGCAGCAATCCCCACATACTTCGCTGATGTTTGCATTACTTGTTGGGGAACTGATAAACATACCGATTGGGCTCCCCAAATAAACACCCCACTTAAAAAAATCAAGACAAACATGAACGCTAAAGCAATTTGGTTATCATATCCGCCAAAATAACCGGACATAATTGCTGCTGCCGACAAGACTGCAGAAACGCCAAAAAGAAAAACTAGATAGCGGGTGCGGTGAAAGCGGGTTTTACTAAATACAGGAATCAACCACGACCCACCAAAAAAACCAGCAACAAAAAAACAAATAAATAATGGTCACACCCAGTAGTATCGCGAAGTTACCCCACTAACAACTCTTTTATTTGTTGTTAAGGCGTGATCGATCGCTAGGGCTCGAAAATTTGCTGGTGATTGTTCGATAAATTGGTGCATGGTACTAGAATTAATAAAGACCACAGCAATCAACCACAAAATAAATAAAAAAGCAATTTTTCAAGTGTCTTTTTGCTTAACAACCGCTTTAAAAGTTACAGCATTAGGAGCATCCGCTAAATTTTCTTGCTTATTTTTAATTTCACGGGCTACAGTTTCTTGGCCAAAAATTAAATATAAAAGCAACACAATCCCCATTAAAACAACGAAGCCACTAAGAACACCAGTTCATAACTTACTATTTAAAGTAGCATCATTGATAATGGGAATCACAAAGAAAATGTTAGCAATAAAAGCACCAGCATTAAAACCAAAAGTGTTAGTGTTAATATGGAACGGACGCTTGGATTGGGGCATTTTGCCGATAATCGAATTGGTATAAGTAATTAAGGTTGTTCCCCCAATTCCTAATAAAACCCGAAAAATAACAAAGCCCGCAAAGCCACCAGCAGCCACCCCGTCACTAGTAACCTTGGCACCACCGGCAATTGAGGCTGAATTTCACACTTGATTTTGTCCTAAAATAATAAACGGAAAGGAGGCCACACATAAGGCTAAAACGGCAATCACGGCGTATTTATGACCAAACTTAACAATTAACCAACCTGCAAAAAACGAACCAAGGCCACGGCCTAGAGTAATCATTCAGTTCGGCACCCCACGGATAAACGGACTTTGTACTGTGCCTGGTTGGAAAAAAGCAGCACCTCAACCCCCGCCAGCAAGACCAGCAAAATTACCAATTGAGTACCACTGAACAACAAATAAAAAATAACCAAATAAAACCATCGCTCACAAGAAAACTAGTTTTTTATAAGTTAGTTCCCCTGTCACTTGGGTTTTTTTCATCTTAAATCAACCTTTAGCAGAACTTAATTGTTTTGCATCTTCAAAAGTTGTCTTCAAAGACTGGTGACTCATGTTTTTTAATCTTCCTTATAATTATTAATAATTAATGAAAAAGTGCATTAAACAACAATTAATTTTATCACACTCAATCCTTGTTTTCTACCGTAAATTTAAATTAAAAAAAACAGTTTGATTATTCCAAAATAACAAACTGTTTTGATCAAAAATTTGGCTAAAAATAAGCTCGAAAATTAATCAAGTCCTTGAATTAACGTAAAGTCAATTTTACGGTCGTGAATGTTCGTTGAAGTCACTTGAATTTTCACCTTATCACCAATGGCATACGCTTTGCCGTGGTTTTTGCCAACTAAACTCAATGAATTTTCATCGTATGTATAAAAATCATCATTCATGTTTAAAACGCGAACTAACCCATCAATGGTGTTAGGTAATTCCACAAACATCCCGTAATTCATCACGGAGGAAACAAACCCTTCATAGTGCTCACCAAGGTGATTTTCCATATATAAACAGAACATGTAACTATTAACAGCCCGTTCACACTCAACCGCCCGGATTTCACCAAGGTTAGAATGTTCACAAATCGTACTCAATTTATCAACTAACATCTTTCTTTGTTCATCTGAATAGGATTGTTTATCAAAAACAAACATTCATAACAAGCGGTGCACAATTAAGTCGGGATAGCGACGAATCGGACTAGTAAAGTGGGTGTAATGGGTACTTGCTAAACCAAAATGGTGTAAGTTAATGGTGTTGTAAAAGGCTTTACCCATTGCTCGCAAAAGTAACCGGTGAATAATTTCTAAATGACGGTTGTCATGATTAACTTCAAACCAGTGGGCAATTGTTTTCGGATAGATTTTATTAATATTGTCGTTAATTTTGAAATCTAAACGCTTTACTTCTTTGCTAAAAACAGCTAATTTACGAGGCGAAGGTTTGGGGTGGACCCGGTATAAGAACGGCACGTTATTTTTATTAGCAAACAAGGTTACAGCCTCATTAGCAGCAATCATAAACACTTCGATCATCGCTTGGGCTTGTTCATGTTTAGCAATTAAAATATCGGTCGGAATGTTATTTTCATCCAAAACGATCACTGGCTCAGGAATTTCAAATTCGACATAGCCGCGCTTTCGGTTGACTTCTGCTAAAATCTTGCCAAGTTCTTGGGCATTTTTTAGCATTGATTTAATTTCTTCACGGTCGCTATCTAACTGGTTAGTACCATTAAAAAAACCGTTAACTTCATCATAGCTAAAACGACGCTTACTTTCCATAATTGCCGGATAAGCGACTTGTGATTTTAAAATACCATCATGGCTATAAACCATTTCGCTAGCAACTGCCATGCGCTTCACACCAGCATTTAGTGAACACAAATCATTTGATAGTTCTTCAGGCAACATCGGAATCACTTTATTCACCAAATAAACCGAAGTTGAACGGTTAAAAGCATCATGATCTAAATCCGAATTAAAAGGAATATAGTGAGAAACATCAGCAATGGCAACAATTAACTTATAATCACCATTGGCTAATTTTTCTACATAAATGGCATCATCTAAATCTTTTGAGGTTGCTGGATCGATCGTTACCAGATCAATATTAGTTAAATCTTTTCTTAAGTTTTTAGCAATTTCTGCTTCTACATCTAACTTTAAAGTTCGGGCTTGAGCTAAAGCCTTTGGTTCAAATTGGGGACTAATGCCATTATCATAAACAATTGACTGAATGTCTACACCAAGGTCATTAGCATTACCAATGACATGGATTAGTTTGGCAACAGCCGTATCATTATCTTGAATTTGCACAATTTCAAACAAGATTTTATCGTTTTCTTTTAAGCCATAATCATGATCTAAAACAATCGTTAAGTATAATTTTGGATCATCGGGATAAACCACATACTTCGTGCCGTTATAAGTATATTTACCAACATACTTTGTTTTGTTACGTGTGATTACTTCTAATACCGTAGCATCTTTTAAATCGCGGGTTGCTGGTTTGTTCAAAGGTGCAAACTTAACAATATCACCATTCAAAGCCCCATTGAGGTTCAAAGAATAAACAAAATAAGAGGCCCGATCGTGGTTGGGTAACCGAATGAACCCACAATTTCTAGCACCAATGGAAATCGTTCCTTCCTTGACTTCGCCCATGACTGCTGGGGCATCTTCATAACCAATCACTAATTTGTTATTTTTAGGTAACTGACGAATTAATCCCTTCGCAGTTAAATCATCAATCGCTTGGTAAATTTTCGTTTTATATAGCCTAGCCGTCCGCGAGTCACTACCAATGCTGTTTTTTTCAATCAAGTTGCGAACCACAATGCCCGGAGGAATCGGACGGCCCCGTTCACTCTTAATTAAGTTAATAATGTCTTGGGCAAATTGATCGAGTTGGTTCATCTTATTTCCATCGTTCTCCATATGTTCTTATATTCCGCTTTATCTTAAAGAAAAATGAAAAACTAAACCTAGGATCAAAAACAAAAGCATTAGTACAAACATAATGATCTGTAAGCTTTTAATCAGGCCACGATCTTTTGTTTTTTTAAAGATTTCAAGATCTTGTCCCGACAATCACGCTAACCCACCAGTAGAACCAGAATTAGATAGCAATAAACCAATGATTAAGGACAAAATCGCAAGCACAAACATGATAATTTGTATTGGACCCATATAGTGTTTCTTTTTATTCTTCCCTTTTAAATAATTTTTAGTATCTATCGTGACATTATCATAACATAACCAAAAAAAGAATTATTAAATATCAGGAAATTTTCTTAACATTAACTAATTTTGGCCTTTGATGTAAAAAATTAGTTGTACCCCTTAAGCATCGTTCACCATCAAAAATCACAATTTCATTCAATAATGTAAACAAATGGTTTTACTGATTTTTTTATTTCTAAAGTTAAAAAAAGAAAATTTTTTAATTGTTAAATAATCAAATTAAAATTTAATTTAAGACGTTATTAAAAACTAAATTCCTAAACCTAAACTATTTAAGAATTATAAGTTATGAAATGAAAGTGATTAGGTTTAAATTTAAAGTCTTGTTAGTTTAAACAAATATAAACTAGTTACTTGAAACTTAAAGGATGAATGAAGTATGTTAAAAACAATGATTGCCAATATTGTTGCAAAAAAAATGAAAAAGCGATTGGATTCGCAAACCATCCAAAAAAAAGATATTGACGAAGTTTTAAAAGAAATTCGGATTGCTTTATTAGATGCTGATGTCAATTTGCAAGTCGTTAAAAAAATTATTAATGAGGTTGAACAAAAAGCAGTTGGCCAAATGGTAGAAGTTGGCCAGGACCCACAGCAAATTTTTTTAACAATCATTAAAGAAGAATTAACGAACATTCTTGGGCGTAAAATCCAAGGAATTGATTACCTAATTAAGCCTTTAAAAATTATGCTGGTTGGTTTACAGGGTTCAGGGAAAACAACAACAGTCGGCAAACTAGCAACGCTTTTAAAAACAAAGCATGGCAAAAAACCAATGATGGTCGCGTTAGACATTTACCGTCCGGCCGCAATTGACCAATTAAAAACTTTATCACAAAAAGTCGATTGTGGTTTTTACGAGAAAGGGATTCAAAATCCAGCACAAACTGCATTACAAGCCCTAGAACAAGCACAGCAAAATAATCATGATGTTCTTTTATTTGATACTGCGGGACGATTACAAACGAACCAAGAACTAATGGATGAATTAGTTGCCATTAAAAAGGCGGTACATCCAAATGAAATTTTAATGGTCGTTGATGGCCTATCTGGACAAGAAATTATTAATGTTGCAACTGAATTCCATCATGTTTTAAAACTAACGGGGATTATTATTACCAAACTAGATTCAGATGCAAGGGCGGGTGCAGCCTTATCATTAACAAGTATTTTAGATGTTCCAATCAAATTTACGGGCATTGGTGAGCGCTTGGGTTCGCTAGATTTATTTTATCCCGAGCGGATGGCCGATCGGATTTTAGGCTTAGGTGATGTGATGACCTTGGCTGAAAAAGCAGCTGACACCATTGATGAAAAAGACACAATGAAAACAATGCAAAAAATGCTGTCGGGTAAAATGGATTTAGATGACTTGATGAAGCAAATGGGAATGATGTCAAAAATTGGTACCTTAGGTTCAATTATGAAAATGGTTCCAGGATCAGAAAAGATTTCCGATAATAAAATTAGTGAAATCGAAGAAAAGATGCGGATCTGAAAAATTTTAATGTCCTCCATGACCTTAAAAGAAAGAAGACAACCTAAACTCTTACAACGTGAATTAAACCGCAAGGTTCGGATTATTAAAGGATCAGGACGCAAACCTGATGAACTAAATAAACTATTAAAAGAATGGGACCAAGCTTCCAAAAAAATGGCCGACATGGGCAAAATGTTACAAGGTGGCAAAAATCCCTTTTTAAATTTCATGAAGGGTGGTAACGGTGGTTTTGGCGGATTTTAACGATTTAATTAATTTTTAATTGTTAGATCAATACACTACAAATTAAAAAAATCCAGATTTATCTGGATTTTCTATTTTTAATATGGCGGAAGCGGAGAGATTCGAACTCTCGCACCGGAAACCGATCTAGCACCTTAGCAGGGTGCCCCCTTAACCACTTGGGTACGCTCCCGTAAATCATTACCATTAATAGTACCAAAAATCAAAGTAATTAACATGATTTTGAATAATTATTAATAATTGTAGTAATGTAATTCAAAATTACAATGAGTTGAAAACTCATTAAATTATAAAATGAAATTGATCAAAAAAATGATAAACATTTAACTTTTAATTTGAATGTTATAAGAAATTTTCAATTCAGTTCACTATCTCAAGAAAAATCTTCATTTAAAAATCATTTTTTAAAATAGGATAGATACAATAATAAATGATTATCATTAATCAAAAAAGTAATTTCAGAATCAACACACATTGTTCAAAGTAAAATCTCAAGATTTAAACATTCTTATTTTTAACGCTAAAGGAATCATGGAATGGCTAAAAAAAACGCACTTTCTTACCAACCAGGATGGGTAGAAGTTATCTGTGGACCAATGTTCGCTGGTAAATCAGAAGAATTAATTAGAAAAATTAATCGGGTTCGGTATGCCGAAGTGAAATTTTTAATTTTTAAACCAAAAATTGATTCGCGTTCGCAAGGAATTGCCTCGCGTGATGGCCGTTTTCTTAATGCGATTGTTATTGATGATCCTTACCAAATCTATGATCACGTTAACGAAAGTCATCCCGATCTAGTAGCAATAGATGAAGCCCAATTTTTTAGCAAAGAGATTGTTGAAGTTGTGCAAACACTAGCAGATAATGGAATTAATGTGTTAATTGCTGGCTTAGAACGTGATTTTAAGGGCGAGCCTTTTGGACCAATTCCATTATTATTAACAATTGCTGAAAAAATCACAAAATTAACGGCAATTTGCACCGAATGCGGTGCTGAAGCTACCCGAACCCAACGGCTAATTGATGGCAAAGAAGCGACATACGATTCGCCCCAAATTTTAATTGGTAACCAAGAATCATACACCGCACGATGTCGCCATCACCACCGCGTTCCCGGGCGACCTATTCACGCAAAAACCACAACTTTTAAAAAACGAATTAAAACACGGGAAATTTATCATTCAAAATAACTGAAGTGGATAAAAATCCAGTAAATATATCTAAATATTAAACAAAAAATTTTGGTTTAATTGTTCTGTTCTAATGATTTGTAATACGTTTGATCGTTAATGATTGCTTCTAATAAATTAACAACAAAATTTTTACCACTAGTTTTAGAAACATGGACTAACTGAGCGTTAGAATTTGCTTCACAAAAAATTAATTGATCAGAATTATCAAACAAAAAATCAATTCCTGAATAAAACAACTGTAAATGACGGTTAATTAAAAATGCTTGTTTTTGTTGAGTTTTTGATAGGTTGATCAATGAACCTTGTGATCCTAGCGTTAAATTCGAACGAAAGTCAGTAGGATGCTTTTGGTGAATACTAGCAATGATTTTGCCACCGGCCACAAAAACCCGAACACTTTCACCAATTTTTTGCTTCATAAATTCTTGCACAATAACTTGTCGACCAGAAGTCCTATTAATAATCTCGATTGCTTGTTGTTCACAATTCACTAAATGGACATTAACTCCATATGAGCCGTACACATCTTTAATGACTATTGGATATTTGAAAGTACGACGAATATTTTTAATAAATGGACTAGTTGGATTCATTTTTTCATTATCAAAAAGAATTGGACCTAATAAGGTTTTAATTTGTTTAATTTTTGTGTCTACTAATGCGGCATGAGTTAAGGCTTTATTATCGCAATAATTAATTGCTAAAGCTTTGTTATAAACCCAATAATCCTGTTTTTGTAAAAATGTGGCTAAAGCAATATCTTTATCTAAAAACAAAATCTTTTTCGAAAAATTTCTGGTCTTTGTTTTTTCGTTTAAAAAACTAACTAATGCATCCGTAGTAATCAATTTAGTTTTTAAGGTTAGTTTTTTAGAAGCTGCAATAATGAGTTTTAACTGTTCATGATTTTTAACAATATGGGGATTATAAATAACGGTTAATTTATTTGCTTTCATCTTGGATCTGCTTTAAAATAATCAGATTTTTTAGGAGCATCACGATGGTCATTGGACCAATCCCACCAGGTACAGGGGTGCCGTATGCGGCTTGGGTTTGACTAGCAATTTCAAAATTAATGTCACCAATAACCCGATTATTAATATCGCGGGAAATACCCACATCAAAAAAAGCACACCCTTTTTTTAATTTCGAACTGTCGATAACGTGTGGATTGCCAATCGCTGTGATTAAAACATCAGCATCTTGAATTTTGATATTAATATCTGCATCATTTTTTTCGTATCCTTGAACTCAATATTGATGTTTTTGTAATCAATTAATAATCGGCTGACCACCGGTTTTACCTTTGCCTACCACAACAATTTGTTTCTTGTTTCAATCCAGATCATACGCCTTCTTTAGATGTAAAATACCGTTCACCACACAAGGCACTGGTGATTGGTTACTAAGTGTTACTAAATTTTCTGTTGCTGGTAGAAAAACGTCAACATCTTTCATTGGACTAATTGCATTTAAAACAACATCCACATTAAAATTTTTAGGCAACGGTAACTGGACTAAAATTCCGTGAACCGATGGATTGTAATTTAATTCATTAATCAATGAAATTAATTCAGCTTGCTTAATATCAATGCGTTTAATCAACGATGTTTTAGCTTTTAAGCGTTCACACGCTTCAATTTTTTTTCGAATGTAAATTGAACTTGAAAAGTCGTTACCAATCTGAATCAATGCCAAATGGTGTAACTTTGTGGAAGTAATTGGATAAAGTTCTTGCTCAATTTGCTTTGCAATTTTTTTGCCATCTAACCTGATCACGCAAATTTCCTTTCGACTGCATACTCAATTACATGTTTCAAATTAAGACTTGAATATGTTCAAAGAATGACACTAATAGACATTCATTTGATCAAATATTGCTAGCCTAAAATCAAAGATAGTTAAACCAAATAATTAAAATCTTCAAAGTCAAAAAATAATTAGATAGTAAAAATTATAAAATAATTAAGTTTATTTTTCACATCTTAACTTGGTGTTAAGCATTCCTAAAATTCGATGTGATTATTCATAATCAAACAACAAATGTTTTGTTTTTTATGTTTAACTAATTAAAATTTAATAAGTACAACCAAACAAAAATAAAGGAATTTGTTTGAAGTTACTGTAATCTTTCAATACTAGTTAAATCAATAAAATACGTGAGGAAATTATGATTCAAAAAATTGCTTATTTAATCGATTCATCAGCATCCTATCATGAAGATCCAGAAAATGATATTTATATGATGCCATTATCAATCATTAACATAAATGTGCAACCTGAACGTATTTATCAAGCGGGAATCAATATGGATTTAGACACATTAGCAAATGAACTAGCAAAGGGGCACAAATTTAAAACCGGATTAGTTGCAATCGATAAAGTGATGAAAAAAGTGGAAGAATTATTAAAAACCTATGATCGGGTTATCGGGATTCCAATTGATAGCCAGATGTCTGGAACTTATAATACTTGGAAAATAATTGAAAATGAATTAGGTGTTGATAAATTTTATGTAGTTGATTGCAAGGATGTGGAATATAGTATTGTTTGAACCTTGCAAGATATTAAAGATCATGTGGCGAAGCATGGATTTGATGAGGCTAAAATTAATGCATTAGTTAAGGAAAATAACCAAAAAAAGGGAGGGACAATTGTTGTTAATGATGTGTCCCAATTGATAGCCGGAGGGCGCTTAAAAGGCTTTAAGGCCATGATTGTTAAAACCCTTAAGTTAAAAATTTTAATTAAGTTATTACCAGCTGACGGACATTTAGAATACTTTGATAAAAAAAGGGATGCAACTAGTGCTCACGAACGGATGGTGAATTATCTTGATGAAAAAATTAATTGAAGGAAAAACGGCATTAAACGGGCTATCATTGTTTCTACAATAAGAAACGAAAAACAAAACCAAAAAATTTTGAATGAGTTTAAAAAAATTCTTCCAGAAAACTTAGACATTATTTGTCGCCCAATGAGTTCAATTATTGCCGTCCATACCGGATTAGATGCTTATGGTATTTATCTTGAGGCAAATTAATGACAAAAGAACAAAAATACTTAAATCTTTTTTATGATGAACTAACCTTACAAAATATTTTAGTTGGTTTCATTGGTAATCCAAACGCACAAGTTAAAAAAGAAGTTAACGAAAATTGCGTCTTGTTTTATGATGAACAAGATCGTTTGGTTGGTTTCAACCTTTTTAATCCAAAACGGTTTCAACTGAATTTAGTAGCCGGGATCAATGCTCCTAACGAGAGCTTAATCAAGCAACTAAATCAAATTATGAAAATTAATTTAAATGAATATGCTAACTTGTATCCGTTTGTTATTGGGAAAATCAAGACAATCAAACCAATCGCAAAAAGTCACCTAAATTTTTGTGAAGTAGATGTTGGTAAAAATGCATTACAAAAAATTGTTTGCGGTGCAATTAACGTTCGTCAAGATCAATATGTTGTAGTGGTTTTGCCTAATGCTTGTATTCCAACTGGCAAATTCATTAATAGTTCAAAAGTATTAGACCACCAGTCTGATGGCATGATTTGTAGTGCTAAAGAACTAAATTTACCAGCCGGTGAACCAAAAACAATTTTAGAACTACCTGAGAGTTTGGCAATCAATAAAATCGGTCAACCATATTTAGTAATTTATAATATAGACCCACAAAAATAAAGGAAGAAAACGTATGGAACAAAAATTTAAAAAAATGACCCAAGCTGAACTTGAAGAAAATCTTGATGAATTACAATATAACGTGACCCAAAACGGAGCAACTGAACCAGCTTTTCGCAACAAATATGACCATGAATTTCGAAAAGGGATCTATGTCGATATCACTAGTGGTGAACCTTTATTTGCTTCATCTGATAAGTTCGATTCAGGTTGTGGTTGACCAGCATTTACTAAACCTATTGAAAAAGAGTTAATTGCCGAGAAAATGGATAACTCTTATGGCATGCGTCGGATTGAAGTACGGGCCAAAAACACCGATAGTCATCTAGGTCATGTTTTCACCGATGGTCCTCAAAGTACGGGTGGTTTAAGATACTGCATTAATTCTGCATCACTAAACTTCATTGCCTTAGAAGATATGGATAGTTTAGGCTATAGTGAATATAAAAAATACGTAAAGTAATTCTAGCCAATTTTTAAAAATAACAGGTTATTTCTAGCCTCTTGCTTTTCAATTTTTTACTGATATTTTTTGAAAAAATATTTATCAATAAAACCAAGTTTTTTACGAACTTTCAGATAGCATAAGATTGATTTTATGTTAAAATGTTAGTGTTTAGTTTCTATACAGCAATAATTGTATAGTTGTTTTAGGGCATAAGTAGGCTTTTATCTAGTTATCCAAGATTAATAAAAATAATCAACAAAACAAATCGTTCTGGAGGAAATCAATGTTTGCAATTATCGCTACCGGAGCCAAGCAGTATTTAGTTCGTGAAAACGATGAAATCTATATCGAAAAAATCGATGGAAAAATTGGCGATGAGATTATTATTAATAAGGTTCTTGCAGTGAATGCAATTGTTGGCAAACCAACCCTACCTGATGCTTTTGTAACCTGCCGTATTGAAAAACAAGGTAAACAAAAAAAAATCAAGGTCATTAAGCACATTAGTCAAAAACACCACTTGAAAAAGTATGGACACAGACAACCATACACCAAGTTAAAAATTGTTAAGATTAATTTTAAAAACGCGGAAGAGTAATGCTAGCAATAACTTTTTATGCAGGCGGGGTGAAGATTGAAGGTCACGCCTTCTTCGCACCAAAAGGTGACGATATTGTTTGCGCGGCTATTAGTGGCATTGTCTTGGGCGGATTAAATTGGTATGACCCTAAAGATCTAAGTATTCAACGTTCAGAAAGAAATAATATTTTTTCATTTGAACTAAAAAATAGTGATTATGACAAATTGGTCGCTTTGCAAGTCATTCAAACCCAAATCGAAGCCATCGCCAAAGTTTACCCTAACTACATAAAAATTATTGATAACTCGCGAAAGATCATCATTTAAAAGGAAAAACAACAATGAATAAGAAGAAATTTTGATTACCAGTCGACCTGCAGTATTTTGCATCAAAAAAAGGAGTAGGATCAACCAAAAACGGGCGTGATTCCAATCCGAAGTTTCTCGGAGCCAAACTTGCTGATGGTCAACACACCAAAGTTGGTCAAATTATTTACCGCCAACGTGGTAACCGCATTTGACCTGGCAAAAATGTGGGTCAAGGAACCGACGACACTTTATTTGCAAAAAGTGCTGGCATTGTGAGATACAAAAAATTTGGATCAGACAAAACTAAAGTTGAAGTTGTTCCTGTACTAGTAAAAACTGAAAAATAAAATATAATTAATAAAGTCAATGATCAAACAGTTTGTTAAATGCATTTGATGCATAAAACAAACTTTTTTTATAAATTTTACATATCATTAACTAGTTAAGGATCATGGTCATGAATGAAAACAAATACCTTTTAGGTTCACACGTCGCAATGAAAGCACCCGAATACTTATTAGGCAGCGTCAAAGAAGCGTTAAGTTATCATGCTAACGCTTTCATGATTTATACAGGCCCACCACAAAATACGCTCCGAAAAAACCTTGAAGAATTAAAAATAATTAGTGCCCAAGAACTTTGAAAGGAAAAAGGCAGAGCCCTTGACAACATCATTGTTCATGCACCATACATTATTAATCTGGCTTCGGCTGATGCTGCCAAACGGCAATTTGGGGTTGACTTTTTTATCAAAGAAGTAGAACGAACTGCAGCTATTGGTGCTAAATACATTGTTTTACATCCCGGATCAGCAATTAACACCACTCCTGATTTAGCCATCAAAAATTTAATTCAAAGTTTAAATCAAGTTATTAGCAATACGAAAGATGTTGTCATTTGCTTAGAGACCATGGCCGGCAAAGGCAATGAAATCGGTAAAAATTTTGACCAACTGCAAGCGATTATTGCTAAAATTACCAATAAAAAACGTATTGGGGTTTGTTTAGATACATGTCATGTACATGACGCTGGTTATGACTTGGCTAAAACAGAACAACTTTTTAAAGAAATTAAAAAAACGATTGGGCTAGAGCAAATTAAAGTGATTCATTTTAATGATTCGTTAAGTGAAATTAACTCCCACAAAGACCGACACGCCAACATTGGCTATGGCAAGATTGGTTTTAATGTATTATTAAATTTATTAAATTGTAAACAGTTTGCAAACTTACCAGTTATTTTAGAAACACCATACGTTGACGATCAACCACCATATGCTCAAGAAATCATGATGTTAAACAACCAAACATTCCATGATCCCTTCCCTTCTAAGAAAAGTTAAATAAAATGAAACAACACACAACTAGTCATAACCTAAATTATTATTTAAAAAAAATATCAGACAAAAAACTAAAGCTTACTAAACAACGTAAGGATGTTATTGAATGCCTTGTTAAACATGAAGGTTGACATACGATTGAAAACGTGATTTCCCACCTTTCTGCTAACAATCTAGCAAAGCCAAACGTGGCTAGTGTTTATAACACTTTACATTCATTTGTTAAACACGGTTTGGTGCAGGCCTTTTTGAATACAACTAATTTTAAGATTTATTACAACATTAGACACCAAGCTCATGAACATGCCTATTTCTACCAAAAGAATGAATTTCAAACGATCCCCTTGCCTTTAAAATTAACCAAAGAGCTTAATCTTTTTTTTAATGCGAACAAAATCCAAGCAAATAATTATTATTTAGTGGCTACCAATTACCAAGAAAAAGAATCTAGCAATGAATAAAAAAACCAAAGTTAAAATAATAGACAAACCTGGTGGTGATAATCATAACAATAAGGGTGTTGACCAAAAAATGGTGGATCAAATGGTGAGGGATTATGAAAAAAAATACATGAATGATTCATCTAAAGTTTATTCATTAACACTAAATGAATTAACCGGAAAGCCGCCAATTAATACAGCAGAAGAAATTTTGCAAAAATTTCACGATACCAATGCTAAAAAAGCCATTTCGGGTTATTCATTTTATAAACAAATCTTTGAATTAATTAACCAAAATTTGCAAGAAAAAAATATTAAAAAAGCCGTGGAATTAATTGATGAAGAATTGCAAATGTCTTATGTTCCAAAAGAAGTTGAAGAACATTTAAACATGTATGAAGAACTAATTGTTGAACTAATTAATAAGCAACAAGAAGCCGCATTAGGCCACTTAACATCTAAAGAGTTAATTAGCAAAGCTTTTGCCAATTTTCCAAGTAACTTAGCCTTATTGGAAATTGTTCAAACTAAACCACCAGGTTATTTTCAACGCGAGCAGTTTTCGTTTATTATGCCTTATTTAACAGCAAAAGATACTGATAACCATTGAAAAATTTATTTATTTGAAATTTTTTCAAAGGTCCGTGAATTTGAAGGGATTGAAGTCAAAATGGAAAATAGCGATACCGGGACAATTCGCTATGCCAAAATTGGTTCCCAATTGTCTTCAAATGAAACAAATGATTATTTTGCTAAATTAACAAATCTGATTAACGAATTAGTCACTGATGAACCATCATTAACCACATTAGCACTAGATCTTGTTAACCGCTTCATATTATTTTATTTTCCAGCCCATCCCGAAATTAATGTCGATTTGTTAGCCAAAGAAATTGTACAGTATGTTTATCACAGTTTAAACTTTAATCATAATGTAAAAAAACGCAGTGAGACCAGCGTTTTGATCGATAAAATCTTAACTAAAGTTCAAATTTAAACGATTTGAAACAAAATTCAAAGGAGTAAAATGTTTGCATAATATTTATCTAAAAATTTTTTATAATAAAATACATTAAAATCAATGAAATTTAAATGCCGATAATAAAAAAATAGTTAGGATAATTGAATTATGTACAAAATCATTGAATCACAAAAAAACGATCGCGAATTAACGTTAACTATTGCCTTTGAAGATAAAAGTTGAACTGATGAAATTGAAACCCAAGTTAGAAACCAAACTAAAAAAATTAAGATTGCTGGTTTTCGAGTTGGTAAAGCCCCAATCGCAATTGCACGTCGATCGGTAAATATGGGTGTTGTTCTTGAAGATGCTGCTAATAAAATTATTCAAAAGAATTATGAGGCTATTATTAATGACAAATTAATTAGTGAAGATGACGAAGTTATTGATGATAGTATAAAAATTGAACCAGATAAAATTGATGATCAAAAACTAGTAATTAAGTTAAGATTTGAATTAATTCCAGAAATTACCTTACCTGCAATTGATAGCATCCCCAACTTGCAAAAACCAGCAGAAATTACCGAAAAAGATATCAGTCGGCAAATCAAAAATTGGATGAAAAGCGATGCTACCATTACAACAAAAGAAGATAACGTGGTCGCTGATGGTAATCTAGTAACCATTGATTTTGAAGGAACGGTTGATGGGAAAGTATTGCCCGAAGCCACCGCATCTAATTATGAATTAGAAATTGGCTCAAAATCATTTATTGATGGTTTTGAAGACAAATTAATTAATGCCAAGAAAGACGAAACAAGAATTCTTGATTTAGTGTTTCCAAAAGATTATCACGACCCAAAAATGAGCAATAAACCTGTCTCATTTAAAGTAACAGTTAAGGCAATTAAAGAAATTAAGTATCCCGAACTTAATAATGATTATATCATTAGACTTGCCAAAGAAGAAAAAATGGATAACGTTGTTGATGTTGATAGTTTCAAGCAATCTACTAAAAAACGCTTGGAAGAAACCATGATCAAAAACATTAATAAAAACAACACTACGGTTATTTCAAATTATTTAATTGATCATTCCAAATTTAGTTATCTTCCTGAATCATTAGTAAAAGACCAAATCAAACAATTAAACCAAATGCTTGAACAAAACTTAAAAAACGCCAACATCAGTATGGAAGATTTTCTAAAAATCCAAAACAACACCAATGATGGGCTTGCTCAAACATTACGGGAAAACTCAGTTCGTCACGTGAAATTTACCTTAGCATTTGAAGAATTAGCAAAAGTTAATAAGATTGATATTTCCGATGATGAAGTCAATGCTGAAATCGAAAAACAACTAAAAGAGTTGAATATTCAAGATCAAGAAAAACTGGCAGCAGTAAAATCAAAAATGCTAAAAGAATTTGAACAAATTTATTTAATGATAAAACTTAATAAGGTTAACGAATTCATTATAAACCAGCAAAAACAATAAATTAGCACTCATGTTTACAGAGTGCCAATAATTGCTAATGTGGTATAATGTTACCATTAATGATCTTAAAATTCATTGTTAATCAGGAAAGGATTTAACTAGATGAAAAAGGCATACATATTAGTTTCTAGAGAAATTATCGTTTTCCCTAGTTGTGTAAAAGAAATTAATGTGGGTCGAAAGCGATCGTTAGAAGCCATCGAAGCCGCATACAAAAAGAACAAACAAATTGTAATTACTGCCCAAACCGAACGGGATGTTGAAGAACCAACTGAAAAAGATATTTATAATATTGGCACCTTATGTGAAATTCAAAAAATGGAACGAAACGAAACTGAGGGCGATCTTGTTTCTGTCAAACTAACAGTTAAAGGAGTTCAACGGGTTAGATTGAGTAAATACAACCATTTGTCAGCCCAACCTGTAATCGAATACGAAACATTAAAATCAACAAATATTTCAGATAACGAAAATACCCGCCGGATTCGTGACATTTTTGGTTTACTAGATTCCAAAATTTTGGCAAACATCAACGAAACTAATGAGGCGTCTTCGGCTTCTGATAAAAGCCGAGCAGTAGGCATTTTCTCTGGTGATGCTGATAAATTATCGGATCTATTAGCTAATTCAATTGATAACTTTAGTGTCCCCGAACGTCAAAATTTATTAAGCACTTTAGACGTTGCCAAACGTTTAGATACCATTGCTGAATTCTTAAAAAAACACGCTAAGGCAGCACAACAAGCAAAAGATAAAGATAACGAAGATAAAAGTGCCGAATTCCAACAAATTGATCGCAAGATAACTAAAAAAATTAATGACAATTTAAGCAAACAACAACGAGAATTTTATTTACGCGAAAGACTAAAGGCTATTAAGGAAGAATTAGGTGACATTAGCACTAAAGAAGATGATCTTAGTGAATTACGCGAAAAACTTAATAGTAATCCTTATCCAAAACACATTAAGGAAAAAGTTACTGCCGAATTAAACCGTTATGAAGCAACAGTCAATTCCCAAGAAAATTCAATAATTCGCACTTACGTGGAATGATTATTAGATATTCCGTGATGACAAGAAGGTAAAGATAACGAAGATATTAAAAAGGTGTCTAAGGTTTTAGATAAAAATCATTACGGCTTGCAAAAAGTAAAAGAACGGATTGTTGAATATCTAGCCGTTCTAATGCGTACGAAGAAAATTCGGGGTCCAATTATGTGTCTAGTTGGTCCGCCAGGGGTAGGGAAATCAAGTCTTGCCAAATCAATCGCGGAGTCGTTAGGTAAAGAATTTGTCAAAATGTCCTTAGGTGGCGTTCACGATGAATCTGAAATTAGGGGGCACCGTAAAACATACATCGGCTCAATGCCAGGACGCATTATTAAGGGGATGAAAAAAGCCAAAGTTGTTAACCCATTATTTTTACTTGATGAAATTGATAAGATGACAAGTGACAACCATGGTGACCCCGCCAGTGCTTTATTAGAAGTTTTAGATCCTGAATTAAACAACAAGTTCAACGATAATTACATTGAAGAAGATTACGATCTATCAAAAGTGATGTTTGTAGCCACTGCTAATTATGCTGAAGGCATTCCAGAAGCCTTATATGACCGGATGGAAATCATTGAACTAACAAGTTATACAGAACAAGAAAAACTAGCGATTGCTAAAAACTACTTAATTCCTAGAACTCTAGAAAACGCAGCAATGAGTAGTGATGAACTAAATTTCACCGATGAAGCAATCAGTTACATCATCAAGCACTTTACTTTAGAAGCTGGGGTAAGACAACTTGAAAGAACCATTCAACAAATTGCTCGCAAGTTCTTAGTTCGTTCACAAAAAGATGGTATTAAAACGCAAAAAATTGACGTGAAAGCCGTGAAGTTTTACTTGAAAAAAGAAATCTTTGATTACACCGTCCGTGATGAAGACACCATCCCGGGAATTGTTAATGGAATGGCCTATACATCCAGTGGCGGCGACTTATTGCCAATCGAAGTTTCCTACTCGCCAGGTAAGGGTGAACTAACAATAACTGGAAACCTAAAAGAAACTATGCGTGAATCAGCCAACGTTGCCTTAGGTTATGTCAAGTCTAATGCTAAAGAATTTGGGATTGATCCGAAAATGTTTAAGACGATTGACTTGCATATTCATGTCCCTTCAGGTGGTATTCCTAAAGATGGTCCAAGTGCTGGGGTGGCGTTAACTACAGCAATTATCTCTGCACTAACGGGTAAAAAGATTGACCCAACAGTTGCCATGACTGGCGAAATTACGTTACGTGGTAAAGTGCTAGTAATCGGTGGGGTTAAAGAAAAAACAATTTCTGCCCACCGTGGTGGGGTTCGAACAATTTTCATGCCAGAAAAAGACGAACGTTATTTAGATGAAGTTCCAAAAGAAATTAAGGATGATTTAAGCATTATTTTTGTAAAAAAATACAACGATATCTTCAAGCGTTTATTTAAATAAAGACCATTAATTAAAACTAATTCTTAGTTGACCTCTAGGGATTAGTTTTTTTATTACTAAAAGGCACTAAAATTTACGTAAAATAAATCATTATTAGTCAGGATCATACATGTTTAACAACGATTATAAAGATCAGCTTTGACCAAATAAATTAGCTAATGGCCAACCATATGAAGATTTAGGGATCATCGCTAATATTCCTAACCTTCCAGATCATGTGCAAATTGGAGCATATACTTATTATCATTCGTTAACAGGAGCCCATAATTTTGTGAGGGACTGCGTGTTTTATGCAACAGCTGACGATCGTTTAATTATTGGCAAATTTTGTTCGTTAGCATGAAAAGTCAAATTTATTTTTAATGCCGCTCACCATTTTTCCCAATTGTTTACCACTTATCCTTTTTTCTTATTTGATCCAAAAGTTTACCACCAAGCTATTGCGGGCCAAAATATTCGCGATATTAATAAAGGGCCGATCGTTGTTGGCAACGATGTGTGGATTGGGCACGCGGCGACAATCATGCCAGGCGTGCAAATTGGCGATGGGGCCATTATTGGCACCAATGCTTTGGTAACAAAAAACGTTCCTGCTTATGCCGTTGTTGGTGGTAATCCGGCCAAAATCATTAAGTACCGTTTTGGTGATGATGATATTAAAAAATTACTGGAAATGAAGTGATGGGATTGAGATTTTCAGCAAATTATACACGCTTACACAACCATTGGTTTAAACCAAATTCCAAAACTTTATGAATTCTATTTAAACAACATTAAAAAATAGTCTTATTAATATTTAATACATTCAAGTTTTAATTGGTTTTAAGGAATCAGTTAATCAATTTTTTAAATTTTTATTGAAATTAAATCTCCTGTGAGATGATCCTTCGTAGATATAAAAGATATTGAAGAACCCATGGTTAGTTTGTAAATAATAAGATGATTTTTTTGTTAAAAGTGGTTTGCTGAAAAAATTATGCTTTCCTAGTAGAAAAAATTAAAAATTAAATCAAGCCGTGATTGTAAGTTTTATATTCACAAAATTATTCGATATTTAAAATAAAAACAAAAATTGAAAATTACAAAATTCAATCAATTATTTTTGCTTAATGAACCTTAAAGTCTGATTTTGCTTGGATAACCTAAACTGAAAACTAATATTTTTTAAAACTAATTTAAACTACAAAGCATTATAAGAAAACTATTCAATTTAGATTTAAATTTTAATTTTAAACAAATTCTTTACCAATAAAATATGTGAATTTCTTATACTAACCATCTAGATATTCTAGAATTTATTTGATCGCTATTACTGTCAAATTTAAAAATAATGATGCTTGAAAAAACACTATCTAAAAAGCCTTTTCTTTGTTTGATAATATTCCTAAATCATCAATAAATTTAGTTTTTATAATTCTGTTAAAACTAGTTAAAATATGTTAATTTTAAACACGGAAAATATGTATGCAAGCAATAATTATTTTTATTTGCAAATGTCTGATTAAAGAAACTTTTAAATTTGCAGTCAAGAAAAGGGTTAAGTTTGAACATTATTGCTTAGAGGAAAACTTTATCACTTGCATATTTTGATCTAATTAATGAATTCTAGTTCCCTAACAGTTAAGAGAAATTACTATTAGTAGAAATTTAATAGAAAAATATTGGCAATATGAAATTTACTTCCATAAATCCATTAAATAATACAGGCATTAAAAAATAATAATGATTATTTTCATGTGTAAACATGGTCTAATCAATGCATGAATACAATAAAATTAATTATTAAAAAAGACAATTCAAATTCCCAAAAATGCTTTAGCTCACAGTAACTTATAAAAGAATTATTTGTTATTTTCATACAAATCAAAATAAATCCTTAAAATTTCACTAGCATTACGTCACACATTAAAGCATGATATGAAATGAAAGTTATTCAACGAGATGAAAAACCTGCTCACAATTAATCGCTAGTCACTAAAAAATACTTTAAAATAGTTTAAATCAATTATTGATTAATGTTAAACAACAGAATAAAATCAAATTACGAAATAACAATAGTAAAGCCATCCAAATACAATAGCTTACTGCTTGCCGTTCCCGCTAGTAAAAATCCTCATAACCAATAACTTGCAATGGAATAATACAAATCGCATATACTGAAATTAAGAATAAAATTAAAAATAACAATTTTATTGTCATTATAAAAATCACTTTTAAAAACCTTCGAACCAAGGTGTTAAAAACAAAGTGATAAACTTAGTGGTCAAATAAAGATTTCAATAAACATCAAACTAAACTTGATCAGTTTAAAAACGCAAATCAATTTGCTACAAATTATTTATCATAAATTTTTACTGTAAAACTTTAGGGGGAACAACTGAAAAAATTAATTTAGCTTAATATTGCAAAAATTTTAATAATTTAGTATTAAATAAAATTTAGTGCCAATAAGTTATTTTGGTAATTCGTTTAATAACAGTAAATTTTAGATTAAAAGGTTAAATAGGTGAATAAAGTTTAAAAAAATGATGCAATAAAACTACACAAGTGTTAATCTATTTTCAATATTTATTAAAAATTTCACAGTTAAAAAGGTGTTTGATCCTTTTTTAATATTAAATTGAGTCACTATTTTTACAAAAATTCTAAATTTGGAATAACAAAATAATTTATAATAAATTAATTGGTGTTTACAAGTGTTAGAAATGAAAAAATTTAACCTTGCAATGTATTAAAAACATAAAGATTAAAAAGGTCCGTGAGTAATATGGCAAAAAAAGACAATGATTCCAAGTTTCAAAAATTGGTTCTTGATCAACTAAAAGAACTTGCCGAAAATGTTAAGAAAACAAACAAAAAGGTTGATCAATTGGACCAAAAAATTGATAATAATAAAACTGAACTAAAAAAGGAAATTGATAACACTAAAATTGAATTAAAAAAGGAAATTGATAAAACCAATCAAAAGGTTGATCAATTGGACAAAAAAATTGATAATAATAAAACTGAACTAAAAAAGGAAATTGATAACACTAAAACTGAACTAAAAAAAGAAATTGATAAAACCAATCAAAAGGTGGATAAACTAGACAAGAAAATTGATAACACTAAAATTGAATTAAAAAAAGAAATTGAAAAAACCAATCAAAAAGTCAATAAGGTTGATCAAAAAATTGATGATGGTAATGCTGCAATTCATGCCCGGATTGATTCGTACCATTTATTTACTGACCTGCCACCTCCACCGCCACCAATGCAAAAACTTTACAAATTAATGAAAAATATTGTTGTAGTTCATATTGATACTTCCTGAAATCAACATAAGTTAGAACTATTAACTAAACAAATTTACCAAGATTTTGGTCATCCTAAAAAGAAAAAAGTTGGCTACGTTCAATTTAGAGTAGATGCTAATATAATTGAATTTGTTAAAAAATACTTAGAAACAATAGAATTTAGTAAGGATTATCAATATTTAATTGATCAGGAAACTGATGAATCAAAACGTATCTAAACAGTATGTAAAAAATCTTATTTTTCAAACAAATTGACTGCTTTTAATTTTAAAATATTGTTTTTAATGAATGAATTAATTAATATGCTTATTTAATTTTTATGTTAGGTGTACATTATTATTTAGTTAGTAAAAAATCTTAGAATTAAAATATTCATGTCAAATTCAAAAAAAATATTTGTTAATTTATTAGATCGGTTTTAAAAAAACATTGAAAAGCAAATAAAGTCGTATAACATTTACACTAAATTAAAAGAAGAAAAATGATAAAATAAATGCGATCTAGTCTCTGCGTTTAAGTTCTTGATTGTTTTGCAGATTCCACTACTCTTGCTTCTAGTAGTGTTTGCATATTTCTTTCATTATTTTTTAAGTCGTTTTTTAGCACATATTACCTGATAAAGAACACATTGGTAGTCATATCTACTAATAAAATTGTTAATATAAGCCAAGTTAAAAAATTTATTTTTAAATATTGCAGATTTTGTGAAATTTCATTAATCTTACACCTCGATATTTGCAAGTATATTAAATTTGGGAGGATCAATGTTTTATTTTAGAGTTTGATGATTTCTCGTTTTGTGCAGAGAATTGTTTGAAAATTCGTGTTTTTTTATATAAAAAACAAAAAATCAATCAATATGTAGTGACATCAATGTTGATACTGCAGAAATCATCGTATTTTTAAAATTGATGTTAGAAAGATAAAATTGAAAAAATTAATAATTTACATAATTAACTTTTAAATTTAGTTTTGGTACATAACACAAATTAAAAATACTTATTTTTTTAAGTTAGTTTTCCATTACGAAATAAGCATATGGAAAATATCTTGTGTGCATAATAAATCTTGTAAGTTTTATTTTTAATTAAACTGCGTAAGTTTATAAATTCATGGTTTTTATACTAAGAAAGGAGAATAGTTTTATAAAAAATAAAACTAAATGATTTATTTCATTTTTTTTGGTTCTTAATTTCAAAAAATACTCATTAAATTATTAATAAATTGCTAATTAATTAATAAATATTTTCAAAAAGCTAAAGAAAAATGCAGAATATCTCGTTAGGTCATTTGTAAAAATTAATTGTGTAATTTTTTAATTTTTTAAACTCTAACTAATTTTTATTTTTTTATTATATGTCATTACTTGGAAATATTCCTATTTTTATTCACAAATAATTTTGTATTAGGTCATATTTTTAAGAATCATTATTAATCATTTTTTGAAATTAATATTTTTATGAATGTCTACTGTATAAAATTTTTAAGAAATTTAAACTGACTTTTTTGTAAAAAATATATAAAAAGACAATAAAATACGGATAATAAATAAAAACATTAAAATCTTGTAAATTTACAAAAAAGTCAATTTACAACACAAACTTAAAATTATTTAAATTTTTTAGGTCAACACTAAATCCCTTTACCCTAATTCCTATTTTCATAAAAATGTATGAAACCTTATTAGTGTTTTCAAAGCATTTTTACCAACTATTATCTTGTAATAATTTTCATTTAGAATTTATATTTAAAAATATCTCACTTGTTAATTACTAAATGTTAGAAATAATAAATAGTATAAACCACATGCTTTAGTATATTTTTTCAATATTTTCAACAATTTTACTTTTCTGTTGATTTATACTTAAAATAAGTATTTTTAAACATGGAGATTCAGATCTGAATTTGCTCCAGTTCCTTTAGATTCAGCAGATTCTTGGTTTGCTCCAGTTCCTTTAGATCCAGCAGATTCTTGGTTTGTTCCAGTTCCTTTAGATCCAGCAGATTCTTGGTTTGCTCCAGTTCCTTTAGATCCAGCAGATTCTTGGTTTGTTCCAGTTCCTTTAGATCCAGCAGATTCTTGGTTTGCTCCAGTTCCTTTAGATCCAGCAGATTCTTGGTTTGTTCCAGTTCCTTTAGATCCAGCAGATTCTTGGTTTGTTCCAGTTCCTTTAGATCCAGCAGATTCTTGGTTTGTTCCAGTTCCTTTAGATCCAGCAGATTCTTGGTTTGCTCCAGTTCCTTTAGATTCAGCAGATTCTTGGTTTGCTCCAGTTCCTTTAGATCCAGCAGATTCTTGGTTTGCTCCAGTTCCTTTAGATCCAGCAGATTCTTGGTTTGTTCCAGTTCCTTTAGATCCAGCAGATTCTTGGTTTGTTCCAGTTCCTTTAGATCCAGCAGATTCTTGGTTTGTTCCAGTTCCTTTAGATCCAGCAGATTCTTGGTTTGTTCCAGTTCCTTTAGATCCAGCAGATTCTTGGTTTGCTCCAGTTCCTTTAGATCCAGCAGATTCTTGGTTTGCTCCAGTTCCTTTAGATCCAGCAGATTCTTGGTTTGCTCCAGTTCCTTTAGATCCAGCAGATTCTTGGTTTGTTCCAGTTCCTTTAGATCCAGCAGATTCTTGGTTTGCTCCAGTTCCTTTAGATCCAGCAGATTCTTGGTTTGTTCCAGGTGCTTTAGGTCCAGGCGGATTTGCAGGCGGATTTGTTGGACTATCTTGACTAACTTCAGAGCATGCTGATGCAATGGCACCTACCAACGGAACCGCTAATGCCAACCCAGTTAATAAAAACTTCTTTTTAAACTTTTTCATTTAGATACCTCTTATAACATAACATGATTATTCGTAAACAAGCAGAAGGTTTAGAAAAATTTCATGTTTTGTTTTTAAATGATGAAAATATTTTGTTTTTTTTTTTTTTTTGTCAAGTGGTTTGTTTAAAAAATCGTGCTTTTTGATAGAAAAATCTAAAAATTAAATCCTTTGTAGTCCAAAATTTAAGGATTACTAAGAAATTATTGTATTTTTTAAATAGAAGTTAAAAAAATAACAAAATTAAAAATTGCAGAATTCAACAAACTAATAATCATATGAAGAATTCTTTAAATTTTTTTTGGCAATATGATACAAATTAAAAATGTTTATGTTTTTTAAATTAATTAGCTTGAAAAACAAACTTAATAAGACTAATTTACTCAACTAATTTACTCAAAGATCGAATTTTCAAAATCCTTTTTAAGAAAGCGAAATATTAAAAATGTTGAAGGCAAATACCAATTTAAACTCGATTATAATAACCGCAGTAACCTGGGACATAGTAAGGGTCAAATAAAAATGGATTGATTGTTATTGATTTATCATTAGTCTTTAGATTGAAACGATGAAACCAAATAACAAAACAACTGGAGACAATGATAATTTTAAATTATATTATGGATCTAATTATAAAAAGGTTGTTTTTACAATCTGTTTTACAACTATGAATTTGGAAACTAAATTTAAAAATTGATTAATAAAATTTAAAATATCAAAACTAAACTAAACTTAATAATAATTCTAAATTAGTAATATAAATGTTAGTTAGTTCACATTAAAAAATTATTCATTTTTTAAATAAGCTATATACTAGAAAAATGTAAAAATGTTAAATTCCAAAACTACAAAATGTATATTAACTTTCATGGTTATTAAAAAGATCAAAAAATCATAATTTTTCCATTGTAAAATTTCTAATCTTAATAATTTTTACTTATTTTATAGATCAATCATTGAGTTTTTTAATCTGTATTTAGCAACTGTTAGTTTTTTTATTTCTTACTAATTAAGTATGCAAAGTGCTAATCGTTTTGCTAATTTGATATCATGCCTATAAATAACTTGTGCAATTATTTACGATAATAAATTTATGCGAAATTCTTTAGTGCCTCATCATCTTTATCAAAGAATTGTGACTACTTAAAGTTTAAAAAATCTTTATTTATTAATCTAAATTAATATAGGAAAACTACATATTTGTAGATGATTTCCATAATGATTTAGATTAGATAACTAGTAGTAATGCATCGTTATCAGTTTAAATGCTAAATTTAAAATTATTTTAAAAAATTGCAAATTCAAAAAAGCAAAATAATTTATAATAGACTATCATTATTTTCAACCATTAAAAACAAGAAAGTTCAATTTTAAAACTTTTTATTAGAAGGATCAAAAGAGGTAATTAGTATGGCAAAAAAAGATAATGATTCCAAATTTCAAAAATTGATTCTTGAGCAACTAAAAGAACTTGCTGAAAATGTTAAGAGCACAAACAAAAAGGTTGATCAATTGGATCAAAAGATTGACAAGAATAAAATGGAATTAAAAAAAGAAATTGAAAAAACAAACCAAAAAATTGACAACAATAAAATTGAATTAAAAAAACAAACCAAAAGGTCGATGAACTGGACAAAAAAGTTGATAATACTAAAATTGAATTAAAAAAAGAAATTGATAAAACCAATCAAAAGGTTGATAAACTAGAGAAGAAAATTGATAATAATAAAATTGAATTAAAAAAGGAAATTGATAAAACCAACGAAAAGGTTGATAAACTGGACAAGAAAATTGATAATACTAAAATTGAATTAAAAAAGGAAATTGATAAAACCAATCAAAAGGTTGATAAGCTAGACCAAAAAGTTGATCATGGTAATGCAGCAATTAACGCCCGGATTGATTCGTACCATTTACCTACTGACATACCACCGCCACCACCGCCAGTACAAAAGCTTTACAAATTAATGAAAAATATTGTTATAGTCCATGTTGATGTTTCATGAGATCAACATAAGTTAGAACTATTAATTAAACAAATTTACCAAGATTTTAGTCATCTTAAAAAGAAGAAAGTTGGTTACGTTCAGTTTAGAGTAGATGCTAATATGATTGAGTTCGTTGAAAAATACTTAGAAACAATTGAATTTTACAAGGATTATCAATATCTAATTGATCAGGAAACTGATGAATCAAAGCGTTTTTAAACGGTATTTTAAAAATCTTACTTGTTGAATTAATTTTCTGGTTTTAATTTAAAAATATTTTTTATTAATTAGATTTATTTAGAGTATTTTTTCCTGATTTTTTTGAAATTAAAGAAAATATTATATCGGTAATAAGAATTTTATATAGAAAAAAATAATAATGATTAATTTTAAAATTGGTTGTTAGTCAAACAAATAAGTTTCATAAAAATATTGATATACTTAATTAAAAGTCAACAGAAAGTTATCTTTTTTAAAGTACTTTAAGTTTTACTCTTATGGTAGTGCCATCACTAGTTGCTGACATATCGTATTGAAAGTTTAAAAATTTCTGCAGGGGCAGAATTTTTTTATCATTGTTTTATTCTAAGGATTGTAGTGTTGCAATTATTAATGCTGGTACAACACTTTTTTAGAGTTATTAGCAAACTGTAGCAAAAGATCATTGCTTTTAAAATAACCAAGTAATTCTTGAACCTTATGGGTTTAGTTTCTGCAAATTTTTTGTCTTGTAAACTAGAGCATACTGAAATAATTAATTCAACTAATGGATTGCTAACGTTAATTTGCTTAATAATTTTTATTCTTGATTTTGGATTTAGATCAATTTCATATTATATTTTTTCCTAAATATAAAAATATCAAAGCATTCGTCACTAGTTTAAATGATGTAATAATTATCAATTTTTTCTTAATGGCTTATTTGCATATTCAATGCTTTGGTAAAAAAATTTAAATAAAAACATAGGAAACTTTACATAAATAGAATTTTATTGCTGCCATAATAAATCAATAAGGATTTCTTTTTAAAAAAGGCTAACTCGCTGCATTTTTACTCCTGGATATTGTTGTTTGCTCTTGCCTTTAGTTTTTCATTGCTTTAACTTATACTTTTTAATAATGAATTCTTTAATTAACTTATTATCTTGCAAATCTCCAGTATGTTAAAAAATTTGCTGTCTTTTTTACGACAATTTTCATTTTTAATGAACGAGATCTTCAAGAATTTACAATTGGAAAACGATCAATAATGGCAAATTAGTGGCTAAACTTTTCAGGTATGATGATTTGATCTTTTACAAAAACAGTAGTTACATTCTTTATTTCTGATCATAAATTCTGTAAGATCATGACTAAAAATTGCAACAATCTTTTGTTTGTCAGTTTCTAAAATTTCGTTGACGAAACTAATTCACAAACACACTGATGTAATTGTTCCAACTACAAGAACCGCTAACACTATCCTAGTTAGTAAATTTTCTTCTCGATTCCTCATTTAAGGGTATCCTTGCTAGGATGGACTTTGCAACTCTAAAATTCCAAAAATATTATCGTATGTAATTTTTATAATGGGCTGATTTTCGTCTTTTGTCACGAGAGTCACCTAAAAATTTAATTATTATACTGAATGAATTTATCTTATATCAAGTGCAATTATCTTTTTTAAAAATTTAAATTTTATTAAAAAATAAAAATGGTTTTAAACTTGGTAATAAGAATAAAAATTTATACAAAGTAATAACTATCCTAAGATTGGATTCATAACTAAAGATTTTCCATTATTTTATGTATTAGCAATATTAATTTAAAAATTATTTAGCTGTTCTTGCTTTACTTAAAACATTGCTTGCTGAAAACCAAATTTTTAAATTTTAATTATCCGAAATTAAATAAAATGTTATGACAATTTTTTAATGAAATCAATAATTTTGGATGTTGTTTTGCGATCAGATGTTTTAATAAAAACAACTTCTTTGCAATACTTCAAGGCCGCTTTTTCAACAATTGAAGCCAGTGTGTAATCAGCTCCCTTCGCATAAACATCGGGTTGAATTTTTTCTAGCAATTGTGATGCATCAGTCTCGTCAAACGGAATTAAATAGTCAACATATTTAATTGCACTTAAGACTTGCATCCGGTCAGCCAATTCGGTAATTGGTCTTGTTTCACCCTTAATTTTTTTAACTGATTTGTCGCTATTAATTCCAATAACTAAAACATCGCCTAAAGCTTTTGCCTTAGTTAATAATTCAACATGTCCAGAATGCAGAAGATCAAAAACACCATTAACAAAAACGATTTTTTTATTTTTGTTTTTAAGATTGGCAATTTTTTTAAAAATCCATTCATCATCTTTTAAATTATGGAAAACCAGATCACCAACCACTTCACTAAGTTCGTGTAAATCGATCATTGAAGTGCCTGGTTTTTGAATCACTAATGAACAAGCAGTATTGGCAAGTTGAACGCATTGTGCAAGGTCAAATTTTTTTAAGTACGTAGCAAGAACAGATAAAAAAGTATCACCAGCTCCAGTGGCATCAACCACTTGACATGATTGCACACCAAAGGTTTGAATTTCATTTTGATGATTAATTCAAATGGTCGGTTCGCTTGCTCTGGTAATGATAATGTTATCAAAACGAAGCTTTGATCTTAGTAGTTTTAATTCTTTAAATATTAATGTTTCGGTATCTTGAATCGGATGAGTTAAAAGATTTTTAAATTCAAAATAATTTAACTTTAAAATCGAAATATTTTTGACTTGGACTGTATCTTTAAAACGATTATCTAAAATAACGGGAATATTAATTCTTTTAGCGTGCAAACTAATTGTATTAATAAATTTAGTTGTTAAGAAAAAATCTAAATATTTTGAAATTACAACACAATCATATTTGCTTAAATTTTCCAAAACATATTTTTTAAGTTTTTTTTGAATTTTTAAAATGGTTACTTCATCAACATGAGTTGAGCTGTCAAACCTGCCAGTTTGCTGACCATTAGAAATCATTCTGGTTTTTACAGAAATACAACCATCAGCAACATAAACTTTTGCATGAATTTTTTGTTCTGCAAAAAGCCGTGTAAATAGACTTTCTGTTTCTTTTGAAACTAATCCACAGTAAGTAACTTCATTATCTAGTGCTGCAAGATTGCGAGCAATATTAGCTCCGCCACCAAGATTAACATGTTCATTAATAATTTGCTGAATAATTACTGGGGCTTCATTTGAAATTTTTATTGGCAATAAATGAAGATAGCGATCTAAAATCGTATCTCCTATAACAAGAATTTTAGGCATACATAAAAATCATTAGATTAATTATATTTTAAAGTTGTATTTTTGCCGAAGTAAAGAAATAATGTCATTGTTCTTAAAAAATAATAGAAGACCAGCAGGTAGTTGTGTTTCACGCACCTTATTTTCAAAGTACAAAATTATAAATAATTTACAAATGATGAATGGATGCAATGATATTTTTGCGTATTTCAGGCCGTTATTTTAGTCATAATCTTTCGAGTAATTTGTAGTAATTTTGATATTTATTAATTGATTAATTTTTAAACCTATTTGTGCTGATTAGTAAATCTTATTTTTATGAGCTTTTAAGTTAAAAATAAACTAACTAGCAGCAAGCCAGCGACTTGGTTTTTTCAAACCTTGTTCAATTAATTTTTCTTTTTTACCCATGAAAAAATACATATGAATTGCTCCAATTAATAGATTAATTATCCCAACAATTGCAGCATTAATAGTCGGCAACCAAAGAAAAACATTCATTCCTTGTGTTCCGCTAAGATCTAACGCAAATGCATTAAAAATAAAAAGTAAAGGTAAAAAAATAAAGATTCCTTGCATGGTTGAAGAAATCCATGATAAAACAATTTTTTGAGTTGACTGAAAGTAGAGTTGGGCTGTTGTACCTGCTGCAACAAAAAGAACTCGTAACGCTAGAATACGTAAGATTCGATTAGCTTCATCCAAATCACGCCCAGTAGTAACGTTAAATAGATTTATTAATAATGGATTGGCAATGGCAAAAACTAAGAAAAAATAAATAATGATTCCATGAGCAAATGACAGGATTGTTACATATCAATAAACTGCTTTGATAGAAGCATAATCTTTTTTTCCATATTTATAAGCACAAACAACGCGTCCGCCTTGAATCACACCCCAAATTGATTGCAAAGCAAGGCCAGTTATGGGAGCAATACTTCCAAAAATCGACTGGTAATAATTTTGTGGGACTAAAACGCCATCTATTGATGGTTGAACAGCAATTGTCACGCTAACTAAATAAGTTTGAAATAATGCGTTTGATAACGCTAAAGAGGCATTTCTTAATAAAGAGGCTAGTCCAACTAAAATAATTATTGAAAAATAATTTGAAGCATATAACTTAAATCTTAATTTGCGAACATCAAGATAAGATTTATCTTTAATAGACATGATGAAACTAAAAATAAAATAAGCCGAAAAATTTAAAAATCAGCCAATTACTGTGGCAACAGCTGAGCCGTTTAAACCCAAAGTGGTAAAACGAATAAAAACTCAATCTAATAGAAAATTCACAAGATTAGCAATTACTGGAACGATCGAAATAAACACCTGTCGTCCTTCGCTTTGTGATAACAAATAGTACATTTGTACAAAGACTTGTAAAACATTAAAGCCCGACAAAATATAAATATATCCTTGGGCGTATTTAACTTGTAATTTTTGAAAAATTTCAACCGAAAAACGATCAATAATTTTTTGGTCTTCTGATGATCCTTTCGAAAATGAAGCACTAATGCCGCCAGATGCACTTTGGGACAATCAAATTGAAGAAAATCCAAGAATTGCCATGGATGTGGTTAACCCAAGTACTAGATTTGTAATAAATCCTGTTGATCAAATTTTTTGCAATTCATTCGGATTGTTTCGAGCTAAAGCTTTCCCATAAGAAACAGAAATTCCCATACTGATAAAAACCGTTAATCCGTTAAGAATAATGGTGATAGGAACACTAATCGAAATGGCAGCCCGAATTACATCGATAACTTCTAAAGGCTGCCCTTTAGTTCGGTAAACAGCGTTTAAATAATCAATATATAAATTGTGATCACGACTTGGCAACTGTAACGCTTGGATTTGGAAAATATTTAATCTATCAACATTTGCTGCAGTGAGAGCACCGTTTAATTGATCGTGTGCAGATGTAAAAATGGAGTCAGGGTTTAAATTTGGTGACCGTGGGACAAATTTAACAATCATAATTTGGTCACCAAAGAAATATAGGGCTTGAAACATACTAACCATAATTGCTGGTCCAACAAATCTTAAAATTACGAAAAAAATATGTTTTTTTTCAAAAGGATTATTTTTAATTAACTGTTTTAGTTTTGGATCAAAAGAATGCATGTATGATAGTTAGTTATCTAGAATTAGTTGAAAATAAAAACTAGTGAGTGCTTGATTTTAAAATCTCACAATAGGATGATTATAATATTTTAACCTTATTTTTAACAAGGGTTAGTCAGACGCAAGAAAGCGTTAAAAAAGATTGTTTTCGATAATTTTACGCATTTTAATTTCGTTTGGCAAAAAAAATTAAATACTAGTTTTTAAATATTGTGTTTTATTAATTTAGAAGATCCTTTTAGACGTCAATTAACAACATATATTTGTATTATCTTCGCGATCCATAAAAACAACAAAGAAAAAAAATGCCAAAAAATAACTCGGAATTAAAATAAAATAACTTAAAGTGTTTCGTTATTTTTTAAACATTTTTGCACTAACATCAGCTGCACCTAAAAAATAAAAACAATTTGCTAGAAAAACAACATAGATAATCAAAATAACTGCATTACTTTTTTAGCAATGCTTGTTTTGTGATCCATTTTTGCCTTTTGTAACAGAAAAGTACAAAAAAAAGTAATTAATAGGTGGAAAATTCTAAGTCTAAGATATATGGCTATTAATTTAGCATAAGTTAGTTATTTTTCGATATTTTTACTACTAAAAAAACTCAAATTTAAAATACTTAATATTCGTTTATCAAAAAATAATTGATGGCAGTAACAACTGATAACAACTAGTCAAAACCGATGTTAAATATAATATTTATAATATAATATTTATAATTAATATATAATTAAGATTAATGCTTGCATCTAACTTGTAAGCAACAATAAGTTAAAAATACGGAGTTGTTCATTAATATAAATGCAAACGACTAAATCAGTTGCAGTCCATTTTGATCGCATAAGTTTTGGGTATGATGAAACTCTAGTAGTTAAAGAAGTTTCATTTGAAATATATCAGCCAGAATATGTTTGTATCATCGGGCATAATGGTTCTGGAAAATCAACAATATCAAAATTATTAACAGGATTATTAAAACCCCGATCAGGCACCATTTATTTATACGGTCATCCGGTTACAAAAACAAATTTAAAATTTTTACGTGATAGTGTTGGGATCGTTTTTCAAAATCCGGATAATCAATTTATCGGGATTACTGCTGAAGATGACATTGCTTTCGGACTTGAAAACCGAAAATTCCCCCGAAATGAAATGCGAGCAATTGTGCACAATGTCGCTAAACAAGTAGGCATTGAACATATTTTAAAAGTTGAGCCGCATAAACTATCAGGAGGGCAAAAACAACGGGTCGCGATTGCCTCAATTTTAGCGATTAATCCGAATGTAATCTTGTTTGATGAATCAACATCAATGCTAGATCCCAAGGGAAAAATTGACATCAAGCAGTTCATGATCACCTTAAAAAATAGCGGAAAATCGATCATTTCAGTGACTCATGATATGGAAGAAGTCATTAATGCTGATCGCGTATTTGTTATGAATCATGGTCATTTAGTACGTGTTGGTAAACCTGAGGAAATTTTTCAAGATGAAGAATTTTTAAGGGAAATTCGTTTAGATATTCCTTTTACCTTATCACTAGGAAAAGAACTTAATAAAAAAAATCCATTCATTGAGCCTACTTTAAACCAACCAAAGTTAATTAGGAATATTTTGCAATGTATAAAAAACAAAAATTAATCTCACCCCTAGTTGGGGATGAAATTTTAAAAGTCACTAATCTTAAATGTGTTTTTGATGAAAATACACCAGATGCTTTTAAGGCTTTAGATGATATTAATTTCACTTTTAAAAAAAATAAAGTTTACGCCATTATTGGTGATTCTGGTAGCGGCAAATCCACACTAGTTACTCACTTCAATGGTTTACTAGTTCCTAAATATGGGAATATTTGGGTAAGAAACATTTATGTAGGTGGTAAACGCGGCAAGATCAAAGAATTTAAAAAACTAAGAAAAACGATTTCGATGGTTTTTCAATTTCCTGAATACCAATTATTTAAAGATACGGTTTTAAAAGACATTGCATTTGGACCAATTGCTTTAGGATCAACAAAACAAAAGGGTTATCAGCTAGCCGAAAAGTATTTAAAAATTATGGGCCTAGATTCATCTTTTTTAGAAAAAAGTCCCTTTGAATTATCTGGTGGACAAAAAAGGCGAGTTGCGATTGCTGGTATTTTGGCAATTGAATCAGAAATGATTATTTTTGATGAACCAACAGCCGGTCTTGATCCCGATGGCGAACGCGAAATGATGAAGATTATCTTGGATGCTAAAAAGGCCGATAAAACATTATTTGTCATTACCCACCAGATGGAAAAAGTCTTAGAGATTGCTGATGAAATCTTAATGTTGGCCGAGGGGAAAGTTTTAGATCATGGCACTCCTTATGAAATTTTTACAAATAAAGAATTGTTATCCAAAACTTCAATCAAACCTCCTCCGGTAATTAAAGTTATTAACCAGTTGTCGCAAGCTGATGAGCGTTTTCAAAAATTATATGAATTAAAACCTAAAACTGTTAATGAACTTGCTGAAGGTATCTTGGAAATATTAGGAGAATAAATGAATGAATAATTTTATTAATGGTTATATTTCAAGAAATTCCATTATCCATAAAATGAATCCAACTTTAAAAATGCTGATGTTCATTAGTTTTATGATTTTAATTTTTATTCCCATTGGTTTTGTGGCCCAAATGATTGTTTGGTTAATTGTTAGTTCTTTATTTTTTGTAGCAAAATTGCCATCACGAATTTATTTCTCCACGATTAAGTCCATTATTTTTATGTTTTTAATCTTATTTTTTATTAATTGGTTTACATACCGTGATCCCGGAGCGATCAATTTTTATGATTTACCTAATGGCAAACCAAATAATATTTTTGGATTTAATTCCATCGGGCTTTACCAAGATCGCGTATTATCAAATATTTTTGATGGGAAAAACTTTTTTAATAGTAATAATTTCCATTTAGAAGGAAATAAGATGGTTAACGTTCAGTTCCAACGGGAAATGATACCTGGAGAAAGAATTGCCGACAATATTAGAAACTTATTAAATAAAAAAGAAGCGATTACTTATCAAGATTTTTTATCAAGATTAGCACAAATTTATCCAGAAGAAATTAAAACTTATACAGTTAATGGGGCAGTTGATTTTTCAAATTTTAAAATGGTAGTATCAAAAGTGGTTGGGGCTCAATTAACTGGCATTAGGGTTTCTAATAGTAGTGGGGTTTTAAATATTTTTCCTGTTTATGAATTTAAAGGATATGCTTTATCAATCCGGACGCTAATTCAAACCATATTCATTGCTCAAAAAATTTACATGATGATTCTATTAGCCACAATTTTAACAACAACAAGTACATCGATTGAATTAACTTTTGCCATTGAACAATTATTATCGCCTTTTAAACTTTTGCGATTACCTGTTAATGCACTAGCAATGACAATTAGTATTGCCATTCGTTTTGTTCCTTCATTATTATTAGAATCACAACGCATTTTAAATGCTCAAGCTTCGCGCGGAATTGATTTTAAAAACGGTAAATTTTGGGAACGGGCGAACGCTTTAATTTCCTTAATTGTTCCAATGGTTTCAATTGCCTTTAGAAACGCAGGTGAATTATCGAATGCAATGGAAGCTAGATCCTATGATCCTAGATATGCCCGAACAAGATATCGTGTTTTTGAAGTTCACCATTTTGATTGACTTTTCTACTTATTTCTAATGATTCTTGTTGGATTTGGAATCTTCATTACAGCACAGCGTTTATTATTTGCACCTTTGGGAAGCCCAGAATGACTCGTTCAAGGATATGCTACTAATATTGCACTAAGATCTTAATAAAACACAAGATTATGCATTACTCTATTCCATTTCCGAAATTTTTTCTTCAATAAATTTGATTTCTTCGTCAGATAATTCAAACATTTTATAAAGTTGCTCATCGATTTTAGGTACAGATAATTCTCAATTAATTTCATTATTTGTTCTAAAATCTAGCACGGGAACAAAACGAAAAGTTTTTTGAGTTGTGTTTTGCGTTTGTTTTTGAATTCCTACTAAAGCTCTAAAAAATTTAGTTCGGATATATTTAATTAAATTTTCGGCTTCCTTTTCGGTGTCAAAACCACCAATTTCTAGAAATGTTTCTGTACAACATTCTTCTGGTTCAGCCAAAATCGGACTTGACATTGTTTCGCCAATAGCACCGACTCCGTAGGCTTTAGCAATAAAAATTTTATATTTTTCAAAAGCCTTGGTCTTCTTAAATTTCGCTAATGAATGATTTTTGGGAAAATACATCCGTAATCGTTTCTGATTTTTGCCCAATCCCAAAATAACATAACTATCTGGAGTTTTTGTGAATGAAAAAATCGATGATTCTTTTTTTTCAGAATTGTTCATAACGTCCGTAGTAAAACCATAAGGATTGCGCGAAGAAACTATTGTGTCCAAAAATTCATTTTTCTTACTTTTTACTTTGTTCCAAATTGCTATTAAGGACTTGTACCGAATAAAAACATCTAAATCTGATTCTTTTAAATAACGTTTCGATGTTTCTTTGTTTCCTTCAAAATCAATAGTTGTGATGTCGCATTTACCAACATAATCACGATTAAACAAAAAATAACTTACCCCCCCCCTTGATTTCATTATCAGGGAAGCATGTACTTGCATCGCAATAGTCGTAAAGATACATTAAATTTTGGTTTTCTAGCATTCGGGCTCTAAAATCATCCAGCCCTTTGCCACCGGTCATTCAGCGTGATGGCGTAATTAATGAAACATATTTAACATTTGAAAACAAAAAAGCAGCGTCCACAAAATATTGATACAAGGCACTTGCACTTGCTTGGGCCCCGCCATCTTTTTCCTGATATGGTGGGTTGCCAATAATTACATCAAACTTCACTGCATCACCTCATCATTTTTTTATCGAATCGTTAAACCAATTAGGATTTTTGAAATTGCAATCATTTTCATATTTTTGTAAATTTAAAACCAAATCCTTTCGTCCTGCTGATAAATAATTAGAAATAAGTTTAACTAAAATATCACTCGGGCAAATTCGTAAATTTGCTTTTCAAAAATTCATTTAATTCGTTCTTGGACATCAACAATTTCATTTTGCAAACCAATGTATAAACGCTTGATAACCTCAGCTAAATAAAGACCACTCTTGCAGTAAGGATCTAAAAACTTATGAGTTTTATTGGTAAATAGTCCAGGGATAGTTTCTTCCAATTTGTCAACCATTTCTTTAACTAATTTTTTTGGCGTAAAAACCTGATTAGTTTTCTGAGTGGGAATGAAATTAAAAATATCATTATTAATCGTCTCATCAAAATAATTGGCTAATTCATTTTTCAATTTGTAGAATTTTTGAATGCTGTTATTGAAAATAACTTCATTAAAAAATCCCGAAACTTTGCCATTTTCGTCAACGCAACCGTTTTTTAAAAGGCAAAATTGTTCGGCTGTAATACTACTAATTTCTTGAAAGGTTTGTGGATCAGTTTTCGTTTCATAATTGGCTAAAGTTATTTGTTTGTCATCACAAACCATTAAATAAATCGGAATCGTGCGGGTAAAGCCGCGTAAATGGGCACGGGTTACATCTTCGCGTTTTTTCTTATCCACATCATCTACAGCATTTTTTATTGCTTCAAGTGATTTTTGAAAGGCTTGGTCAACTTTTGCATACAATTTTTCGTTGTATTGTGTCTGGATGCTAGTTTCTAATTTATTTAATTCTAGTTGGTCATTTTCATTTAAACCAAATTTAATTTTTTGACTTATTAGTTCTTGAAATCGATTAATTTGATCCTGTGATTCTTCTTCAATTGTTTCTAACTCTCTAGCAATTTCCTTTTTAAAATTATTATCAATTTTCTTGATTTTATTTGTAGGTAATTTCTTAATATTTTTAAGAACATTATTTTGTTCTAATTGATAAGATTCAAATATTTTCTTCATTATTTCCGAAGAATCATAATGGTTTACTGTATCATCCAAAGTTTCATGATCATTCTGTTTTCAGACTGAAGCAACTATTTTTTTACCAAAAACACCAGATTGGTTAATCGTTATCGCTTCAAGGCTATTTTTACTATCGGAATCATTGTTAATTAATGCCAAGTTTGTTTTGCTTTTTTTCTTGTTGTTAATTGGCTCAATCTGATCTAAAATTTCTTTAATCTGATTAGGCATCCGAAAAATATTATTGATATTAGCAAACAAAAAATTATGCATAAAGCCACTTTGAACAACTTTTTCTGATTTAATCTCATTAGGAATCGTTAAGACATCATCAATATTCAGTTCACACAAAGAACCCTTGGAATCTTCGGAAATTACGGGAAAGAAATTTAAAACAGCCTCAATATTTTTTCGGCGTTGTTCGTTGTTAACTTTGTATTGTTCACCAACAAGTAATCCATTAGCAAAATCATCATAAAACTTAAGCGTTCGGTCTGGGGCAAAATCAAAAATATAAGCATTTTCTTTTACTGCAAGAAATTTTTCATGTTGCTCATTTTCAACTTCGTACTCGTGCGGGTTTTGAACCCGAAAAGCTGATTGAAAATATAAACTTGCTGATTCAATGTTACGCAACATCAACACACCAGTTCATTCGGGAATAGTTACGCCAGTCGTTAATTGACCGACTGATAATGTGATCGTCTTGCTGTGTGGCTTATCAATGGCCTCACGAACTTTGTTAAAACTTTTTTGATTTTTTCTAAAACCAGTATCAAATTCATTTATTACTTGTGAACAACCTGATCCTTTACCAACTGCTAAAACAATTTCAAAATTTTTGAAAAATTCGTGGTTATTCAGCAAGTTTTTTAACGCTTTAGCTGCCGCAACACTAGGCAATAATCAAAAAGTATGGTGCAGTCGATTGACATATTGTTCAGATGAACTGAAAGGGTATTTACCTTGAGTTATTACATCTAAAAACTTTTTTACATCTTGTTCATGAACAAATTTATGATTTTTACCAACACGAAAAAATTCACCTAAATCAAATGCATACTGCGAATCTAAACTAAAGTCATCTTTAATTTTTGATTTAAGCTCCTTTTGGATCATTTCACTCATTTTATAAGTAAACAAATTCAATTGTGGCAAACGAGCATAAGGGTTTGAGCCATTATTCTCATCCCAATCATTTTTGGCTTTTTGTTCATCATGATAAGATCAATTAAAAATTTGATCTTCACGAAATTTTTCAGTAGCAATGGCTTTAAACGGAGTACCCGATAAATGCAAGGTAAATTTAGTTCGTAATGAATTTAAGGCCATTTGGCTTTTTTGTGTGTCAATAGCTTCGTGGGCTTCATCAAGAACAATTACATCCCAATCCACTTCTTGCATTCAAGCTAATTTTTCATAAAAACCACCAGCAAACTTAGCGCCCTTGAAGTCTTGTAAGGAAACAAAAGCAATTCTTCTAATTGGCTTGTTTGGGTGTTCTGTTTTAAAATTTTCATATTGCTTATAAGACATGCTATTGCGTTTAATTGCAGACGATTCAGAAACAAACCGATACCCTTCATCTGTTCTTCAACTGATAAAATCATCAAAATCATTAAATCATGAATTTGCAATAGCCGGACGGTTGCACAAAATTAAAACATTACTTGCTTGAATTTTTCTAATGAAATCATAGGTGGTTAAAGTTTTGCCAAAGCGTGGTTTGGCATTTCATAAAAATTCTTTTGGTTGTTTTTGCGAATGAAAATAATTAAAAGTGCAAGTAACAGCTTGACTTTGTTCCGCACGCAATATATAGTCTTTTTGGCCTTGAGGATTTATTAAAGGATCATAGTCAATTTCAATAAACTTTTCAGTTAATTTTAAAGCATCTTCTTCCCGCCCTTTAAAATCAAACCATTCAGTCCCATTTGGTCCACCAGTTTCTTTGCTACGTTTAATTTTATTAAATTCAAAATACCGGTGTAAATCTGTATCCCGAAATCATGTGCCGTCGTTCTTTCGTGCTAATTTTCAAAAAAGAATTTGCGGTTGAAATCCAGCAGTTTTCGTTTGTTCATTAACCCGTGTTTCAATATCTCTTGTTGTTTCACCAACCTTAATATGACCAACAAAATTAGGTGCTTGTCGTTCATCGTGAGTATATGCATAAATTTGATATTGTTTTGTTGTGTAGGGATTAATTGCTGTTGCTGATTTTTTTACCATAATTAGTCGCTTGATTTACAAATATAATTCGAATAAGTTGCTTAAAATTTTTAGATAATTCAATGGCAGTATTATAAAACATTTGCTGTATAGTGCTGATAATTCTTGTTTTTTTAATCATTAACTTTTTTATAAACAACAAATAATTTGCATAAAAACATTCAAGATTTTAATTACAAATCAAAATGAAAATTTAGGAAGTATAAAATATGCAAAAATGCATCTTTTTTTTAGGTTTGATGGTAGTAAAAAATTACTGAATTTACTTAATTTTTTGATATTATTAAATATAGTTTACAAACAGTATTTAACATTCTGCATAAAATAGTTCCATGTTTGTTCACGTTGTTCCTTCGACCAATATGTTAGCATCAAGAAAACCAGAATTTAATTTTAGTGTAATCATTCCAACATACAATTGTGCCAAATATTTACCGATTGCCATTAATTCAATATTAACGCAAGATTATGGATACAATCAAGTCCAAATATTAATTATTGATGACGGTTGCACTGACGAAACACCAAGTGTTGTTCAAGAATTTTTAGATAAGTATCCCGAAAATATTTTTTATTTTAAAAAACCCAACGGCAATTGAGGATCAGTAATTAATTATGTCAAAAAGCACAAATTAGCAAAAGGCAAGATGATTACGATTTTAGACAGCGATGATTATTTTGGACAAAATGCATTAACTAAAGTCGCAAATCATCTAGATGAACAGATGGTTGTTTGTTCTTTTAACTGTTTAACAAATAAAAAGCAAGTTGTTTTAAATCCTTTTTTTGGAAAAACAAGAAGAATTACAAATAAACATAAACTAAGAACGCCACATAGCCAACCCTTGCTTAAATTTTATTGCCGTGATTTATTTTATAGTTTAGATGATCTAGTTGAGAACATTTGGTATCAAGACTGCATTATGTACCACGATGCGATTTCCAAAACTAGTTCAGTTTATTACATTCGTGAACCTTTAGCAACTTGGTATTCATCAAGACCAGGTAACTCCACAACAGCTCCGTGATCAAATGATTTAAAATTTGAAACATGATGTAACATTTTAAAACACATGTGTCTTAATGATGCTGGAGTCGTTGTTTATATTTATACGTTACTTCCAGGTTTTATCGAAGAATTAAAGCAAAGAAATCGGATCATCGAACTACCATGCCGACCATCGTATACATGACTTCCAAAAATCCTTGAACCGTTTTTTGCAATTTACGTGCATTTTAAAACAAAAAAAGTGATTCGATACACAAACAAAAAACAAAAAATTCATGATTTTTTATTAAACAGTAAAAAAACTGTTAATATTTGCAATGATCTTCAAAAGAAAGGACCATAAAAACTGATGGGAAACATTATTGCTCCAAATGACCTCCGTGCTGGTCATACTATTTTTTTTAACAATAGTATCTATTTAGTAATTTCTAACTCATTCAATAAAACAGCGATGCGCAAGGCCATTGTTAAATGTAAGGTAAAAAACTTACGTACTGGTTCAATTACCGAAGAAGTTTTTTCTGAAAAAGTCGAACAAGCCCAAGTTGATAAAAGAAAAATGGCTTACATGTACGAAAATAATTCGACATATGTTTTTATGGATAATAACACCTATGAACAGATTGAAGTACCTACAAGTACTTTAGAATACGAAAAAAACTTTATTACTGAAGGTGTCGAAGTTAGTGTCCTGTCATACAAGGACGAAATTTTAGGTTTATCGCTACCAGATAAAGTGGTTTTAGAAGTGAAATATGCTGAGGATGCTGTTCAGGGCAACAGTGTTTCCAACGCCATGAAAAAAGCCACCTTAGTAACTGGATATGTTTTAGATGTTCCGCAATTTATTAAAACTGGTGAAAAAATCATTGTTTCCACCGAAGATGGATCATTTCACAAACGTGCCTAACTCTTTCTGATATTTAACAATTTGACCCAAAGTTATGCATAAACGTTAAGTTAAATTTATGAAAAAACAAATTTGAGCCAAACGGGTCGCGGTTTTTGAATACATTTTTTCATGTCTTGCCAAAAATGAGCAAGATCCTAAAACAATTATTAACGAATTAAAAACTTTTCCTGATATCGATCCGTGACAAATTAAAATTGTCACTTATTTTTCTTATAATTTAAATAAGACAATTGCAAAAATTCAAGCCTTAACAACAAAATCCAAATGATCTTATGAACAAATGGATTTAATTTTAAAAGCCATTATTCACGAAGTGTATAATGAAAGGTTAGCCCACAAAACAGACAAGGCGATCCTAATTGATCAATCTTTAATCACCATGGATCATTATGGCGAGCCAAAATTAAAAAAAATTTTGCACGCAATAATTGATAAAATTATTGAATAACCATCATCTAAGCATGAAACGAAATTGAAAAACTCACTATAATATTGTAATTGCTAATTTCTTATTAGTTCTAGCGATAGGAATTAACCTTGTTATTTATAAAATAGTAACAGATTTACAAGCAGGCATTATTAATCCGTATATTCTTCTAGCATCACCATTAATTGGAGTGATCATCTCAATTATTTTATATTATTTTGATTTACAGTATTTTGTTGCTGATTATCCTTATAAAAAATTTTATTTCGACAAAAAATATACAAAATTTTATTTAATTGGACTAGCGGTTTTTGCTTTTGAAATTCTGGTTTTGATTACTTTGATCGTAGGTATTGTAATTCATTTCACTAGATCTTTAAATGATTCTGGTGGCTTTACTTATCTAGCAATCTGAAAAACCAAAAGGATCAGTGAATATATTGATAGTGACCGGGCAATTGCAAGCACAATTAATATTTTAAGAATCTTATTATGAATTAGTCTTGCAATTGCAACCGTTATTGGCGTCATTAGTTTAGGTTTTATCAAATATTCCCGATTAAAAATTGATACGCAGTTGTTAATTCATGAACGAAAAAAAGAAACCGAAGTTGCCTTTAGCGATCAAAACCAAAATATTAATGCTGATAATACTGCTGTCATTATTGATCTTGATGCAAACGAAACAAGGAAAAAGAGTGATAAGCAATCACCAAAAACTAAAAAAGAAGAACCCGAACTCCCAAGTGCTGGTTTATCAAGTATCTAAAATTATTCTTGTAGTTGTTGATAAACAACGTCAATTTTTTCAAGATTTACCTTATTTGTCTTGAAGCCAAAACCCTCACCTTGGGCATATTTAGGGATTACGTGCATGTGAAAGTGAAACACTTCTTGTCCAGCCACTGAACCTTCATTTGATAAATAGTTTATACCCCATGGATCGAGTGCGGAATTCATGATTTTTTTGGCAATACTAGAAGTTAAGTGCATGACTTCATTCAAAGTGGCCGATGGTGTGCTTGATAAATTCTCATAATGATCTTTAGGAATAATAATGGTGTGCCCATTAGCCACAGGGTTTACATCTAAAAAAGCGAGGGCATGATCAGTTTCGCCTAAAACCTTTGCTGGAATTTTTGATAACACAATTTTACAAAATACACAATCTTCTTTTTTAGCCATTTTAGCCTCCAATAAAGTTCATAATTTTTTTATGAAACTACATTGCTTTAATTTTTAATTAAATGGTTTGATAATTATCTTGGATTAGTTGCTACTAACAATAATCTTTACATTCATTAATTCAATTTACCTATTTAGTATATATAAAATTATAGTTGTGATTGCTGCGAATCAAAACAAAAGTATCAATTTTACCGCTTTTAACACAATTTTAATGGTTCCAAAATTGGTGGCGCTTTGCCGCCAGCAAAACCATTATGCAATTCAATGCCGTTAACCACAACAGTGTGCAGCAACTAATCCTTGCCTTCAATTATTAATAGCCGCTTTTAAGTCACCATGATCTGTAGTCATTAAAAACTAAATCTAGCAATTTTACTTTTTCAAATTAATAAAAATTAAAAATTATGTAATTGATGATAAAAAAATGTCTTGAAGCAATCTTGTCAAAACTGCAATATTAGTTTTTTTTGAACATAATTTTTAAAAAGTAAATTTTGGCTAAAAAAAGACTAAATTTTGATAATTTTAATTCTGAATTTATTTAAATTCAACCTCATTAACTGATTGATTTTAATACCATATTTATTTATCTATATATAGATAAGGTAAAAAAACCTTAAAAAATATCTTTGGAAGCAAATTTATTAAGTATATTTTTAATGTATTTTGCATGGAGAAATCAGAAATGAAATTATTAGTGATCGAGTCGCCTAACAAAATCAAAACTTTACAAAAGTATTTACCTAGCGATTTTGAAATTGTCGCTACGATTGGGCATATTAGGGACTTGCCAACGGTATGAAATGGTGGTTATGATGAAGAAACCTTTGAGCCCCGCTGGGTGGTTCCCAAGCCACGTACTAAAAATGAGACATCAAAAAAAGACATTATTGACAACATCCAAAAGCGAGCAAAAATTGCCGAAGAAATTTACTTAGCTAGTGACCCTGATCGGGAAGGTGAGGCAATCTCGTGACACGTCTATGAAATTATTAATAAGGAAGATCAAAAGAAATGCAAGCGCATTGTCTTTAATGAAATTACTAAAGAAGCCATTATTAGTGCCCTAGAAAAACCTCGTGACATTGACAATGAATGGGTTCGCAGTCAGTTTGCTCGCAGAATTATTGACCGGATGATTGGTTTTCGGTTATCAAAACTAGTTAAATCCACATTGTGGGCTGAATCGGCTGGACGCGTACAATCAGTTGCTTTAAAATTCTTAGAAGACCGTGAAAAAGAAATTGAAGCGTTTGTTCCAACAAAATGGTGAACTGTCGATGTTATTTTGAAAAATAACGCACCTTTGATTCTGCGTAAGATCTCACCAAAACTAGCAAGTAAACTAAAATATGATGAACCCAAAGAAGTATCGGGTATTGACTTTTTAGAAGAAAAAGATGCTCATGCGGTGAAAGATTCATTAAGTAAAGAATTTGAGGTTTATGCGATTGATGAACCTAAATACATTACTCGATCTCCAAAAGAACCATACAAAACGTCAACCTTGCAACAAGATGCCATTAATAAATTGGGCTGAAACAGTAAACGAATTACCGCTGTTGCCCAACGCTTATATGAGGGTGTAAACGTTAATGGTGACCAGATTGCTTTGATTTCCTATCCACGTACCGATAGTGTACGGATCTCAGACAACTTCCAAAAAAGTGTTTCAGCCTACATTTTAAAAAATTATGGTGAAAAATATTTATCAAAATCAGTTGCGAAAACCAAGAAAGCAACAAGTACAGTTGCTATTCAAGACGCCCATGAGGCCATTCGGCCAATTGATATAACCATTACGCCTGAATCAATTGAAGATAAAGTAGAAAAAGATTTTTATGCTTTATATAAACTAATTTGAATCAGAACAGTAGCGGCATTTATGAACGGAGCTCGCTATAAACGGGTTGATGTTCGGTTTATTAACAATGAAAATAAATTTTATGCAACTAGTAGGGAAATTGATTTTGATGGTTATAAAAAAATCTACACCCATTATGATGACAAAGATCCAGTCCACCAATTACCACTTAATGATTTAAAAATTGGCAATAAATACCAATCAAAATCAGTAGATATTAATAAACACGTAACTAGTCCGCCGCCACGATATACCCAAGCGTCTTTAATTGCGGGTTTGGAAAAAGCCGGAATTGGTCGGCCATCAACTTATTCGAAGATGTCTAATATTGCTTTGGATCGTGGTTATGCCAACTTAGAAGCCCGGGCATTTGTCCCAACAATTTTGGGTCGAAAGGTGATTACTGAACTTGAAAATAATTTTCCGAAAATCATCAACAAAGAATTCACAAAAAACATGGAGGACAAGTTAGATAAAATTGCCGAGGGTAAAGAAGAATACTTCCACTATTTACAATCATTTTGATCGGAGTTTAAAGAAAATATGGATAAAGCAATAGCAAACATTGAAAAACAACCGCCTGAAAAAGTTGGTCGTAATTGTAAAGAATGTGATAAAGATTTAATTTACCGTTTTAACCGGCGTAGTCGCGAAAAATTTATCGCTTGCTCTGGTTATCCTGATTGCCGTTATAATGAATCCTTAAAAGAAAAAGAGAAGCCAAAACTACTAGATCGACAATGTCCTGAATGTAATAAAGAATTGATTGAAAGAAAAGCCAATCGCACAGGTAAGCCTTTTGTTGGTTGCTCGGGGTTTCCAAAATGTCGATATATCGAATCAAATCGGGGCAAAAAAGTGAAAAAAAGTGAAAAAAAGTAAGTTCTTTAACACCTTTTTCTTTAAGCAAATAAATGGTTATAAAATATTCTTGTTATAAACTAAGTACTATAAATAAATTAGAACTATAAAGGGTTATTAAATATGACTGTAATCAATTCATCCCAAGAGTTTAAAAAGACACTTGAAGAAAACGAACGCGTTCTTGTTGATTTTTATGCTGACTGGTGCGGTCCTTGTAAAATGATGGCACCGTTATTTGAACAAGCATCAAAGGAAGTTACTGGTGTAACTTTTGCTAAATTAAATGTTGATGTTGTGGCTGAAGTTGCCCAAGAATTTCAAATCTTTTCCATTCCGACCACAATTGCCTTTTTAAAAGGAAAGATGGTTGGTCAACCAACGCCTGGATTCATGCCAAAAGAACAAATTATTAAATTAGCAAATACTTTAAAGAGTGAATAACTCTTAATTTTTGAATAATTAAGCAAAAAGAAGATCGCGACAAACAACAATGCGATCTTCTTTTTTACTAAGCACCCTGGTATCACTCCAGGGTAAAAACAGTTAATTTACTTAGTTGAATACCCTAAACTCACAAACAAAGGTTATCTATATTGACTCCCTTTTAAATACAACACACACTATCACCAATAAATTTAAAATTCCGTTTTTAGTCTAATAAATTTTACCGGCTTTAGTTTTGTACAATCAAGTTTTAAAAATAGTAACGCAACCAGTTATCTATAAACGCAAGTTAAAATAATTCCAATATTCTAACTTAAAGACAAAAGCACTTGTTAGTTTTTTAAAGTATTACCTTCCAATTAACGTGGTTGATGCCACGTGTTAATTATACAAAATTAATGCAAGCCGATTTAGAAAGATAGTAAGACAAATCTCGGTAAAAACTCGATTTTAAATATTGAATTTTTCTTCTTGAATGCTTTAAATTAGTGCTAATTTCTTTAATCGTATGGTTATTAATAATTTGTCTTAAAATTTTTTGCTGTTTTTTGGAATATTTTTGTAAGCTTTTGTCAATCAATTCATTTATTTCATTCATTTCTAAATATTTATTAGGGTCATATTTTCATGAACTATTATTAGCACAAATTACATCAAGATTTTCTTCACTTAAAATAGCAATTGGGGTGTAATTTTCCTTATCAAATAATAAATCACGAATGTAGGTACGAATGTAATTTTTAACATATAGAGCCAAATATTTATTAAATGCGGTTTTTTTACGATCATCAAATTTACTCCACGCTTCAGTTAAAATAATGTAAGCAATGGTTCGCAGGTCTTGATATTCAAGATAATTTTTTGTTGCAGGATAACGTCTGATAATGTTATTCACAATTGCTAAAACATAAAAATAAAAGTTATCAAATAAATCTTTTTTAGTCGCTGGAGCATTTTGGTTGATTGCATCGTATTTTTTCATCTTAAAAATCCTCAGCCAAAATTATCCTAAAAAAGTTCGAAAATTAACTATCCTATTCTTATCTGATTTTTCTACGAATATTTAATAAAAATAAACCTTGATTAATTAAACTGTTCTAATTTTTTGAATTGACTTAATTATGCTTTGTTTCCAAAAATTTCAGAAATTTTTTGATAAATACCATCTTCATCAAAATTTAAATATTTGCTAACATCACTAGGTTTTCCTGAAATACCAAACTGATTGATGCCAATGACGTGCTTGAAAAATTGCTTTCATAAGTATGGGGTGCCAGCTTCAATGAGAACGCTATGGTTAGCAAGTTTTTTAATAAGTCTAAAAAATGGGTTTTGTTCATTCCAAAAAATATTCATATTAGGTATTGATAAAACCCCGACGTGAATTTGATCTTTTTGAAAGCGTTTTGCCAAATCAATGCCAAGGCCAACTTCGCTACCGGTAGCAAAGATTAAAAATTCTGGTTTGCCTTGAGGTTCATAGACAAAATAAGGTTGTAACCCGTTTGCTTTAATATCAACTGGCTTAGATTGTGTAAAACCGGAACGACTAGTAACAATTACTGAAGGAAAATCACTAATAAATGCTTGATGAAATGCGTGATAGCATTCAAATAAATTAGCGGGGCGATAAACATTTACATTAGGAATTGTTCGTAACATTGTTAATTGTTCAACTGGTTGGTGGGTTGGTCCATCTTCGCCCACTGAAATCGAATCATGACTAAACAAGCAAACAATTGGGATTTGATTAATTGCTGCTAACCTTAATGCTGGTTTACAATAATCAGCAAAACTCATAAATGTCGAAGTAATTGCTAGCAAACCGCCATGGGCAACAATTCCAGCACAAATCGCAGTCGCTAAAAATTCACGAACCCCAACATTAATGTTTTGCCCACGATAATTATTAAAATCAAAATTATTTTTATTTGCAGGTTTAATTTTCGTCGAGCCTGATAAATCATTATTTAGGACCATAACATTCGGATTTAAACTGCTCACGATTTTAAAAACTTCACCCGCAATGTTTCGTGATGCTTCGACATCTTTTATTTTTAAATGATCTAGATCTGCAAGCGAAAAATTCAGTTTTTTGTTTAGTTGGTTGTGATACGCGTTGTATAAATCTGGTTTTTGTGATTCAAGCGTTTTTAGGTTTTTTTCATACTTTTTATATTTAACTTCGCCACGGGCTCACATTGGTTTGAAATGTGATTGTAATGATTGATCAATTGCAAATGGTTCGTGAGGATATTTGAAAAAATCCTGCAGTTTTTTAATCCCTTCGGCGCTAATCGGGCTGCCGTGGGCTTCATGCGAATTAGCTGCCGTTGAACCATAACCAAGAATTGTTTTACATTCAATAAAAGTTGGCTTTTTGTTGTTTTTTGCCTTAGTAATTGCTTGGTCAATTGCTTCGTGATCCATGCCGTTTTTTACCAAAAGATAATCTCAGTCATGGGCTGCGACTAATTTTGCATAATCAGTTGTAGTTGAATCAGAAACATTTCCATCTAACTGCACGTTATTAGAATCAAAAAGTCAAATCAATTTATGAAGTTTGTATCTGCCAGCGATCGCTAATGCTTCGTGAGTAACACCTTCTTGCAAGCAACCATCTCCTAGTATGCAATATGTATAATGATCAATTAAAGTGGAAAAGCGTGCATTCATGTTTGCTTCAGCAATCGCAAAACCAACACTAGTTGCTGCTCCTTGTCCTAGTGGGCCAGTGCCAAAATCAACTCCAGGTAATAAGTGTTTTTCGGGGTGTCCGGCAGTTTTAGCATTAATTTGACGAAAATTTTTAATATCATCCATGCTAAGGGAGGGATATTCGGCTAACAACATCGTTGCATACAATAAAGCACTACCATGTCCGGCACTTAAAATAAAACGATCACGGTTAATAAAATTCAAATCTTTTTGGTATACATTCAAGTGATTCTTGAATAATGCATACATCATTGGTGCTGCTCCTAAAACAATTCCAGGATGACCTGAATTTGCTTTTTCAATCATTTCTACGCCCAACATTCGAATTGTATTAATTGCTAGTTCGTTCAAATTATTTTTTTTTGAAGTCATTTTCATAATTAAATCCCATAATACTAATTATGTAAATTTTAAATTGCAAAAGATCATTCGGTAAAAAATAAATTAAAAAGATTTTAATTTTTTAATTAATTCAAACTTTTAATTTAAAAATAAGGCGAAGTTATGATATCTATAATGAGTTTGAAAATTTAACAATTTTTAAATACATTAAAATTGTAAAAGTTTTTAACAATCACAAAGTTAGTGAAAGAAAAAATCTCCAAAACCGATAGTTGTTTTCGTGTTAAATTTATTTTAAATAATGCAACGATTCGTGATGCAAATAAAAAACTTGAATATCTTCTCAACCGTTTCGAAATTGTTTGAATAAAGAATTAAAATTTCATATTTTGAATGTGTTTAAAATATAAATTTATATGGTGAAATCATGATTATTTTTTGGTATAGCAAATGTTTGAATACGTACACGACTAACAATGCATTCTCGCCAATAAAATCCTAAACATATTGATAATTAAGTTTCGTCAGTAACTTCTTTTTCAAAGTACTTTTTAGCAACCTCTTGATTAGGGTTAAATAAATTCACTAACTCATTAATTGATAACGAATCCAAAAGATTTTTGTCGTCACTGATTACCGATTTACTTAAATGTTTTTTGGAATCTTGAATTTGGATAATTCTTTGTTCAATCGAATCATCAACAATAATCCGATAAACTTGTACAGGCTTTTTTTGACCAATCCGGTGCACCCGATCAGTCGCCTGATTTTGAACAGCAATATTCCACCACAAATCATAATGAATTACAACTTCTGCTCCAGTAAGGTTTAACCCGATCCCACCTGCTTTTAATGAAGCGATGAACACAGGTGTATCATCAGAATTAAATTGGTTCACAGATGCCATTCTTTTGTCTTTTTGCGTCGAACCAGTTAGAGTAAAAAAAGTGATTTTGCGTTTTTTAAGTTCAGTTTCAAATAAATCAATCATTCCCAAAAACTGCGTGAATACTAATACTTTTTTGTGGTTAGCAACCGCTTCTTCAATAAGTTCTAAACAGGCATTAAACTTCGCATTTTTCCCTTCGAAACTAAATCCTTTAATTAAGGGGCTACAACAGATTTGGCGCAGTTCAATAATCAGTTTTAAAATTTGAAAGCGGACGTTATTACCTTTATTTGTTTGAATTAGTTTGTTTAGTTTTTCTTGGGTTTGATTCAAGTGATTTTCATATATTGCACGGTGTTCGGGAGTCAATTCTACAGTAATATCAGTTTCGGTTTTTGGTGGTAATTCCTTTAAAACTTTTTCTTTAACCCTTCTTAGAATAAAAAAGTTCATTTTTTTCTTAAGTCGATCGGTAATATACTGATTTTCATTTTTGATAATTGGCCGTTCGTAATCACGAACAAAATCGCGATAAGTTCCAAACAAACCTGGGGTAATAAATTCAAAAATGGATCATAACTCAGTTAATCTGTTTTCAATCGGAGTTCCTGTTAAAGCAAATCGGTGACTGGCATGGATCATTTTGACCGCTTTCGATAAATTACTTTCATGATTTTTAATATTTTGTGCTTCATCAATAATCACAAACTTATAAATTTTTTTCTGATGTTCTTCCAGATCGCGTCTAAAATAAGAATAAGAAGTGATTTCCACTCCGGTTTTATTGTTAGCAATTAATTGAAGTCGATCGGTTGGAATTCCACGAATTGTAGTAATTTTTAACTCCGGAACAAACTTTTTAAATTCGGATTCTCAATTCAATAATAAGGATGTCGGAACAATAATTAATGAAGGAATATCGTTAGGAATAGCATAATAAGCGTGTGCAACTAAAGAAATGGTTTGAACCGTTTTTCCTAAACCCATATCATCAGCTAAAATCCCACCAAAGGAATAATTTTGTAATTTTCGCATTCATAAATGGCCCTCTTTCTGATAATCACGCAGCAGTTTGTCAAAGGGCTTATCGATTAGTTTGTCCCTAACGCTTTTATGATGTTTTTGCTGGAATGACTCGATTAACTCCATTACCGAATCATCGGCATATTTTTTTAATAATTCCACGTCATCCCCAAAAGCTGATAATAAATCAAATGCTCGAAATTTGGGAAATTCAAAAGTACCTAGACCATCAGATTTAGCATCATAAAAATCAAATTTTGACCAAAATTCACAAAATAAAATATTTTCAGGACTCTTTAATTGATAGTAACAATCTTTGGTGATAATTAAATCGTTTTGACCATTATATTCTTTGCAAATCGCACTAAGTTCTGAAATACTAAAATTAACACGATCGCAGCGGATAATTAATTTGCCTTTCTGACCTTTTTGAATTGTAATTTTTTTTAAATTTGAATAATTAAAATGTAAAAAACCTTCATTTGTTAAATTTTTATCAATCTTGCATTGGATTAAATCGGTTTTTGGAAAACTTTTAAAGAAGCCAACAATCTCTTCAATTAAACTAGCAGTGATTTTTGCAGAAGCATCTTTATTTAGTGATTTTTTAGTCTCTTTCGTTTTGATATCAGCACAATTAACAATGGTTTTTTCATAAATGGCAAGCCGATCTTTCAAATTAATTTCTTTATCACAAGACAAAACACTAAAAGGCAAGCCCTCATTGAAATATAAAAACTTGATTTTGCGTTCAAACAATTTATTTTTTGAACTGTAGGATAGTTCATAAAAGGTTTTCGGTAAATATTCAAATAATTTTTTGAAAATATTGTCCTTAGTTATAATTCAAAAATCAGTAATTTGGCGTAAATAATAAAAAGTATAGTAGTCAATAATCGAACAGTTTGACAAACTAACGGTTTCGTTATACTTGCCCTTTCAAGCTAGGCTTTCAGCATCTTCTAAAAAAAAAATCTTTTTATTTTTATTGGTCCAGGATGCAAAAACATTAATTCATTCCGCATCCAAAAAAGCTTGAATTTGACAGTAATAGTTATCAGATTTAAAGTTTTTTAAAACAATTCTTTTCTTTGAATTTTTACTAACAAAATAAAAAGCACTTGCTTTTTTGTTAACTAATTCAATATAGTTATCTTTAGAATTCAATTCTTCCTTTAATTTTGCTAATAATTTATCGATCAAATTATCGCTAATCCAAAATGAATTTCCTGGAATATTTAAATCTGTCTTCTCAATTAATTGTTGGGGTTGGTTCGAAATTAAATATTGAAAAATTTGTAAATCCATTTGGTTGAATGAATTACTTTCAACTCTATGCCCAGTACCATTCAATTCAATTAAATTAAGTTGGTTAGGAAAATCATTAAAAAGTTGGTAAGTGGCTAAAATTGCTAATTTTTTCCTGCCATCGATTAATGCTTCGACAGAAAATAAAGAATAGTGCTTCTTTGAAAAAGTTTCATCCTTAATTTTTTCAAAAACAAATTTTACTTTTTTCCAAGATTCACTTTTGAAACTAGTCAAATCAAGATCTGAAAATTGATTAATTTTTAATTTTATTTCATTTGGTTCGGGAAAATACTTAAGCAGAGCTGCCGCTAAATGGATACATTTTTTACGTTGTTGATTAAAGTTAGCACAACTGCATGTATATTTAGTTAATTGATTATCTTGATTAAACTCTAAACTAACATTTTGATTTTTCGAAGACTCGTAAACTGAAAATTTTACTTTTAAAGTTGAGCTCTTGTTTTTTAGTAATACCACAAATCTCCGGTTTACTAAATTTAAGCCTGTTATAAAAGTTATATCGTCGTCAATAAATTTTTCAATTTCCTTACGCGTCATCCGAAAATATTCCTTTTTAATGCAATTAAGCATTATAGTATAGGAAAGTAAAATTAAAGAAATTTATGTCGGTATTTAAGAAAAATTGGTACAGTTATTGACGCCATTAAAATAAACCAATTTATTAATGAGTGTTTTCATTATGTAGTCGTTGTAATGATCTTAGTTTTGCATAATGATCACATAAATTTAATTGTTAGATAAAATTAAATCTAATAATTATTTAAAAATAATAAAATGCCAATGACTATCATTTTTGTATTCGTTATTGCTACTCCTGCCTTATTTATCATTTTTATTAGTCCCAAAACAAAAAAAATAGCTAGTAATCAATGATTTTGAATTATTGTTGGTTTGATCGGTTTTGGATATGCCTTTTTTGGACGTCAACTTCAGTATTTAGTTCCCGAACTAAGAGGTAAAATTCTTTACGATTTATTTGGCAGTCCCTTGATGCCACCACCTGATCCGAACCGACCTTTAGAAGGTCTTGATTACAGTCGCTTGCTATTATTAGATCTTTGTCCTTTCTATATTATTTTTGGAAGTTTATCTTTATTTTTAAAAAAGAAAAAAATTGCTCAAATCTTAGCACCCTTTGGATTCTATGGAGCAGCAATCACCTTATTTGGTCAAATTATTCACGATGTTGGCAACCCGGTTAATTACCCCAAAGGGATCTGAATCTATATTTTTGTCGGCTACCACGGTGGCGAATTGTATTTCATGATACATTATTTGTCCATGCTAATTAGTCTGATGGTGATTTGCTGAACGACAAATTGAAAAAAAACGCTTTTAATCCACATGCATGGCTTCGCTTTATTTTATTTTTCTTATATCCTCATTATGGTGGCATTAATTCCCAAAATTATGGGAAATACAACAGGGGTGCTAGAAGCAGATTGACAACAGGGAGGCGAATATAGTCGCGTTGAACAAATCTTAAAGATTAAATGGCCAGCGGTTATGATTGTTGGTTACATTATCTCCTATATCGTCATTGCTATAGTAAGTTTAACTAGAATTGGCATTGAAATCTGGGCGAGATCATGACGGTCAAAAGTGCACCTCCGCCTACTTGAATTAGATTGGTACAAAAACCTTTCTGCAAAGTGATATAAGTTTAAGTGTAAAAAATCCTAGTTTAAATTCATATTAAATTTAGCTGCTGATTGCTTCATGATTTCTAAAACTCGAATCAAACTATGCACACATTTTTCGTAATCACCTTCATCGAAAACCTCTTCAATTAAAACCAAATGTTTTTGAATGTCAGAACTTTCAGAACGATATTTGTTTAAATATAAAAAGATTGCTCGCGAAATTTCTTTTAGTGTAGCAAGATCAACAATTACTTTTAGTGTTTTAATAAATGTCTTATTAGCATTTTTTGCAAATTCATCAAAATTTTTAATCGCTAGATTATAATCCGAATATAATGCTTTCTCTTTTAAATCAACTTCTTGTTTAAGCGTTAAAAACTCATTTATTGTCAATTGATCAGGAAAAAATTTATTATTTTCAATAATCGACTCTAATTGTGAATATCTTAATTTTAAGTTATTAATACCGTAAATAACATTTTTATAAATATTCATTTTTTTATCAGCAATTAAAATTAATTCTTCTAGGCGAGTGCGAAGGGTGGAAATGGCTGAAATAATGAAATTCATTTTTTCTAAAAGAACACTGTAATCATCTTTTTGTTGTTCGCGTTCAAATTGCATTGACTGAATTGCTTCACGAATTTCATTAAGATGTTGGTCAATTTGATTCGTTCGTGTCGTGATCTCAACGTCTCGAGAAAAATTTTCTCCGACTTTGTTAATTGCTTGGGCTAACTCGTGATATTTAGTTTCGAATAGATTTGCACTTTTAATGAAATTTTCAAAACCAGAATTAATGATTTGCTTAGCGTGGCTTTCATCATATAAATGTTTTTTAAGCGGCACTAAAATTGTTAGTAAATCTTGAATTTTTACCTCTGATTCTTTAAATTCAAATAAGTGTAAGTGTTCGTCAACTTTTTGAACAGAAAGCGATGATTCGCTAATCACTCGATAAATTCCGTTTAGTTGCGAAAACTGTGAAACATTAGGATCTTTTCGTGATTGCTGGTAATGCAGATTGATTTCTTTAATTAAAAACTTAACATAATCATTTTTTTTATCAAGGGTATATAGTTTATTAACACACACTAGTAGCGAGTGAATCACTTTACGTAAATTTTCCATATTCTTAATAAAAATGTCGTTTTTTAAAGTGTTATATGAATCGTCTGCATCATTAAAAACTGACGAAATGTTATTTAAAGAATCTTTAAAAATCACACTATCATATTTAGGTAAAATGTGTTGTTTTAAAAACAAGGATAAATTATTAACAAGATTTCGGTAAGTTACAACCAAGCGTGAAGCACTGTTTTGGTAAATTGATGAGTTTACAGTTAACTCATTAAAATGTTTTTTAAGATCATTTAAAACAAGAAAATAATTATTAATTTGGGCCGATGTGGACTTTGCAAACTTCAAATCAAAATGATTTTTTAAGTTGGTTAATTCATTGATTGATGCTAGTGTGGTGTTTAATTGTGATTTATAATGAGCATCAAAATTTTTCATATAAGTAACAACATGTTCTAGATATCGCTTATTCCTTGATAGTAATTCAAAAGGTTTGGTAGCCCCAATAAAAGAATTAGCCGATAATTCATTATAAGTGTTTTGATCTTTATAAAGTTGATTAACACTTTTACGCACTCTAACAAAGATAAAGGCATAAATGCTATAAACAATTAATGCAATAATAAACAAGAAAATTAAAATGAAAGCAAGGTAATGCGAAACAGTAAAAGTCATAATTTGTGAACAATGTCTGGTTATTTTTTATACAGATTATATATTTTTCAGATTCTGAATTATTAAGAAAATAAAAATGTTAGTTTTCTTTTTTAAAGAAACCTGGGTTTAAAATTCACTGAAAAATAACTTCTCTCTAACTTAAACTAAAATTTAATATAATATCCAGGCATAACATATAGTATTGGAGAAAATAAATATGGCAAAAAAAGTAAGGGTTGCTGCACTTAGTTTAGATGGTTATGAATTTGAATTACAAGAAGACGCAAGCAAAGGTGATTGGTTTTCAATTAAGGATTTATTAGAATTTGATACTTCCAAAATTGAAACCGAAATTACTAATTTATTGGAAAACCGTTATCGAAAGAAACTTGAACAAGATAAAAAACATTGGGAAAACGAGTTTCGCTCAAGTGATCATTATGTTCAATTAAAAGAAGCAGTCGATAAATTAAAACTCGAGAATGAAAATTTAGAAAAGAGTTTACAAGAAAAAATTGAACAAAAAGAAAAACTCTTACATGAAGAATATAAACATCAATTGCAAAATTACAAACAAGAACATGAATATAAGTTAGAAAATATCAAACAAGAATACAAACATAAGAACGATCAGTTAAATAATGAACGTGAAAATTTAAAAAAGGATCATGAATATCAAAAAACCATCTTACAACAAGAATTCGAAAAGAAAGAAGTTACTTTAACAGCTCAAGTTGAACAAGAAATAACAAAGTTTAAATCAAAAATTGAACAAGATAAATTTAAGGAAATTGAAGAATTCAAAAAAAGTTACACGGAAAAGTATAAGACCTTAAATACCAATGTGAAACTATTAGGTGAAGATTTAGAACGAAGAATTAAAGAAAGTTTTGAAGAAAGTTTTGGTTTGTTAGAGGACTGTCGTTTGGTTAAACAAACCACCTCCCATAATTCCGATGAAGACGATACTCGGGCTGATTTTATTTTTGAAATCAAATCACAAAAAAGTAATAATTTTATTCCAGTTGTAACTATTGAGGCAAAAACTCAAAGTAATCTAACAGTAGCTGGGAAAAAAAATTCGGCTCACTTCAATAAATTAGAAAAAGATGCACAAAAAAATCAAACCCAATACGCTTTACTAGTAACAGAATTAGAACCAGAAGAAATTATTAGTTTACAGATGGTAAAAGAAAAAAACAACATGTTCATGTGTCGTCCCGATTTTACGAACACTTTTTTAGGATTAATGCGGCACTTGTTTAAGAAAAATGAAGAACTAAAACTAAACATTCCTGATTTTGCAAAAAAGGAAGATATTCAGTCACGTTTTGAGAAGATGAAAACTGAAATCTTAAATAATTCTGTAAAAAATATTCGAACAAAAACTGAAGATATTTTAAAACATGCCGAAAGCATTAAAAAAGATGCAAACAAGATCTCCGAATCTGCCCGGATTGTTAGTGAAACCCATTTGGAAACCGTAGTAAATAAAATTGAAGGCTTTAAACTAAATTCATTATTAAAAGCTGTTGAAGATTAACGCTTCAAAAAAATTTTACAAGCATTGTTAAAAGTTATTGTAGCCACAGTTTCAGGATCAATCTTTTTTAACAAACCAATCTGTCTAATTGTGTACTCAACATAACTAGGTTGGTTGGTTTTACCACGAAAGGGGGTTGGCGCTAATCAAGGTGCATCCGATTCAACCAGCAATCTTTCTAATGGCAATTGCTTCACGGCTTCTTGAGCACTAATTGCGTTTTTAAAAGTAATAATACCAGGAATTGAAAAATAAATATCGAGATGGTTCAATTCATATAAAATTAGTTTAGCAATTCTTTCGTCTTGACTAAAACAATGAAAAATAACAGGAATTTTCAGCGAATACTTTTTTAAAAAATTAACAATTTCATCATGAGCATCGCGAACGTGAAGCATTAACGGTAAATTGAATGCAACAGCCAGATTTAGTTGCATTTTTAAAAATTCATATTGTTGGTTTTTAAATTCAGTAGAATAGTGAAAATCTAGGCCGCATTCACCAATGCCGACAATTTGCTTTCGGTATATTTTGCACCAATTTTCTAAAGTGTTTTTGGAATCTTGGAGATCGTGGTTCTGCACATCATTAGGGTGGATTGCAACACACGCTTTAATAAAGTCATAATTGGCGGCATATTCAATCGCTTGTTTTGAAGAAACTAGGTCAAAGCCAACAACATTCATAAAAATCTTTTTTTCAATCGCAGTATTCAAAACTAAATCATTGATTGTTAATAATGGTTCAACCATTAAGTGACAGTGAGTGTCATATAGTTTCATGCTTATTTTCCTAAACAAAAATTTTTAAAAATTTCAGTAATTAAATCATAATTTTGAATTTTACCAAGAATTTTTAAAAGGCTTTCATTTGCGTTTTTCAAAGGCTCGATAATCAAATCCAAATAGGGATGAGTCATGCAGATTTTTTCGAATTCATCTAAAAAATAAACGCATTGATTGGCTAAATCAATTTGTCATTTTTGATTTAACATTAGGTTGCTTGCTGATTGTTTGTATTCTTCTAAATAACTTTCAATTTGGTGGATCAGATCATTAATTTCATTATTTTTCGCACTAATCAAAACACAATTGTTTTCTGGTTTTATTTGGGTTGTTTTAATCAAATCTTTTTTGTTATAGCAGAGAATATATTTTTTCTCTAGTCTGGTTAAATCATTTAAAATTTCCAGATGTCTCGAGCTTTTTTTATTAGCATCTAGAACTAAAATCACAAGGTTAGCTTCTTTAATCGTTTCGTGTGTTTTTTCGATTCCCTTTTTTTCTAATTGTGAACGGTGTTCGTGAATACCGGCGGTATCAAGTAATGATACTGAAAATTGATTAATTTCTAGATAAGCTTCAATCACATCTCTCGTTGTTCCAGCAACGTTCGAAACAATGGCTCTTTCTTTGTTAACCAAGGCATTAAGTAAAGAAGACTTACCAACATTTGGTTCACCAATAATAGCAATTTTAAAACCAGAATTAATGCTAATTAATCTGGAAGATTGGTTAATTATTGCTATAAGTTTTTGTTTTAGATTTTTTGTTTTATTAATTCATGTGTTTAGATCTTTTTCTAAATCTTCATATTCAGGATAATCAATCAAAACTTCAATTGTGCCAATTAACTGAAAGATTTCGTTTTGAAAAACTGTTAGTTGTTCAGAAGTTTTTCCAAAAAGCGATGCTAACGCGCAAGCCCTCGAATAAGGGTTCAACGATTTAACAAGGACATCAACTGCTGCTGCTTGTGTTAAATCCATTTTATTATTCAAAAAACCTCTTTTAGTGAATTCACCAGGAGTTGCTAAAATCGCTCCATTTGCTGCTAAAAGTTCAAAAATTTGGTGAACTATTTGCATACTACCATGACAATTAATTTCAATTAAATCTTCACCGGTATATGTGTTAGGAGCGACAAATTTCATCAAGAGCACATCATCGATTACCTTTTGCGTTTTTGAATTTCAAATAACATTTCTTTGAATGTGAAAATGTTTAATAAAAACTTCAGTTTTACAAATTTTATTTAAAATATCAAATGTTTTCGGACCACTAACCCGAACAATGTGAATTGCTCCGGTTCCTGGTGCTGTACTTAACGCATAAATTGTTTTATTCATGTCGCTTACACTTTTCAATTTCTTGAATAATTTGTCAAAAAATACTACTTCGAATTGGATTTAAACCGATATCATTACTAAGATTAACCAGTTTTCCCCAACAGGAAATTTTTAAATTCTTAATAATAAATTTTAACAATCGTCGAATTTGTAAGTAAGACAGTTTTTTAAATTTTTCAAATAAAAAACTAACTTCTGATAAACTCTTCTTTGCTTTTAGAAGCTTACTTCCAATTTCAGACAATTCAAAAAAACTTTTATCACTGATTGCTTCAATAGCCTCATCGATTGTTCAGTATAAGTTTTGTAAAATTTTAATATCGGTTTTTTTTAGATTATTGTTGGTGATAATTGTTGATCAATCAAAATTGATTTTTTTTAAAAAGAAATGTTGGCAACGACTGCGAATTGTTAATGGAACGGTTTGTTCATTTCTAGTAGTTAAAATCGCATATGTATTACGCGGTGGGTCCTCTAAAAATTTAAGTAAGGCATTGATTCCTTGCGGGTAAGTGTTTTCGATTTGTTTTAAAACATAAATTTTTTGATTGCAATGTTCTAGCCCAGTTGTTAAAAATTTGTTTTGAATTTCAATGATCTGATTTTTGGAAATAATTTGTTTTCCGCCGTCGACCACAATTAAATCAAAATAAGTGTTGGTATTTACTTTAACACAATATAAACAAGTATCGCAAAAAGAATTATCCACCTTAGCATTACAAACAATATTTTTGATATATTTTTGTAAGAACAGATTAAAGTAACTGCCTTCTAATTCGGTTACTAAAACAGCATGCGACAAAATTGGTAAATTTATTTGCATAAATTATTTATGGTGTTTTTTACTTCTATAATGATCTTTAATAATTTTAGTTAATTCTTGAAAAACATCATTATAAACTTTTTCTTTAGATTGATTTGCATCAATAGAAAATACCAGTTTTTTCAATTTTTTCATTCGCTTAGTATAAGAATCATAAACACGTTTGTGGAAATTTACATCCAATTGTTCCAAACGATCAGGGTCATTTCGATGCATTTTAATGCGCTCTAAAACTAGATCTGGCTTTAGGTCAAAAAAAAAGATTTTTTGGGGTTCTAAATTATTTGTTGCCCCTAGTGCATTCAGTTTAAATATCAAATCTTCGCCAAGTTCTCTTCCCGCCCCTTGATAAGCAATTGAAGAATCAACATAACGGTCGCAAATTACAACATCACCATTCTTTAGATAATCTAAACCTGTACCGTGAAATAACTCCGCCCGTGAAGCAGCAAACAAATACGCTTCGGTCATGCTTTTCATTTTATTTTTATTAGAAAGTAATAACTCCCGAATTTTTTCACCAATATCACTTCCACCCGGTTCATTTATAAAAAAAAATTCAGGATGTCTCTCTTTGTTGATTAGATTAAAAATTTGATTTTCATCTTTTGAAAAATACGGATCAAGTTCTCTTTTTAATCGTTCTACAACTGTACTCTTGCCAGAACAATCAGGTCCTTCAAAGGTCACAAAAAGTCCCTTATGATCCATTATTTAATGACCTCTACACCTAGATAAGGGATTAATGCTTTGGGAACGGTTATTGTTCCATCTGCTTGTTGATAATTTTCCACAATAGCCGCAAACAGCCTGTCGATGGAAACTCCAGTGCCGTTTAAAGTATGAACAAAAGAAGTTTTCTTGGATACTTTATCACGATAACGAATTTTGGCCCTTCGTGCTTGAAAATCACCACAATTAGAACATGATGAAATTTCTTTATAACTATTGTAAGAAGGTAATCAAACTTCTAAATCGTAAGTTTTGCTAGCACTAAAACCCATATCACCTGTACACAAAATAATCCGACGAAACGGAAGTTTCAAGAGTTTTAATATACTTTCAGCGTCTTGAGTAAGTTTTTCGTGTTCTAATTTTGAATCGTTGGGTAAACAAATTTTTACTAATTCGGTTTTATAAAATTGGTGCTGTCTAATCACGCCTTTGGTGTCTCTGCCAGCACTACCAGCTTCAGAGCGATAGTTTGTGATTGAAGCCACAAAGTATTTAGGTAGATCTTTTTCTTCCAAAATTTCATCACGATGATAATTGATTAATTGAACCTCTGAAGTTGATGATAGATAATAATCAGACCCTTCGATTTTAAAAACATCTTCTTTAAATTTAGGAAACTGGCCAGAGCCATAAAAGGAGGTTGCATTCACAATAACTTGCGGCATTATTTCTGTATATTTTTTCGTGTGAACATCTAACGTAAATGATTGTAGTGCCCGAATTAATTTCGCTCCTAAGCCCTTATAAGTAACAAACCTGCTACCTGTAATTTTTGTCGCTCTTTCAAAATCAATTAAGTCAAGATTGCTCGCCAAATCCCAGTGTGGTTTAGGATTAAATTTAAAAGACGGTTTGATACCATCTTTAAAAATTTCTAAATTATTTTTTTCATCTTTTCCAATTGGAACACTAGCATCTGCCAAATTGGGCATGATGTAAGCAATTGCTTCAACTCTTTTAGAAATTTCTCTATATTTTGCTTCTTGTGATTCGCTAGCTGATTTTAGTTTCGCTCCTTCTTTTTGCAGTTCTTTAATTGTTGTAGCATCTGTGCTTTTAGTTAAACTAATCTTTTTGGCTAAGATATTTCGTTGGTTATTTAACGTTTCGATTGAACGAAGCAGACTACTGGCCTGTTTATCTAGTTTTAAAAATTCATCTAATAAATTTAAATCAAAGCCACGATTGATAAATTTTTGTCTAAGCTCTTCGATATTAGTTTTCAACAATGCTTTATCTAACATAATTTTCTTATAACGATATTAATTATACATTAGTTTTAATTTGATTAAATTTTGATAAGTGTTATCTTCGCTGTTTAAAACTTATTGTTCATTTAATAAGGTTCGTTATTGGTTTGCTAATCTAAGAATTAAAATTAAAGTATTGATTATTAAAAATTGTCTAGTTATTTGTTAAGAATTTGAATCTTCGTTTTCATCATTCTTAACTTCTTGAACAGTTGTCACATCTACTATGCTGTTTTGTGATGCATCTTCAATATTATGTTCTACTTCATGCATTTCGCTCGGTGAATCACCTTCGCTATCTAATGAATTTTCGGCCGCGAATAAAGAAACCGCTTGAAGTTTTTCGTTTTCTTTAAGTTTAAATAATTTAACACCTGAAGTGCCCCGACCAATTGATGATAAAGAACTTAAACCAATTCGAATAATTTTACCAGTTGATGAAATCATTAATAAATCTTCATTTCCCTTAACAACATTGGTAGAAATCACTTTGCCGGTTTTTTCATTAACTTTTAAGGTTACAACGCCGCTAGATCCCCGTTTGGTCAAACGGTATAATAACCGATCGGTAAGTTTACCTACACCATTGTCGCCAATTGATAAAACTAGATCACCAGTTGCTGATGAAGATAATCCAATAACATTATCTTTTTTAGGATCTAAACGAACACCCCGAACACCTGCAGCTGTTCGGCCCATGGCCCGAACATCTTTTTCTTTAAAACGAACTAGTTTACCGTTAGATATCCCGATATGAATCTCATCATCTCCAGTTGTTTTAATAACAGAAAATAAATTATCGTTTTCTTTCAAACTAACTACGATCTTACCGTTGCGATTAATTCTTTCAAATTCAGAGAGCTTTGTTCGTTTCACCACACCTTTTTTGGTACAGTAAAATAAATAGCCAGATTGATATTCATCAACAGATAATAAAGATTGCACTTTTTCATCCTTTTCAATATCAATAATATTTTGTGCAGGTGTACCTTTAGCAATTCTTGAGCCAACCGGAATTTGGTGAGTTCGAACTCGGTAAACTTTTCCTTTATCAGTAAAAAGTAATAGATCAGAATGGGTTGAACAAATTAATAATTTACTTACATCATCATCTTCGTAAGTATTCATTCCTTTCACGCCGGTTCCACCACGGCGTTGCGATCGATATGTATCCACTGGAATGCGTTTTAGATAACCTTGGACTGACATGGTAACAACGACATCTTCAACCGGGATTAAATCTTCATCATCGATTGACGAAGATACACCTTGGATAATTTCGGTTTTTCGCTTGTCACCAAAACGTTTGTTAATTTCGTCTAATTGCTCGCTAATAATTCTTAATTTATGGTCAAAATTAGCAAGAATGCTTTCGTATTCTTTAATTTGTGCTTGCAAATTGGATAACTCTGATTGTAACTTCTCCCGTTCTAAGCCGCTTAGACTACGCAAACGCATTTCTAAAATTGCTTTTGCTTGAATCTCAGTTAAAGCGAATTTTTCCATTAAATCGTGCATCGCGACTTCATTATTAGATGCTTCACGAATGATTTTAATAATTGCATCAATGTTTTTGGTAGCAATTACTAAGCCTTCAAGAACATGCACTCGTTCTTTGGTTTTTTGCAATTCAAATTCGGTTTTTCTTGTTAAGACTTCAATTTGGTGTTCTAAATAAATTTCTAAAACTTGTTTAACGTTTAAAAGTTTCGGTTCACCTTTAACAATTGATAGTAAATTAACACTAAAAGTTGTTTGTAAATTGGTTTTTTTAAATAATTGATTTAGTAAAACTTCCGGAACTATATCCCTTCTTGCTTCAATCACCAAACGAATCCCTTCACGAGAAGATTCATCACGCAAATCAGTAATACCATCAATTTGTTCAGTTTTTACTAAATTAGCAATTTTTTCAGTTAAATCGGCTTTGTTTACTTCATAGGGAATTTCTGTCACAATAATAGATGATTTGCCATTTGAATGGGTTTCAATGTGAGCCTTCGCGCGCATCGTTACAGTGCCGCGGCCGGTTTCAAAATAGTTAGTGATTCCTGAATCATCTAAAATTTCGCCAGCAGTCGGAAAATCTGGACCTTTAATAACTTTTTTTAATTCTTGAATACTAACATCTTTATTAGAGATTAACAGTTGAATACCTTCAATTAATTCACTTAAATTATGCGGTGGAATATTAGTTGACATCGCAACAGCAATTCCTGATGCACCGTTGGCTAATAAATTAGGGAATGGTGATGGCAAAACTAGTGGCTCTTGCTCAGTTGCATCGTAATTATCAATAAAATCCACAGTGTTTTTATCGATGTTTCGTAGCATTTCAGCCGACATTTTTGATAATCTTGCTTCAGTATAACGCGAAGCGGCAGCTGGGTCACCATCGACTGAACCAAAGTTTCCGTGGCCATCAATTAGTGTGTAACGCATTGAAAAGTCTTGAGCCATTCGCACCATGGATTTGTAAATTGCTTCGTCGCCATGGGGGTGAAATTTACCCATTACATCACCAACAATTCTTGCTGATTTTTTGTAAGGTTTATCAGATGTCATGCCCCCAACATGAGCAGCATATAAGATCCTGCGATGCACTGGTTTTAAACCATCACGAGCATCAGGTATCGACCGGCCTAAAATTACTGACATGGCATATTCTAAAAATGATTCTTCAAGTTCAGAAGCAATTGAGACGTTTTTAATAACCGTTTTTTCTAGGGTTGAACGAATTTCATTTTTAATATCATCAGGTTTCATTATTATTACTTTATCCTTCTATAGTCAAATATAAGGTTATGCTTGAAGATCAATATTACGAACGTTTTTAGCGTTTTTTTCAATGTAATCTTTTCGTGGTGAAGAATCTTCACCCATCAAAAGTGAAAAAGTTTTATCAGCCACTACAGCATCTTCCATGCTAACTTTAAGTAATACGCGCTTTTCAGGATCCATTGTGGTTTCTCACAATTGGACTGCATCCATTTCTCCTAATCCTTTATAGCGTTGCAAATCATATTTTTGATTAGGGTTTTTTTGTTTCCAATCCTCCAATTCACTTTCCGTATTCATGTAAAGGTTAGTTTTTCCAAAACTAACTTTAAATAAAGGTGGTTGGGCAATATAAACGTGACCGTTTTCAATCAATGGTTGCATGTATCTGAAGAAAAATGTTAACAATAACGTCCGAATGTGGGCACCATCCACATCAGCATCGGTCATAATAATGATTTTATTATAACGAATTTTTGTTAAATCGAATTCTGGATTAACCCCGGCACCAACCGCCGTTACAATTGTTGCAACTTCAGCATTACGAAAAGCTTCTTCTGATGTAATTTTTTCAACATTTATGATTTTACCGCGTAACGGTAAGATTGCTTGAAAGTATCGGTTGCGTCCCATTTTGGCCGAACCACCCGCCGAATCTCCCTCGACAATAAATACTTCAGATATTTCAGCATCTCTTGTTGAACAATCAGCGAGCTTACCAGGAAGAGAAGCAGAATCAAATGGCGATTTTCTTCTTGTTAATTCCCGAGCCTCCAGTGCTTTTTTACGTGCATTCATTTCAACAATTGCTTTTTGAATAATTGGAATGCTTTCATCAGGGTTTTCCATCATAAAGCGCTCAAAAATTTCACTAACAATATTGTTTGTGAGAGTTTGAACTTCAGAATTTCCAAGTTTTAATTTTAACTGACCTACAAACTCAGGATTGGGGTGTTTAACCGAAACGATAGCAGTTAATCCCGAACAAATATCTTCTTTTTTAATATCTCCATCTTCTTTTTTTAAAAGCTTTTTTTCTAAAGCATATTTATTTACAATTTTTGCAATAGCAAATTTAAAGCCATCATCGTGCTTTCCGCCTTCAACTGTATGAATGTTATTACAAAAAGTGTAGATTGAGTTATTGTAGGTTTTATTGTATTGAAAAGCAACTTCGACTTTGATATTATAAGACTTATTTGATTCGTTTGAAACTTTTGTATTTTCTTCTTTTTCACCATAAATAATAGTCGGAATTAAAGGTTCTTTTTCCGAATTTAGGTATTCAATATATTCTTTAATACCACCACTGTATAGCCACTCTTGGTTTGTTTCTTTTCCAACTCGTTTATCTTCAAAAATAATTCGACAATTTTTGTTTAAAAAAGCTAATTGTTGCAAACGATTTTGAATTTTTTTCGAATCGTATTCAAACCTTTCCATAATCGTAAAATCTGGTCGAAATTCAACTGATGTTCCTGTACGCAACTCGTTTAGTTCTTCAATGATTTTTAATTCACCTTTCGGTATTCCGCCGCGTTCAAATTCCATAAAGTGAACTTTTTTATCACGATAAACCCAGACTTTAAATGAATCACTTAATGCATTAACTACAGACGCACCTACTCCATGAAGTCCACCTGCAACTTTATAATTGGTGTTATCAAACTTACCACCTGCATGCAAAACGGTCAATACTGTTTCAACACCTGATTTTTTTGTTTTTGGATGAATATTGGTAGGAATTCCCCGGCCATTATCTTCAATGAAAACTCTTTCCTCGTCCAAAATTGTCACTTTCACGATGGTGGCAAAGCCAGCCATAACTTCGTCAATTGCATTGTCAACGATTTCTCAAATCATATGGTGTAAACCATCTTGACCTGTTGATCCAATATACATACCAGGTCTTGTTCGAACCGCTTCCAGTCCTTCTAAAACTTTAATATTATCAGCACTATAATTAGCTATTTCTTCTGTTTTAGCCATTTTCTATCCTTATTTGTTTAATGAAAAGTTAACGACTTATCTGAAAGGCCTCATCGTCGATTTCTACGATATCGCCTTCGTACAATTTTCGACCACGACGTTTTTCGATTTCTTCATTAATGATAATTTGATGGGTACTAATGAAGTTTTTAACTTCTCCTCCTGTTGAAATTTTATTGATTAGTTTTAATAATTGACCAAGTGTAATAAATTGAGTTTTTAGTTTAACTATCTGGTTCATGATCCTCTTAATACATAATGTAACTTAATTTAAATTCATCAACTTTAATTAAGTACAACACGTAAACAATTGTAACATTTTATTATATTTAGTGAAAGCCTATTAAAATAAATTAAATTATTAAATCTATTTACTTAAAAACCGTGGGTTTTCAGGTGACATGATTCAAGAATGAAAACTAATATTATTGCTAATTTTTAAACATCTACTAGGTAACATTGTTTTTAATGCTTAATTGCTTCATTCAAAATTAATCTTTGTACTCATATGTTTTGTAATCAAAAATCCGGTTGTTAGGATTTTCCACTTGATTATTTGGAACAAAAAATCACAAATGGGTTTTATCGGTATTCAAAATATTCGTATAAATTTTGAGCCGTTTGTTAATTTTGGGAACGACTCGCATTGTAATTACTAAATCACCTTGCCAGCCTAATGCTTTGTTGCCTTTATTAAAAAATTCAGTTATTTCTCCGTTTTGAGTATTTGACGGAATTGTAAAAGCGTAGTTTCTTAATTCTTCGTGTCAAATTTCATGTCGTCGATCCTCGTTAATAACTTTAATTTTCAGAGGCATCCGAATGTTTGAACTTTTTTTAATTTCTTCAGGAGTTAACTCTAAAATCGCTTCGATATCAAAAAAACGCTTAGTTTCAATCCAAGCATTATAGTCGTATTTAATCTTTAAAAATTCGACAAGATTAGAAGCATTAACATAATTTGTACGTGTTTCATGTCTTGATAACAAAACTCGCTGTAAATTAAGACTAATCTTGAAATCCTTGTAAATTTCGTAAAAAGCTTGTGAAATATCTTTGTCTAAAAATGCACCCAAACCATCAATAGTTAAATTTTGATAATAGTTGTTGTAGTTTTCACAGGAACTAGAATCATAATCGTAATTTGAATCGAAGTTTCATTGTTTTGTTGGTGTATTGTTTTTCATGAATGATTCATGTCATAAATCACTTTGACTTTGATAATTAGAATGTGGATTTTGATTAGTAAAAATTTCAAAAGTTGCCGCATTACTAATATTTACCATCATGTCGTATTTAACTTTTTGAACCGGATCGCTAAGGATTGAGTAAGCATTGTTTATGCGAACGAACATGTCGTGGCCATTTTTATTCACATCAGGATGATATTTTTTTGCCATTCGTTTATATGCATTTTTAATTTCTTTAGAACTAGCATTTGATGAAATTTCAAGAAGATCGTATAAAGTCATATTTTAAAAACTGTTAATTGTTGGTACAAGAATTTGCAAAAAACCTGGTTCTTTTTCATCTATTATCATAAAAGGTTTTAAGTTATTTTCAAGTTTAAAAACAATTTCATCGTTATCAAAAACTTTTAAGTGTTCCATTAAAAAATTAGCATTTACAGATAGATCAATAGTTTTTCCTGAAAATTCTTCAATTTCTATTTTATCGATTGAACTTCCTAATTCGATACTTTTGTATTTAATTGAAAATAAATGTTTAGATATACTAATGTTGCAATTGGAAATTTTTTCAGTCGAACCAAAAACAATAACTCGTTCTAAAGCTTCGATAAGTTTATTTCGAGAAATTTTAAACGTTGTTTCGCCTTCGCTTTTAATAAGTCCATCAATTTTTGGATAGTTGTCATCAATGACATTACACGAAAGAATAAAATCTTTTGTTTTGATTGTAATATTTTTATCTTTAGTCAAGAATATAATTTCTTCATTAAGTTTTAAAAAAGAATTAACTAAATTTAAAACGTTTGCATTTATTAAAAAACTAAAAGGTTCACCATTGTAAGGAGTATTAAAAACAGAAAGTTTAAGGGAATCAGATGCAACAATACGTAATTTATTTTTTTCACTTTCACTGTCAAAGTAAATTCCGTTCAAACGATCTAATCTTTCAGACTGTCGTAAAGCCGAGTGAGAAACCTTTCTTACTGCTACTGCTAATGTTTTAGAATTTAATTTTATTTCTGTTCAACCGTTTGTATCAAAATCAATATTAGGAAAAGAAAAAGAATCTAGCGTATTTATATTTGATGTGTAATTTTTTGCTCGAATTCTAAGAGAAGAATCAATTTCTTCTAATTCAATGTTTTCTTCTCTTATTTTAGAAACCACATCAAGTAACAACTTGGCCTTAACTAAGACTCTTCCTGAATTTTCAATATCAATATTTTCACTAATTTTAAAACAGGATGAAATTATTCCATTGGAAGTAGTTAATTTAAATTCAGTTTCATTCGATTCAAGTAAAACACAAGATAAAATAGCACTAGAAACACTACTCGAAATAATGTTATTGGAGAACTTCAAAGCTTCCATCAAAACGTTTTTATTTATTGTTATTTTCATAATTAATTTTGACAAATCTTAGATTACTTAATAATTATTTTATTGATTTATATTATATTAAATATTATTATTAGTTGAAACAAAAATTGTGGAAAACTTAAAATTTAAAAAATAAAATTTTTCAATAATATGCAAAAACACTCTACGATTTAAAAAAAAGTCAAACAATCCAAAGAAAAACAAAAACGCACAAAAGTTTATTTTTTAATAATTTAACTATTTGTCGTAACAGACGCAAACATTAAATAACAAAAAAAAGTTTTACAAAAAAGATATCTCTAAAAAAAATTACAGACAAAAACAATTAAGGTTACTAACATAACAAGAAATAAACCAAACATTAAAATCGTAACAAATAATAATCGTTTTGGTAACTGTAAGGATATTTTATCATAGTAAATATAGAACAAGAATTAAATATAAATATTTAATTCTTAAAACAATAAGGAAAAAGAATAAAAATCCACTTATATATAATATAGAAAATATATTATAACTATATTACTAGTAATATAGTTAATTATTTTGCTATGAATGCAGGAATAAATCAAGCATTTGATGCCAATTATCAATCACATACAATTTGCATTAAATTAATTAAGAACAAACTTTATAAAGAAAACATCATAGAAACATCTGTAATTTTAAACAACTAAAAAAGAGAATCTTTAACGCACTTTTCAAGAGCAGTTTTAAGGATAAATTTAAAAATTATTAAATAAATCTATGATTTAATAAAGAAGTAAATTGTAAATTATATAGATGCTATGTTTATAGAGACAGTCTCTTAATAATTAAAGCATTGAAAAAATACTAGAATAATATTTAAACAATATTACATTAATAGCAAATTAGTATTTAAATAATATTATTACAATATTATTTTAATATTATAAAAATATTATTAAACCCTTGTTTTAGTTATATATACCTCTTTCTGCACTAACATCATGAAAATACTGAATAATTCTTTTGGTTTAACCAAATGCTAAATGTTTGATACCTGATCGTTAATTAATCATATTAATAAAAGTTAGCATGGGATTGAAAAACTTGTTTATATAGTTATAGAATTAAGAGTTAAATATTAAAGTAATACTAAAAAAATACTAGAATAATATTTGAACAATATTACATTAATAGCAAATTAGTATTTAAATAATATTATCACAATATTATTTTAATATAAATCTATATTGTTATAATATAGAATTAATATCGGATATGAGGTTTACATGTGATTATTTCTTTTATTAATAACAAAGGTGGAGTATTAAAAACAACTTTATCAACAAACATTGCTGGTGCAATTTCAAAAATTCACCCTACCTCTAAAACTGTTATTATAGATTTGGACGGCCAAGGTAATGTTTCTGCAACTTTCGGACAATATCCAGAAAAATTAAAAGATACATTAATCGATATATTATATGGAAAAAAAGATATCCAAGAATGTATTTTAAATGTTTTCCACGGCGTCGATATTCTTCCATGTAATTCAGAATTAAACTATATTGATTTAGACATATCTTCAGGTAAATATAAAGCATCTACAATTATAAATCTTATTAAAGATCTTGAAAAAATGTATGATTACGTAATTATAGACACCCCACCAGCGATGTCATTGGCTGTATTGGTAGCAATGAGAGTTTCAAGATTAATCGTTATCCCTTTTGAACCAGATCAATACTCTATTTTAGGTTTAAGAAGAATAGCAAAAACAATTGACGAATTAAAAGTGAAAAAAAATTCAAAATTATCAGTTCTTGTAGTTCCTACAAAAGTTAATTTAAGAACAAGATTGCATTCGGAAGTTATAGATCTTGTTAAGAAGAAAATCCCAATGAGTAAAAATTTTGTATCATATACAACAAAGTCTGCAGCATCTGTTGGCTATGAAAAACTTCCAATTGTTTTAAATGGACAAAAAACTAAATATCACGATGAATTTATTTCTATTGCAAAAGAAATATTAAATTTAGTTAAGTAGGTTATTATGAGTTCACAATCAAGTAAAAAACGAAAAACATTTATTGATTTATTAGAAGATGACATTTTTTCTTCCACACCAACTAAAACTAAAAATACCGATGAAATTAATGAATCTACAAATAAAACCATTGCTAGAACAGAATCTGAAGAAATTAAAAATTCAAACAAAATTTCAGAAAAACATGACACAGAAAGTGATTACAAAACCGAAAAAGAAGATTTAAAAATTGTAAAAAAAAATCTAAAAAAAAACACAATTATCGAAGCAATTGATATTGTTGAAGAGGAACCACTTGTTAAAGGCTTTCATTTTTATTCAAATGATCGCGTAATGAATAAAGTAAAGAAACTTGCCAAAGAAAAAAATATTAAATTATCAAAACTTATTACCATGATTCTTGATAAAAGCATAAGAGACTAATAAATTTATGAATATGGATTTGGAAAAACTAAAAGAATTATGAAAAAAAGTTCTTTTAAAAGCAAAAAAATTTATTCAGCCTGAAGTATTTTTTGACGAACATATAAAAAATTTAACTCCAAAAATTTTTCGTAACAATATTATTTATGTTGTTCCAAATTCGGCTTTTGCTCGAAGTGTACTAAACGATTCCCAATATATTGATCAATTTAATAAAGCAGTTCAAGAAATTTCTGGTGAAGAATACACCATTCAATTTGTTTCCAAAAGCGAATTAATTGCTAAAAACATGGAAAAAGAAAAAAAAAATACTAATGCTAACAGTGGATTAAACAAGAACATGTATTTTTCTAATTTCATTGTTGGTGAATCTAATAAACAAGCTTTTAACGCAGCAAAAGCAATTGCATCAGAAAAAAATCTCAAATGAAATCCCTTATTTCTTTATGGGTCAACAGGACTTGGTAAAACCCATTTAATTAACGCTATTGGTAACGAGTTTTCTAAAAATTTTCCAGAAAAAAAGGTTATTTGCACCAATATTGATGATTTTACGAGAGAAGTATTTGCAGCCATAAGTAACTCAAAAGTTGAAGAATTTAAAAACAAAATAAAAATATCTGATTTGTTAATTTTAGACGATGTTCAATTTTTGGCAACAAGAGAAAAGACCAATGAAATCTTTTTTGATATTTTTAATAACATGGTAAAAGATCAGAAATGAATTGTAATGACATCAGATAAAAAACCCGATCAATTACGTGATTTTGACGAACGAATGATATCGCGTTTTTCCTCAGGATTATCTGTGGAAATTACGAAACCAGATTCTTCAACTGTTTGTGAAATTTTAACTTTAAAATTACAAGAAGCTGACTGTGCTTTTAAAATGACTGAAAAGGCAATTGCGAAAATTATAAATTTATTTAACACGGATATTAGAAAATTAGAAGGTGTCTTAAATCGAATCGTTTTTTATGTTATGTCAAACTATGAGAATTTAACATTATTAGATGAAGAGCACATTGATAAAATTCTTGAGTCTGAATACCGAACGATAACCACTGAATTGAATAAAAATCCTGAAGGAATCATTGAAATAATTTGTCGTAATTACAATGTTTCGAAAAGCGGGGTTTTATCAGAGTCGAGAAAAAGCGAATTAACAAATGTTCGAAAAATTTGCATGTATGTTTTAAAACATAAATTAAAAATGACTCTTGCCGAAATTGGTAAAACCTTTCAAAGAGACCATTCGACTGTAAAAAGTTCAATCGACGGTGTTGAAAAAATGATGCTAAAAGATTCATCGTTGCGCCAATTTATTGAATCGATGATTTCAAAATTATAAGATCATTTTTATATTTGTTTTAGGATGACTTTATTCAAAATAAGCAAAATTCAACAGAATAAAAGCAATCACAACAGTATCTTATTAACATTAAAATTTTCGTAAAAACCCTTTTTAGTTAATTCAATTTTTAAATTATATCTATATTAATTTAAATTATGGGAACCCGCTATAATTTTTAAAATTTCATCAATCAGCTAGTTTTCATATGTTAAAATCATTTCGTACTCAAATAAAAATTTTTTCTGCCCTAAGATTCAAATGACTAAAGTGTTTTATTAAGTGCTAAATTTACATTATCAAATCAATTTATTTAAAACAAAAATAAAAATATTAATTTTGTGCTGTTTCTGTATATGCACTTTTATGCTATCAAGGTTGTAAGGGTAAGAATTGGTGAATAATTATTCCGATTTTTAATTTTCACTACTTTAGTTTTTATTAATTCACTATTTAAATTCGTTAATTCATAAAAAAACAAGGTTAGGTAAAAATCATGAAAAAGAAACCTAAAAAATTTAAAGTTACTAATGTTTTTGTATTTACTGCTTTGTTTGGAATCTTATCTACATCGTGTGGCGGTGCACATAATTCTAGGACTCCTGAATTAAATAGTAATAAATCTAAAATTGACGCAACAAAATCAAGACAAGCACAAGAAAACACTTCGCAAAACTTGAATGAAAATGAGACATTAAAAGAAAATCAAGACGAACAAGAAAATAAAAACAATGAAATTGCTGTAAATAATGCTATTCTTGCAAATGAGAAACCGGAAGAATTTATCGATTCAAAATCTTCTATTTTACCGCTTTCTCCAAAAGAAGAAATTTCGAAATTTTATAAAAGTTTTGATATTTATGAAACTTACCATGTTAATCCAAAAGAAGCAGATAAGTTAGCGGAAGATGTTGACGTTTATAGTTTGTACTCAATTGATCAAATTAATAAAGTTTTAGATACAAAGAAATTGTTACCTAAATTTCCAGAGTCATTAGAAAATGCTGGATATCGTGTTAAAATCCAGCAACCGAAAGTTAATTCTGAAAAGGGCGAAATATCGTTTCGATTATTTGTTTACCGACTTGCTGGAATAGTCTATGAATACTATTCTTATGATGGTGATATAACTGTTTCTAAAACTAAAGTTGGCGATCTTATAGAAGATGCTTCTAACAAACAGTTGAAAGCAACAAAGGCACACGTTCAACAAGAAAAAATTGATGCATCAGGATTAAACTTTACTATTGATGGATATCTAAAAGCAGTTTATAAAAAAAATGAAATTCCTGCTAACACCCCTTATGCTGTTGCTCATGATTTATCATTTAGTCTTCGTTTTATCAATTCAGGTGGCTATAATGCTAATAAGGATGGCAATGGGTCGCAACCTTTTAAAAATCTTCATTCATATACAGCAACCGGAACAAGTTGATTGTTTGACTATAATACTGAAAAAATTTCTACCGATAAAGGGTTTGTTTGAACCGGTTATTTTGCCACTAATATTCATGTAGCAGATGGTTTACTAAATCCTGATGATAATGATCCATACAAACCCCCAAAACCAACTGTTAACAAAGAGCAAAAACTAGACACAACCGTTCAGTTTTCATTAGGAAAATTTGATAATTCTAATCATCCCCTACTATCGTCAACTTTACATGAAACCTACTTAAGCTACGTGAAACTAAAAAACCTTCCAAAAACACAATTTGCTGCGATTAATTTTTTTGACGCAAAGACAAAGGTTAAAGTAAGAAGTTTATTAACTGGTGATGTTGTTGACACAAGTAAACGTGAGGAAGATTTTAACCCTTATATCGATTTTGCTGTTTTAGCAATTTCCATTAATGTCGTTAATGAACCTTTAACATTTCAAGAAGAAGCCGAAAAGGCTGTTTACGATAGTTGAATTACTCCAGCGATCACCCGACTTAATACTTTCAAATCTGGAAAACCCGAAGATCAAATAACTAAAAAAAGTTTATTCGATGATACTGATTACATCCATAGTGATAGATTAAAAGAAATGCGAGGATTTGTTGCTGGTTATCCGGTATTACATGGTTTTAGAGAACCATATAATGTTGAGGCTTTAGGTTTAGAAAAACGATCTATTGGTTCTAGTCCGATTTGGTCATTAAATTCTTATGGAAATAATCTTGATCAAGGACAACCATTCGATGTAAAAAATAAATGGGATCGTTTTCGCGAATGAACCGATTATGGTACGCCTTTAGGCATGTATAATCAACGTTTAAGTCGTAACTGAATCCAAGAATTCCGTGGCAAAAAGTACCGCCAATACGGATTTAGTTATGTTTTACACAATACGAATTTATCAGGCGGTTCTTCTGGAAGTATGTTGCTGAACCAAAATAATCAAATCATGGGAATTTATTTCGGAACATTTGGCTTAATTGATCCACAAGGAAATAATATTAGCCTTTCATTAGGATTAGCCAATGCTATAAAAATGGACATTAATCCAAATACGAAACGTGGCCGGGCTTTAACTGAAATCGGATTAAAATCTTACGATTTGATTAACGGAACCGATCAGATGATTAATTCGTATAAAACTTCATTAGGCAATAACAAAGACACTTTTTTATATCCAAGACATCTATAATTTTTTTAACAAATAATAAATAATAAAACCTTGCTTGTTGCAAGGGTTTTATTATCTTTATTTCGTAAGTTTTGGTTTAATTTTACTTGGTGTAATAATCCGATTTTGTTTTTTTAAAGTCCGAATTGTTCTTGCACTAACCTTTACTTTTACCGCTTTACCATCATCAGTTTTAATATTAACTTTTTGTAAGTTTAGGTTTCACCGACGCTTGGTAATATTCATTGCGTGTGAACGATTATTGCCACCGAGTGGACCTCGATTTGTTAACTCATCACGACGTGCCATAGGTTGTTCTCCTAATTTGTTATTATTAATATTGTATCTAGAAAATTAAAATTTATCAAGAATTTTTCGTAATTAGTTAAATCAGCTTGATTTTTAGTTTGCGAACTTAAAAACAGGTAAAAAGAAACTTTGGAGATATTTAATTTACTGTAAGCGTTTAAAAAGATGCCAGTAAAAAATTTTGAATGCTTTTGACAGTCATTTATCTTTAGTTAAAAATTTAGCATTGTATTTAATTCTTAGTTGGTTAACTTCTTCGAGTTTTTGGTAAAAAAATGCCATTTTGTTTCATTTTTTGAATAATGAGTAATGAACACAAAAAGTCGAAACTAAATCATTATATTTGCCATTGATCATTGCTTGACGCCATTTTATATCAACAACTTTTGTTGCTTGGAAAGCAAATAATTCTGAATAAACATCAATTAGTGCACGGAAATTAGCGATAACATTATCAACCGAATTAGTTGAAGTTATGCTATTTTTCCTGCGTAAATACTGGACAGCATAACCATTTCAAAAACCGATTTTCCTAGCAGCTGAAAAAAGTTTGCATAAGGGAACTGAATCTTCATAACGACTGCCTTGAAACCAAAGCGAATCGCCTTGAGTTTTAACAAATTTAGTTTTAAATAAAACTCCTCAAAAATAAACCCAATTATTACAATATCATTCCAATGGATGATTTGGGGTTTGGTATTTTTGTTGCATAAACGGTAGCGTTCAATAAGTGTTTCAAAACTTGATAGCAAATTTTGATTTAGAGACAACAAAATCAAAATCCGGATCTTTAATGAATTCATTAAGCATTTTTGCTAGTGCTGATGGGTATAAAAAATCATCATCATCCATAAAGAAAAAGAAGTCTGTTGTCACCAAATCAAAGAGCTTCTTGCGTATTAATCCAATCCCTAAATTTTGTTCATTGCGATAAACCTGAACACGCGAATTGTTTTGAACATGCTTGCAAATGTGTTCATAGGTTCCATCACTTGAACAATCATCAATAATAATAACTTTAATATTTTTAAAAGTTTGTTTTAACACCGAATCTATTGTTCGCAAAACAATTTTTTTTGAATTATGGGTCGGAATTAAAACGGTAATTTTTGGATTTATGCTACAGTTCATTAATTTTAATAAATGTGATTTTGTTTATTATAAATTACTATAAGCGTATCTTGGATTAATTTTCAATGGATAAACCAGGCACAAACTTTCAGTAAAGTTAGCACTTTTTCATATTGAGTGCTAATTTTTTGAAAATATTGTGTATAATTGATGACGTAAAATTTTCAATGGTTTGAACAATTTACAAAAAGTATTGGTGAAAGGAATCAATGTGATTATGGCCGATTCAGGAATTATTATTGGAATTGACTTAGGGACAACAAACTCGTGCGTAGCAGTCATGGAAGGCAGCCAAAAAGTTGTTTTAGAAAACCCCGAAGGAAAAAGAACGACCCCTTCAATCGTTTCGTACCGTAATGGAGAAATCGTTGTTGGTGATGCTGCTAAACGCCAAATGCTAACCAACGTTAACACCATCTCCTCCATTAAGCGTTTAATGGGAACTAACAAAAAAGTTACCATTAATGAAAACGGGGTTGATAAGGAATTATCACCCGAAGAAGTATCTGCACAGATTTTAAGTTACTTAAAAGATTATGCCGAAAAAAAGACTGGTAAAAAAATTACCCGAGCGGTAATTACGGTTCCAGCTTATTTTAACGACGCCGAACGGCAAGCGACCAAAACAGCTGGTAAAATTGCTGGGCTTAATGTGGAACGAATTATTAACGAACCAACAGCTGCCGCATTAGCTTATGGTATTGATAAATCAGGTCGGGAAATGAAAGTTTTAGTTTACGACCTTGGGGGCGGAACATTTGACGTTTCATTATTAGATATTGCTGATGGCACTTTTGAAGTTTTAGCAACAGCAGGTGATAACCGGTTGGGTGGTGATGACTGGGACAACCGGATCATTGATTGAATTGTTGATAACATTCAAAAAGAAAATCCAACGGTGAAAATTCGTGAAGAAAAAATCGCGATGCAACGTTTAAAAGAAGCCGCAGAACGGGCTAAAATTGAGTTATCAGCTCAGTTTGAAACAACTATTTCGTTACCATTTATTGCCGTAACTGCTAGCGGACCAGTTAATGCTGAATACAAATTGACCCGAACCAAATTCGAAGAATTAACCAAAAATTTACTTGAAAGAACCCGCACCCCAATTAGCGACGTTTTAAAAGAATCAAAAATTAAAGCGGAAGAAGTTGATGAAATTTTACTAGTTGGTGGTTCAACAAGAATGCCAGCTGTTCAAAAACTTGTAGAAGGCATGATTCCTAATAAAAAACCAAACCGCTCCATTAATCCCGATGAAGTTGTAGCGATCGGTGCTGCTGTCCAAGGTGGGGTGTTGCGTGGTGATGTTAAAGACATTTTATTACTTGATGTGACCCCATTAACCTTAGCGATTGAAACATTGGGTGGAGTTGCAACAGCATTAATTAAGCGAAACACTACCATTCCGGTAAGTAAAAGCCAAATCTTTTCCACCGCCCAAGATAATCAAGAAAGTGTTGATGTTTCCATTTGCCAAGGGGAAAGACCGATGGCTCGTGAGAACAAGTCGTTAGGAACATTTAGTTTAGGTGGCATTCAGCCAGCCCCACGCGGTAAGCCCCAAATTGAAATCACCTTTAACATTGATGCCAATGGTATTCTAAACGTTAAAGCTAAAGACTTAACAACAGGTAAAGAAAATAGCATTACCATTACAAATAGTAGTGATTTATCAGATGCTGAAATCGAACGCATGAAAAAAGAAGCGGAAGAAAACAAAGAACGTGATGCAATTATTAAAGAGCGAATTGAAATGCGTTACGAAGGCGAAGGTATCGTCAATACAATTAGCGAAATTTTAGCATCCAAAGAAGCCGAACAGTTGCCGAAAGAAGAACGGGAAAACTTACAAAAAATTACCGATGGCATTAACGGTGCTCTTAAATCTGAAAATTGGGATGAATTAAAAAAACAAATTGAAGGATTTAAGAAGTGACGGGACGACATGACTAAAAAATATGCCGGTGCCCAAGCTGGCGGTGCTGACAAAAAATAATTGGCTTACTTAGCAATATCAATTTAAAAATTTCTAGGTTTAGGCCTAGATTTTTTATTTTTTTTCAAATTTTTCACAAATTTAAAAAGTTTATGTAACCATGTTATTGTTCATTTACCGTAACACTCTTACACTTCGGAGTGTTATTTTTTTAGATTATCTTTAAAATTTAAATGGTTTTTTATTAATTACTGAGTAGTACTGATTAATTTTCATGCTAATAAAAACCATTTGCTATAATTTAGGGTTTAATTTAAGAGATTTTTTTAGGTTTTAATTGCAAGAAATAATGGTTACATTACAGGACTCATCTCTGCTTATTATTTTTAAATAAAAAATTAACGGATGCTTATTTTATCTGCAATAAACCTTAATTTACAAAGATATTCTGTTTTTATAGCATTATTTATATTGAGTGTTTAATTAAAAAACCCTTTGATTAAAAATAAAAAGCACCTAAATTTAGGTTACTTTCTTTGATTTTTTCTATACATGCAAATATCAAATGTTTAATTAATTGGTTTGGAATTAATTACTAAACTATTTTGAATCAACTTTTGGTTTTCACGGTTTTTATCATTCACTTTCATGATTGCAAAAGTTCCCCCAACAATTACGCCAATTACTAAAACTATCAAAAAAACTACAATTATAATTCGTAATCATCGTGGTAGCCGGTTTAGTTTAGACTCACTTTGGTATTGGTATATTTGATCAATTACATCAAACTTTTCGATGTTTTTTTTGTCTAAACTTGCTCTTGACGAATTAGTTAGTTCTTGTTGTTGATGAGGTTTTAATTTCCTTGAACTAGACATTATTAATAAACACTTGCAGCATTGTTAATGATTTCAACAACGCTTGATTTAATGTTCTTTAAAACTTCTTGTTTTTCGCTCAAATTAAAGCGAACAGTAAATTCTGCAATATTTTCTGCCGAAATTCAAACACGTTTATTTTGATCTTCATAAACACTAATTGATAGGGGCAACATTGTGGCCATTCATGGTTTGACTTGCATTAAGTGGGTTCCAGCAACAGGATTACCAAAAACGACCGTTTTACTATAATTTAGATCCATGTTCGCTGATAATGCATTTTTTTGATGATCGATTTCTGCAAAAATTGTATTCTTTTTAGACAGAATCAATTTACGAAGTTTTTCATAAGTTTGAGGGGCATTTAAGTGTGATTCAATAGTTGTAAACAAATCTTGATTTGCATCAATCATTACGTCTGTTTTATAACAAGCAGCAATTTGCCGTGCTAGTTCGTTAGCATGTAAGTTGCCTTTAGTGGCTAAAATGGTTACACAAATTAAATCTTCGCGTGCTGTAAATCTTGATAAGTAGGTTGTAAAACCACTAGCATTATCATAAATATCCATAAAACCTTTAGAATTAGTAAATTGTCATCCGCATGAAGCGTTGTATGTTTGTCCGTTTAACTCAAAACCATTATAAATAAATTTGCGATTTTGCTCTTCTTTAATTAAAATTGTGCCAGCTAGAGCGATATCCCAAAAACTAACTTCGTATGCTGTGGAATAAACATCACTATAACCGCGCAAATTTAAGTCTAAATAGGATTGATTATCTTGACTTGTTGCAAATTCAAAACCATCAATAAATGTGGCATCGTGTTTAAATTTTTCATGATTTTGAATGCTATTAACATCTTCTTGAATTTCTTTTTTCGATTTGTTTTTAGCAAAAAAAGTGTTTTTTAATTTTAAGCGTTCAAATTGGTTTTTAGTCACATAGTCTTCGTAAGCCATTTTTGTCACATAATCTAAAATCAACGCTAACAAATAAAAGTTCGATGGGTTTCTAGTAACTTTAGTATTAACAGGATACATTGGTTGATGCCCTAAAATCATTTTTAAAACATCAATTTTTTCATAAACTTTTTGCGGATCGTAATTAATTAGTTTTGTAAAGTCAATTAATCCACTAGTATGTTGTAACAAGTTTCTTACAGTAATCGTATTAAAAATTTGGTCAGCACCCCTAAAAAATTTGGTAATTGAATCTTCTAAATCTAACAACCCCTCTTCGTATGCTTGCATTACAGCAATCGCCATGTATCCCTGGGAAATTTTGCCAATTGGAAAAATAGTGCTCCCACTAACTAGTTTTTCTCCGCCCAAACCTAAAGAAGCCACCCCATAATTTGCTACACGGGTAATGTAAGGGGCTTGAACAATTGAAAGTGCTAATCCTTCGACTTCATTTTCTTCCATAAATTTGGCGACTAATTTATCAACATGAGCACCATTAAAATTGATGTCATAACTGCCACGAACGTTATTTTTCATTTTGCTTTTTTCTTTCCTTATTAATAATCAAAATTTACTATCATATTACCACATAATTATATAAGTACAATTTGTTTTAAAAGAAAAAATGTACTTAAAAAATAATGGTTTTAGTTATTAAAGTAAATTAGCAAATTTTTGGTAATTTGTTGATTTTAGTCTTTTAGAAAACGATATTCGATCCAGCGTTAATATTATTAAAGAATTACCTTTAATTTTTTAAAAAAGGAAAACTTTTAAATAAGTCTGAATGTAGTAGGATTCCGTGCTGAAATTTTAGGTGTTTCTCAAAAATTTTATTTCCATTAGCAATTAAAGCACTTTCATTTTCAATCGGAATGGCTTTTTCGCCAGATTCGTCACAAATCATAATCGACTTTTGTTCGTTTTTTTCATAAAAACTAATTGGTTGTCAATCATACTTGGTAGCTAAATATGTTAAATTATTCTTTTGTTTTGATAATCTATCCCAGATTTCGTCACGTCTTTTTTTACTCTCATAAAAAATAATTTTGTATTCATTTTTGATATAAAATGAATTTAAGATATTTTTTAAATCTTGATCTTGTGTTGCTTCATAAATATGGGCTAAAAACGTTTCAAAAGAATGATCACCCATTTGTAAATAGTTGTTAATATTAATGCTGTTTACACCCTGATTATTAAATAAAACATTTAGTACATCACTAATATAATCAAAAGCCGTGCAGGAAAACTTTTTGTATTCAGCCAAATATTTAATTCTTTTAAATGCCAGCCATAACACGGCACTAGCCAGAACGGTTTTATCATTTAAATAAACAGTTTGGTACATGTGAAATCGCCCAACTAAAAAATTTTCAATCGTTGGGATTGCTTTTCTAGAAAAAGCAACACAGTTTTGCTTAGGAATAAAGTAGATCCAATGTAATAAAACATTAGCATCGATTTGACCATAACTAGCACCTGAATAATAAGAGTCGCGTAGCAAGTAATCAATGCGGTCAACATCGAGTTGCGATGATAATAATTGAATCATTCAGTGAGTTAAATTTTTATTATTTTCATTTGCAGTAATTAAGTCGGCCACATCTTGCGGATTCACGTGATGTTTTTTTAAAATTGGATAAATTTCACCCTTTGGGTTAGTAATTAGTTTTGCGGACATTTCTTCATGCACAAAACCCTTTTGATAATTGATACAAAAGTCAGAATAAAAATACTCTTCAAACGCATGGGAATGCGGACCATGACCAATATCATGTAAAAGAGCCCCGCACAATAACACGTTTACTTGTTCGTTTGTGATTTTAGAAAAGCTAGGATTTTTTAAAATGCGACGCATAATTTCATACACGCCTAAACAATGGGAAGCACGCGTATGGGTAGCACCCGGGAAAAATCGTGGTGATAACCCAAGTTGTTTAATTTTTTGCAGCCGTTTAAATTCGGTCGTTTCTAAGATTTCATAAATTCATTTATGGTCAATTTCAAATACAATTTCGTTATGAATGGGATCTTTTAGAAACTGTGTTTTTGCATTCGAGTCACTTTGTAATATGCGGTATTTATTGCTTGTTGATAAATTCATTACAACCCTGCGTTTTGAATAAATTCTTCTAAAACTTGGCAAATTTTTTCTTGGGGATACATGGCAATAATTTTGTTTAATTCTGGACCATGACTGCGGTTAGAAACAGCTAGCCGTATTGGCATAAACAGACTCTTCCCTTTAATGTTTAATTCGGTTCCAAGGGTAATAATGACCTGTTTGATTTCGTTTTCATTCCACTGTTTTATTCTTTTTAAATTATTAACAAAACGGTTTAAAACGATCTTGTTGGCCGGGCTGTTTTTAATGAAATTTTGATCTTCTTTGTTTAAAGCATTTCATGACAGTTTCACGAGAAAATTGTCAGTAATTAATTTTGTTAATTCTTGTGCATATTGTAATTGTGGTTTAAACAATAAGGCTAATTCCTTTTTCTTCGAAACTAAAAGCGAGTTAGTGACTTCAAAAAAGGAATCAACAAATGATAGATAAGAGCTATCGTTCATTTTTTTAAAATACGTATTGGATAATCAATTTAACTTTTTTATATCAAAATAAGCAGGAGCTGAATTAACCCGTTCAATGGTAAATTTTTTAATTAAATCATTGATTGATAAGATATCCTGGTTTTGTTCATCAGTTCATCCCAATAAGGCCATAAAGTTAACCATTACTTCAGGCAGATAACCCTTAGTCCGGAATTTCTCAATAAATTGTTCGATAACCAAATTTCTTTTGGATAATTTTTTTCCCGATTCATCAACAATGATTGGTAGATGAGCATAAACGAATTGGTCTTGAAAATTTAGTGCTTTTTTAATAGCCATCTGGTATGGGGTATTAGAAAGGTGCTCTTCGCCACGAAGGATGTGGGTAATTTTCATATCATGATCATCAACTACGCATGCAAAATTATACATGGCAATGTTATTGGATTTTAAGATCACCGGGTCAGTCATTGCCGAAGAAGGAACACTAACATTTTTGCGAATTAAATCATACCATTCATAATTGGTCTTATCAGGCAATCTTAACCGAATTGCAAACGGAATATTCGCATTAATTTTGTCTTGGATTTCTTGAGCACTCAAAAATAAACAAGTTCGCCCGTATTTTGGTGTTTCACCACGAAGCAAAGCCGTCTGGCGTGCCCTTTCTAGTTCTTCAACTGTGCAAAAACAACGGTACGCTTTGCCTTCTTCTAATAATTTGAATGCTAGTTTTTTATATACCGGGATTTTTTCACTTTGTTTATAAGGACCATTTTCAGTCGGGTTTAAAATTGATTCATCAGGGAAGATATTCAGCCACTTTAAATTTTCTAGTTGTGATTCGGCCCCTTTTTCAACATTTCTTTCGATGTCAGTATCTTCGATCCGAACAATAAATTCACCATTGTAATGCTTCGCGTATAAATAATTAAAAAGTGCGGTTCGAGCCCCACCAATATGAAAATACCCCGTTGGAGATGGTGCATATCGCGTTCTAACTTTACTCATATTCTAATCCTTTAAAATCAACAAAACTACTGCCTGAACCTGACAAAATAATTTTTTTATTGTTAACTACTAATTTATCGTAAATCAGTTTTAATTCAGGATATATTTCAAATGCTGGATACATTAAATCATTCCAAACATTGAGATTATGAAACTTGGGATTGTTTTTATATCTAGCGAACACTTTATTAGTTTCGCAGCAAACATTGTTAATTATAATATTATGGTTAGTTTTTGTCCAATTTATCGGAGTGATGATGTCGCCAATCCCTTTCACCATGGCAATATCATAACTAGATAAAAAAAAGGGAATATCAGAGCCAATGAATTTAGCAATCTGGTAAAAATTAAGTTGATCCTTTTTGGCAATTTTAAAGTGTTGGTAATATTACTTTACAATGACTGCAGCATTTGACGACCCACCACCTAGGCCACTGCCAATAGGGATGTTTTTGATAATTTCAATTCTTAAATTTTTTGTATTTTTATGGTAATTTTCATTCAGAAAAAAAAGTATCTGATCAACCAGATCTTTTTTTACAAAAACAGGGTTTTTAAAGTTGTAATAAAAGATCCCTGGCTGACTTGAATTAAGAATAATTTTGATGACATCATGAAATTGTTTCGATAACAAAAAAACACTATTAATGTTATGTTTTTGTGCATCATCATTAAAATTAGTAATTTTTAAAAATAAATTAACTTTAGGGTATGAAAAGAATTTAGTTATTAATGGCTTCATACAAATCGTGAAATAGTTTTGGTGACAATTCTTGGGGACGGATCATTAAAGGAATTGCAAGTTGCTGAAAAACTTTGTCAATTTTTTCCGCGTTAAAATAATTTTTTAAATTATTCAATAAGGTTTTGCGGCGTTGTAAAAAACACATTTTTAAGAAATTTTGATACTGGTTAGAATCAGCATCATTTGCTAACGGTTTTTTAATAAGTTTTATTAATGCCGATTGAACTTTGGGTTGTGGCAAGAAGACACTAGCATTAATTAAAAATTCTTTTTTCACAATTAGATTAGATTGTAAAAAAACACTAAACCCATTATAGTTACAAGAATTAACTAGTGCACAAACCCGATCGGCCATTTCTTTTTGAACCATGATTATGGCTTTATTAATTTTGTTCGATTTAATAAATTTACCAATCAATAAAGTTGATATTGAATAAGGTAAGTTGCCAACCATTAATACGGGTAAAGAGTTTTTAAACAAGCACTTTCAGTCGATTTTTAAAGCGTCTGCATTAATTAAATGACTTGGTTTAAAAACACCTTCTTTGATTAAATAATCAGACATTCTTTTATCTAATTCAATTGCTAGATAATTATCAGCAAACGTGACGATTTCTTTTGAAATTGATCCTAGTCCTGGACCAATTTCTAAAATATTATGTCCATCAGCATTATCTTTAATAATGTTCACAATTTTGTTAATGATCTTTTCATCAAACAAAAAATTTTGACCCATTTTTTTAGAAGGGTGAAAATTGTTTTTTTTTAAATAACTAATTATTGATTTTTTAAGCGTCACGATTTAAGATTTTATCTAATTTGGACAAACCTTTAATTTTTTCGCGACGTTTAAGGATAATTACGTGAGTAAGATAGGATTGCAAAATAGTAAAGATTGAATTTAAGAACCAATACAAACCAACCCCAGCTGCAGAAAAAGCGGTAATAAAGGCAATAACAACCGAAAAAATTAATTGAATTCGTTTCGTTTTTTTAATTTGTTCAGCACCTTTTAAAGATTGTGCCCGAGCGTTACGGTTTCGTTTTTGAGCCCAATATTGTGGCAATTTTTGGGAAACAAATTGGATGGGAATCACAAGCAATAAAAAGAAAATATATAGATAGCCATTATTAGTAAAGTTACTAAATAATTCGGATGTTGGGGTTTTTGATAAATCCCAAATGGTAAATAGAACTGTTGCTTTAATTGGTCGCAGGGCCGATACAATCCGAAAAACAATTAAAAAAATTGGTAAGGTTACAAACATTTGCACAAAGATCGCCGAAGACTTAATTTTGTGTTTTTTGTACAGTCGCATCGTTTCTAATTGTTTGTTTCGTTTTGATTGCGGATCCTTACGATTTTTGTACTTAGCGTTAATTTCAGCAACTTTGCCCTGAATTTCTGTCATCCTTTCAGTAGCCAACGTCGAATTTAAAGTGATTGACATGGTGATGATTCGGATAATTAATAACAGAATAAAAATGGATAAAAGTGTGTTAAATCCTAACTCGGTTGAATTAGAATTAAGTGGCGTGCGGGTTGCATACATCAACGGTAAAACAATTTGTGAAGCTGGTCAAACAAACCATGCATAGAATGGACCATAAGCTAATGAAAAATCAGAAAATGAAAAATATGGGGTATTGCCACTTGATTGTAAGTCATAACGGTAATCACCAGTTGTACCATAGTTATAACCGATTTCTAAACCTGATCCAAGGCGCGGCGATGTTCCCACTCATGACTCAGCAAACTGCTGGGTACATCCTCACAACCCAACCACTGTTAGAAAAAGAAAAATGGCAATTTTAAGAAATTTATAAAGAACTAAACTTGCTTTTTTTAACGGCTCTTTGTACTTGTTTTCGTTAACAACACTAGCCGATCAAAAAGGGTTAAATGTTTTTGATTTTATTTCACTTGCTCAATATTTAGACATTTAATTTCCTTTTTTAAATTTGTTAAAATTAATCACTTTGTTTATTAAATTTAAAAAATCTTTTTTATTCGCATCGTATTGACCGGTCAAAAAAGCTGTATTGATAATTAATAATAAATCAAGAGAATGATTTTTATTTTGTATACAATCAAAAAAAGTACGAACTTGACGTTTAATTTTATTACGCACAACAGCAGATTTAAAATTAACTTTATTTGTAATAATTGCGATCCGAATGTGCGGCAAACTGTTTTCTTGAAAATGGATTAAGTATTTTTGCGAAAATACCTTTTTTTTGCTTTTCGTAATACTGGCAAAAACTTTACGTTCTGTTAATCGAAATTTTTTTTTCAAAGAAGGTACTATTTTTCGTCGGATACAGTTAAACGAGCTCGACCTTTACGTCTTCTTGCTTTTAGAACAGTGCGACCTGAGGCACTAGCCATGCGTTCACGAAAACCATGGGTTTTAGCACGTTTATTTTTATTAGGCTGGTAAGTTCGTTTCATAATTATCGAAAAACTTTCTATTTTTATAGATTTTAGCAACATGCATATTGATTGCCTTATTATACTTGAAAATTAACTAAAGATAAAACTTTTGGTTACTGTTATTATATAAATTTTGATAAATCAAATTTATTTAACAAACAACATTGTTTATAAAAAGTGTTCGCAATTTTTCATACTGATGTGTATATAAATTATTGAAAATGATGTTTAAAAGAAGCTAACTTTTTCGATTTATTAATGTCCTATTAGTAGCACCCAAAATCATGAATGCTGCAACCAATGTTGTAATATTTATAATCAAACCTAATCATACTAAAACTGGTCAGGAGTCAGAAGAACTTACATTTCTAAAATAAATTGCATATTCAGCAGATTGAACTCCTAAAATAATTAAAGTTATAAATTGTGAAATTGCAGCAATAACAGTCACTGCAATAAAAAAAATTAGCAGAATCCCAGAAGAATAAATGGAAAAAGAATTTGGCGAAACTAGCACGGCTACAGAAGTTACAGAAATTATTATAGTAGCAATGATTGAAACAACTAAAATAACCCACAAAGATATGTAAGCGATAGCGATTCTTCGAAGGCCTATTATTTTATGACGAGGGAGATCACCAGGGTTTGGAGAATTGTAATGATTATATGGCCCATTCATTGCTCTAGGATCCATATGTTCATTAGCGTATGGATTATTGGAATTTCCACTTGGTAAATCGTGCATTTGATTGTTTAAATTATTATTCACTTGAACCTCCTTCAAAATTTTTAAACATTACTTAAAATTATACAATATTGGTAAATTTAGTGTTGTCGCGATTCGAAAAATTTCACTTTAATATATCTATATTAATGAACAATTGAAAATCGTTTAATATTTTTAAATTTATAAATATTAGTTAATTTTTTGGATTGTGTTTTGCCACTTTTGTAACTTTACTAAATTTTAGTTGACTTGATTATTTAAAAGGAAGAATTCTTAGAAGAATAACAACCATACAACCAAACTTGATCACGATTGTCAAGAACTTCAATTTGAAAACCACTAATAATGCTTTGCTGCTTGTTTTAATAAAAATTAATCATAATGAAACAATTAAAACATGTAAAATTCTGCCAATATTTTTGTTATAAATATTATAGTTTTAAGTACTTGATTATTCATTTTTTATCTAAATGATTAATGATTATCTAAGGTTGAATGTAATGAACTTGCATTCAATAAAAACGTAATTGTGAATAAGTACAAATTGTAAAAGTAAAATTGTTTTGGTAAAAATTAAAATGTAAGAAAACAATTAATGATAAATAACTTTACTGCATCAAACTCAAGTGACCGTCTTATAATTTTATTTTAGTTTACAGATTAGAGTCCAATTATGGTGAACAGTTTTTCCCTGAATGAGATTAATTAATAAAAAAGGATTTATTATTGTTAATAACCTTTACTTAAAGGATCATAAAATTCTTGTGCTAGAGACGTGACAATATGTTGAGCTAAAAAATGATTAGTTTGGTGAAAATATCAATAAAGAATGTCCCCAATTGGAATTTCAATTTCTTTAGAAAAAATTCTTGTTTTTCTTGTAAAGATATTATCGCCTTGTAATACAACTTGACTATAACTTGTTTTTAATCAAACCTTAGCAACAACTTTTTTATTATTTTTTTGAGTAATGGCAGTTTTTGAACTCAATGTAAAATTTAGGTTTCCAGCTCCATCAATCTTTGCTGTTAATCATCGGCTTAAGAGGTCTCTTCCTGATATATCAAATTCACTTAAATATCAATTTCAATTAAATGTTGATGAATTATTAGCAATATTAGTGTTAATTGTTACATTTTGAGTAGGTTTAATTTTCTTTAAAACATCACCCGGAGTGATTTCGTCGCCTTTTCAACCGATCCAACTTAATTTGTGAGCGATTAAATAACCAGGAGTTCAATAATTACGACTGCCATTCTCATAGCCTTTAATAATGGCAAGTTGGATTTGTGTTTGGGCAACACCTTCAAAATACCTAGAAAACATTAATCTTAAAATGTTATTAATGTCATAGGCAATGCTATTACTTCAATTAAGTTTAATGAAATGGTTAACATCAACTTGTTTCATTTTCGTAATTTCTTGGCCTGTATAAAAGTCTTGGTTTAATAGTGTAACCTTATCGGTGATTCCTGCTGTTTTTTTTGGTGGGGCTGCAAATTTATAGAACCCACTTACAGGAATTGTAATCTTGTTGCTTTTTTCGGTTGAGTTGAATCATCTGCTAAATTGATATTATAAGTATAATCAATTTTGGAATCATCTTTTTCGTTTATTTGTACCTTATCTAAAATTGCTAATCCTGCTTTTCGTTCTTTTGGAATTAAAGGAATTTTAATTTGAAAATATTGTTTGGGGTTAGCCAAAACTTCTTTCGCAGCTATGTTTGAGCCATTAAGAGTAATTGCATTAGCGTTAAGGTTTTGGTACTGTTGTGCTAATTCATCAATAGTTATTTGAAAACCCGTAATCTTAACAATGATGTAACCCTGAATATTTGATTGCTTGTATGTGTAGGCAAACTTAAATTCGATGGCTGTTTTTAATTGATTAATTTCTGATGAACTATAGGTTAACTTTACGCCTTGTGGTAGTTCCACATTTTTGCCATAGGCTTTATTGAATTCCAATTGGTCAAACTCGCCGTTTGGAACGATTTTATTTAATGCATCTTGAATGGATAAGCCACTGTATGCTTTGCTGTGAACCTTATCTGGAAATAATTTTTTAGTATTTTCGAATTGCGATTGTCTATCAAACTCTAAAATCAAAAAAGAAACATGAACGGATTCGTTTTCGTTTTTAACATCAAATTGAACGAAAATCGAGTCTTGATTAGTTTTTATCTTCACTGATGTTTTGTCAATTGTTATTGATGCTGGTAATTGGTAATCATAATATTTAGATAACGAATCAATATTTTGTTGTAATTCAGATGCGACATAATTTTTTTCAAGATGAGCACGGCTTGCCTTAATTTTTTTATTTTTAAAAATTTTATTTACAACTTTTGTAAATTCTAAACGATGCTGTTTTTTAGTTTGGTCTGTGTTGATTATTTTGCCACTTAAACTCGCACTGTTATTATTTGGAGTCGGCGATGAAGAATTTTCAACTGTATTAGAGCAACTAGCTAGCATCAAACCAAAAGTTGAGATACTTATTAAAGTAAGTATGGATTTGGATTTTTTTCTTTTTATCATTTTTCTCCTCACACGTTAACACTTTGTATCGCGAGTCGTTTTATGACTTACATTAGCGTTTTGAATGTATTTGGATCTTGGTAAAAATTAATTTCAGTTGGTTTTAGTAATTAAAATTTTGATAATTTTTCAAATTTGTCACCAATACAAGTGGTTTTAATTATACTATTATGTCTTCCAAAGACAGCAAACTAGGCTTTCATATTATTCTTAATTTTTAGAAAAATCAGAATTAATTGGTACCTAACTTTAAGTAAATCGATGACTATTTCAATATTTCCCAAATTTTTTTGGTGATGAATGTGTTTTAGGTTTGGTCGCATAATACCAGTTAAATTATTTTTTTTGATGTTATATGAGTTCTTGTAAAAAGAGCAATAATCCATGAAGCGAATTTCATTTTATTTATGACTATTTATTCAGTTATCAATAGGATGGTGAAATAGTTTTCCAGTACTTTTTCATTAACGTGATTGATTTATAAGACACTGTTTAATTATTTCATTAAACATTCACAAGTTAGAATCATCGTTTTTCTTTTCTTGTTTCGTTGTTCATTAAATCTTACGTTGTAATTTGGTTTTTTAAATAAACTTGAAGTTATTTTGAATTCAAAATTTTTACTAAACTTAACTAAATGTTCTTTCTTTTAGGTTTCCATTACTACATTATTTAAGTTAGTTTTATTATGATTTTATTCTGTTTGAGATTTGCCTTTGTGGCGTTTCTTTCTTATTTAATTTAGATTAGTAGAATGACCACTTAATTAATCACTTTTTTGTTTTCTTTTAAATTGTTTTAGTAGACCTTGAATTACTAAGATGCTGTAATAAAATCTATAATCAAGTTTCTAAAACAATTCATGTATTTCCTGGCTACTTTTCTGCAAAATCAAATATTGTTCTTATAAATCCAGTTGTTAATTTGAGTTCATTATCAAAATTTTAAGTTAATGATTTATAACTCTTAAATCACATGCATTCGTACTACAAATATGTAAATAATTGGTCTCAAATCTCTATTTTCGCCTTTGCAAATTTGTGATAATTGTTTTTAGGTAATTTCTTGTTGAATCTTTTTAACTATTTTCCAAGTCTTAGCGTATTTTGTCGATAATAATTAAATGTAAATTTATTTAAACATGCCAGACTTCATTTAATGTTCTAGCAAGTATCTGTAAAACTGAACGAAAGTTATGACAAAATGAAAAATATTTTTCAAATTTACAATATTAAAGATTTAAATGATTTTCTTAAAACGAAAACTATTTACACTTTATCAGAAAAAAATTTAACTCTTGAGCAAATTCAAAATGATTGAAAATTTGTTGGAAATAATGAATCCAATTATTCTAATATAGGAATGCTAACTAATGGTGAAAAGGGAATTATTGAAAGAATCACAAACGGAATTGATGCTGTATTAGAAAAACAAAAAGAAAAACACGCATTAGACAATATCCATTCCTATGAACCCATCATTCAAAAAGCTTTTCCAGAATTTTATAAATCTAAAAAAGAAATTATGCATAGTGCTGACATCAGCAATGATGATTTAAAATTAAGAAATAACGCTCGTGATGCTGATAGTGTCATTTATCTTGCGATCTATGATGGTAGTAGAAAAAATTCATCTACAATTGATATTGTTGATAAAGGGTCTGGTATTGAAGGAAAAGATTTTGCAAACACAATCTTATCCTTACACAATGGAAATAAGTTAAATGAAGATAAGAGTTATTTAATTGGTGCTTTTGGACAAGGTGGTTCGACATCTTTACCTTTTAGTGCAGCAACAATTATTATTTCTAAGAAGAATAATGAATTTTTTTATACCGTTATTAAAGAAGTAAAAATTAAAAAATATAAACTACCTATTTACATGTATCTAACCACTAATGGTAATATTATAAATTTAGACTTTAACGGAATTGATCTTTCAGGGTTACACAAAGATGTGCAAGAATTTATTAACGCCGAATCTGGCACACTAGTTAGGATGATTGATATTAATTTAAAAGGAAGATATTTCAGCCAAGATATTAATAAGCCAGGAATGTTTGGTGATTATGTTAATACTGAATTATTTAATGTAGCCTTGCCAATTAATATTCGCGAAAATCGAAGGGAATATATTGATAAAAGTGGCAGCCAAAATCGTAATGCTTATGGTGCTCAGTCCCGTTTGTGAACAACGAAATATGTGCAAAAAAAGTATTCAGGAACGTTCAAAGTAAATTTTTGAGATATTGATTGTCCAATTGATTACTATACCATTTTACCAGTTGACGAAAATAACTGGGTGAATGATAGTAAATGCCGGGAAACTTTTGGAACGTTTAACACACAATTTAAGCCAATAATTTTTACAGTTAGCGGTCAGGTTATTGTTCATAAAGGTTTTACAAGGCTTAAAAATGAAGGTTTATCTTTTTTAGAACACCGTTTACTTGTAGTCATTAATTTAGATGTTTTTGGTCCCAGAAAATATGATTTTTTTACTACTAATCGGGATGGGATCAAAGACACTGCAGAAGTTAATAGTTTTGTAAACCAAATTATTAAAGAATTGAGTAATTTGTCTAGTTTGCTTGAAATCAATGAAATTCTTCAACAAAAAGCAGTGAAAGGAATGATAGATTCGAAATTTTTAGAAGATTTAAAAAAAGAACTTAAAGATAGTTATCTCCCCGATCAGAATATTAATCAACTTTTGTCAATAAGTAGTGATGGTCATCACATAAGCCTTGACGACAGTGAAAATTTTTCCAATATTATTGAAAAGATTAGCATTACCACAACAAAGTCTAAATTTTACAAGAATTATGCGTTTTCCATATATCTTACAACTCCTGCTAAAAAAGAGATAAATAATCAAGCCTTACCGAAAATTAAAGGGTTTTTAGGTTGAAAATATTTTGAGCCTATTAATGTTAACGCAATGAATGGGCGGATTAAGTATGATTACAATGCTGCGGCAATTGGACCTGGTCAATACGAATTAATTTATCAATATTTTCCCGATCATGAACCTGTTCCGATCGAATCTAACACTTTAAGATTTGAAATTTTAGATGAAAATGGTCCGGAAGAAAAAACCAAAATTAGAAGTAGTTCTTTTGATATACATATTAAAATTGTTACTGAAAAAGAATTTATTGCTGATATTGTGAAAGATTACAGTAAAAGACAAATTAATATTTATTTATGTATGGATCATGAATTTTTAAAAAACGAAATATATAGTTATTTTGATTCAAACAATAAAATTGAACTTGATAAAAAAAGATTAATTGAATTTTTAGCACATTTTGTTTTGGCTTACGAAAATGAATATAGCGAAAAAACACTAGATGCAAAAAATGATTTGATTTTAGCTTTTTTAAAGGCGTGAAGACGAGCATTAAATTCAGATAAAAACAAATTTTTCCATGATTTGTTAGGAGACAATGACTAGTTAGCGAAAAACGAGAACAATTAAATTGATTGAGAATAACCTAAAAATGATAAGTGCTGATCGTCATTGTACTAGCGAATTATTTTACCGTGAACTGTGATTAACAAAATTTATTTAAGCCTTTAATCTAGTTTATAATATCTGGTGTCAATTTATAACGACTAAACATAAGAGTAAATGTTAAATTGTTTTGCGTGTCAGATCTGTCTTTTTATTAAATTTACCCTATTACCAATTAAAAACTAGATATGAATAACCATCTTAAAAATCTTGTTGTTTACCAGATTTACCCCCTAACGTTTCACGACAGTAATAATGATGGAATTGGCGATCTTAATGGAATTACTACAAAAATTTCTTATTTTAAAAATTTGGGAATCAATGCCATATGATTGTGCCCGATTTTTGAGTCACCCATGAAAGATAACGGCTATGATGTAAGTAATTATCGAAAAATTAATGCAATTTATGGGACAGAAAAAGATTTTGATAATCTTGTTAAAACATGCAAAAAATCGGGAATCAGAGTCATTTTAGATATCGTACCTAACCACACTTCAGACCAACACGAGTGATTTAAAAAATTTTTAAACAATGATGAAAAATTTCAAAATTATTATGTTAGTTTAGAAAAAAAACCTACGAACACGGTTAGTGTTTTTGGGACAAAATCAGTTTCTTTATTAAAAAATAATCATTGACTATTACATACTTTTGGCGAACAACAAATTGATGTTAACTGAAATAATCCAGAATTAAGAAAAGAATTTATCGATATTACTAATTATTGAATTAAAAAAGGGATTGGTGGTTTTCGGTTTGACGTTATTGATTTAATTGGAAAAAAAATTGATCGTAATAACAATCCGGTAATTGACATGAATAAAACCCACCGGTATGTTCAAGAATGAGCCAAAAAATCTTGACTTAATAATGATATTGTTACCGTTGGCGAATCTTGGAATCGTGATTGTAAACAAATTAACTTATATTCTGATCCAAACCGAAACGAGTTATCAATGCTTTTTACCTTTGTACATATGACCACCAATTGAACAAAGAGCAAGTGAGAATTATCTGATTTTAATTTAGTTAAATTTAAAAAAATCATTCAAAAGCAGCAAAAAATTACTTTTAAAAAAGGAATGCCAACTTTATTTTTATCAAATCATGATTTTCCAAGACAAGTTAGTTTTTTTGGAAGCCATGTTTATTTAAAACAATCAGCAATAACACTAGCCATCACAATGCATTTTTTACGGGGCGTTCCGTTTATTTTTAACGGAGAAGAAATCGGGATGACAAATTACCCTTTTGATAAATTGTCTGATTTTAGAGATTTAGAAACGATTAATACTTCTGATTTATTTAAGGATAAAGAAAAATTTTTAGAAGCAGCAAAATTAATTTCTAGAGATAATGCGAGAACAACGATGCAGTGAAACGCTGATTTAAATGGTGGTTTTAGTCAAAAAAAACACTTATCCTTATTAACTAATCCAAATTATCAGCAGATTAATGTTGATAACCAAATAAAGGAAAAAAAATCGATATGACATTGGTATCAAAAATTAATTGCTTTCAGAACAACAAAAAATAATTTACAAAATCTTTTATTTTTTGGCGAAACTAAATTTCGATTTTTGAAACATCCAAATATTTTTGCATACGAACGAATTTACCGTAAGCAAAGAATTATGGCTCTTGCTAATTGGTCTGATAATTTAGTTAAATTAAAGTTACCTAAATTTAAAAAAATAATTATTAATACTAATGAAGAGAAATTAACAAATTTTTTAAAACCATGACAAACAGTTGTTATTCAACTCTAAGTATAATATTGTGAAAATAACATTAGTGATGCTATTAATTTTGATTTTCTAATAATTCACTGTTAAAATTTTTATACAAACGATAATCGATTTTGTTGTTAAAAAATTAAATTTAACGGCTGAAAATTTAAAAAAAGGATGGTGAATTATTTATGCCCCGAAAACATTTAGTTGCAAGTCAAACCTATAAAAAACAACAAAATAATGCGAAGATCTGGCAAAAATTAGCAAAAGAAATTAAAGTTGCTGCCAAAATTGGGGGGCCAAATCTTGAAGCCAACCCCCGTTTAAAAGCAGCAGTTGACCGAGCGTTGCAATTTAATTTATCCCGGGAATCAATTGCTAAAAACATTAATGGTTCAAATAAGGATGCCACTGATATGGTTGATGTTGAATATGAGATTTATGGCCCTAGCGGCCTTGGGATCATTGTTCATGCACTTACTGACAATACGAATCGGACTATTAGTAACCTTAATGGATACATTAGTAAATTACGCGGCAATTTAGCAAAGCCCAATAGCGTTAAAATCAATTTTGAGCAGCACGGGATTATTCACACTAATTTAAATAATTACCAAGAAGACCAAATGATAGAATTATTAATGGAATATGAATTAATTGATTTAAACAGTGATAGCGATGGTTATGAAATTGTTTGTTCACCTAAATCGTATTACGACATTAAAAACTGTTTAGAAAAATCAGGTTTTCAAATTACCCATAGCGAACTGAAACTAGATCCTTTACTTTTAATTGATTTGTCAACTGAAGAGCAAGAAGTTTTTAGCCATTTTTTAGAAAGCTGCGAAAATGATGATGACATCCAGTGAGTTGTTGCCAATAATAATCCTTATTAGAAATTAACTATTTTTAATTTTATTAACAAGAACTTATTGAGGCTTTTTAAGCATTACTAGAAAAAAGTTTTAATTTATTATTTATTTCTTGGGTATAATATTACAAAGTATTTTTTATACAGCAGTTTAAATAGGTATTTTTATAAACGGAGGCGAGTATGGCTTTAACTAAAACTGAAAAATCCGCTTTAATTAATCAATACAAGATGCATGATCAAGATGTTGGTAGTATTTTTGTACAGGTAGCAGTATTAACTAGCGAAATTAAACAAATTACTGAACATTTAATCAATAACAAAAAGGATTACATTTCCAAACGTGGTTTATACCAAAAAGTTTCCAAAAGAAAACGTTTGTTAGCATACTTACAAGAACGCAATCTTGAACAATACCGTGATTTAATCAAGCGTTTAGGACTACGTCGCTAGTTTTTAAGTATTAAATAAGCGAGTTTCGCTTTTTTATTTTTTAAGATATTATTAATCCCAAGTTGAACTGATCATTGATCTAGTTGCACGATCATTCGTATTTATCAGCAGGAGTCAAAATGAGTAGAGTAAATTTTTTTGCACTTGGTGGTCAAGATGAGCGGGGCAAAAATTGTTCAGTTTTAGAAATTGGTGAAGATTTATTTATTTTTAATTCGGGAACATTAGTGCCAACTACTTCGCTTTTAGGAGTAAAACAATTAATTCCAGATTTTGATTGATTAGTTAAAAACCGGAAGCGCATTCGGGGAATTTTAATTGGTTATCCATCTTACGATAACGTTGGTTCACTAGGTTATTTGTTTCAAGCCTTAGGTAGCATCCCGATTTATACAAGTATCATTGGGAAAGTTGTTGTTCAGACTATTGTTGAAAAAAGAATTCAAAATTTAGGGGGTAATGATGTTGAAATCCATACCCTTAATCCTTTAGAGTACTTTAAAATTGGCAATGTTGATGTCATGCCTTTTAAAGTATCTTCGTCCATGCCATGATCTTACGGATTCGCTTTAAAAACAAACAATGGGCACGTTGTGTACATTGACGATTTTATCGCCAACAATGACAAAAACTTTGCTTTTGAAAGCCAATTAAACGAATTAGTGGTAAAAATAGGAACTAACATTTTATTGCTAATTATTGCCATTGGTAGTGTGGGTAAAAATTGTGGATACACATCACCAAGCCACAAGTCTAAGGGCATTTTGGAAAAAATTGTCAGTAATGCTAAGGGTCGTGTTTTTGTGGCCTGTTACGATTCTAATGCCTACACCATTTTAACAGCTGGGCAACTAGCACGGCAAAAAAGTCGCCCGTTTATTATTTATTCGCACACTTTTATCAACGTTTTTGTTGCCACCATTCGGAATAAAATTTTTAATAGTCGTAACCTGATTACCTTACCAATTGGCGAAATTGATAAATCAGAAAACGCCATTATCTGCATTACTTCCAACCCGTATCGGTTGTATGCGAAGTTAAGTAAAATTGCAAATAATGAAGACGAAAAAATTCATTACAAAGCTACTGATACTTTTGTTTTTATTACCCCAAGAGTTGCTGGGTATGAAGCTGTTGAAGCCAAGATATTGGATGATATTGCCAGACATGATGTTAACTATTTTAAGTTAACCAATGATGTCTTGCCAATGCAAGCGTCTGATGAGGACCATAAGTTTTTATTAAATTTATTAAAACCAAAATACGTGATCCCGATTAGTGGTTTATATAAAGATTTTGTTAAATACACAACTGTTGCCAAACATGCGGGAATAAGTAGTGAACAAATCAAGATTTTATATGATGGTGACATTGCTAGTATCTTAAATGGTGTTTTAAGTAAAAACCCTAAAAGAATTAACTTATTAGAAAAGTGTGTTGATTCAGCCGGTATTCAAGATGTTGGGGCCAGCATTTTATTTGAACGCGAGCAAATGGCCGAAAATGGTGTAATTACCATTGCCTTATTTTATAATGCAAAAAAAACAAAATTTTTAAAGGATTTTCAACACCAAATTTTAGGCGTTTCAGAAGATACGAAAAAAATGGCTGAAGTTGAATCGAAGATGAAAACTTTCATTAATGATATTGTTGAAAACCTAGAAAAAACCAAGGCGAAAACTGAAACTTCAGAAATATCAGCACTTGAAATGCGTGAATTTAAAAACAGCTTGAAAAAAGGGGTCGGTAAGTTATTTGAGAAAGCCGTTAATAAAAAACCAATCGTCCTTCCAACTATTATTAATTTGTAATCATCCATTTTTTTCGTTTAGATAGTAAAATAAACTCTTACCAGTAGACAACATGACCAGTAACAATTGAAGAACACAGCGTTTAAAAACAGTTGCTGATAATAAAAATACCAAGCAATTAGTTGTTCGTATTTTTTCAGGAATTTTGTTGGTAATTTTGCCAATTCTTTTTTTGATTCGAATCCCTTACTTAGGAGAATTTTTCGATGGGGTTTTATTTGACCTACTCCTATTTGGAACAGCGAAATATTTTGTGTACCTTTATTTAATTGTTATTGGCATTTTCTTTTTATTACTAAAAAAACCATACTGAAAATCATTTATTTCTAAACGGTGAATTTATAGTTCTTGAATTGTTTTTGGTTTATTAGCCTTAATTTTTGCGATTGTTAATTACTTTAAAGATTGGTTTCCTAATAGAAACAATATTGATATTCAAGAATACTTAAATAACTTTTTTGTTTCGTGGAGAATGCAAACATGAGTTAACGGAACTTTAGTGTGACAACGTGATGTTTTAATTAATGGCAGTTTATGATGAACTTTAGCAGTAGCCATTAATGCCCAAGTGCCCATATTATTATTTTTTGTATTGACTTTTTTACTCACCATTATTATTGTTTTAATTGTGGGTTTGAAACTTAAATGAAAAAAAATTATCGCCTTCAAAGAACGAATGATTGTTTGGTTTGGTGGCTTTGTCAAAAACTCAAAACCCAGCAAAGTGGTTAACACTCATGACTTTATTAACCCGTACACAATGAAAACTGATGATAGCACTCCGATTTTCGAAAATCACGATATGACTGACATTAATTATTCATTGGATTCTGAACATTCTCTAGTACAAAGTCATGAACACGTTAGCACTTCTCACGAAATCGCACCAGTGGCCACGCCATATAGTTTACAGGATCACATTTTTAGTAATGTGGTATATGGTTTGGAATATGATGATATTTTTATAGATAATCGTGAAAAGAATGAAGCGTTTGCCCACGAAGGGATGCAAAATTTAACCGATTTTTTTATCGTTAGATCAATTCATGCCACTCCGAAAAATTTTCATTGTGGTCCGAGTATGATCAGCATGTATTATGAACTTAGTGATCCTAATGTTGTTAAAGAATTTGCAACATATAAAAATGAGATGCAAAGCGTTTTAAAAGTTAAGCAATTAGATGTTTATTTAAAAGGTAATTCGCTAGAAATTCAAATTCCTGTGGCTTATAGCAATCAAATTAGTTTTAAACAAGTTAATGAAACTATTTTCGGAGCTAATAGGTTAGTTGCCGCAATTGGTAAAACGCACCAAAATCAAATTTGCACCGTTAACCTTGCTGAAAATCCTGTGGTTTTGTTAACAGGTATTTTGGGTTCTGGCAAGGGAATGATGTTAACTTCAATTGTCTTGTCGCTAGTAACTAATTTTAGTGCGAAACAAATAATGTTAGTTATTATTGATACTAGATCAAGTCACTTGTCACGGTTTGTTAACGTTCCTCATTTAGTGACTGATGTTGCTAATACTGTTGGTGACGCCTTTACTTTATTTGAAGAAGTGTTGCTTGAATTAAAATATCGGGCCCAATTATTAAGAGAATACGAAGTAACGACAATTAATGAATATAATCAATTAAAAACAACTGTTGAGCGAATTAAACCCTTGATTCTTGTCATTAATGATTTTGGCGACATGTTAGAGGATGATCAGGAATATGTTTTAAAGTTTTTAAACACGATTCACGGTTATGCCCAACGTTTAAGTGTTAGTTTAATCCTTTCGGTATCACAAATTAACGAGTTAGTTTATAATGAGCAATCCAAAAAAAATTATGATCAAATTTATGCATTTAAAGCTGAATCTAGTGAAGAAAGCCAGTTATTATTAAATAAAAATCACTTAGTTAAATTATATGGCAAAGGTGACTTTATTATGTTAAACCTCAAAAATCACCATACAGTCAGGGGTTTATCATGCTATGTTGATAATTCACAACTAAATAAAATTTTGGAAAGTCTGCAAAAAGGCAATGAAAATTTTTATTAAACAAATTTATGAATGAGATTGTAAAGAGTTTTTTGATTGATAATCGACAGCAACGTTCACTTTTAATCGAACTAAATTTTGTTCTTTTTCCAGTTGTTTTTAACCGACCTAGCAATCGCTCTATCACCTATCTAACTCCGAATCTTGAGTTTTATGAATATGATCGTTTTATCGTATCTAATGACATGGTTCACGTTTGACAATTTTTGGCAAATGTTATGCAGCGAAAAGGCACAGTTTATGGTGGGATTATTAAACTTGGCCAAAATTGAATTAAAGCGAATAACACGCGAGCGGTGTCAGTAAAAATTGCCCAACAACGAATCCGGATTATTAGCAATCATTATTTGGAAGATTTCAAAAAAAACCCAAATCGATTTTCTAGAAAGCACTTAACTTATTTAAAAACTAATCCGTTCAAAAAAGCGTTAATTCTCAACCAAATTCAGCAAATAAAAAGCTTGCATCATACCGACCGGATTCGATTAGCTAATGAGTTATTGTCATTATTAAAAACCTACTTTGAAAAACGCTTATATTTAATTAATAATGCATACAAAGAATTAAGGCTGCAGTTTTATAACGTTGGGCAAATCAATACTACTCACTTATTACTATTGATGCGCGAATCACAGATGTTAATTGATAATAATCGTGACTTTGATAGTGATTTGATTGATCTATCTTTTACGTGTCAAAAAACCATTTTCCATTCCCTTGATAACCAAAAAAATTCTGCTTCTGGAAAATTAGTCCAGCGTTTTTACACCATTAATGAACGAATTAATTTAGCCAAGCATAATTTAAAAGCCGGCATTGGAACTTACGAAATGGTTCTAGAGATTAACCGCGTTAAAAAACTAAAAAATGATTACATGCGTCATTACAAGGATGGTTTGAAAGAATGCAAAATCATTTTAAAATCATGAATCAAAACCTTGCGAACCCAATACTGACGGAATCTTAATAGCCCCTTCTGATTAGAAAAATCAAAAAAATTACGGATTAAAATTGCCATTAAAAAACAGAAAGACCAAATTCAATTTGCTAAAAAAATTTTAAAATTAAACTTTTTTTCAGTTGATTTATGCAAAAAAGCTATTGAACAAATCAAAGAACTTATTGATCGTTTTTATTTAAGCGTGGAAGATTTTTTTAAACATGAAAAAACGCTGGTAAAAGATGATGCTTTGTCCCTTTTTTATAAAGATCTAACGACGATTTTTGCAAAAAAGGCTTACCAATCAATTTTTAAGCGAAGTTTGGAAGCTAGTAATTTATTGCAAGAAATTTATGAACAACACTTAGATAAATTACAAAAGCACCTCTACCATCTAGCGATGCTTGAGCAAGGTTTACTAAACAGAATCGCAGTTCATGATCTTTTTAAAAAAGACCATATTAACAAAGCAATTTTTAATAATTGGGAAAACTTATCGTTTCCTGAACAAAATTCCCAAAAATCGCCGGCATTGTCGAAAGCGATTGCTATTTTTGACAAACACCAGGTTTTGTATGCGAACTATTTCATCAAGCATTTTCATAATTTATTTTTGACTTCGAAAAACATTTTGGTTTTTTCAGTGGCGTGCACCAAAATTTTTATGTGAAAGGAAATTTTATTAACCATTAACCAACTTGATTTTAAGAAACGTAGTAAGTTTGTTTTACCATGCCCATATTTTAGTTTTGTGTCACGTTATAAATTAATCATCAATATCATTAACAAACGTTACCATTCAGCAATTACTGATATTGAATTATCGGTAAAAGGTGTGGTTGATTTTCCGAAATCACGGTTTATTAAAACGAAAGTTTCCTTAGAATGAAGAAAAAAAATTAAACAAAACTTTAACAAACCGATAATTGCTGTTAAAAATAACCCTATTTTGAATATTTTTAGAAATGATGAGGCTAATTTTTCAGACGCTACAACTAACGAATCGACGTTTGCAAATTTAAGATATAATCCTTATCAGCAATATGAATCATCGCGTGATCGTTATTTAAAATACTTGTATGATCACGTTGCGTTATTATCCAGCCAAAAAAAGTGGTTAAAAGAAAAGTTAACTAATTTAAAAAAGCAATCATTGGTGTCCCGAAAGTTAAATTTAATCAATTTTAATACTAGCATTGACAAGATGCGGTTATTGCATTCGTATTTTAAAAAAAATGCTTACGAACTTTTGAAAAAAGTACATATTGTTAATAAAGTTGCTAAAAAAAACAACATGGTCATTTTTAAAAAAGCGATTAATGACGGGGAAATTTGAAGAATTTTTGCAACTAATAATTATGTTTTAAAAAGATGCTTATGACTTACTAAACTATTTCAGCACTGGACGCACTTTAAAACCAAAATACAAAAACGAAAGTGTCTAAAATATTTTAACGAATTTCAAATCGCCTTAACTTTAAGTCAAGTGAATTTAAACGAATTTTACTTGTATACAGCAATTGATAATTTTAGCCACGCTGATCTTCTAAGAATGTATTTAGGTTTACAGTTTTTATTAAGTCCCAAACTAATCATTTATGATGGTTTAAAATTAAGTAGTAAACACGAGATTAATTTTGTGAAAGGTTTGTTGATTGGTAACCAGAACCGCTATGGATATGCTATTATTTTTCTACAATCTTTTGATGACAGCCAAGTAGCATCATGATTACTGCCACAATTTTAATTTAAGGATCAATATCAATGGGCAAGGAAATAAAAAAAGGTGTCCACGATTTTATTAGTGTTCGTGGAGCTAGAGAAAATAATTTAAAAAATCTGAATATTGATATTCCTAAAAACCAATTAGTAGTGATTACTGGGCTATCAGGATCAGGGAAATCTTCATTAGTATTTGACACGATTTATGCCGAAGGCCAGCGCCGCTATCTAGAATCATTATCGTCATATGCCCGGCAGTTTTTGGGCGGTAACGAAAAACCTGATGTGGATTCAATTGAAGGGTTATCCCCCGCGATTTCGATTGATCAAAAATCCACTTCTCATAACCCCAGATCAACAGTGGGCACAGTTACCGAAATTTATGATTACTTGCGTGTTTTATGGGCCCGAATCGGCTTACCATATTGTCCAAATGGTCATGGTTTAATTAAAACCCAGACAATTCAACAGATTACTGATCAAATATATGTATTAAAGTCAGAGCAAACCTTACTAATTTTAGCCCCAATTGTTCGCGAACAAAAGGGCACGTTCAAAAATGAATTTGAAAAATTAAAACAACGGGGATTTCAGCGGGTTTATATTGATGATGTAATTTACTCGCTAGATGATAAAATTGAATTAGATAAAAATAACAAGCACAACATTAGCGTGGTTATTGACCGGATTATTTTACGTCACGACGATGCAACAAAAACCCGTTTGAATGATGCGATTGAAAATGCGATTCATGCCGGAAAAGGTAACGTTCACGTTTTATTAGACCAAAAATTATTAACATTTAACTTACACCACGCGTGCGAACACTGTGGCTTTAATATACCCGAATTAGAACCACGCTTGTTTTCTTTTAATTCGCCAATTGGTGCTTGTACTTATTGTAAGGGTTTAGGCTTTACTTACGAATTTGATGAAGAACGAATGTTGCCTGATAAAACTTTGTCCATTCTTGATGGTGGGATTGATTATTTTAAAAATGTAATTGGTACAACTTCAATGGAATGGCAACGTTTTTTAGCATTATTAAAACATTATAAAATCCCTTTACATGTGCCTTTAAGTGATTTATCAAAAGAGCAGTTAAAAATTATTTTAAACGGTTCACAAGAACCAATTAAGGTTAATTTTCTTACCGTTTCTGGAAATGCTTATAACAAGCGTGAAGTTGTTGAGGGTGTGGCAATTTTAATTAAACGGCGCCACATTGAAACCACTAGCCAACAAGCTCGTGAGTATTATTCAAAATACATGGCTGAAAAAAAATGCCAAACTTGTGTTGGTAAAAAATTAGCACCAAGTGCACTATGCGTTCGGGTTGGTAATTTGGATATTATTAGTTTTACTGAGTTAACAATTAATAAAGCCATTGAATACCTTTTAGAATTAAAATTATCTGATGAACAAAAACAGATTGCTCATCTAGCATTAAAAGAAATTAGCGATCGTTTAGGTTTCTTACAAAATGTTGGTCTTGATTATTTAACATTGTCAAGAAGTGCCGCCACACTTTCCGGTGGCGAAAGCCAACGAATTCGATTGGCGACCCAAATTGGGTCCCATTTAACTGGCGTACTTTATGTTTTAGATGAACCATCAATTGGATTACACCAAAAGGACAACGACCGGTTAATTGAAACCTTAAAACACATGCGGGATTTAGGTAATACCCTACTAGTTGTTGAGCACGATGAAGATACGATGCGAGTGGCTGATCACTTGATTGACATTGGTCCAGGAGCCGGTGAAAATGGTGGTCGCATTATTGCTCAAGGTACACCAGCTGAAGTTGTTGCCAATAAAAAATCTATTACTGGTCAATATTTAAGTGGAAAATTAAAAATTGAAGTTCCCAAATCCCGCCGGAAGGGCAATGGTAAAAAACTTGTTTTAAAAGGCGCCACAGGAAATAACCTAAAAAATGTTGATGTACACTTTCCTTTAAACCAGTTAATTGTTGTTACTGGGGTATCTGGTAGCGGAAAATCCACCCTTGTTAACCAAACCCTTGTCCCGGCAATTGAAAAATTAATTTTACGTAAATTCACCAAGCCCCAACCGTTCAAAACCATTGATGGAATTTTAAATGTCGATAAAATTGTTAAAATTTCCCAGGATCCAATTGGTCGAACGCCACGGTCCAATCCGGCGACTTATGTTGGTGTATTTGACGATATTCGCGATTTATTTTCCATGCTGCCTGAAGCGAAAGCACGCGGGTATGAACGGGGTCGTTTTTCTTTCAACCGTCCCGGAGGGCGCTGTGAGCGCTGCAGTGGTGATGGCGTTTTGAAAATCGAAATGCATTTTTTACCAGATGTTTATGTTAAGTGTGAAGAATGTCATGGTAAAAAATATAACAATGCAACTTTGGAAATTAAATATAAGGGACGATCAATTAGTGATGTTCTAAAAATGTCAACAATTGAAGCTTTAGAGTTTTTTGAAAGTATTCCCAATATTAACCGGAAGCTCCAATTATTGTGCGATGTTGGTTTAGATTATTTACAATTAGGAACAAATGCGACCGTTTTATCTGGTGGCGAAGCCCAACGGATTAAACTTGCCAAGCATTTAGAAAAACGTGCAACTGGAAAAACGATTTATGTTTTAGATGAACCGACCACTGGTTTACACAGCCATGACATTAAAAAATTAATTGCGGTTTTAAACCGGATTGTGGATCACGGTGATACGGTAATTGTGATTGAACATAATTTAGACTTAATTCAAGTGGCCGATCACATTATTGATTTAGGACCCGAAGGGGGCGTTGGCGGTGGCAAAATTGTTGCCACTGGTTCGCCCGAAGAATTAGTGAAATTAACCAAAACAACAGACATTTCTTATACTGCAAGATATTTAAAAAAACATCTTGAACGATGAGATCTAAAAAAGGACTAATAAAATAAACCATGACAAACCCCATACTCGATAAATTTTTGAAACGAACCTCAGTTCGTTCTTACCAAACAACCCCTTTAAAGCCTGAAGATGAACAAGCAATTCTTAATGTCATTAACACTTCACCAACCTCCAGTAATGGTCACGCTTTTAGTGCAATTGTCATTAAAGATTTGGAAATGAAAAAAAAGATTGCCGGAACAGTTGCCCACCAGCAACAAATAATTCAAGCCCCATTATTTATTTTGTTTTGTGCTGACTGAAACCGGATTGACTATGTTAATAAGCAGGACAACTTAGACTTAATTACTAATGATTTTGATCAATTTATTGTCGGTACTGGTGATGCTTTTATTGCCGCTACTATGGCTCAAGATGTGGCTATCCAATTAAATATTTCAACCTGTTTTATTGGCTTGGTTCGCCGTAATTTACAAGAAATTAGGGAATGATTAAATTTATCAGGAAGAATGTTGCCCTTAATTGGCATGACTTTTGGCTATGCGTTAGAAGAAAATGACCTTAAACCAAAAATGAATCGGTTATATTTTGAAACTTATGATGCTAATAAAATTGCTGCAGAAGTCGACCAGTATAATTCAATTTTTGCTAAGTATTATGCCCAACGCAATTCTAACCAAAAAACCGATCACAATTGGTCAAGTTCCATGGCCCATTCGTACAAAAAAAGCAGGTCGCAAGCATCTGGTAGTTACGTGAAATCAATTTGAAAATTTGATTTATAAATCACATTAATATGAAATTGAAAAAAACGTTAGTTGATCGCTCTAAAAACAAACTTTTACACCACACGCCTTATGTTGATTTATACCAATCAGAAAAAGGTTTCTTTTATTGTCAAAGAAAAAATGTTAATAGCATTGCCGCATTATGTTTTCGTTATAATAATGGTAGTGTTGATTTTCTTGTTCATTACCAACAAATGCCCCAAATTGCTGAAAAAATTTACAGTACTGATTTTTATCCTTGCCCAATTACTGGTGGTTTTGATGGAAATGAATTACCAATTGAATGTGCCGTGCGTGAAGTTTATGAAGAAGGTGGATTAAAAATTAACGAAACTAACTTTGTGGCAATGACCAAAACGGTTGTTAGTACCCAAATGAATGAACAAGTTTTTCATTTTTTATTTGATGTGACTGGGATTATTCAAGAAAAACCAAAAACCGATGGATCGTATTTTGAACAATTTGCCGAAAACAAATGAACGCCAGTAAAAGAAATTAAAAACATTATTTTTAACGAAAATAATGTGAAGTTAAGTTCATTACACGTTTGTTACTTACTTTGACTAAAATATAACGAAAACAAAAATAACAAGTAGTCTATCAAATCATTTAATTTAATTTATTGCTTATAACTAACGTCAATCTTTGTGATTTGGATCCTTGTTTAAAATTGAAACATCTACTTTTTTCAATAAATTACTTCAATTTCTGTTAACTAAATGAAAACAGTTAAAATGATTTTCATTTAACAATAATCCATGACGATTGTTTACTAATTTTTATTATAATATGCTGAGATATTTTAAGTTTGATTTCCATGAATATAGTTAAGCCGCGCGGGACTAAAGACCGTTTTGATCAAGAATTTGATAAGTACGAAATCGTGTTGAATGCTGCGATCAAAACCGCCCAACGTTTTGGTTTTCGTCAAGTGCTTTTGCCAATTTTTGAACGGGCTGAACTATTTCATCGGCAAAATGAAGCATCTGATATTGTCAAAAAAGAATTGTATGAATTTTTTGATCGTGGTGCAAGAAAAATGGCATTACGCCCCGAGATGACTGCAGCGATGGTAAGAATGGTTGGCGAAAACAAACTATTAGCAACCCAACCCTTACCAATTAAGTTATTTACTCATGGCCCGGTGTTTCGGTACGAACGCCCTCAAACTGGAAGACAGCGCGAGTTTTACCAATTTGATGTCGAAATTATCGCTGGCAATTTGATCTATGATGTGGTTGATGTTATTAGTTTTGCTGATTGTTTTTTGACTGATTTAAATCTTCGCAACAAAACTTTATTAAAAATTAATTATTTAGGATCAATTAATTCAAGAAAATTGTGAATTAAAAGTTTACAAGATTACTTTTTACCTTTTAAAAATGAATTGTCCCAATTATCCCAAGAACGATTATTAGTTAATCCGTTAAGAATTTTGGACGATAAAACCGACAGCCAGTTAGATTTTGTTAAAAATGCCCCGAAAATTGAGCAATTTTTAACTAATGCAGAAAAAGAAACATTTGCTAAAGTTTTAGCAATTTTGGATCATTTAAAAATTGCTTATGAAATTGATCATCGTCTCGTTCGTGGTTTAGATTACTACACGGGAACGGTTTTTGAATTTGTTCAAAACGAAAGTACTTCACAACAGGCAACTTTAATTGCTGGTGGCGAATATGATGGCTTGGTTGCCGAATTAACTGGAAAAAACCATCCCGGAATTGGTTTGGCCATTGGCATGGATCGTTGTCTTGAATTATTGGATATAAAACTAATTGAAGAAAAGCACGAGTTAGATGCAATGCGGATTTTATTAATTGGTTTAGATGCGAAGTGATTTAATGATCTATATGTTGTGTGCTCACAATGACAAAAGGCAGGCATTCCGATTAATTTTAATAGTAGTGTTTTCAAGGTTGATAAAGCCATTAAACTAGCAACGCTTTGAAATTACCGTTACCTTGCAATTGTGGGTACATCTGAGTTAAATAACCAGACTATTGTAATTAAAGATTTAAGTACACATCAGCAAACAGTTATTTTGCAAACCGAACTTTGATCATGATGACAAAAGAGGAAATAATGATGGATTTTAGCCACCGTATATTTATCAAAACATTAAAAGAAATTACAAAATTACGCCAGGAAGTCATGGTCGTCGGTTGGGTTAAAAAAGTGCGCAAATTAGGTAATTTATGTTTTATTAACCTGGCTGATAAAACCGGCATGATTCAGGTTGTTGCTGAACAATCCTTTCATGATTTTGATCGTTTTCAATCCTTAACAAGAGAAACCGTCATTAGTGTTGTAGGAATCTTGCAAAAGCGTTCGAATCCTAATAACAATATTGATCTTGGCGATTTAGAAATAAAATTATCTAGTTTTTCAATTATTAGTGTTGCGAAAATTCCACCAATGATTATTGAAAACGAAACCGATGCACTAGAAGAAATTCGACTCAAGTATCGCTATTTAGATTTACGCCGCCCCATTATGCAATCGCGCTTATCTAGACGCTTTCATTTATTACAAGCCATTCGCAATTACTTACAATCCAAAGACTTCATTGAAGTGGAAACCCCAACATTAACTAAGCCAACTCCAGAAGGGGCTCGCGATTATGTTGTACCGACTCGCATGGGGAAAAATAAATTTTATGCATTGCCGCAATCGCCACAAATTTACAAGCAATTATTAATGCTTAGCGGTGTTGAAAGATACTTTCAAATAGCTCGATGCTATCGCGACGAAGACAGTCGCAAGGACCGGCAGCCCGAGCACACCCAGATTGATTTAGAAATGTCTTTTGTATCTGCAGAAATGATTCAAAAAACCGTTGAAGATCTATTCATTTATGTCTTTCAAGAAGTTTTAAACATTAAGTTAGAACAGCCTTTTTTAAAAATGAGTTTTGCTCATGCCATGGAACAATATGGCAGTGATAAGCCCGACATTCGTTTTGAATTATTATTAAAAAATGCAGCTCCGGTTTTTGTTGACAGCGATCTAAAAATTTTTAAAGAAATTTTAGCAAAAAACGGTTTTGTGCAAGCATTGCACTTGGAAAATCATTTAATTAGTCCTAAGCAAATTAGAGAACTTGAAAAAATCGCTAAAGATCATCATGCCAGCGGTCTTGCTTGAATTAGTTATGATGAACAACAAATCAAGGAAGGAAGCATTAGTAAATTTCTTAATTTTGCCAAATTAAAAACGCACTTTAAATTGAAAGAAAAGGGAACATTTTTATTTATTGCTGATCTAAAAATCAATACGGTGCGTACTGCATTGGGAGCAATTCGCAAAGCTTTAGGCGAAATGTTTCAATTATATGATCCGAATAGGTTTGCATTCTTGTGAATTACTGACTGACCGTTATACGAATGAAATGATCTTACCAATCAATACGAATCTGCTCATAACTTGTTTACCTCACCAAACCAAAAAACAATAAATACTTATCAAAGCGATAAAAAAACGGCTTTGGCCGATTCGTATGACTTAGTTTTAAATGGTTATGAATTAGGTAGCGGAGCCATCAGGATTAGTGACCCGCAATTACAAAAAGAAGTGATGCTTTCGTTAGGTCTTAGCGAAAAAGCAATCAATGAAAAATTTGGTTTTTTATTAGAAGCATACCAATACGGAGCACCCGTTCATGGCGGCATTGGTTTAGGGCTGGACCGGATTATGATGCTTTTAGAAAAAACACAAAGCATTCGTGAAGTCATTGCTTTTCCAAAAAATACACATGGCTTTGATTTAATGATGGAAACTCCTAGTGCGGTTGTTGACGAAGATTTTTTAAAAGAATTATCAATTAAAATTTTAGATTAGTCCTTTTTAATATAATAGTGGGATATGTCCAAGCATGTGAAAAAACAAAAACTTGATGTTCAAGTTCAGGGCAATAACATTCGGGTTAAAATTACCAACTCGATTTTAAAGTTTTCGCCAATTTATAAAACCAACAAAATAAAAATTCAAATTTCTTGAGTTTTATTTCTTGGTTTATTATCTGCAGTTTTTGGCGTTTTTTTAATTCAAAATACTGGCCTTTACCACACGGGGTTAAATGCGATTGCTGCCGGCTTTGCTCGATTTTTTTACTATTTAGTTTTTGAACAAACAAAAAATCAAACAAGATCGTTTCTTATTTTCAATTTCTTGTTTTGGGGATTATATTTATTATTAAATGTGCCTTTAATTGTTTTTTCAGCATTGAAAATTGGAAAAAAATTTACGATTTTATCATCAATTTACATTTTGACAGCAACCCTTGGGGCGTTAGCAATTTCGTTTATTCCCAATGTTAATAAGATTTTTTTGTTTGGTGATTTAAGAATTAATAATCCTAATTTCACTGATCGACATGTTGTTCAATTAGTTTTGTGAAATTATGATTTAGATGCCCAAAAACACCTAACCATTTTTTTATACGGTGTTTTGTGAGGCTTATTGCAGGGAGTAATTTTAGCCGGACTTTTAATTACCGATTGCTCAAGTGGTGACTTTGATTTTTTGGCAATATGGTACTCAGAATCACGCTACAAGGATATTAGTTTTCTTTTATTTATCACTAATGTTATTGCCTTAGTTATCGGTTATATTATCGGGACGTTTATTCCTGGTAGTTTAGCACTACAACAGATTAATGCCAATCCGATTGATCGAAGTGATATTGCTTTAAACTCACAAGCATGAAGTCCGGGGATTTTCTTTTCGCCAAATTTATTGTCTTCATTTCTAATGAGTTTAATTACAATTTTTCTTCTCGATTTATTGTTTCCTAAATTTCGCATGATGCGTGCTGAAATCTATTCATCGAAGGCCGAAGAAATTGCTGATGCCTTAATTGCTGATAATCGGCCTTACTCGCTAAGTATTCATGAGGTTAAAGGTGGCTATTCGAAAAAAACCCAGCAAATTTTAGTAACAAATTGCATGTTTTTAGAAACCGCTGATTTACTTGATGTCGTTAGGCGTTATGATCCGAATGCATTATTTGTATTAAGCGGTATTAAGAAGGTTGATGGTTATATTAATTTAACTAGAAAACAACCAGAAGATAAAAAAAATCCAGTTATTTTTTTTAAAAAGAAAAAACAAAACCCAAACGATACTAATAATTTAATTAACTTAAACCAAACTGACAAATTAATAACCGGGTGATCGATTACCGAAAAAAATGATTCACAAAAATAAATTATTAGATTATCAAAATGTTAAAAAACCTTAAACCAAAACACCAATTTAAAATTGAAGGTTCAATTGTTCGGGTTCGGATTGTTGATTCAATTCTGACTTTTTCTTCCATTCATCACGTTAAAAAACTTTGATTGCAAATTTTTTGAATAGTTTTTTTGGGAATCTTATCAGCAATTTTTGGCGTTTTAATTGTTGAAAATACCGGTTTATATGATATCGGTCTTAGTGCATTTAGCCAAGGAATTGGTCGGATCGCCTTTTATTTTATTTATGAAAAAACCCAGAACGAACCTTTAGCTTACGGGGTTTTTAATGGTTTATTTTGGGGTTTGTATTTAATTTTTAACATTCCTTTAGTGATTTTTGGATGATTCAAAATTGGCAAACGCTTTACTTTATTATCCATTTTATATATTTGTGTATCCACCTTTGGTGGTTTCATTTTTGCTTTTATTCACAATATTAATAAATTATATTTGCTTGGCGATTTATCTTTAAACAAGGTTCCTTATCTTGCTGATCATAATGTCCAATTAGTTTTTTGAAATTATAAATTTGATGCTCAAAAGCATTTTTCGGTTTTTATTTACGGAATTTTATGAGGTTTATTTCAAGCTGTTGTTTATGCTGTCCTATTAATTATTGACTGTTCAACCGGTGGTTTAGATTTTCCTGCTGTTTGGTATGGTGAAAGTCGCTATAAAGATATTGGAATTGGCTTAGCAGTTATCAATATTATTTCTTTAATTATTAGTTATATTATTGGTTCGTTTATTCCCGCCAGTTTCGCTCTTATCAAGATTCAAAGTAACCCCGCCTATTTATCTGTAATTGAATTAGAAACCAAAAACGGTTTAGTTTTAACGCTTGCCCGACTTAACACTAACCCTTGAAGCGTTAACTTATTTTTTTCACCTAATTTTTTATCTTCCCTTTTAATGAATTTATTATTAAGTTTGCTTCTAAACGTTTTGTTTCCTAAAACCCAAATGGTTAAAGTTGAAATTTATTCGGCTAAGGCAGATGAGATTTGTGATGTTTTAATTAGTGAAAATAAACCATACTCACTAAGTATTAATTACGTTAAGGGTGGATATTCAAAAAATATTCAAAAAATTTTAATTATTAATTGTGTTTTCATGGAAGCAGCCAAACTTTTACAATTAGTCCGAAATCATGACGAAAACGCCTTATTTGTTGTGAGTTTATTGAAAAAAATTGATGGGTATATTTTTATGCCTAAAAAAAATCACCCTTTCAAAAAATCGCGGCACTAAATTAGAAAGTTTAGAATATTTTTAACTAGAAATCCAATTTTAATGATTGTAATGATGGATAATAATTATTGATTCTCAAGTAAAATTATCATTAATTTCTTAAATTAAAATTTTTGTACAATAAAAATAATGGTGGTATACATTAGTGATAAATGGAGATTAATAATCAGGTAAGAAAATGCAGGCTTTTTTGAAGCGAAAACAATTTATAAAAATAATCTAGTGGTGTTTTATCATAAGGGCAAGATTGCTCATGCACCAACAATTGTTTTATGTCACGGCGTAGCTGCTCCTGCAGGTATTTTTGCGATTTTATATAAATATTTAGAAGATTATAATTACTATGAATTTGTTTTACCTGGTCATAATGAATTAGAGTACAAAAAAGAAGATTTGAACATTATTTCATACGGAAAATTAATTGCGAATTGAATTTAAGACTAACATTTAAAAAACGTTTATTTGATGGGTCATAGTATGGGTGGTTCAGTGGTTGCCATTGCTGAAAATAACTTACCAAAAAATGTCGTTAGCAAATTAATTTTATTAGCTCCATATAATTTTGCCTGCGTTAATGTTTGCAGTTATTTTGCCTTGAAAATACTACAAAATCCTAAATTACTCAAAAAAAGGTTTTTGGCAAAGCAGGATCAGAATATAAATGTTCAAGCTTTTTCTGATTTTCTATTTAGATATCACAAAGCGATTAAAATTTTAGTTAAAAGTCTTGTCTCGCTCCGTTCGATTAAAAACGCAACACACGCTTTTCAGAAGATTACCACGCCAACATATTTAATAACAGCCGAGAAGGATTTTTTAGTGCCTTCACAAAGAACCATTAAACATTTAACTAAAAAGATTAAAAATCTTCATTCTTTTGTCGTACCCAACGCATCTCACGCTATGTTTATTGACAATCCTGATTTGTTTATGAATCATATTCAAAAAATTCTAAATAATGACATCTAAGAAAAACATGAACGAAGTTACAAAGCCTCATTATTTAAAATGACTTGATTTAGAGATAACGATGCAGGTGATTAGTTAACTGCCATCTTAATTTCTATTTAAAATTTACAGGCATGCGTGTATTTTTCACATCAAAATATAATTTATCATGGAAATTTTATTTATTGTTAGTTGAATGTTATATAATCTTTTTAATTATTCTTAATTTATTTTCTGTGATTAATACATTATAAAAAAATAGGTTAAAATTAAAATCAACTTTCCGGTTATTTAGTATTCCAAAGTTATATTTTTTACAATAAATTAGCAACTGAACTTATTACTTTATAAGAAAAAAATTTTAACAGATTTTTATAGTGATGTTAGATAAACAAGATGATTAATACTTTCGAGAAAATATTTTTAAAAACCAACTGCCAACCTACTGATTTATGAAAAAACAACTAAGCATCTTTTTGCACTTTAGTTACTGACACATTTATCGCTCAATTAGTTACACATATAACATGTTGTTTGCTTGTTTAGATTTTCATTTATATTGGTTGTCATCAGTAATTTTTACAGGAGTTTTCTTTCTATGATTCATGAATTAGTAAAACCAATTCCAAATAAAGAACCTACTAAAATTTTTGCACTAGGTGGTCTTGAAGAAATTGGCAAAAACATGTACGGTATTGAATATAAAGATGATTTAATCATTATTGATTGTGGTATTAAATTTGCTGATAATGAATTATTAGGAATTGATGGCATTATTGCTAATTTCACTTATTTACACGAAAATGCTCATAAGATTAAAGCAGTTTTTATCACTCATGGTCATGAGGACCACATTGGTGGCATTCCTTACTTATTAAAAGAATTTAACATTCCTGTTATTTATGCTCCGAAGATGGCATCTGAATTTATTCTTCGAAAACTTCAAGAACACAAAGATGCTAAACCAACTAAAATCGAAGTGTATACGGATGATACTGTTGTCAAAACCAAACACTTTAAAATTGATTTTTACCGTGTGAATCACTCCATTCCCGATTCGTTTGGCATCTGTGTGCAAACGCCTAACGGGAACATTGTTGAAAGCGGTGATTTTCGTTTTGATTTTCAAGCAAAAGGTGAAGAATTTAATTTACAAAAAGTTGCTGAAATTGCGTCGCGAAAAGTTGCTTTATTTTTAAGTGAAACAACCAATGCTGAAATTCCTGGTTTTAGTTCTAGTGAAGAAAACATTTATGCAAATATCAATAAGATTATCAAAGAAGCGATTGGTCGCGTTATTTTGACAACCTTTGCTTCCAATACAACACGGATTAATAAAGTTATTGAAATTGCGTTAAGTTTAGGTCGAAAAATCTGCTTATTGGGTAAATCAATGGAAGCAAATGTTGCCATTTCGCGAAAAGTGGGCTATATCAATATGAGTGATACTGATTTAGTTAGTTCGCGAGATATTAAAAAATATCCTGATGAAAATATTATGATTTTATGTACTGGTTCGCAAGGCGAAGAACTAGCGGCTTTAAACATGATGGCACGTGGCAAACACCCATGAGTTAGTTTAAAACCGACTGATACGTTGATTATGTCATCCAACCCCATTCCTGGCAATTACGCTGATGTTGAATACTTAATTAATGATTTGTCTAAATATGGTGTTAACGTCTTTGAAAATTCGTCAAATTTTAAACTACACGCATCAGGACATGCTACTAAACAAGAATTACAGTTAATGCTTAAATTATTGAAGCCAAAATATTTATTACCAATTCATGGCGAGTTTAAAATGTTTCGTTCCGTTCAAAAAGCCGCTGAAGAAGTCGGCTTTGACAAAGAAAACGTGGTGATCGTTAAAAACGGAGATATTTTGCACTTAGTTCAAGGTGAACTGTTTTATACCGATCAATGTTTTGTTGCTGATCCGGTTTATATCGAAGGTAGTAAAACCTCTAAAAGTTCAGCTCAAGTTTTAAAAGAACGCCAAATTTTAAGTGAGGATGGTATTGTTACTGTAATCTTAACGATTAATCAAGAATTACACGAAGTTAATAACATTCCGATCATTGTTACCCGTGGCTGTTTTTTTGCCAAAGAATCAGGCTCTTTTATTACCAAAATGAGTTATGCAATCAGACAAGCGGTTAATGAAGAACTCAAAAAGTATAAAAATCACGCCAAAAAAATTAATCAGAACCTAATTTCAAAAATTTGCAAAAACATTGTTAGTTATTACGTTTGACGTAACAAACGACGTAACCCTTATATTATTACGCTCATCCAAGAACTTTAATTTAGTAGTTTTTATTTTTGTTTATCGCTAAATTTTTGCAAAAAATTAAACATATAATGGTGTTAAAAGTAACAAAAATTTTAATTTTATTTGCAATTTGTCAATATCATTTGAGTTAACCCAATTTTTGCACATGCAGTGATTAAAAGTTATAATAACATAATCTTGATTAGGAGCAATTTGTCATATTATGAGTAATTTATCACATGTAACAAGCCGCAAGGTTGCTATTATAACTGATACATCATCAACCATTAAACCCGAGGAAATCAAAGATGTTTATGTGATTTCGATGATGATTACGCTAGAAAATAAAAACTTAAAAGATGGCAGGGAAATATCGGCTGCTGATATTTTTAAATATCTTCAAGACAACCCGAAAAATGCCGACTTGAAAACTAGTTCACCTGTGACTATGGATATGGTTCAACTTGCGACTGAAGTTGCTCAAAAATATGATGAAGTGATCATTTTGCCGCTAACTAGCGGTTTATCAGCGACTTATAACCAATGAAAATTATTATTAGAATCAGAACTAAAAGCATTCAAAAACTTACATTTATTCCAAACAAACGATATTGCCATTTCCTTAAAATGATTGGTTGAAGATGTTCTTGATTTGCTTAAAAAGCATGCTTCAATTACTGAAATTACAACTTTTATTCAGGAATGACACTCGCGAATTGCTTGTACGGTTGTTTTGAATGATTTAACACAAGTTAAACGCGGTGGTCGGATCGGCAAAATCAAAGCAATTATTGCCGGATTGTTAAAAATTAAACCAATTTTACAATTTTATGGCGGTAAGAACACCTTGATTGACCGGGCTTTTAGCAACAAGACAGCGATTGAAAAAAGTTTTAATCTATTTGAAAAATTACTGGGAATCTCGAAAACATCACCAAAAATTATGCGTTTAGGTTTTTGTAATTCTTTTCGCGATAAAACCAGCATTAATGCGATTTTAAACGAATTAAAAGAAGTGGCTCAAGCCTATGGCGTGAAAACGATTGAACAATCTTTTATCACCCCAGTGATTTCAGCTCATACAGGTAATGACGCGTTTAGTATTAGCGTCTTAATTCATCCAAAAAATAAGTAGATCTGATTTCCTTTTTTATTAGGACGATCTTTTTTATATTTATTTTTATTTTTAACTACTAAAGTATTAAAATATAAGTGTTAAGTTTTGAACCGATTTATTCAGGCTCATAAATAATATGAAGGAGAGTTGGTACTAATTTTATGTCAAAAATTAAAATTGGAATTAATGGTTTTGGTCGGATTGGACGTTTAGCGTATCGTATTTTCATGCATAATCCCGAAGTTGAAGTAGTGGCTGTTAACGATTTAACAGATGCCAAAACTTTAGCTCATTTATTAAAATTTGATACTGCTCAAGGCGTTTTACCAAATAAAATTGCTGCTGATGCTAATAATAATATTGTCGTTGATGATAAACTAATTAAGGTGTTTGCTGAAAAAGACCCATCGTTGTTACCGTGGGGATCTTTAGGAATTGATGTTGTCATTGAAAGTACGGGCAAGTTTTTATCAACAGAAAAAGCAAGTTTACACTTGCAAGCTGGTGCGAAAAAAGTAATGCTATCAGCCCCGGCAAAAGATAAAAGCATTAAAACTATTGTGTTTAATGTTAATCATTGTATTTTGAATGCAAGCGATAAGATTGTTTCAGCAGCGTCGTGTACCACAAATTGTTTAGCACCAGTTGCTAAAGTTTTGAACGATAATTTTGGCATTATTTCTGGTGCTATGACCACCATTCATGGCTATACTGCTGATCAACGCATTCAAGATGCACCACATACTGACCTGCGTCGGGCTCGGGCCGCTGCCCAAAACATTGTGCCAACATCAACTGGTGCAGCTAAAGCCATTGGTCTTGTGATTCCTGAATTAGTTGGCAAAATGAACGGAATTGCCATTCGCGTCCCCGTAATTACTGGCTCACTTGTGGATTTAACCGTAACGCTTCAAAAAGATGCCACTGTTGAAAGTATTAACCAAGCCATGAAACAAGCCGCTGAAGATAATGAAAGTTTCTTGTACTCAGAAGATGATTTAGTATCATCAGATATTATTGCTGAAAAGCATGGTTCGATTTTTGATGCGAAATTAACGCAAGTGATTGAAACTAATGGTCAAAAACTTTACAAGGTGTACAGTTGGTATGATAATGAATCTTCTTATGCCCACCAACTTTGTCGGGCGGCAATTCACCTTGCTAAATTAGTCTAGGATTAACTAAAAATGCTTTACAACAAAAAAACATTAATGCAAACTAATGTTGAACATAAAACTGTTGTTGTGCGTTTGGACTTAAATGTTCCCATGAAGGATGGGAAGGTGACTGATTTTGAAAGAATTGATGGTGCATTACCAACACTAAAATACCTTATTGATAAAAAATGTAAAATCATCGTTTTAAGCCATTTAAGTCGTATTAAAACTTTGGAAGACAAAACTAAAGGAAAAAAAAGTTTAGCCCCAGTTGTATCGGCCTTACAAGAGCGTCTTGGATCTGTCAAAATTATTTTTAGTGAAGAAAACACTGGTAGCAGCGTTCAACAAGTTGCTAAAAACTTGCAGCCTACTGAAATTTTAGTTTTGGAAAACACTCGTTATAATGACGTTGATGATACGGGAAATGTCGTTAAAAAGGAATCAAAAAACGATCCTGATCTTGGTCGTTTCTGGGCAAGTTTAGGTGAAGTTTTTGTTAATGACGCTTTTGGTACGGTCCACCGAGCCCATGCTTCCAATGTTGGAATTGCTAAAAATATGGCTGATAGTTGCATTGGTTTTTTAGTAGAAAAGGAATTAACAAATTTGCAGAAGGTAACTGTTAACCAAAAACGTCCCTTTGTGGTTTTGTTAGGTGGTGCGAAGGTTTCTGATAAATTAGGGGTCATCACTAAATTGTTAGAAATTGCTGATCACGTTTTGATTGGTGGTGGCATGGTTAATACCTTTTTAAAAGCTCAAGGTATTGATATTGGTAAATCTGATTATGAACCAGATTTACTTGAGACTGCAAAAGATTTATTAGCTAAAGATCACCACCATAAATTAGTTTTAGCAATTGACCAGATGATTGCACCAACATTCGCAGATGTTCCAGGTAAAATTCGAAATGTTGATGAGTCGCTAGGAGAATTTAGTGATTATCTTTCCCTTGACATCGGCCCAAAAACAATTGAACTGTTTAAAACTTATTTACAAAAAGCCCAAACCATTTTCTGGAACGGACCGTTAGGGGTTTTTGAATTTGAAAATTTTGCAAAAGCTACTAACGAAATTGCCCAATTCATTGCCAATCTTACCACACAACACGGTGTGTTTAGCGTGATGGGCGGTGGTGACATCGTCGCGGCGATAAACAAAACTGGTCTTGGTAATAAAGTAAGTTTTATGTCAACTGGTGGTGGTGCTAGTTTGAATTTAGTCGAAGGTGCTAGTTTACCTGGAATTGACGCGATCGCTGATGCTAAATAGTTAAGTAAATCATAATTCAATTTTTTAAAACAACTTGCCACGCCTTGGTAGGTTGTTTTATTTTTAATTGTGTCTTCATTAAGAACAAAGTTATAGTTTGTACGAATAATTGCTTTATTTTCCATAAAAAATTTTATTTTTAATAATTTGTGTTTATAATTTAAACAGACGTTAAGGCAGAGGTATCACCGTTACTGGTGGTTGAGACATACTCTTATTGACTGATCAAGTTCATACTTGCGTAGTTAGTTCTTAAGTACAGTTTAAATGAATTCTTTGCCTATTGTTTTAATTTCAAAGATAAACCTATGGCAAAAAATTGAAAAAAATTACTAATAAAAATACCCTTAAACTTGCACTGCTACTTTAGGATGACTGTAGGTTTGCTGCTTCCTATCGTTTTATGTGCATCGGCTTGTTCTGTTCGTTCAAATCAGGCTAATGCTCCTATTCGATTTGTTGTTAACACTGACACTTCGTGATGAGTTCAAAAAACCAGCTCTAGGGCTATATCTGATTACCAAAATTTATTTAATCAAACTTTTTCAAAAATTAAAAAATCTGATAATAAATATCAAAACGTCAACGACATTGATTTTAGGATTGATAATGTCGGTGATTCCCAAGTTCGACTGCAAAACTTGATCAGTGAAAAAACCGATTTTAGTTTTCTTAGTATGGCAACCATTAGTTCACAACTAGCCCAAATGCACCAAGCAACTTTTGATCCTTATATTCAAACTTTAACAACAAGTTTTATTTATGATTATCAAAAAAATGAACCAACGCGTTTTAGTAATGATCAGGGAGTTGGTTTGGAAGCAATTGCCAAAAAAGCAACAGAAGCAGCGTTTAGTGACAAATTTAATGGTGCTAGCAATGTTGTTTACACCAGACTTACTGATAACGATTGGGACGGAGCAAAGTACCCGAAGTATTATAATAAGCCTAAAGAGACCGTCAAATATTACCGGGGGATGATTTTAATTAGTGGTACAGACACTGAGTTAAAAAAAATTCGTGAGGCCTGAAACAAAAAAACGCCCGAAGGTTTTCTAGAATTTGCCGAATTTGGTATTACCCATGGCCGACCAACAAGTGCGGGATCATACTTGCTGCCTCAAGCGTTAATTCGCAAACGCTTTAATCTAGGCAGCAATTGAAGTCTTTTAACTAGTGGCATTGATCGATCTAAATTACAAGAATCCAGCGGCTCTGAAATTGGTCAAAATCCAAAATTCAAAATTGCTTTTGATGATGAAGGATCATGGGCATGACAAAAAAATGATAGTTCCAAAAACAATAGTAACTTACCTAATTTATTTAATCCTGTAACTAAAGGTGCTAAAATCGAAGTTTTGTCGGTAACTGATCCGCTTTATTACGACTACGGAGTATTTAGCAATAAGTTTCGTAACAACCTATTACTCAAAGAATTAATCTTGCAAACATTCCGTGCTTTATCAAACGAGACTACCGAAAATGCCATCAAGGATGGTTTAGGTTTTTATTCTGGTTACAACGATTATGTTGCTGCTGAACCCTACCGTGATCTTATTGCAATTTACAATCGTTCCATTAATTAATTAAAACTGTTTTTGTTATGAATTGCTTGAAATTTACCAATGTTTCTTTAGCGTATCAAAAAAACTCAATTAATGTTTTAGAAGACATTAATCTTGAATTTTTTTCGAACCAAACGGTTGCGATTATTGGTTCTTCTGGAGCTGGTAAGTCATCATTATTTAAAGCTATTGCCAAAAATTTAATTTTTAATGCTGGTGCAATTAGTTATAATGGGGTTGCCATTAACCAAATGAAACGATTGCAATTCAAAAAGTACATTCTGAAAATTGGCTTTTTACACCAACGGCCAAATTTGGTCCCAACTGCAAGCGTTTTTGCTAACTTAAAACGCGATTATTATTTTGAAAAATACTGGATTGCTAATTATTTCAAAATTATTTCACCGAAATTAACAGACCGCTTTTTTAAGGTTTTAAGTAAACTGAATATTGGTAATTATCTTTTTCATAATGTTGAAGAATTATCCGGTGGCCAACAACAGCGTGTGGAGATTTCTAAATTACTATTAAAGAAACCAGAAATTATTCTTGCTGATGAACCAACTAGTAGTTTAGATACAGCAACTGGTTCATTAACCTTAAAATTACTTCAAGAATTAACCCGGTCGCTTCAAACCATCACTTTAGTTAGCATCCACACTTTAGACCTTTTAAAATCCGAATATTTTGATTATGTGCTAGCTATTAAAAACCGCCGGGTTTTGTTTTATAAACCAATTAACGATTTAACCCAAACCGATCTAAAACTTGTTTATGAATAAATATCAATGAAGACATCGCAATTGACTATTTAACTGGTATGTTAATGATAAAAACCAAACTACCAAAAAACAACTTCGTTTAGAATACAAAATTCTTTTGCTTCTTTTGGTTTTAGCTTTATCAATTTATCTACTAGTTTTTAGTAGTTATGGTTATAATCCATCTGGAATTAGACTTTTCCTCATTAACATCAGGCAATTATTTGGTTTTAAAAATTCGTCGTTTTTAATTGTCAATCGCAATTTGGTTGGATTATCTTTTGAGTGGTTATGATTAACCATTAAGTTAACGGCAACCGGAACAATTCTTGGTAACGGATTGGCATTAGTTACTGCTTTTTTAGGTGCAAAAAAATTAAAAAATTGGTGATGGGGCATTACTATTAGGCTAGGCATTTTGTTTCTTCGTGCTTTTCCAACCATTATTTTTTCTTTATTATTTACATCTACGTATAATGCCGAACTTGCAGGAATTTTGATTATTTTTTGGTTTAGCTGATTATGGCTTCACAAATATTTTATTGAAATTTTTGAAAATCTAGATTTAAGTTTTTATGAAAGTGCTCGATCACTAGGAAGTAATTTTTTTCTAGCATTTAAAAACGAAATTTACTTTCGGATTAAAGATCGAATTTATAGTTTGTTTTTCTTTAGTTTTGAGTCGAACATCCGTTGGATTTCTTTGTTAGCAGTCCTTGGTGTTCCTGGAATCGGTCAATTAATTTATGAACCAATTGTTTCCAATGTCTCTTGAACTGAAATCAGCATTCCGCTTCTAATTTTAATTTCGTTTAGTTTACTGCTTGAATTTTTTAGTGTCATCTTAAATAAATATTTGATTAAGTTACCATCTAAAACTCTTTCCAAGCGTTACTCAATTTATTCACAACAGTTCCGTTGACAAACAATTCTTTTTTATGGCATTTTTTTATTATTTGTGATTGTGATGATTTATCAATTAATTACCGTTAGGTACACATTAAAGCCAGGTGTTTCTTTTCTTGATTCGTTCTCGCGGATGTTTTTTTTAGATTGAGAAAAAGCTTATGCATTTAATAGTGCTTCGCCGCTATTTGAAACTTTAGTGGTCTTACAACAGGCGTTAGCCATTATTCTTTTCGTTTTTGTATTTGGTTTTGTTTTTGCCATCTTGCAAAACGAAAGAATTAATCACGTTATTTTTGCTTTTTTTATTAAAACACTTTTAACTATTCTTCGGATTTTACCGGGTATTTTGTTTTTTTATTTAATTAATCCAATTGTTGATAATGCGGTTAGCACCACAATTATTACCTTAACCATAATTAGTGTTACTAATATTTCTAAACAATTATCTTTATCGATTAATCATATTAATTTTGCGATTTATTACCAATACAAACTGGAACATAAAAATTACTTATGGATTGTCACTAATTACATTTATCCCCAAATTAAAAAAGATCGTATTAGTTTATTTAGTTTTGAATTTGAAAATATCATTCGTCATGTGATCTTTTTTGGAATCTTTGGATCAAGTGCTTTAGGGGGATTTATCCAAACCTTATTTAACCGCAAATTATATAGTGATTTAGGTACTTACATTTGACCGGTAATTTTTTTAATCATGATTATTGATTTGATATCTGCTGTAATCCGCTCGTTTGATTTTAATAATTGAATCAAATCCTTGAATTACTTTGTTTTAAAATTAAAAAATTGCAATTATCGTTAATTTTTGTAAAAAATTATCAATTCTTAAATTACTTTAAATAGGTAAAACTGATAACTACCTTGAATTTATTTCATTTTTCTAAGCAAATAAATTTGAAATATAAATTAACTAATATCTGCAGTTCGCAAAATTTGTTAGCCCGCTAATTTGCCCCTTTTTTAAATTTTAATTTAAAATTAATCTCCTTAAGTTTTGAGAATAGGTGTCGTATGAGCAATGTATTTATTAAAAGAAAATTTACCAAAAAATGAGCACTATCACTAACTGGTGTTGCCATTGTTGGAACAGGAATGGCTGCTGGTTCTGGGATTGCCCAAGCCGTATCAACCAGACAAGAAAACCAAAATGCTGATCTGCCACCAGTGCACGATAATACTCCACCAGCACAAGATGAGAATCAAGGTCAATCCAATTCTGATCTTGCTAGATCTGTTAAAAATTTTTTTAATAAAATCAAATATACCAATGTTGTTACAACTAACGTAAATAGTACTAGATTACCTTCAGAAGTTTTAAAGCAAAGCTATACAGTTAATGACATTAATAACGAAATTAATAATAGCAACCAAAGAATTCCAACTAATTCTTTAATTCCGAAAGGCCTTACTGTCGAGGCTTTTGGAATTGCAAACGATGCTTCGGGTACTTTAACAATATCAATAGCTTTAAAACAAGGCAAGAAGTATTTTAATCCAACAACTGGTGCTGAAGTTGTCTCGAGGGGTAATAACGTTAAAAAAATTGTGATCTCTGGATACCAAACTACAGCAGTTAGAAGTGTTAGAAATATCATTGAGCACTTTAATAAGTTTCCAATAACAAACCTAACAACAACAGAAAGTAATGCCCAAAGGACTGCTAAATCAGTTGCATCTAGCGTTACTAATCTGGCAACTGCGAACGCACAAATTAAAGATAAAAATCAACATATTCCTGATGCGTTAAGTGGTTTTCAATATGAGATTTCAGCATCTGGTGGTACTCAAGATGGCACGTTAATCATTAAAGTTGCTTTAAAAAAAGGTAATGATTTCTACAATCCTGAAACGGGCCTTAACACTGGGCCAACAAAACACACCAAAGACATTACCTTAAGTGGTTATCAAGCTCAAAAACAAGCAGAAGCCGATAAAGTTGCTGCCATTAATGCATATGAACAATTGCCTTATTCTACAAATACGAAAAATACAACCAGTCAAGCGTCGACAGTTAGTCAAGAAATTAACAAGGAAACCGATCCTAATAAAAAATTACAAAAAGTTAACGAACAAATTGCACCAAATAGTCCTATGCTTCCAAAACCTCCAGTTGGCTTTGAATATTTAATTGAAACTTCTGGCGAGGATAAGAATGGGAAACTATTCGTATTTGTAAGTGTAAAAAAAACTGGTGTGGAAAACGGTTTTTTCGACAATGAAGGGCTGAAATCAGAAACTCCTTTCTTTAAAAGAACGGAAATAAATGGTTATAAAAAATAGCCATAAACATTAAACCACCATTATTTACTTTACCTTAAAACAAAGATATAAGATATACTTCTAGATAATACTATTAAGCATACAATATCATTTATTCATTTAATCAGTTGGGAATTTAGTTTATAAACCAAATCTTAGTTTTGAATAAATTATTAGTATTTATATTTACTCATTTTTTATATCAAAGGTAAGAGTAAATTGATGATTTTGAAAGTTTAATCTGTGCTTTTTGCAATTTTTATTTAATTAACTTTTAATAAATGAGTATTTCAAAGTTTGATTAAAAAATAAAAACATTTATTTAAATTTAAGTTTTTATATTTATTTGTCGATTCATCATGTCTATAGCGGTTTTGTTATTAATTAAGAGGCAATATTAATAATCAAAAAATTGAACAAGATAATTAACATGCTAGACTACATGCAAATTGTATAAATAATGATTTCTTGTATAGCCGTTTTTGAGTTTAACTGCGTATAAAATGGGAAAAATTAGGAAGCAAATTACAAAAAATAATCTATTTATTTTATATTTTTAAAAATTATTTATTTTTCTTTTAGATTTAGATTCATGCACCTGAAGATTTTGATGTTATGGATAATTCTAGAATTATAAGAAGAATAGACGCTATACTTACATGTTTAAGAGTTTTAAATTTTGAAAAATTAAATTTTATTTTTATGAAAAACTAATTAAAACAATTTTTAATTTCTGAGAAAGCATTTTTTAGACACGAGATGATTTAGTTTCGGCTACATTTTTTAACATTTTCCATGATGCATAAATGCGTTGTTTTAAATTACTAGTCACAATTTTAGTCTTATAAATATTTTTAAAATCAGTTTTTATAAAGTCATCTTTGATGAATGAATTTTAATATTTGCAGTTTTTAGAAAATGATAGAGAAAGTTTTTATATTTTCATTAAACTGCTTTTTTGGGTTAAATTTTTAAAATTCACATAAAATTTGAAAAACTTTTAATTTGGGAACAGATTTGCTATTTTATTAGTTTTTCTATAACGAATCTAGAGACAATGCTAATTTGAGGTTTAATTTTTTTGTAATTTTCTTTTAATTCAACTAACAATTCATCGAAGGATTGAACATTTTTAATTCTTTCTGTGATTTTATCTATATCTTGGTCGTAGACGCCCATATCCTTTAACATTCTCTTTTCTAAAAAATGCATATAGTATTTGTGCTCTATTGTTTTAATAATTTTTTCTTCGATTAGTTTTTTTCATTTTTCAGAAATATTTTCTAACTTCATAAAATATAAAATTACTTGTGTTTTTTTATAGAAATCATGTTCTAAATTATTTTTTAATTTTAGAACTAAATTAATTGTGGAGTCGATTCCTTCTTTACTGTAACATTTATGAGTATCATTAACTATTTTTTTGACACTTTGATAAGACTTATAAGTTAATTTGTTAATAACAAAGGCCTCACGATTAATTTTTCAATCATGAGCATCATTCATTATCTTATACAGTGCCCTTACCAAAGATAGTTTTGAAGTTTCTTGATCGCTCAGTATATTTTCAATTTCTTTATATAATTTGTGTTTATTTTCGTTAAATCGATGAAATAGAAATTTTATTGTTTTGTATCTAAATTGAGTTGCAAAAATTTTTATATATTCATCATATGAAATGTTCATTTCTTCAAGAAGATCTGTAAATTCTTTATGTTTTTTATAGTTTCCAGAATTAATATCCATGTCTATGCTATCTTTATCTGTTAACTCAAATTCGATAGATTTTAATGCATCTTCTTTACGATATTCTTCATCTTCGTCTTCTTTTCTTATGTAATGAGCTTGTCCTAAGTAGTATTGAAATAATCTCCCACTTCGTCCAACAAGATTAAAAAAATCAAATGCATTAAATTTAGTTTTGTTTATTTTTGGATTTGTAATAATAATATTTTCGCAGGAAGTATTAACGCCTTCTAGTAGAGTCGAAGTACATAACATGACATAATATTTATTTTCTTGATCATTAAATAATTCCATTTGAAGAATTCTTATTCCTAAAGGTAGTTGTCCGTGATGGACTAAAACCCCCTTTTTCAAACCTTTCAAAACTGATCATTCAGGATGTATTTCTTTTGATGCTCATTCAATAAATTTATTTAGAGTTTTGTTTTCATCAATATCTTCGTTAAAAAATTTTGTTTTGATAATAAAGTTATTTAGGGCTTTAACCGTATTAAAATATACTAGACATTTAGTTTTTTTCAATTCATTAAGCAGTTCATCTATTTTTTGATTTCTTTCCTTGCCCTTTTTAATTTTGTGTTCATGAACTCTGTTTACGACTGCTGAAAAATCACTTGAAAAAAATAATGGAGCATCACTCCCCTTATTATTTATGATCTCTGTTAAAAATGGAGCCAACAATAAATATTTTTTGGATTTTTCTTTCAAAAATCTATATGCTAAATTTAATATAAGCACTCTATCGTTATTTTCATCAGTTTTTAGTTTATATACTTCGTCAACAACTAAAAAATCTATATCTGGTAATGATCTAGTTATTACTTCATTTTGGACTACTCTATCGTGGGTTACTATAAACAGATTTTTAGTATTTGAATCATACGTTATATTTGAATTAAAATTTGTATATATTTTATATTCGCTAAAAGCTTCTCTATATTTTCTACTAATTTTTTGTCTATATTCATCTGATAATGCTAATGTAGGAACAACTAAAACAACGTTTTTTGGTTGAGCTCTTGCTATGTACTCAAACACAATAAAGGTTTTCCCAAAGCTGGTAGGAGCACTAAATATAAGACCCTTATTTTTTTTAATTAAATTTAATACCTTCATTTGCTCTGGATGTAAGGACACATTATCATCTATGTGACTACAAGCAAATCCATTGTAGATAGCTGACTTAAAAGAATAATTTTTTGAATACATAGTAAGACCTAAACCAAATAAGGATTCGGAATATATTTTTTCGTATTCTGCTTCAGTTTTGTTTTTTTTAGCCTCATGCAAACCTAAGATGCATTCATCTCTATAATGTTGAATTTTGTTTTGATTCATATTCATCACATTTCTTTTTTTGCTATTTTAATTGCATATTCTATAAATTTTTTCTTGTTTTTTATGGGTAAGGAAATAAATAAATATTTGGTTTCTACATCAAGCATTTTTTTACTTTTAATATTATTTAATTTCTTAATAATATCCTCAATGATATCATTGATGTTTTCTTTTTCTTTATTTCCGTGTGCTATAAAAATAGGAATCATAATATTTTCAATTTTTGTTTTTTTTACAAATTCGCTAAAATCTTTGCAATTATCAATATCGTTTTTATATTTATCGACGAAACTGTTGCTCAATTTGAAATTATCACTTCGTAGAACTGACAAATATTCTTCTTTAATCTTTTCTTCGTATTTTTCAAGAGATTTATTCACTAACTTAATTCCATCTGTTAATCTTTCTGTTAATTTCGATTCGCCAAATATTATTTCATTTTCATTGTCATTATCGTTATAAAATAGTAGATCAATTCCGTAAACGCTCATATTTCTGTTTGTTGTTAACTTAAATTTAGGAGTAATGATTTTATATTGAAAATATTTTGTCATAAACAAATGAAAAATATATTCTCCCAGCATCCCAATTTTGTTTTGATTTATAAAATATTTGTCATCATTACTTTTTTGAAGATCATATTCTACTATTAGTGTCTTTTCTATTTCTTTGTCATCTAAATCCTCCGATTTTAACGGAATTTGTTGCAGATCTTGATTTAAAAACCATGAAATATTTTTAAAAAGTTTTGTATATTCTTTTTTTCCTAAGTTTTCAAAATTTGTTGATGCACTCATCTCTGAATAAAGAAGTAAATTTTTTTCATTAAATATATATGAAACAAATCCCTCCAAAAATTTATTTTCATCTTGAAAATTTAAATATATAAAACAATACTTATTTTCTTTCTTGTAAACCTTGAAATCTTCGAAATCAGTTTCTTGCATGTTAAAATCGCCCTTTTGATAATTTTTCAAATTAAAAATCTTAAAGTTTTATTAAATATTTATATTATTCAACTTTTAGATAAGTATTGATTGCAGTATAACTAAAATTAAATCTTATTTTGAAAGTCGAATCTTATTGCTGACCGAGTCTAAAAGTATAATTTAGACGCAGTATCAATATACTAAATCTAAAATTTTAAATGCAAAGTAATGAAAGTGGTAACAGAATGCCTGTATAAAACTTTTAATCAAAAATAATTAGCTTCTTTAAGTACAGCATGACTTTATTGTAGATTTTATTTTTATAAATAGCAGTTAATGGGCTAATCTAATTGATTTTAACTATGATTATATTTAAAAAATGATTACATACTAATAAATTTCTTGCAAATCAAACAAACTATATTATTTTGAAATTATTTTGAATTTTAATTGCTTTAAACAAATACATAAGGTATTAACTAAATATTAATTTGACTTAATATGCACTAATTTAATTCATTAAATACAATTTATACGCATAAATTTATCTTAAAGTTTTTTATTTACTTTTCTGTTAGCATTTGTTTAATATCTAATAAAACCTTTTTCTTAAAAAGCTTTCAATCACTTGTTCAAATTCGGAAATGTTTTCAACCACGTTTTTGTAAAAAGATATTTTTATAAATTAAATTTTCATAAAACTGACTAATCCCATCAAATTGTGGCAAATCGATGTCGACTGCTAGTTTAGGAATTCCGTCTTTATAAAAAACAATATTAAAAAAATATGTTCCTTCCAGTACATTCTTTTTAAGGTCAAAGTATTGGCCAAATACTTGATTTAATAAATCTCACACTTCAGTGGCAATTTTTGCATCTTCAGTGAAATTAATTGACTCACTGGGATTGGTAATGGTTTGTTTTTTAAGATTTGAAGAACTGGCTTGTTCTTCACAATAACTTAAATATTCAACTAATAATCTGGCACCTTCCGAATTACTTGCTCACCCGCTATACTCATTTGCTTTATTTGTTTTAAATAGTTCAATGCGACTTTTAGCCCTTGTAATGGCGACGTTTAAACGATTAGCACCTTCTTCTTTACTAATTGGTCCGTAATTATTAACCGATTTATCATATCCTAACGAAAAAATAATAATATCGCGTTCATCACCCTGAACATTTTCAACATTTTTAACAAACAAACCGATATATTCACCATTAGGTGTCGTTCGTTCCCTTCATTCATTAATTAAAGGATCATTAACTTTGTCCAGTAAATTTTCAATAAAATCAGCTTGCGTTTTATTAAATGTAATGATTCCAACTGTTTTTTGGTAATCATCAGATAATACTAATTTTTGTAAACGTTTAACAACTTCTTGAGCCTCTTCAATATTGCGATTATTTTGTCATTTTCCGCTGCTAATTTCATGAACAATAAAGGTTTGATTTGGCCGAATGGCTTTATCCATAAAAATCAATTCATTGCCATAAATATGACTATTAGTAAAGGCAATTAAATTACTAAAATTCGAACGGTAATGGTATTTTAACATGCTGCTTAACCGTGCCCGTTCTTTTAAAAAGTGAATTAAACTAATTGCATTTACTGCTTCATCAGTTTCAATCGCATTGTTTTCATCAATTTCAGCAAAAGCATCATCTTCATAATTGGCTCGCGACTGGAAAAAAGATGACGGGTGTAGTTGTTTGGTATCACCAGCAATAATGTATCTTTTACCACGATACAATGCTGGTAAAGCTCTTTCTAAAAAAACTTGGCTAGCCTCATCAATAATTACATAATCATATAAGTCACGTTGGTTTTCTAATAAAATAGATGCACTTTCAAACGACATGATATGAATCGGATACAACCGGTTAATAATCTTGCGATTAATACTAAATCATCACGGTATTTCCTTGGGATTACTATTGCGACCTTGCCGGCAAATTTCTAATAATTGTTTTTTGTCAGATTCATAAATCTGGAAGAAATTTTTAATAATTTTTGATTTTAAATTCCGTTTGCATGCCTCAATATATTCGTAAACACTTTGTGAAAATAAACTTTGAAATTGACTAAAATTAAATTGAAGTTCATCAATTTTAGCAATATAAGGAGCACTTTGTTCTTGCATAAATCACGAATAAAAGACAGCTTTTTTATTTGCTAGAACATTATTTTCTAGACAATGTTTGATTGTCTGATATTTGCTTTTGCTTGCAAATTTTTTTAAACTATCAAAACGTTTAATTTGTAATGATAACAAGTTAAAGGTTTTTTCTTCCTTAGGTGTTGGTTTAAAAAAGGGATTGGATAATTTAGGGACTTCAATTAGCTTTTTCTTGTAGAAATTATGGATAATTAACATGAAGCGTTTATAGTTTTCAGGTTCTTGATGTCAGGCATGATAAAAAGCATTAAATGTATCACGGCCTCATGAATTAATTAATTGGTTATGTAATTCATTGTAAGCGACGTGTTGCTCTAATCAACTTTGATTTGTGAAAACACTTAGTCACTCTTCAAATCTAGCAACATCATCTAGTTTAATGAAACTAACATCCATCAATTTGAAATTTAATAAAATGTCTTTAAAAAGATGGGTCTGAGTACCTGTATTAATTTTTTGATTGTAAAAATTTTCAATTTCACTAGCAAGTTTGTAATAACTAGGTACAAGTTTATTATCAAAAGTTGCCATCGGCGTGTTTAGCAATTGGTTGCTGTAGTTTTCGCTAAAATATTGCTCAAAATCAGCAAACTGTTTATAAAATTGCTTTTTGTTTTCTGTTAAACTTGGAATATACATCGCAATGTGTTTTAGATTCCCAAGGCGGTTATAAACGACTTCCATGGCAGTGGCCTTTTCGCTAACAAATAAGGCAGTTTTATTATTTAAGACAATATTAATTAAGATATTTAAAATGGTCTCTGATTTACCAGTTCCAGGCGGACCTTCAACGACAATGTCACCAACTAAAGCATGTTTAACTGCTAATTGTTGGTAAATATCTAGGTGACTATATAGATAGATTTCGCTTAAATCAAAATTATCCATAAATTCTTTATGATTAAAAATTAAATCACGCTTACTTGATAGAATCTGATCAATCGCATCCGGGTCATTACCCATCATTGTGGTGAAATCTTGAAATAATTTATCACCCTTGACTTCAAATAAGCCTAACAAAACGTTGTTTGTTAGTAAATTAACAGTATATCCTTTTGTGGCTTCGCCAAAATCACTTTTGGCTTTTTTGACAAAAGGCACCACTTCGTTAGTTAATGGGGCCTTAAAATAAATATCTAAATCTTTGAAACAATTAAGTGCTTCGTTTAAATCTAATTTTTTAGGATTATATTGATTTTTAAATAGAATCCCCTTTTTATTAACTTCAACACCTAAAATTGTGGGATTTAAAATATATTCAGTTTGGTTAATATGTAAGATAATTTTTTGGTATTGACTAACTGGCTCCATTTCGACTTGGACATACAATAAAGGGGCTCGAAAATAATCACCAAACTCATTACGTCCCTCGATGATTGGTAAACCAATAAATAAACCAACATCGCCCGATTCGCGTGCTTGCCGCTTAATTTGCTTATGTAGTTTAATAAAATCATTTTGAAAGATTTTAAAAAGATCATCAGTTGTTCCGAAACGACGCATGCTTTCGTTTTCAGGAATGTCTCTTAACCGTTTTAAGTCAATTTCAACATATTCATGGCGTCCTAAAAAGTCCATGATCCCGTTGAGGGAATGATCTTTAATATTGGAAGCAATTTTAATTAATTCACCGATATCTAAAATTGATGAAGATAAACTAGGCAACCAGAAACTATTCGCCTTAGTTTTTGTTGAAACTAAGCGATTTTTAAGTCATAATCAATCTGTTGCCATCACAATTCTCCTACATTTGATAACTTTTTATATTTTAACTTATTTATATTAAGTCTTCATAAACATCAATTTTCATAGACTAATTAAAATAAAAATCTTCATAATTTAAAATGTTGGAAGATTTTTAAAGATGATTTATTAAGGTAATAATAATTGTAAAAAGGTATTTTGGTTTCTGGTGATTAAAAAAATATTTTTAATTTCTAGTTGGTACCTTCTAGAATTTTAACAATGTTTCCTAATGCTTCTGTGCTACTAATTCGTTTTTGAATTTTATTTGCAGTTGATGAATATAAATCATTTTTAATTCTAGCGGCAGCTTCGCTTGTTTTCGAGTCTGAAGGAGCACTTAATAAATTAATGTTAGCACTCGGATCAAGAAAATTTAAAAGGGATTTTAATGATACAATTGCACTTCGTAAATAATTCCGACGGGTAAATAGTTGGTTGTGTTTGGCTTTATCAGCAGCAGTTTTTTCGCTTTTGCCTTTAATACTATCAATCGATTTGGTTAATTCATCATATTGTTTTTGTAAATTACTTAACTGTTGATTAGTTACTAATGTTTTGAGCGGAACAATATATCCGGAATTTTCAATTAAGTACTGGGCTGCACTAATTTCCCGGTCACCATTTTGATCATCATTTTTAACTTTCACGTTGCCAGCATACAATCAACTTAAGAATTTTTGCGTACCCTTATTTAATTTTTCATTTTTAACATCAATAGCGACCAAACTAGAACCACCATCTAAATATGTTTGATTGTTATTTTCAGAATTAGATCTTAATAGTTGTGAACCATAATAGATTTCATCATATTTAGCACTTCTTTTTTCAAATTCTTCAAAAGTCTCAGCAGTAGGCATTGTAGGTTTGGCTTTATTTCCAAAAAATCCGAAAGCTGTTGGACTTGCCATTGCTTGTTCAACACCAACAGCTGCAGCAATTCCAAAAGCCGCATCATACGCTCTTAAATCTCATGCCGCTCACACTCCTGTAGATGTTGCGGGATTATTTGACATAAATTGTGTGCTGTGGAAAGAAACTTTTTCATCTGTTGCCGATTGCGGTGCATAAAATTGACTGTATTGATCTCAAAGTTTTTTGTAAGTATTTGCTGATGGATCATTTGGTTTAGCAACATTATAATCAATGAATGAACCTTGTCTTCCGTTTGAATTTGCTTTAAGTGATCACAAAAACGAACCGTTAAGTTCATTAAAAATATCTTTAGCCATAAACGACTGGGCATAATCAATGCTAAAAATACGACCATCATGAACTTTATCATTACCTTCAACTGTAGTTTTTTCATTAACCATTTTTGCAAATTCCATCAACGCTTTGGTTGTTGCAAAATTTTCAGAAGTTATCTTAACGTCTTTAAATGCATTTTTTTGGCTGTCCGAGGAATTTTTAGCCTTTATTGAGTGAAAAATCGATGTTTCTGGAATTTGTGACATCTTTGATTCTACTTTTTTAGCCTCTTGGTATAACTTATAGTCTCCATCAACTACTAGATTTTCATCAATAGTTCCACCATTATCTTTAATTATCGAAAAGATCTTTGCCATATTAACAAGATTAAAAGCAATTGAATCCACGTCGGTTATATCGAACGGAATGTTATATATTGTTTTATCATTAATTGGTTGACCTGCTAGTTTGTTATAGTTTTGCATTAATTTATCAGGGAATATATCAGTTGATATCTTCGTGCCATTAAGGGATAATAACCGACGGTATCGATTAACTAAATATGCTCCAGATTTATTGTTTAAAATTAAATTTGGTAAATTTTTATCGTTTGTTTCAATTTGACTTACAACAGTAGTGGCAAGTTTACTTTCAGAATTTATTTGATTTTGATCAGCAGTTCTGAGTTCTACAGGAACAAAATTAGGTTCATTTTTTTGCTGCTCATTATATAAGTTAACTAACGGGCGCATGGCGATCATTAATGGATAAACCTTACTTTGAGCAGTTTCAAAAATAACTTTGTCTCTAGTAACGTTTGATTTTTGGGTAGTTGAGCAAGCGGATAAAACAGATGTTGCAAATATTAATCCAAAACCAAAAACACTAAAAGTTAAATATTTTTTGCTTTTTTTCATGAATTCTCTCTTTTTTTGAAATTAAAATTTGTAGCCAAACTACAAATTCAACCCTATTTATACTAAATTAGATTCTAACAACATTAAAAATTGCAAGATGTTATCTAAATTTTTGTTTTTATTACTAATGAATGGATCAAAGTCGTTGTTTTTGATTCACAATAAAAGTTAATTAAAATGAATTTAAATTAGTGCTTAAAACAATATTAAATTAGATTATCACATTAATTATGGTGCTTGTAAATGCCTTAAAATAAGTAAAACAATTTTAATAATTGATCGGAGACCATTTATTAAAAATAACAATCTGTATAAACCATTTTTGACTTAAATAATCCTAATCATTATTTAAAAACAACAGATTATTAGTTGCTTTAAAAAAATTAAAATCTTGTTTTGCTTAGATTTTAATCACCAATGATTTTTAATAAAGAATTTTTAAAATTAAATTTAAGGTGTAAATAAAAATATTTTGTTATTTAGTTATCATCAAAATGATTATTATCAAAAAAACTTGCGTCTGAAAACGCATCCACATCAAAGTTTTGAACTTCTGGAAGTTCCTTAACATCACTGATGCCAAATAGATCATAAAATTTTTCCGAAACTTCATAAATAAAGGGCCGCCCCCAAGTATCAGCCCGACCTAATTCAACAATCAATCCTTTTTCTAAAAGATTATCGACAAGTGGTGCTGAATCAGTTCCGCGAATTTCGGAAATTCTAGGTCTTGTACAGGGTTGGTTATATGCAATAATTGCTAAAACCTCCATTAGTTTTGAATTCAAAGGGTTTTTAAATCTCGTGTTAACAAAGCGTTGCATTTCTTTTTTAATTTGAGATTTTGTTAGCATTTTATAACGTCCACCAAATTCTTTTAAACATATTCCCATATTGCTATCTTGATCATATTTATTTTGCATGATCATTAAATGACGTTTAATTTCATCAGTTGATGTTTTCGGTAAGATCTTATGTAATTCAATAATAGACATGCCTTCTTTACCAGCAACATATAAAGCTCCTTGCAAAATTGCTGTAACCGAAAGTTCGATGTTATCTAGTGTTGCTGTATTTTTTTTAATTGGAGGATTGATTTGGACATCTTCTTGTAGGGCAGTACTTTTTGATCTGATAAAATCACGATCGAGATTAGCATTGTTTAAATCGTCCGAGATCAGAGCCTGTTTTTTTTTAATATTAGTTTCTGATACTTGCGTTTTTTTAACTTTAGTTGGTGTTTTTGGTTTGGTTTTTTTAGCCATAATCTTTTATTTTTCTTCTTTCTGTTTCTTTTTCGAATTTTTTATTTGATCTTGTTTGATTTTTAAAGCAGCCCGCTGTTCGGGAGTCATCTTTAAATACTCTTCTCTTGATACATAAGCGTCACCATATTTCTTTTTTAAATATTCTTCGCGTTGTTTGTAATAGTTTAAAACTCTTTCTTTACTGCGTTGCTTTTTGTATTCTTCAACTTCTCGTTTAAACTCTTCCTGACGCTTAATCATTTCTTCAGCAGTTTCTTCTTGTTGGTTAATCAGTTTAGGGTCAGCTAATTCGGCATAGATTTCAGCATTATGCCGGGTTTGATAAAGATTAATTTTATGAAGATTGGCAAGAACTAATAAAACAAAAAAGCAGGTTACAAAATACATTAAGTTAACTTTTAAATAATAGTCTACCGAATTTAAAATTCGCGTCATTGAGATTCGTTTTTGATTGCAATTTTTAATAATCTCATAAATCTCAGCTTGAACAAGTTCAGTTGAAAATTCCTTAATAACTATGGTTTGGTTAGGAACAAGTTTATTGCGCGTTCTTTCCAAAACCTTTTGCATTGCCAAATATAATTTCATTGGATTCACATATTCTGGCAATGGTGCTTCAATGATTTCACCAGGATCTGGCTGGAACACTTTTCAATCCCCAATTTCCTTAGCAAATAAACTAAAACGCTTACTTCGTAATTCTTCAAGGGTTGGCAATACTTCGCGATAGCGTTTGTATTCAATTAAACGCTTAACCAACCGATCGCGTTCTTTGTTATTTTCAATATCAATTTCAAATTGATCTTGTTCAATTGGAATAATTTTTTTTGATTTTAGTTCAATTAAGTAGGTTGCTGTAACTAAATAATCAGTCACTTGTTCAATGTTCACATCGTTAATATGTTTTTTCAAAAACATTAAATACTGTTTGGTTAATAAGGCTAAGTCCAGATTTAAAATATCCATTTTTTTTTCTTGAATTAGACTTAATAATAAATCAAACGGTCCTGAGAAGTTATCAAACTTTAAATTAAAAATCGTTTCCGAATTAGTAGTAATTAACTCCTCATCATTATTTTGATCAGTTAAACTAATTGATTCGGGTTTTCTTTTATAGTGGATGATTTTAAATTCATTACTATCATCATTAATTTCTTTATCAATCACAAAATCATCTAATTTGATTTTTAATTTAACGTCGCATTGATAATCAGTTGGTAGATAACTAACAATTAATTCATGAGCATACGGCAAAGCTTGCTCATAAATGGTTTTACCACCAATAATAAACAAATTATGTTTACTAAAATCCATAATTGCTTTTTTTAAACTTGAGTAAAAGATCACCCCGTTAATATTTTCATTCTTGTGTTTTCTAGTGACTACAACATTAGTGCGGTTCGCTAATGGTTTGCCAATCGATTGGTATGTTTTGTATCCCATTAAAATTACGCCGCCAGTCGTGGTTTTTTGGAAATGCTTCATCTCTTTCGGAATGTGTCATGGTATTTTATTATCCTTACCAATGCCGTGATTTATATCTTGACACCAAATCATTTTTACCATAATTTAAACAGCGACTTTCCCTTGTAGTTTTGGTCATGATTCGTAGTTTTCTAAGATAAAATCGCTAACCTTAAAATCAAATAAACTATCATGATTATTAATGATTTTTAATGTTGGTAATTTTTTTGGCGTTCTTGTCAATTGTTCTTTAACTTGCTCAATATGGTTTACATAGATGTGAGCATCACCCATCACATGAACAAATTTATTAGGAATTAAATTACAAGTTTTAGCGATTAAAAAAGTTAATAATGAATAAGATGCAATATTAAACGGAACACCTAAAAATAAATCAGCACTACGTTGGTATAGCTGACAATTCAATTGGTTTTGATTTGTTACCTGAAATTGGTATAAACAATGACATGGCGGTAATGCCATTTTGGATATATCATTCGGATTTCATGCACTAACAACTAACCTTCGAGAAGAGGGGTTATTTTTAATTTCATGAATGACTGCTTGCAGTTGGTCAAAACCATTAAAATCACGTCATTGTTTGCCGTAGACTGGGCCTAATTCGCCCCATTTTTTTGCAAAAATTTTATCTTCTAAAATTTTCTGTTTGAACCAATTTAAATCTTGTCCATTATATTCTGGCGATTCTTTAAATTTTTCAAAAGGTCATTCGTTTCAAATATTGACATTGTTTTCAACTAAGTAACGGATGTTTGTGTCGCCCTTAATAAACCAGATGAGTTCGTGAGCAATTCCTGAAAAGAACACTTTTTTCGTTGTTACTAGCGGAAATCCATCTTGTAAATTAAATTCCATCCTTTTACCAAAAGCAGTTAAAGTTTTGGTGTCAGTCCGGTTTTCACTTAGAATTCCCGTTTCTAAAACATCTTGTAAAACTTCTAGGTATTGTTTCATTTTGGTTTAGTTTTTAGTTATTTTTTTTATTTTTGCGGTTTTCGTGTAGGGTTTTTAATTGGTCGTAAGTGACTTGTAGTTGTTTACGAATGTTATTAGCCGTTTGGTTAGAATCAATATTCATCGTGTTGATTGGTTGTAGTGGCTTTAAAAACTTGACATATACATCTTTTCCAAGAACCTTATTAAATGGCTTACCGTTCGATGCTAAGCCCTTGTCACGTTTGCCTTCGGTTCCATAAATTGCAACGGGAACAATTGGTGAAAACGTCCGGTATGCAATTTTAATTGCTCCGCCTTTAAATTCACCTAAGGTATCGCCAGGAACTCTTGTGCCTTCAGGAAAAATGCCTAACGATACATTATTGGTTCTTAATTGTTTTTCTTGAAGTTCTAATGATTCAACCATTTGGCGTAAGTTTTGACGATCGACAAACACGCAGTCTATTAATGATAAAATTTTACCGATTTTTTTCGAAAGCAATTCTTTTTTGGCCACAAATGTGATTAATGGGTATTCTTTATGTTTATTTAAGATTTGAATTAGAATCAAGGCATCTAAATTCGATTTATGGTTACAAACAAACAAAACGGGTTTTTTGGGAACATTTTCCCAATCTTTTTCGTGAATTCTAATTCCTTTTAAAAACAAATAACGGCTTACGAGAATATAAACCGTTTTATACCGAGAATCAGCCGGATAATTTTCGGGATTAAAACTATATTTACGTGCTTTGAGTAAGGCAAATATCAATCGAATCCCCACTTCGATGCAAACTAGCGGGAATAAAACAATCCGTAAAATTGCGATTAATATTTGCATTCTAAATCCTTTCGGCTAAACAAATTGCTGTAACGGTATCATTTTCATAAGACACTGATAAGTGCAAAACAATTTCATCATCAATATAGCATTCATACAAGCCATTAACCTTTTTAATTTCCAAATCAGAAAATAATTGTTTAGTTTTCAATGACTTATAAATGGCTTCTTTTAATGCCCAACGCACCGCTAAGAACATGTCTTCGTTGATTGATGATTTTAGCGTTTGGTATTTTTTAAATTCATCAGCAGTTAGCAGTTTCTTGGCAAAATCAAGGGTTTTTTTAGCACTGATCCGTTTAATGCTAACCACATCAATTCCAATTCCTAAAATCATGATTTTACTCCGTTTCTATTGTCAAGCCATAAAGCCTACATTAAATTTGACAGATTCTGCTATGTGTTTAGATTGATCACTTGACATCATTAATGTTTTCATAGACGCCTTACATAACGTTTTAGTTTCCAAACATTTAAGATAATAGCCAAATACGATTAAAATGAATTTTTTTGTTAATTTTTAAATTAACAATCCATGATTAGGTAAAACTTTCATAAATTAAGTCGAACTTTTCACTAATTTACTTAATAAATTTTCAATATTGCTAAGACGGCTTTCAATTTCGTGATTGTTATTTTTTGATTCTAAAGTTTGAATTCGCCGGATCATTAACTGATTACTGTAACCATTGTTATACATTTCGCTTAATTCAGTTTGTAATTTTTGGATGGTTGCCGCTTGGGCTTTGACCTTTGTCATCATGGATTCAAAAGTTGCTTTTGCTGATTGGTAGCGTTGAAAATTAGTTTCGTAGAAACTTAAGGTTTCAATTACTAAATCCAAAAAACTGTCAACATCATCAGGATCATAGCCACCAGCATCGGTTTTTTGAAATCGTTTTTCGGTCACTAGTCTAGCCGAAACATTACTAACCTTATAGTTGTGATCGTTGTTTTCCATGGTTTACCCCTAGCAGTTTCATTATTGTCAATATTATAATTATGAAAATTATATAATACACATTTATCGGATATCAAGAATCTTTGTATGAAAACCTATACACAAAAATTATCAAAAGATGAGATTGTTCAAATTAAGAAGGAATTTGCGGTATTTCAAGTCCGTACTAATAATCCAAATCTTTATTTTTGTTTTAAGTATGAAAATGTTACCATTTCCATTTATAGAACTGGTTCAATTTTATTTCAGGGAAATTATGTTGACAAAGTTGTTAAATTTGTGCTTGCCAAGCATGATGAATCAAAAAGGATACCAGAAGTTAATGCAAAATCTAACACCCCTTTTAAAAAAAAGAATTACGAACCATTGTTTTCCATGGAAGTTAACGAAATCGGGTGCGATGAAGTCGGGGTTGGCGACTATTTTGGTGGTATGGTGATGTGTGTAGCATATGTTAATGAAAACCAAAAGAAAGATTTGCAAAAGATTGGCGTCCAAGATTCTAAAAAACTAAATGATCAACAAATATCAACGATCGCCATCAAACTTATTGATCAATTGCAAATTACTTATGCTGTTAGCAACTATATTGCCTTAGAATATAATAATTTGTACGACAAATATCAAAATTCACACATTTTAAAAACGCTTGGTCACAACCAAGCACTTACCAAACTTTTAAATGCCAATTCCAATATTAAATTAACTAATACGCGAATTATCATGGATCAATATGTTTCAAAACAACACTACTATAATTATTTGGCAAAAATTAATGTTACAAATCCGGTTCGAATTAATACTTTTGAAACTAAGGCCGATAGTAAATATCTTAGCGTGGCAGCTGCTTCCATTATTGCTAGATACGTTTGGTTAAACGAAATTGACAAAATGAGTAAAAAATACCAGATTCCCATTTTTTTAGGAGCAAGTAATCCGAAAATTTTAACAATTGCTAAAAAAATCTACCAAGATTATGGCATCAATGAATTGAAAAAATGTGTGAAATTACACTTTAGTTTTACTGATAAAATAACTGTTAACTAACAATTATTCGTCAATAAAAATATTACGCTCTAAACAAGCGGTAAAAATCTTTTTGTTAATTTCGTTAATTTCCTCAGTTGTTAAGGTGGCGTGATTTTGGGCAATATAATATCTTACAGTATATTTTGTTGGTGCTAGTTTTTCCAGTAATTGGGCTTTGATAAATTCGATATCAGCTTCTGGAGTGATCGTTATTTTTGTTGATTCATGGATGATTTCTGACGATAATGATTTGGAAGTTTTGTAAAAATCAATTGTCGGATTATTTTTTGTTACAAATAACGACTGGTTAAAAAAAACATTGGGACTACTAATTAATTTATCGACCGTTGCCTGGTTGGATGCAATTGCATCACTAGGATTAAAGACGGAAATTAATTCCCATTTTTTAACTTCTTTAATTTTGCTAATTGTTTTGGCAAAGTGGTCAAAATCATTGTTATTTAAAACTTGAAAAGTAATGTCTCTTTCCACGTTTTGGAACTTACTCACCGGTTCATAATTTGTTTCCGTCCGGTTTAAGGACTTAATTAATGGATCTAAATTGATATCTAATGCATAAATTGCATCATGATCTAAATCGTATTCTTTTAATAATGATGGCCTGATACGTCCAATGTAACCGATAATTTCTTGGTAAACAATTAATTTTAAGGCATCGTTTTCAATTAAAAACGGTGATTCTTTAATTTTTTCATAATCACAATTAAACCCAAAATTATTCACGATTACTTCGCTTAACCCCTTCATTGTTAGCAAATTATTGGGAATTTGCTCGTGAGTTAAGGTTGATTTAAACAATGGTGTTGGCAAAACGATGCCGATATGCACGCTTGCATGCTCTAGATTCATAATGTTTTTAATTTCAAACAAGGGTTTTAAGGCATTTTTGCGATCCTTGTTGTATTTCAATACATCTAGTAAGTTATTGATGACATTCAAGCGGAAATATTCGTGATCAGATGATGACGGTCGACGCACCCGCATCGGTTCGCCATAATCAAAGAAAGTAAATTGTTTGGCTTTTTTTAAGGTAGTTAAGTTATAGGTATGGATGTTGGATATTTGTAAATTTTGTAATTTTGCTGATAATGTTTGTAACATTTCATAATTATGGTTGTCCTGGTTTAAGATGTAATCAGCCTTAATAGGTTCAGGTGCAAAAGTATTAATATTTAAAACTTTCACAAGTTCTTCGGCTAAATCTTCCCAGACTTCAACGTCATTACGATAAGTCGGAACTAAAACCTTATTACCCGTAACGCTAAATCCTAATGCAGTCCAGATGGTTCGCATTTTCAATTCAGATAAATTTTTATTGTACCCCAATAGATCAACAATTTTTTTAAAATCAACAACAATTTCGTGATGGTATTTCTTTAAGTTTAATTTTTTTGTTGGTTTGGAAATTTGTTGGGCTACGTTATCTTTAGTTAGATATTCATAAACATAATCAAATGTAAGTTGCGTAGCGTACAATGGTACCTCTTTGCTGTTGATTTGGCTTGCTAAGGTGCTAATTTGTAACCGTTCGACTGTTTTTTGAATTCGTTTATGGTTAAAGTTACCTATTTCAATAAAAAAATTGTTTGTTTGCTGGGTAACTTTACAAGTTTCTGTACCAATAATGCCTGCTAATCCTAAAGTTTTTTCGTTATCAACAACAATCAGATCACCAATTTCAATATTGTAAGTTTTTCCGTCTGCTCCGATCATTTTTTCTTCACTAGCAGCCGTTCGGACTTTAATTGAACCAACAATTTTATCAGCATCATAGACTTGAATGGAGTTGCCAATAAGTAACGAAATTAATGCCATATAATCGTTAATATCATTGTCGGGTTTAATTTGATTGTTAATCAATAATCCTTTCAAATTTCACGATGATGATTTAATTTTTTTATTGCGTAGGTAGATTCCGCCAAAGTATCTGCAATTTTTTTCACTATCATTAATTGCTTGAATGGGTGAGGTATTAAATTTGGCTTCGCCTGAATAATCAATTTTTTTAATATATTTGAGTTTTAAATATGCTGCTAACTCTTGTGAAATAAATCTTGCCCCTTGTCAATCAGGCCGATTTGTTGGCAAACTAATTAAAAACATCGTGTCGTCTGAATTAATATATTTATCAATTTCGGTATCAAATGGTTTAGCATCTTCTAATAAAATAATGTTGTCAGCATCTTCGATTGCAACATAGTTTTTGCTATTTGTGTTTAACTCTTGATAAGCACAAAGCATCCCTTCAGAAATAACACCCCGGATATTTTTGGTACCAACAATTCGTCCGTTAGATAATTGGGCCCCTTCTAAGGCTACAATTGCATATTTATTAATTGCCAAATCACTTGTAACATTTTTTGCTCCACAAACGATTTCGGTAAATTGTGTTTCTTCCAATTGAACTTTACAAATTGTTAATTTGGTAGCATGCGGGTGCTTTTTGATGGCAACAATTTTACCAATTTTAAGAAAATCAGTTTTTACTGATTCTATGACTTGTTCGACTTCGCAACCTATTGCAATTAATGCTTCGATCACTTTTTCGTTGGGAACCAAATTAATAGTTGGAATAAAATTGCTAATAATTTTTTTCGATAAAATCATGGTAGTTATTCCTGAAATTGCTCGTTAAACCGGAAGTCATTATTATACAAATCACGCAAGTCAGTAATGCCATACTTTAACATTGTTAAACGTTCAACACCAATCCCGGCTGCTAATCCTTGCATGTTTTTCGGTAAGCCAGCGGCTTTAATGACATTCGGATGCAAAATCCCAGAACCTAAAATTTCAATCCATTTGCTAAATTTGCATAAAAAGCAACCGTTTTGGCAATTTCAACATTCCACATCAACTTCAAGTGAAGGTTCAGTAAAAGGAAAGAACGACAAGCGGAAACGGTTTTTTAAATCCCTGCCAAAAATATGATTTAAAAAATTTTGAATGAATCATTTATGGTTAGCAAGTGATAATTTTTCTTTAATTCACATGAAGTCAACTTGGATAAACTGGTGGGAATGAATCGCGTCGGTTTTATCGTTACGGTAGACATTGCCAAAACTAACAATCCGAATATCTTTTGATTTATTCATTGCCGCAACGGTTTGAATGGTTGCAGCAGTACATTGACTTCTTAAGAGCTTTTCATCATTAATATAAAAGGTATCTTTTTCGTTGCGGCTTACGTGATCAATCGGTACATTTAAATCATCAAAACAATATTTGATTGAAGTTAATTCAGGAAGGTTCACAATTTTAAAGTTGAACTGTTTAAAAAAACTAACAATTTGTTCAATCATTAAAATTAAAACGTGTTTATTGCCACCTTGCAAATTATTTGATGGCAGCATTAAATCATAGGGTGGCTTTTTAATTTCTTCTTGAACTAACTCGATTTGTGCTTTTTTGGCATCAATAATATTGTTAATATGTTCTTGAAAAACCTTTAATTGTAAGCCAAATGTTTTCTTAAAAGTCACATCATTGGAATTTTTTAAGGTATCAAACAAAGGTTTCACATATTCTTTATGAAAAATATTCCGAACTTCAAATAAGAGTTTTGTTTGGTTCACATTTTTAATTCGATCTTCTAATTTGGTTAATAAATTTTGGGGATTGAAGTATTTATCACTCATGATTTGTTATGACCTTGATTGTTCATTCTAGGCAACTAGTATTTTTCGATTATTATTTGATAAAAAGATCACAACTAAAACAGGGTTATTCGCCCATTTTAGCATGTGAATTGATCTAGTGGTTTTATTAGAATCGTTACGCATTAATTACTTATAATTACAAACATTTTAAATAAACTAGTTTAGTTAACTATTTGCAAGACATATCTACTTAATTTTATCATCTAATAAAAAACTAAGTAAAAGAACTTATTGATTAAAAACCAATAAAAATTGGAACTTGATCATTTAACAAAATGATCATTGCAGTTTATTAGTTAAAAATTATCTCTTAATAGTTTTTGTTTTTTAAAACGTTTAATAAAGTCGATAATGTACGCAAAGTATAATTCAGGCTGATCGTGATGGGGCGAATGTCCGGCATTTTCAATGATGCGAACTTCTAAGTTTGTCGCATGATTCACAATATATTCAATTGATTCTTTAGGCGGAATTAACAAATCGTTTTTTCCAAAAATTAGTAACAACGGTTTATCTTTAATTTGCTGGTACGACCAGTCGGTGTCTTGGGTAGTTTTGGCTGAAATAATATTTTTTAATAACGGTTTAAATTCAGCTTTATTTTTTCAGATATTTTTAACTCATTTCAAGAAACCAAAGCGTTTACCAGTTTGAGGATCACGGGCTGTTAATGCATTAACAATCCGCTCTTTTTTAAAACTAAAAACCATTTTATTTAATGGGTCTTCAAGAATCAAACAACTGATGTGATCGCCAATCAAAGCATTAACCATCACCGCGATTGCTCCGCCCATGGAGTGTCCGATTAAAATCACGTTTTTTAAGTTATTTTGAATGATGAACTGCGAGACGATCTTGGCATAATTGTCAACTTGTAAGTTAATTTCAGATTCGTTTTGATTATCGCCATGACCGGGTAGATTAAAAGCATAATACTTATAACCATGGCGTTTTAATTTGTAAAAAATTGATTGGTGCGATTGGTAGTTACTAGTAAAACCGTGAACAAAAACAACCACATATTTCCGTCTTCATCCCTTCTGGTAGTAGGGTTGAAGATAAGAAGTGTCAATCGACGCTAAAGATCATTCTTCTTGAAAACTTGTTGGACGTTCATTAGTTTCATCATGCATAAATTTCTTGTTTTTAATTGAAAGCGAAAAAATTATTTTTTCGCTTTAATCAATTGTTTTGCGTAGACTTTAACAAAATCTTTAGTTGTGGTTTTATCGATTCCTTCTTTCAAAATTAATTTAGCATTCCGTAATTTTTGTTTGGTTTTATTAGAAGAATTTGTTGCAATTTCGTTTGTTTGTGAATTTGGATTATTGTTTTTTTGGATTGGTGCTGTTTGTGCTAAATCGCTATTAATTTTTGGTTCGTCAAAAGTTTTGTCTAAATCCTTGGTGATTGATTCAATGACTAAATCGCCACCTTCTAAATAAGAGTCCATACCTAATTCTTCAAATAATTCTAAATCATAAAGTTTTTCGGGTCGATCTTCAGAATTTAAATGATGTACGGGGTTTTTAATTAATTCGGGAATCGATTGTTCATTTTGTAAGCGAACACCATTGTTCATAACTTGCAAAGCATTGGCATCAGTAAACCGAGAAATTGACTGGTTAGGTTGCTTTAAATTTGTGCTCTGATCTTGGTAAGTTCCGTGGTATGAAGTTTCTAATTCTTCTAAATCTGATGTTGGATAATACAAAGCGTTTGGATTAGGGTTTGTTGGAATTGCCGGCAAAACTAGACTTAATTCGCGAAGAATTTCTTTCTTTAATTCATCTTTCATTTTTTGTTTAACTAACGCATCATTAGCAACAACAAAGTCATTGCTATGACTGGTTTTTTTTAAAGCACTGCGCATGGTGCTAACATCGCTATTAAATTCTTCTGTTAGACTCGTTGCCTTTGCCGGAACGATTGCTGTGTTATTGTTAATTCGTACATCAGCAGTTTTTAAATGATAAATTTTGCCGGGCGGTTCTTTGACTAGATCATCAATTTCAATCGAATCAATTGGTCCTTCTGTATAAGAACGATCTAAATCGGAAGGTTTTAATTCCAATTCGGCATCGTAATTTTTGGGTTCAACAGAAACAATAGTGGTTTCTAAAGTTTCTGGTAGACGTACTAAATTTTGTTTTTTGACATCACTTAATTCTTTGAACAATTGGTCAAATTTTTCTTTCTGTTCAGATGAAAATTTTTCTACTTCAGCAGCAATTACGTTTTTTTCTTCATTAGCACTAGCTAGCACATCCTTAATCGCATTTTTAGCCTGTTCAGATAATTCAGTTTTTAGTTGTTCGTATTTTTCTTGATTAGAACCTTTAAAGTCACGCAATTCGTTGAGCAAACTTTTAACTTCGGTTAAAACATTGTCTTTTTCAACTAAAGCATCTTGTTTAGCAAGGGCAATGAGTCTTTCTTTTTCTTTTTCAGCTGCATCTAAAAGATCTTGACGCTGTAAATCGAGATATTTTTGGTTTTCTTTAATTGTTTCAACTAAGGAAGCTTGCAATCTTTGGTTTTCTTCTTTTAAGCGTTGTTTTTCGTTTTCAATTTCTTCTTGTGCTGCTTTAATTAATTCGTCCTTTTGTTGCTGGGCTTCGGCAATAATTCGTCGTTTTTCATCAATTAATTGATCGTGTTGACTTTTAGAAACACTCATTAATTCATCGGCAATTTTTTGTTTTTGTTCTTCAAATAGTTGCCGTTCTTTTTCTAATTCTTTACGGGCGTTTTCAATAAACGCTAGTTGTTCTAATTTGGCATCTTTTTGTTCTTGATCAGTTCGTAACAACTCTTCGTTCATTTGCATTCTTTCTAGTTCAATTTTAGCATGTTCAATTTCCATTTGCTTTTGAACTTCTTGATTGGCGAGTTCCCGAATTTTGTCCATCATTTCTTGATTAATATTAACCTTATCGGCTGGTGGTGTTGTTTGTCATGACACCATGCTTGGGTCGAGAATAGTGTGATCTATTTTGACACTGTTAAGTTGTTGTGATTTTTGAGTTGGTACTTGAATTGATTCATCTTCTTCTAGCACTTGATAAGTAGTGTTATTGTTTATTTCTTGTTCTTTTTTAGTTGGTATATAAAATTCATCATCTTTTTCTAAATTATCTGTTTTGAAATCACTAAAATCGTTTTTTAATGTTGGGTGTCTAGTTTGGTTAGTTGGCGAGGTGATTGGATCAATAATTTCATCGGGTTCAAAGTTCGTATTTAAATTTAAATTACTATCTGCTGGAATCGATAGGAAACTAGAAGGTAATTTGTAAAATTGATTGGATGTGTGATGATCCTCTTCTTCTTCTTTAGCATCTAGTTCAATTTTAATTGCATCCGTTGGTTCGCTAAAACTTAAATCAGCACCAAGACTCTGTAAAATGGCTGATTCAGCCTTTTTGTCATCATCTTCGTGTTTTTTTAAATCTTCTAGAGCGATTTGAACTGACATGTGCAACTCTTCTTGATTTAAAGCCACATCTTCCACTGCGGCTGCAATTGATTTGAGTTTTTCATCAACGTTTTGATCAAGCAATAAATCGTGATTTTGATCAACTTGGTTGGTTGGAATGAAATCACTTAATTGCGATCTTGTTGTTTGATGAATTGGTTTGGTTGGCACTGCAGCGTTATTAGTATCGAAAAGGGGATCAGGATGACTTGTTTCATCCAATTGTAGAGAAGGAATTTTCTTAGTTAGGTTTGTTGAGATTAATTTTTCATCGGGAATAACATGTGCGTTTCGACTATCGTAATCTTTCATGACATCTTCAATATAAGTATCATCATCGGGAAGATCGATTTGTAAAATTTCGTTAGTAATCGCATCATTAGCTATGTTGGCGTTTGCTTTGCGTTCTTTTTCGTGATCAATCACCGAACGAAAGATTCTTTCAGTAATTACTTGATCGTGAGTTAATAATAATCCTGATGGCTCGCCTTTATTGTTAATTAATGCTGTTGGGATGTCGCTAAGGTCTTCGCCAATTAAAGAAAAGCGGTTAACTTTGGCTTCTCTTTTTTGACTATAAAAATCATTTGGTTCAAGTTCATCCAAATCTGAAACCCGTGATTTTCCATCGCGATAATTTGTATTTTTCATAATTACTCACCACTAAATTAACATATTTTTTAGAATATTTAATTATCAGATGCTTAAATTATACTTTAAATGAAATTATCTTTTTATATAAGTTAAAGAAAATCAAGTAAGTAGTTTATTAATTGCTACAAACAACTATCAATTTTGCATTTAAATTTCGTAATAATCGTCGAATAATTTTGTTGGCAGATAATTTTAAAGTATAATGTTAGATGATCAAACGTTAATGTTTGCTCGTAATTATCAAGTAGTTTTAACTCGCCTTAAGGATTAAGTTATACAAAAAGGCTAAATAAATACTTATTTAACGCAAATAAATCAATATTATAGTTTTTACTAATAGGTTTATTTGGCTTTGTTTATTAACAATGAAATTACTATCACCAAGGAATCATGAACAACAACAATAATAATAAACGCAATAATAATCGCGATGGCAACCGAAACCAACGTAACCAATTGCCACTAATGAACAATGCCATTCGTTACCCGTCCTTTGTTTTGATTGATGAAAATTCCACAAACCTAGGTGAATTAGTGCGGGCGGAAGCCTTAAGAATTGGCGAACAAAGAGGTTTAGATGTGGTGATCATTTCACCAAATGCCAAACCACCAATCGCTAAATTGATGGATTATGGCAGGTACCTTTACGATCAAAAACGTAAAAAACGGCAGTCAAAGAAAAAACAGACTGTGATTCGGGTTAAAGAAGTTAATGTGAAACCCACAATTGGTAGTCATGATTTAAGTTGACGGGCCGAAAATGCCAAACGCTGGCTAGATGAAGGTTTTCACATTAAGTTTACAGTAAAGGCTTTTAACCGAATGATTACCCGTGATGAAATCATTAATAAACTTTTCCAAAGTTTCATGGGAATGATTGGTGATAGTGGCGAAATTGGTAAAGAGTTTAGCCGCATTGCTTCAAATATGTACGAAGCCATGATTGTACCTAACAAAAATCGCAAGTCAGTTAAAGCTACAACCAGGATTGATGAATCTAACAATCATACAGAAGGAGGAAGTTCCGATGCCAAAAATGAAAACTAAAAGTGCCGCTGCCAAGCGCTTTAAAGTGACAAAAACCGGAAAAATAAAACGTAAGCACGCTTATACGTCGCATTTAGCACCTAACAAGACAACTAAGCAAAAACGACAATTACGTAAAGTAGGTGTTGTCCACGAAACCCAATTAAAAACGATTAAGGCATTGCTGCAAGATTAAAGGAGAACCGTTATGCGTGTTAAAGGTGGACCTGTTACTAGACAACGACGTAAAAAATGATTAAAACAAAGTGAAGGTTCGTTTGGAACTCGACACACTTCGTATAAAGTTGCCAAACAAACTGTTATTAAGTCAGCAAAATATGCTTACCGTGATCGTAAAAACAAAAAACGTGAGTTTCGTGCCTTATGAATTACGCGTTTAAACGGAGTTTTACGTGAATTGGGTATCACTTATTCGGTATTCATTAATAAGTTACATCAAAATAAGATTGCAGTTAACCGGAAAATGTTATCGGAATTAGCAATCCAGCAGCCTGATGCTTTTAAAACCTTTGTGCATACGATCATTAATCAAGATCAGAAAAATGAAGTGAAACCTGAACCATCTTGTTAAATTACAAAAAAATCTAGATGCACATGTTTTTAAAAAAGCAAATGCGTCATATGAAAGTACAACTGCCAAACGCCAGATGGCATTAGTTGTGGAACTTGCTGAATGAGCCAATGAACTACGTTTTTTCAAATTTTGATCACTTAAAAAACAAAGTTCAATGGAAACCATTTTCGATGAGTTTGCCGATGTTTTGCATTTTGCTTTAAGTTTTGCCGTTCAGTTTAATGTTGATTGTGTTTTTAAAACCAAGTATGAATTGGAAGCATTTGATCTTATTAGTAGTTTTAAAAAACTGATGAATGCTTCCTTGTTAATTAATGATGCTGACAGCACGTTAAAATTTCTACAAGATTTATTTTTAATTGCAGAACATTTAAACTACCAAATTGGCGAAATTGAAGCTGCTTATGTGAAAAAAAATGAAGTTAACATGATGCGTGCCACATCGGACTACTAACTTATATAACAATATAAGTAAATTCTAAAAAAGTCCCTAATAATATACCTAAAAATTCGCTAAATCTAGAACCTAGTTTTGACCATTTTTTTCAAATCAATTATTTTCTAGTATACTTTTATTAGTCTTGTTTTGGGAAGTTAAACCGATATTTTCCAAGCAATATTCATAAGTATTCAAAAGGAGTAAACACATGAAATCATTTAAGCATTTGTTTATTTTTCTCGGAACGTTAGTGCTCTTTATTTTTCTTGTTTGAGTCTTTTTAACTACCTTCTGGTTCCATAATCTTTTTAATCCTGCTGAAATGTGAAGAAGATTTTTTAGTCAACATGCTTCACAATATGCCCGTGGGGGTCAAGGTGCTGATTTATCTTTATATCCCCAATTTATTGATCGTGGTAGCGTTTTGGGTAGGATTACTGCTTTTAGAAATTTTTTAAGTTCAACTATCATTCCCGGTCCTAATTGAATAACTCCCGTAATTCTTTTATATTTATTGCCTTTTGCGATGGGCATAACTTTTTCTGTCAGCATTCTTCTAATAATTAAATTGGTGTCATACCTAGCATATGGTCGAAAGCATAAACATGAAAAAGTTGGTCGATATGATAAGTATGATGATCGTTCTGGTAATTATCAAAATCGTAACTTTCATGGCGGTAATGGAGAAAAATTTATTACCCGTACGCGCCAAATTCGTCCCCAATATTATGATGATTTTGGAACTGTTCCTAATAAAGCAATGCGAAGACATGGCAGCAATATCCCTGAACCGTACGGATATCGGGAAACCCAACAATTTCGTGACAAGAATTTTTAATTATCAAAATTAACTACTTTAATGCCGCATTAATTTAAATTGACATTTTATAATTGATTATGACAAGCCTAGAGTCATTTGTATAGTATAATTTAGTTGTCCCGATTTTTTTTGAATGCTTTAACCATTTTCAAAAATGGTTCATGGCAATCTCTTGTAGTCTTTGTTTTTAAAACTGATCATTGACGTTCACTTAATGTGTTTTTGAGTTTTATTCTCTTAAATTTCTAGTAATTGTTCATATCGATTTGATTAATTTTTTTGCTGTTTAATTTAAAAGAACAGTCAGTAAGTTTATATGAAAGTTGTTCTTTAAAATCATTACTAATTTCGTAATTAATTTCATTTTATTTTGCGATTGATCGTTTCTACATTTCTACATTCCATGTCAAAATTTTCTTACCAAAATCTCAATAACTATTGGTTGTTAAATTACCAAAAATCGAAAAACTTTTTTACTAATTTAATTAGTACTAAATCAAGCATTACTATTGTCTTTTTTAAGATTGTTGTGCTCTTGTCTTTGTTTATTGTTAGTCTATTAACTTTATTTCGGCTAGATTCGTTATTTTTTGCGAGCGAAAAAATTGGCATTACCAACATTTTACATTTGAATACTCCTGAACTAAAACTTCAAAATTCTTTTGCAATTTTCCGTTCAACCATTATTTATCTAACCATTTTAGTTGCCTTTTTTAATGTTTACAAAAATTTAAATAAATATTATAAAGATTACACTAAAATTATTTTGTGATCCATTTCAAACTTACTTCCCGGATTTGTCGCCATTTTTAGTTTTTTCTTTTATACATATGAACGAAGCTTTCAAGACACTGCTAGTTCCTTTGGGAACCTGTTTTTCTTTAGTTTGATTTGGATTTACATTTATGCTGTTAGTTTAAGTCATTTTCTATTTGTTGAAAAAAGATTTTTGAAATTAAGTTCATACAATAATGTAAAAATTAAACTAATTAATGTTAACTATTACAGCAAGATTTTCACATTACTAATCTTTTATGTTATTTTTGGATTTTTGGCTTTTAGCGGGAACCAAGCGGCCAAAGTCTTTGAAAATAACGCCATTATCGATACCATTGATCGCCTTTTAGAAAATGTGAACCGACCGGCCGAAATTGTGATCATTTTCTTTTTATCACTTGCCGGCTTTACCCTTTTTGCATTAAATAATTTATCGTTTTTGTTTTATGCTAAAGAATCAAAAGTGATTCGCAATCATTTTGCAAATTTTACCCAATTTGCCCTGGTTATTTTTGCAAGTGTTTTAATCTGGTATAGTACGGTCGCTTTTGGTATTTTTCCAAACCTTAATTCAATTCTCAACCCGAATGCTCAACAACTGCCAGTTAATTTTTATGTTGTTGTAGCCATTAATGCATTATTAGTTATCGTATATTATATTTTAAAAAGCTTAAGAGTTAGTCCGTTTTTAGGCGTGATTAACTCTTTCTTTTTAGTAAGCCTATTTATTCTGTTTTCGTGGTTAATAACGATGATTTCAGTCAGTGTTAACCAGAATGATTATGATACTTATAAAGTGATTTGGAGTTCGTTGTGAACTAGCGGGTTACTCTTAATTGACTTGGTTGCTAGAATGCGTAAAAATTTACTAAATTACCAAATCATGTCGATTGTTTTGTTTGTAGTTAATTTAATTGTTTTAACTGTGATGATAGGTTTTCGAATCATTTTAATAAATAACAATAATTTTTTAGATTTAGATCTATCAAATATTTCTTTTGTAACCAAGTTAATTGTTTATTTATTTGCTGTTTTTGTGACTCAAGTTATTTTTGGTGCCATTATTTTTTACAAAAGGCACCGTTTTTCACGTTCAAACCTCAAAAAAACAGCGGTTGCCAAATTCAAACCATATAAAGTCCAAGAAAAGTAGGGTATAGTTTATGTCGCGTTTAAAATCAAAAAAAACTACTCAAGGTGCAAATATTTTCGAGCAAGAAACTGATATTTATGTGAAGTATGATGAAGTAATTCAGTCTCCTGATTTTATTTCATTTAACCAACTACTTGGTTCAACAATGTTAATGACCAATAATGGGCCTGAAAGTAAAGTGGTTTCATTATTTAAACAGATGATTGGTCGAGCTTTAAACAAGCAAATTGACATTGTTTTTAATTCATTTGTGATTTCATGAGTTCGTAACATTCGCATTAGTTTAACCAAAACCATTCCCACTATTGATAAATCAGAATCATCTAATGTTGAATCTTTAAATTTAGTTGCAGTAACTGAATCAAAAGTACTCAATGATTTTTACAAGATTTTTAATACCTTAGTAGATGCGTATTGTTTAGATGAAAATCGTTATATTGAAGTGCTACCTAATATTATTGTTTTTCAAGTAAAAGGAACCAAATCGTTAAAAATTATCTTTAATAAACAAGCGATTTTGAAGTAAAAAATTAGGTTTAATTGATGGATATTAAAAAAATTAAATTACAACTTAAAAATTTTACGGGAATCAAAAAAATTGTTTCGTTAAAACGAAATATTTCCATGATTCAAATTAACCAGTTAATTAAGAAAATGCATTTTTTTGTGAGGAATGTGCTTCTTAGTAAGAACTTAATTCAATTAATTGTTGAACGTAATAACATTGAATCGTTATTGTGAAAAAATGAAAGCGACCGGGTCCAATTAAATCGTAAAAAGTTTCTTGAAAAAACGTTATGAATCTATTTAACAAATATTCAAAAATATACAAAAACTTTTTACGATCGAACTAATGAAACTATTTTAAAACTGCACAAAAAGCAAGATGCTTACATTTGTTTGGGAAAAGAAGCCAAACAATTTATTAACGACCATCAATTTCATTTGTTAGAAAGTTTTGATGACTTTAGCAATCCGCACACTTCGGCCAAACTTTCCCGAATTTTAAAATACCACGTTTTAAACGATGGGTACACTAATGTTAAATTTGTTTTAAATACCAATAAAGTCGATGATTATGTGGTCAATGTCTTTCCTATTAAAAACTTTGACTTTCGTTTTGATTCGGAAAAAATTTCGAAAGAAATTAACGAGTTAAGTCTAGACACATTTAAAATTTATCCAAACATTAACGAATTTCTTGAAGCGATGATTACCAATTATTTTGAAAACATTGTTGATACAATGATTACCGAAGCATCGTTTATTAATTACAAAAATAAATTAATTGAAGAAAATCGCCAACTTAAACAGTTAGACGAATTGATTTATAAAAGTAAACTTAATTTAATCAAAACCTTACGCGAAAAAGAAATTGAAGAAATTGTGATGATTACAGATGGTAATAAGCGGATTGGAGAGCAATATTAATGACTAGTAAAAATAGTTTTAATTCTTTACAAATTAAATTAATTAAATCTGACGGTAACATTAACATCTGGAATGTAAACCAAATGTTAATTTACAATGAATTAGAACAACTTTGGGATAAAGTTGAAGGCAATGTTTTAATTAAAAATAATAACATTTTCTTAAAATTTATTAGTGATCGTAAAAAAGATCAATATTTAATTTTAGCAAAAAGTATGATTCAAAAAAAAGAACAAATGGTCGTGATTTATTTAAGCGAACCGTTAGTTGTTTACTACCAAGATAAAATTAATATTGCCGCTAAAAATCCCCGGTTAAAAATCCAAGAACTTAACAATCGCATCCAACATTTAACCCAATTACAAGACTGGGGTCTTTCAATTAATGACCAAATTGAATTGGAATTAGTAATGGAAGAATTAAAACGGTATCAATTTATTGACCTGTTTAGCCTTGTTGCTAAAATAACTCGATAAAAGGGACAAATATGAATAATAAAATAACTATTAAAGCAATTTTAGATAACGTTGTTGAAGTCCAGGGAAGTTATGGCTTTTATGAAGGCCAGTTTTTTCAAGCCAAAAATAATCCGACAATTAATGCTTATTTGATCACTGCGACTGAAAAGGGTGCGTTTTTACTAGTTGATAAGCGAAATGATATTTTAAAAATTGGTGATGAATTTATCGAAAATCCCAATCTAAAATTTATTCATTCATCATCAGCATTTTTTGGCAACATAATTAACATTTTTGGCGAAGTGATCTTACCTAGAGAATTTAAAGTGAATTATGACATCCAAAAAATTGCGAATTTATGAACTAAACCCGTTAATATGTTAGGTCGGGAAATCTTACAAGAGCAACTTTATACGGGGATTTTAGGAATTGATTTATTTACACCGATTGGTTTAGGACAACGACAATTAGTTCTAGGCGATCGCAAAACGGGCAAAACGCACATTGCACTAAACATGATTGTAAACCAAATGAACCGCAATGTGAAGTGTATTTATGTAGCAATTGGTCAAAAGCGCGAAAATTTATCAAGTGTTTATGAAACTTTAAGAAAACACGGAGCACTATTTAATACTATTGTGATTGAAGCGCCAGCAACTAGTGCTTACCAACAATTTTTAGCACCATATGTTGCCATGGCTCATGCTGAAAATCTTTCCCATACGCATGATGTTTTAATTGTTTTTGATGATTTAACACAGCACGCTCACGTTTATCGGGAATTATCGTTGTTAATTAACAAACCAATTGGTAAAGAAGCATTTCCGGGCGATGTTTTTTATTTACATTCTAAACTCTTAGAAAAAAGCGGTAGATTTATTGGACGTAAATCAATTACTTGCATCCCGATTGTCAAAACAATTAATAACGATATTACCAGTTTGATTTCCACAAACATCATTTCGATTACTGATGGGCAAATTGTTACCGATTCTGATTTGTTTGCTCAGGGAAAACTTCCAGCCATTAACTATAATTTATCGGTTTCGCGAACCGGTAACGCTGTTCAAAACCAAACCACTAAATTAATTGCTGGCGAAATTCAAAAAATCTATTTAGGTTTTAAAAAACAAATCCGTTTAGCAAATTTAGACTATGAATTAAATAAACAAACTAGCGAATTGATTTATAAAGGACGTGAAATTGAAAAGTTATTGAATCAAAAAGGACTAGCAACTTATAGCGAAGACTTTTTATTGCTTACTGCTAAACTAATTACCTGGGGTATTTTACAATACATCTCAGATACGGACCGGGCGAAAAAATTCATCGAAACTTTGATTAATTATGATCCAGTTGCTAATTCCATTTTTAAAACAATTGTGAATGGCACCAGTTTTCATAATGACTTAATGCGCAATTATTTTGCTTCAGCTTTAAACCAGTACTTTGCAGCAAAGAAGATTAATAATTACATTCCACTAGATATTGAGTTTATTAAATTTAGCAAAGCGGAAATGCGGACAATTATTTCAAAAATGGAGGCCTAATAGTGACTGGGAAAGTTGTTAATATCTACACGAATGTAGTTGAAGTTGAGTTTGAAAAAACGTCATCTGATTTAGTAATCGATCATATTTTAAAAGATGAAAAAAACCAAAACATTTTACAAATTAAAAAAATCTTATCCGATACAAAAATTTTAGCGATTGTTATTGACTCATTCCAACCAATCAAGATTGGCGATGTTTTTGAAAACACCCAATATCCATTATTAGTTCCCGTGGGTAACGGTGCCAAAAACAATGTTTTCGGAATTAAAGGTAATGCATTAACCCAAAATCTGATTACTGAAGCCATTCGCTATATTCCGATGAATTCCATTACTGCGAATAAAAACTCGCTTAAAGTTAACCGGGAAATTATTGAAACTGGAATCAAAGCCATTGATTTTTTCATTCCCATCCTCAAAGGTTATAAACTAGGAATTTTAGGTGGTGCTGGTGTTGGTAAAACCGTTTTAATGAAAGAAATTATTTTTAATTCTCAAAAAACCCAAGGTCAAGTTTCTTCAATTTTTATTGGTAGTGGTGAACGTTCCCGTGAAGGATTAGAACTTTATCATGAATTATTAGAATCAAACTTGATGCACAATACGATCATGTATATTTCGCAAATGAATGAAGCACCAGGAGCGAGAATGAATATTGTCCCATTCGGAATTACAAGTGCTGAATATTTGCGCGATTTTCAAAACGAAACCGTTTTTTTATTTATTGATAATATTTACCGTTACATTCAGGGGGCAAATGAGGTTTCCTCTTCGCTAGGTAATAAACCTTCAGTTGGTGGTTACCAATCGACATTAGATAGTGACGTGGCTGCTGTTCAAGATCGCTTAACAGCGACTGAAAAAGGTTCGATTACGGCTTTTGAAACCGTATTTTTACCAATGGATGATTTAACTGATCCGGCCGCTGTCTCGATTTTTAGTCATCTAGATTCAGCGTTAGTATTGTCGCGTGAATACGTTGAAAAAAACCTTTATCCAGCCTTTGACCCCTTGGCATCCAATGCTAGCAGTGTTAATGTTGATATCATTGGCGAAGAGCATTTTAACGCAATTATTCAGGCCAAGTCGATTTTGCAAAAGTACAAAGAACTTGAAGATGTTATTTTAATTTTAGGGTTTGATGAATTAGATGAAGAAAACAAAGTTATTGTTGAAAAAGCGTTGCAACTGCAAAACTTTTTTACCCAACGCTTTTTTGTCGCTGAAGCTTACACTAAAGAACCAGGCATTTTTGTTCCGTTAAAAGATACCGTTCGTTCGGTTCTTGAAATTATGAATGGGAAGTACAAAGGGGTTAGACCTGAGAAGTTTAATTTCATTGGCTCAACTAATGATTTACAACTCGATTCATAAATAAAGTAAATTATTAACAGTTACTTACTTATTAAATAAAACAATTTAATGTTTTAATCTAGTTATTTACGACTGATTAAGCATTAATTTTTATTGGTTTTGACCATTTTTAAAGTGATTTTATAACAGATCAATATTGTGTTGCTATAATGATAAATGTTGGACCAAGTAAGGGATATGTATGGCCAGTTTAATCATCAAAGATCTTAGTGTCAAAATTAACCAAAAACCAATTTTAACCAAGGTTAATGCCAATATTGAAAGTGGTGACATTGTCGCCATTATGGGACCAAACGGTCATGGTAAATCAACATTACTAAAAACAATCATGGGCCATTATTTAACCACGATTACTCGCGGCCATATTAAGTTTAAAAACCAGATTTTAAATAAGTTAGACACCGATGTTAGAGCCCGGTTAGGCTTATATTTTGCTTCGCAAACTCCCGAAGAAATTCCTGGTGTGAAAAATATTGATTTTTTTAAAGCAGCCGTTAACGCTCGGCTAAAAGAAAACATTAAACTACCTGAACTTTTCAAAAAAGTTCAAAAAGCCTTAAAAGATTTGAAAATGTCGCCAGAATTATTAACCCGTGCTGTCAATGAAGGTTTTTCTGGTGGCGAAAAAAAGAAAAATGAAATTTTGCAACTAAAAATTATTAACCCTGAATTCGCTTTATTAGATGAAATCGATTCTGGATTAGATGTCGATGCTTTAATGATTATTACCGGACAATTAATTGCTTGAAAAGCCGAAAAACCCAAGGAACGGACTTTAATCATTGTTTCTCATTATGAAAGAATGTTTAATTTAATTAAACCTAACAAGGTTTTTGTGATTGTTAACGGCTCAATTATTACTTCAGGTGATTACCAACTTGCTAAAAAAATTGATCAAGAAGGCTATAATTGGTTACGCCAAGAATTTAAAGTGGAATTTAAAGAAAATAAACAAGCCGATCACGATGGTTTTATTTTGGAAGATTCTTTAGGAAAAATGTATGCTAAAAAATAGCACAAAACTAGCTGAAAAAAACCTTTTTTTAGAAGTAAAAAAAAGCAAAAATTACCTCGATTACATCGTTGCAGACAACTTTAAAACTACTATTTCTGTTTTAGATTTGCTGACAAAACCAACCGATTTAAATTTACATCTTAAACTAGGTTATCATTCATCGGTTAAAATCATTATTTCCAGTTTTGCAAGTGCAACATGAACCAAAAATTACCAGGTAAAAATTGATCATCGTGGCGATTATGGCGTTAGTGATTTTCAATGTTATGTTGTAGCTAGTAAAAAAGCAACTGTTAAAGTCCAAATCGTTAGTGATATTAAACCCAAAACTAATAACAATAATACTGCTCAAAAAATTAAGGGAGTTGTTTTGTCAGATGATGCCAAAATCCATGGTGAACCCCAATTAATTATTGATGATAATAACGTGAAAGCCGTTCATGCCATGGCCATTGGTCGGATTAATCCGAATCACTTATTTTATTTAATGTCCAAAGGCTTACCCAGACAAATTGCGATCCAACAAATTTTAATGGGTTATTTTAACACGACATTAACGACCATTCCTGATCCGAAAAAAATTGCCAAATACCAAACAAAAATTGCGAACTTATTTGAGGCGAACTAAGTATGGTTATCTCCAAAATTCGTGAGCAATTTGTGTGGTTTAAAAACCATAAAGATTTAATTTATTTTGATAGTAATGCAACTAGTTTAAAACCTAAATCAGTTATAAAAGCCATGCAAGATTATTATGAAAATGATACTTACAATCCCCATAACGACACTTCTATTTATACTAGTCACGTCGGTAAAAAAATTGATTTAATTCGACAAGCAACTGCAAATTTATTATCGTGTAATAATGATGAAATTATTTTTACACCAGGGGGGACTTATGCCTTAAATCAAATCGCATTTGGTTTAAAAGCAAGCATTAAAAAAAATGATGAAATCTTACTTCCGCAATACGAACATGCTTCCAATTTTTTGCCATGATTACAAGTTGCTAAACTAACTGGGGCAAAACTTGTTGTCGTTAAACAAACTGCAGAAATGGATATTGTTGAACCGATTTTAAAGGCGATCACTAACAGAACCAAAGTTGTTAGTTTTGCTAGTTGTTCAAATTTATTTGGTACTGCTATTGATCCGATTAAACTAGCTATGTGAATTAAAAACAAAAATCAAAATTGTCTTGTTGCTGTTGACGCCACCCAATCAGTTCAACATCACCAAATTTCTCTAAAAAAAGGTTATGTTGATTTTTTAGTCTTTTCAGCTCACAAGGTTTTTGGACCAACCGGTTTAGGAATTTTATATGTCAAAAAAACGTTGCAACAATTACTAACTCCATTGATTTACGGTGGCGGTGGTTATCTTGACTATGATCCGTTAAAAAAAAGCGTGCTGTTAAAAGAGAACCATGAAGCGTTTGAAGCGGGAACGCCAAATGTTGCCGCAATTTTTGGCTGAGGAGCAGCTCTTGATTTTTTAAACGAAATTTCGTATGAAAAAATTTCGAGTTTAGAAAAAACGTTAAAAAAATATTTACTTACTAGCTTAAAACAAGTTGATGGGATTAGTTTGCTAGATGTTGATCCGGTTAGTCCGACCGTTGTTTTCAATTATAGAAATTATAGTCCTCAAGATATCGCTTATTATTTAAGTACAAAAAAAATTATTGTTCGAGCTGGTGTTTCTTGTGTGCATCTTGCTAAAAAAATGGCAACACCCGCCCAAGGTTTTGTAAGAGTTTCATTAATGTTTTATAATACTAAAAACGAAATTGATCGATTGATTGAAGCATTGAAAGAATTTAAGGTAGGTGATAGCCTTGTCGGTTTGATCTAAAAATGATGATGCTAAACGTTTATTAATTATTGATAAATATGAAAATCCAAAGTTTAAAATTGACAAGGAATCTGCCCAAAAACTTAGTAAAGATTACCATTTTTTAAAAGCCTATTCAAATTCTTGCATGGATAATTTTGATTTTTATTTAAAGATTAAGGATCATCAAATTATTGACATTAAATATTGTGGCGAAGGCTGTGTGATATCGATTTCAGCAAATGAAATTTTATGTGAAAACATTTTGGAAAAATCCCAAACGAAAGCGATTAAAATTTTTGAAAATTTCTTACAACTTGTAACCACGGGTAAACCGATTTTAAAATCTGCTTTACCTGAAATCTTTTTTGTTTTTGATAAATTGTATTTACAACCGGGAAGAATTAATTGTGCTAGTCTTGCAACTAATTCTTTATTAAAATTTTTGGAAAGCCATTCATAATGCCAATATCTAGAAAAATCTTAAACAAAAAATACCAGTACGGTTTTAGCGATGGCGATATTTCAGTATACAAAACTAAAAAAGGGATTTCGCCTGATGTTGTTCGTGCAATTTCCAAAAAGAAACAAGAACCCGAATGAATGTTACGTTATCGTTTAGATTCCTTAGCAATTTTTAATAAAAAACCCAATCCAAATTTTGGTCCGGATTTATCCTTTATTAACTATGATGAAGCCATCATGTTTTCTAGAGCTGCAACTACACCTAGTACCAAATGGGAAGATATTCCCGAAAAAATTAAAAAAACTTTTAAAAAATTAGGAATTCCTGAAGCTGAAGCAAAATTTTTAAATGGCGTATCAACGCAATATGATTCGGAAATGGTTTACCATAATATTCAAAAAGAATTGTTTGCTGCTGGTGTCATCTTTACTGATACTGATCAGGCTTTAAAAAAACATCCCGAATTATTTAAAAAATATTTTGCAGCGATTGTGCCCAATACTGATAATAAATTTGCGGCATTAAATGGGGCTTTTTGATCGGGCGGATCATTCATATACATTCCCAAAAATGTTGAAATTAAAAAACCCTTACAAGCTTACTTTCGCATTAATGGCGAAAAGGTGGCCCAGTTTGAACGTACCATTATTATTGTTGATGAAGGGGCAAAGTGTCACTATGTTGAAGGATGCACGGCACCAGTTTATAGTTCAGATAATTTGCATTGTGCTGTTGTTGAGGTTTTTTGTCATAAAAATGCAACTGTTCGTTATACCACCATTCAAAACTGATCAGACAATGTCTTAAACTTAGTAACCAAACGGGCCATTGCTTATGAAGGGGCCAAAATGTCGTGAATCGATGGGAATATTGGGGCTAGAATCAACATGAAATATCCCTCAACGATTCTTGCTGGTGATTATTCTAGTTCTGATTGTATTTCGATTGCTGTTGCTAATAAAGGGATTATCCAAGATGCTGGGGCGAAAGTGATTCATTTAGGAAAACACACCCGTTCGAAAATTGTTTCAAAATCCGTTTCCTTCAATGGGGGAAACACAATCTATCGGGGTTTAGTTAAAATTGAACCCCAAGCCTTGCATTCTAGTAGTAAAGTGGAATGCGATACGCTTTTAATGGATAAAATTTCGCGAACTGATACGTTGCCAACCGAAATTATAGGCAATAAGGATTCGCAGTTAGAACATGAAGCCAAAGTTTCAAATATTAGTGAAGATCAATTGTTTTACATGATGAGCCGGGGAATTCCGCGTGAAGTTGCCGAAAACTTAATTGTCCTAGGTTTTATTGAGCCATTTTCCAAAGAATTACCCATGGAATATGCCATTGAATTAAACCGGTTGATTGCTATGGACATGACAGGCTCAGTTGGATAATATTTCCTAAAAATACTCAAATTTATTAAGAAAACTTTTTATACAATAAAAAAGGATAAATCATGCACATTTTTTACTTTTTTGACATCATAATTTTGAAAAATTCGTCAATGTAAATGTATAATTATAACCATCGTACACCGTTGTTTTTAAGTTGTCTTTAGTTCGTTGAAGGGATTAGATCATCACAGATTGCCGGTGTCAAATATTTATCTTAAGGTTGGTAAGCAAATGGCTCATTCAAATAATCCTGCTGTCAAAAATAATAATCAAGGATACGATGGTGCTGATCAGCAAAATAATGAAGCAGTCTTTAACGATTTGTGAGGCGATTCTGATCAAGATCTTGAATTAGATAACTCGGGTGAACAGGCCGATGAAGAGTTTGAGTTACCAGAAGACGGTTCGATTCAAATTGCTTATGATGCTGACGGTAACGGTTATTACATTTCTTATGATTACGAAACTGGTGAATATCAAGATCCGTGATCGGGCGATGTTTATGACATCTCGGCTCTTTTTGATGAGCAGGGCAATCCGTTTTCTTTCTTTAGTGATGAGCCAAATGAAGAAGTAGTTTCTGAAGAAGAACAAGAAGCTTCACCTGAACAAGCATACGAAGTGCAAGCCCAACAAGGTGCTGAACAGGTTTATGATGAGCCTGCGGTAATTGATGATGAGGTTTATGAACGACAAACACATGACCTTGAAAAGTTGCAACAAGAACAATCAGTTACTAACCAAGGTGCTAGTTACCAGCAACAGCATGATGTACCTTCTGAAAGCAATGCATCCATTGAACAAGAAAGCGAACAACAACTACCACCTGTACAGGAAACTACATCCTTGCAAGCAGATGAAACTTTAGTTACTGATCCAACATTGGATGATTACTACCAACATTATAATCAAGTCCCTTACCGCTATCTTGACCAATATGAACAAGATGCTACTGAACAAGCTTTGCCCGTAGTTGATCATGTTACGTCCGATCCATCACAATTTGAAGATGGTGAACAACTTATTACTGGTTTAATTGGTAATAATGGTTACCAACCTGACAACAAAACTTTTGAAATAAATGCTGAAGAGTCAACTGCTGTTACCGAACTAGAACCGCTTGTTATTAATGGCATTGAAAATAGCCAACAAGAAGCAGCTGTTAGCCAAGACCAAATCGGATTATCAAGAACCGATGAAATCAAGCCTGACTTAGTAACTATACCGCAAATTAATGAGTCAACTTCGGCCCCTAGTCAACCAGAAAGCAATGTTTCTGTCCAAACCGAACGATATTCAACTGTTGAACCGGTTAGTGATGCCATGGTAAAAGCATACTACCAACAATACAGTGAAATTGCCAGCCAATCTCATCAGCCAACACAACCCCAAGAACAAGTTGTCGATTCTAAGCCTAATGTCCACTATATTCCAATTTCTGCAATTGATTCGTCTTATCAACAAGATTTTGATCCTCAAAACGATTTTCATAAATTTTGTGATGAACAAGTTACAGCACAATTGCACCCGACAGCGTTAGTTGTTGATGAATCAAACAGTGAACCAGAGGATGAAAAACCAGTTGCTGTTTCTCCAGTAGATATTGATCTAGCTAAATCTCATGATGAATCTAGTGATGATTTTGTTTTAGTTAATGAACCATCAGACACGAAAGAATTATTTGCTAAAAAATCTGTTCCCGAAAATTATGTTTTTGAAAATGCACATACCCAACACATTACCCCTAACCTTGTTTATCAGGCCGAATCTAATGAACCAAGTAGGGCAAGTCAAGATGATGATATAGTAGATAGTAAAACTCAACCTATTGCTATTGTTGACCATTCTGAAAATTACGTGCAACCTGATAGTTTTCTTGCACCAATTAGCCATGAGCCGATGCTTAATAATGAAAACTTTAGTTACACAAGTGAAGTTGCAGACCAACTCGCATTACCTGAAATTGTTCCAGAAATTATTTCCGCCACAGAATCGGTTTCGGCAACAACAGCATTTGAATTTGCTAACGATTCTTCCAAACAAACTTCGCAAGAAGAAGTTAGCGTTGAACCACCTGTAAGCCAAGTTGAACCGCTTACAGTCGATGATATTTTTGTACCTTTAAAACCGGAAATGGAGTTTGTTCCTGATAAGGTGATTGAGGATGATCATGGTTGTGATGATTGTCATGATGCCCATGAAACAATTGCTTTATTTGATGAGAAGAAAGACCCGGTTGAAGCAGTTGATACAATGCCAAAAACGGAAACGAATGAACCTGAAGAACAACAAGTTGATGAAGCATTTATTCCTTTAAACTTTGACCACCAAAATCTAGTGGAAGACGATAATCAATTGGATTTTACAATCCATGCAGAAGAGCAACCAACTGTTGATCAATTTGTGATTGTTGAGGAAAATGGGGCTTTGCAAGCAAGTTTTGCGACAACTTTTGCTAAAAAAGATGTTGTTTGCAATGAACCAGAAGGAATGTCATTTACAGTGGTTGATGAATTGGAACCGGTTGTCTTTGTTAAACCTGCCGATCGAATTGTTCAGCCTGAAAAGCCTAAAGATCTAGAATTAGCCCCGGTAGAATTTAGCGAGCCATCTATTGATGATGTAAAAGTTGAGCCCGAACCAGTTACTTGACCAGAAATTACACCAGTAATAACTGATGTCCCTAATTCTTTTGAATCTAATCAATCTCTACCATGATATGCTGCTGTTGGCAGTAATGCAAGTGAATGTGATCAAAAGACTCACGCTGATCACTTCAACGAAGTCTTACTAAATGAAAGTCTAGCAGAAGTTCAAAAAACTGATGAAATTATGGAAGTTCCCCAATCAACTCCATCTGCAAACAAACAAGACATTTCAATTTTTGAAAACTATGGCAAGCCAGAAATTACAATTGTGAATGATGAAATTAGTGCTACTCCAAGTCATTCATTGTTTGGAAAATCTGAGCAACCAGTTGAACCCTATTTGCCATTCACGATTACTAATGATTCTGATTTAGTTGTCCAGTTCAATAAAAAACCTTCGTTATCAGGATTCAAGTTTGATTCAATTCAATTAGAAGAACAGCAAGTTTCACCTGATGCTCATTTAGAACCTGATGAGGCAGTTGCCCCAGTTCCTAGCGTTGTATTAGAACCAGAGCAAACTAAAGAAATTGAACCAGCTCCAAAAATCAAGAAAGCCTTCTGGGAGAGTTATATTGGTAATTTTGATTATGGTCATTTCGATGATGATAACAAATGAGTTTGGGACGGCTTTTTCTATGAAAATGGTACATTTGTTTCAAGCCGTACTGCTCCCCCAATTGCTCCAGATCCAAAACCAATGACTGCTTTAAACCAACAAGAATCTAATCCGACTCTAGTTACAGACTTCTTGATTAAAAAACGTGAAGAAGTGATGGTTCCCGTTAGACCAGTTCAAACCCAAGCAGAGTTGTATGGCAATCCTGAATATGATACTGATGTAGTTATGTTAGATGATGAAGGTACAAGTCAAGCACTACTTCGTGCCAATAAAGCCCACGAAGCGATTTTGCGACCAAAACCGGCAGTTGAAGATAAAAAACCAGTAATTGAAATTGATGATATCCAAGAAGTTGAAAATGAAGAAATCGTACCAAAAGTAACCAAAACCGAAACTATCCTTGAACCGAAAATGCAACCGAAAAAATTTAACTTCCTTACTAACCGCTTTACCCCACCTTCTGAAAACCTTGATGCACTAACAACTGAAATCGTTTCTGGTGAACCAAGTTGTCTTTCTGAAGATGATCTGTTTGCATCAACTACTTATGATAACAAGATTAAAGAAACCCTTCTGAACATGGTTGGATTTTTAAACAAGGCTAGTGCCGAAGCCACTCACGTTTACAAAACAATCGCTAAAGAACTTAAGATTGAAATCAAAAACATTAAACAAGATAATGAAAAATTGCGGTTGGAATTTAAAGAAAACGAAAATCGTATTAGTGCGAAAAAATCCGATTTGCTAAAAACAATCACGTCTGATTTTAAACAAGGCACTAACTTTAACACTGGTAAAGACTTTGATAGTTTACAACACGCTCATGATTACAACAAACATTTAAACGAAACCATGAAAGCCAACGAAGAACGCTTGCAAGTTTTAACTAATAATCAAGTTCAACTGAAAATTGTTTATGATCGCAGAATGAGCAAGTTAGCTAGTGATGCGAATCGCTTAGAAAATTTACTATCAGGTGCTGATTACCGTGACCATAGTTTAGACATGATTGAAGAAAATTACCGGAATTTATTGAAAGCTCAAGATGATTACCGGAACCGTTTAAACCATTTTGTGCCAACAACCTTCCCTAACCTCAAAAACCAAATGTTACCATCAACTGGTCTATTCCAAAATGACTTTAATGAATTTAGTGATTTATCGGCTTTAGATGCAACCTTTTATAGTAAATTAGCAACTCCTAGTTTTTATAACAACAATCTGCCATTACCGTTTGAAACCCAACCACGCTTGTTAGATAATAGTCATAGTTTGCTTGGTAATTTAGATAATAGTTATGATTTATTTTCAGAAAAATCGAATTTTACTTCTGATTTGTTAAAACCATTTAATCCGCAAGGTCAAGATTCATTAAAAGCCATGGATCGTTATTTTAACCGTGACTTTGAATTATTAAAACCAGACCGAACAACCAGTAATTTAGATGATTTATTTAGCGATGATGATGCTTTATTTAGTGATAAATATGATGCTAATGCGTCATTAACTGATGAGCTTGAAGATTTGCTAAGACGTTAAGAATTTTTGGCGATAATATTTGGATTAACTAAGCAGTTTGAAAAGGTTGATGATACAAAAAAGCCTTAATTTTCGAAAATTTATTAGTAAATAAGAAGGGTGGATTTATGGATTTACAAACTAACACAGTTCAGCTCGGATTAGATTCCATTCCTTTTTATGAGCGTAATTCTCGAAAGGGCTTGCAATCAGGCTATGATGATTACTTAGAAATCGGGCAAGTTTCTACCGAACAACACCTTGCCGAAATTGATGAATGGAACCAATTGCAGCATAAAAAAAGACCAAAACGGCAGCAACAAGTTACCCAGGACTTGCAGCATGCTCAGTTTCCTAAATTCTACCGCAACGAATTAAAGCATGCGTTTACTGGTTTATTAGGGGCGTTTGTGATTCTTTTGGTTTTTGCTGGCGGGATGATAACCATTATTTTGTCAATTAATTCTCACAACCGTAGTTGACATTTACTGTGATTAACATTGCCCTTAGCATTATTTACTCTGTATTGTGCTTACCATGGGATTAATAACTATTTAACCTTACGCTCTGAATCGCAACAAATCTCGTTTTCTAAATACGAACGCCAACCAAGTGTGAACATGATTAAAATCTACCGGAGGGTACGCACTGGTTATTTAAATTTAAATTGATTTGGTGCGGGCATTTATTTAATTGGCGGTTTAGTGATTATTTGCACATTAGTGGTTGCTTGGGCCTATAATTTAATTCAAAGTGCTACGAGAATCAACGAATTTGGGGCAATTAAAATTTATGCTAGCGGTGACTGGTGACCATTGTATGTGATTAGCGGGACCGGGTTCGTTCTGGGATTATATTTAGTTTTTCACGTTTGATCATTATTTAAAAACCACCACCGGGCGAGTTCAATGAACAACTATTACGGTAAAGAAGTTGTTCCCGAAGCTGATATTATGGTGATTAAAAAAGGGATCAATAAACGCAACGCCATTATTTTTGTTGCGACTGTTTGTTTTATCTCGCTGCTTGGGGTCTTTGTTTACCGCTTTGTTAGACGGATTTTGCAACGCAAAAAATAATAATTAAATTAATTTAACCAAAGGGATTGACCAATAATAAAAACTTTTCAGTTAATTAAGCCTGAGAAGTAATTTATTGTTTTTTTATTGCATCCGGATATAATTATTTGATTACTAGAAACAATTTACCAATAAATGCTATCGATCAAATAGGATCTTTTGATTTGACGGAGGTAAAAAATGGTAAAACTAAAAAAGTTAAAGAAAGTTAAACTATATTCATCTTTATTTGGCCTTTTGCTATCTGCTGGGATTGTTGCTAGTTGTGCCAATCCAAACCAGCAAACATTACAGAATTTATTTAGACCAGGAACAACTTTTGGTGAATCTAGAAATAATTTAAGTACACAGCAAATCACCGCATCAGCATTAACTCAAAGTGCGGGCTTTAAAACCTTTTTAGATAATGCTTTAGCTCAAGTTTTACGCTATTGATATGATGATAACGGTGATGAATCGATTCGCAAACGAATCAAAACTTTTACCGATGCGATTAATCAAGATTACCAGAATGAATTACAAACCCGACGCGATCAATTTCGCAACGATTACCAAGTCCGATTTCAAACCGATGTCTTAGATGCTAATGGGGGCTCTGAAGCAAGCTGAAAGCAAAATCAGTTAAATAGCCGGATTTTAAGCGATTTTAATTCGTTAATTTTTCAAGAAAGTTTTTTAAATTACACTGATGAATCGAATCAAGTTGTTAGCCGGCCTAGTAAGGAATTACTAGATGTAAAAAATTGGTCCAAAATTAAATTTACTAACCAAACAAAAGATACCCCATATACCACAAAAGCCAGTGCAGCCAATAACAGGCAAATGTTTGCTGAAATCCAAGATGTGATTTTTGACCAATGGGTGCGGCAAGTTAACCCGAATTTAGTTTCAAGAATTGTTTTTACTAACCAAACGCCAACAATTGGTTTTAATAAAATTTTTAATAAAAAACTAGTTGCTACACCAACTAATTCCTACGAATTTCAAACTTTTAATCCGGTTAGTGATAACCAGCTTAATAACACGCCATCTAGTTCGTATAAGCAAGTTATTGCAAATAACGGATTAAGTCAATATGTGACTACAGTTACTAGAAAAACTGATGGCGATAACAGGTATTTAATTGATATTCCCTCCCGTTTTTCTAGTGATAGTGGTGGCAAGTTATTGATGAGTGCTGACGAAATGTATACAACTTTTGACGTGGCGTTTACGGATGCTTATGTTAACCAGTACTTATATGATATTCGTAAAGATGTTAATAATATTGATAGCACTCTTGGAGCCAAAATTGGTGCTCAAATCGATTTAGATAACGATAACATTTCCAAAAATTTTATTCGCCAAAAAAATAATGGTGATCCTGATAGTGCCTACACGAAATTAAGTTATTTAACCCGACCAGTTAATAATGAGAATCTAATTGAAGATGTAAGTGGTAATAATTTTTATTCAGAATATCAAAAATTACAAAAAACCAATGGCACACCAGAAAACGTTATTTATGATTTTGTTCGTGCTAAAAACAAAAATGGTAGCCAACCTTACAACGATAAATTTATTGTTTCGCGCGGTAAAGACGGCGTGCACATTTTAGGAATTGATGGCGGTACATACTACTTATCTAGTTCAGGTCGAAACATTGAAAAACAAAAGGAATTTTTGAAATTCCGCTCATTATATAAGTCTTCAGGTGAAGCTGGTAAAAACGACCCCCATCAGGAATTTAATTATGACTTTAGTATTAGCAGTCAACTAAGTCCGTTCTTTAATAAAAATTCTTCGGTTTTATTATTTACCGCTTTGTCTAATGCTTTACGCCAACCTAATAGTTATTTTAACCAACCGGGCTTTCAACGGTTCCGTGATGAATTTACAAAATTAGATCAACAAATTTCTGGTTTAGTTAATGCTTTTGAAAACTGACGCTTTACTACAGCTATTAGTGATACATTAACAACAATTCGTACTAGACTAAATGAACGCGTTGCTAAATATGTAACAAACGAAAAAGATAATAAAGCAGCGAACAACGGCATTGCGGGACGCCTCCCTGATGTGGCAGCTGAAGACGGTTCTTACCCGTCACAGGAAATTTACCAATTATTGGTGTTAAATGATTGGAAAAACAACCAATTTAAGCAAAGTAATGTTTTAGCTGATGATTTATCAACCAAGGGTACGAAAAAATACATTTTTGAACAAGTAAAAAATGCTCAAGAAAATTTACAAAAGGAGGCTATTAAGTTAGCCAATGCATTAAACTTACAATCTGATTCAGTAAGTAGTTTTAGCCAAAATATTATTCTGCGAAGTAATACCGATCGTTTTTATAGCTTACCAATTAATCTAGCAATTAATAGTACGATTGCTGCAGCGGACACGACAAACTTAGTGAAGAATTCGTTTTTCACCAATAGTAATGACTTTAAGAGTTTTTTTGATCTTACACCAACTACTAATTCCGTTTACGGGACGTTTAAACCAACCCCAACGATTTCGAAAAATGTGACTGATTTACTACCAGAAACAATTCGTACGGTTTATGGGCAAACCTTATGGCAGGCATTAAATGATAAATCAAGTTATGGTGTGCCAGCTGATATCACTTCGTTTAACCAGATCATTGACCGCATTTTTACTACTAGAAAAACAACAAGCGATGATACTTTGAATTACAACACGCTGATTTATACCATTAAATGGTTATTAGAAAATAATTTAAAGAACTTTAAGGCAATCATGCAGTCGCGAATTGCAATTGGCCGCCAAGCATTAGCGTTATGAAGTGTATCTAGTAGTGCTGATAAAAAATTAGATGATACGTCTAATGGATCTAATAATCCTTTAACCCAATATGCTGCTAACCCGAACTATTTATGGGGATCAACAGTTAATTGACAAAATCACAAGAACGCTCCATCAATGGCTGATCGTGGTAGTGATAGCAAAAATCCTTATCAGTATACCAATCTTAATAACAACACAAAACGTTATGGTTTTGAAGGAGTCAAGTTAAGAGGAGATACATTAAATTATTCAGAGTTGAGAGAAACTTTATTCGACCGTTATGGTAGCGTGAAGGACGATAAGAATGTCGCCACTGGTGCCTTATATCCTTACGGAAATTCGCGACAAACGGTTGTTGAATACGTTCAAAATTTATCATTCCTTTCTGAACTTGATGGGTTTATTAAATTTTTAGCATCAGAAGCTCAAATTGCTACCAATACGATAACTGGTAGAAACTTAAATGATAAAAAAGCCCAAACAATTGCCCTTTTAAATGATACGACTAAAGTTAACGATGGTTTATTTAACCGTTTTAGTGGCTATATCGGTCAAAATCGGTCAGATAAACTAGCAACGTTGCAAGCCATTCGTAGTCCCGATCAATCGAAAATTTTGCCAACTTTTATTACCCAAATTAACTATCAAGATGTGAACCAACTTGGTCAATCTAGCCAGTGAAGTGCGAACGAAACAAGTAACAACATTTACCGTTTAGGTTTAAATTTAAGTGAATTTTTAGCAATAGTTGTCATGCAGGCGATGAACGCTGACACCCAAAGCAATGCGATTACCGATTTAATTAGGCAAAACAGTAATAATCAAAATAATGGTACCAACGGCACCGTTGGTGTTGGTGATCGTCGGTTATTAAATGCATTAACCACAAGATGAGCCCACAGCCAATCAAGGAATTAAAACATGAAAAAAATCAAAACTAATAAAGCCAAACTTTGGACAACTTTTTTTGCTCTAAATGCCCTTGCTGGCATTGGGTTGATTATTGCTTCATGTAGTAATCCATCAACTGCGACTTTGCAATCATTATTTAACAATTCCAGAACCCGCAATTTTTCTAGTTCGAAAAGTGGTTCACCAACAGCCGTTTTAAACAGCAGTTTATTGCAAAGAAATGGTTATAGTGCATTCATTAAAGACCGGTTAGCTGATGTTTTGACTAATTGGTACAAGAACAATAAAGACGGTACGGTACGCAATGCTTATCGCAATTTTGAAACCGAAATTAATAAGGATTGGGATAAACAAGTTAAAGATTATCAAAAACAGTTTCGCAATGATTATTTAGTTCGTTTACAAACCAATATTTTAGATCCAGTTGGCGGAACACAAGAAACTTGAAAAACTAGCCAGTTACGTCAACGGGTCATTAGTGATTTTTATAACCGGATTTTTGCGGCCAATTCCACTTTTTTAAATCTAACTAATGCTGATGGTTCGGTTGTTAATAACCCAACTGTTGACCAAATTAATGATCCAACTAAATGGGATTCAATTAAATTTAGTGCTGGTGGTTATAACCAAATTGAACCGAATAATTCTGAAACCATTCGCCAAAATACCAACCAAACTTTTGCTGACATTCAAAATGCCATTTTTAATTATTGAGTTCACGACGAAAATCCGAACTTAATTTCACAAGCTGTGTTTGCGAACGAAGTTCCCGAAAATGGTGGACTTGCTAAAATCTTTGATGAACAAACCATTGGTGCATCAAATTTAACCGCATCATATGCGTTCCAAGCTTTCAATAATGATTCAAGTGTGGTTAATGCCAAAGGCAATAATGCTTATAAAACAATTGTAGGCGGTGCTAATGGTCTGTCGAAATATGTTGATTCAAAAAACCATACTATTGACATTCCAGGCAGTTTATCTAGTAACAATCCAGGTAAAATTTTATTAACTGCTAGCGAGATGTTTGCTGGTTCCAATCCAGTTGAAGTTACTGCAGCTTTTGTCCAACAATACTTGCGAGTAAGTAAAACTGCAACGAATAATATGGATAATGTTGGTAGCCCTGTGGCGTTAAGTGCTACTAGCATTATGGATAACTTTTTACGTACTTCAAATGGTGATCCAAATACAGCATGATTTGCCGCAAATAGTGATTATGTAAAAATTGCACCCAATTTGACCGATAGTTTTTACAATAATTACAAAAAATTGACTGAATCTAATAGCACGACTCATATTTATAATGTGACTTTGCCAAAAAGTAATGATGCCATGAATATGAATGACAATAGCATGAATAACAATACTGGTGGGAAAGAAGCAGACCAATTCATTTTATTCCGGGCTACGGATGGTGTCCATCTTTTAGCAATTGATGGCGGCAAGTATTATTTGGGTGTAGCAAATAGTGGAAATAATGGCAATAATGATAAAGGCCGCGATGTTGTTAAACAAAGCCAGTTTTTAAAATTTCGGGCCCTTTTAGCAAGTATTCCTAATGGGATTAGTGCTGATTTAAAATACACCTTTGATTTAAAATCAATCTTATCAACTTGATTTAATGCCAATCAAGAAACGCTTTTGTTTAAAATCCTTGGCGATGCTGCAACTAATGCTAATAGTTTCGCCAACAATAATAGTAACTTTTTAAATTTACCTTCAAATAGTGCGTTTAAAACTTCCATCACTAAACTATACAACGATGCCAAAGATTATGTTAATGCTTGGTATAGTTATAGTAATGCCCAAAAAATTGAAAGTGCAGTTGCTAGTGAGCAATCTAAATTAGACGCTTGGGGCAAAACCTATATTGATCTAGTTAAAGCCAATACTTTAACAAAAATTGGGATTGCTGCTCCATTACCTTACGTTCGTCAAAGTGATGGTGATTACTTTGGTATTAGTGAATACTATCGTCAATTAACTAGTATGTCCAATGCTACTAAGGGTAATAGTTTCCACTTATTTAGTGATGCAACTATTAAAGCACGCAGCGAATTAGTTAAACAAACTGAAAACCTTACGAATCGTTTAAATGTTTCAGTTGCTAGACCGCTGCCATTTTCCCAATTTGTTTTTTTAAACTCTGCAAGCTTAAGTGATTATTCTTTAGCTGCTAATTTAGCAATCCATTCAACTATTGGTTCAACTGAAACTACCAATCAAATTAAAACTGATTACTTTTTTGGTAATAAAGATTTCAATGATATTTATGAAACTACAGCATCTACTAATAATGGCACTGGTTCAACTGATGGTATTAAAGGATATGGCAATATTTCTAAAGATGTCTTACAAGAAGTGATTAGAACTTATTACCAGCAATCTGTTTTTAATAGTTTACCAAGCAAGATTACCTATGGTTTATTTAAAACTCAAGAAGAATTAAACCAAAAAATTGACAAAGCATGAAAGGCGAAACAAATTGCTAATTTGCCATATTCAAGCGACGCGATTAATTACTACACCTTTTTATACACATTAACTTACTTATTAAGAAACAATTTAGCAAATTTCAAAGCAATTTTACAAACCCAAATTTTTAATGGTACACAAGCGATGGTGTCATGAACCGTTCCGACCAATCCCGATTCTTTGACTAATAATAGCACAAATGGCATGAACGGTGCAAATGATCCGATTAGTAAGTTTGAGCCTAATAATAACTTCATTCAAGGTACTGAAAAAACCAATTGGAATAATATTAGCAATGGCAACGGCATGAATAACATACAAAACATGTCATCCAATAATAACGTTATTCCTAAAGTTAATGTCTTTAACGAATCAAGCCATTATTATAATTACACTAAAGATGGTAACGGTACCAATGGCAATAACTATTTTTATGGCTTTGAAGGACTATCAACAAGTTCTAGCACAGGCAATGTCAATTCCAAAATTGCAACCGCTGCTTATAATAACTATTTTGCCTCAGGTAGTCAAGGATCACTATACCAATATGGCGATTTAAATAGTTTAAAAACATATATTAATAAAATTAGTGATATTACCGAACTAACAACTGTTGTTAACCAATTGTCAAATCGGGCTGGAATTGTTGTCTCGAATTTCTTTCAAAAGGACGATAAGGGTAAAGATGTTTTAAACTTTACGCAAAAAAAAGCATACATTTTAAGACAAATTAGTAATTTAAATGATAGTTACTTTATGCGTTTTTCGGGATACATTGGGCGACAAAAGGCTGCGGTTAATGGGACCAATGGTCGCCATGATGCTTTTTTAAAATCACAACCGTTAAGTGAAGATGGCAAACGCACAATTATTGCCGCTTATATTAGTCAAATTAATTTTAGAGATGTTGCTGCATTGGGAACACAAAGTTGGAATAGTGCTAGTGGAGCAAATACCGGACGTCTTGGTTTAAGTTTGCATGCATTTTTAGCAGTTGTTGCCCAACAAGCGATGGATACTAGCACGCAAGCAATGGCGATGAAGGATTTGATTGCCAATAGTAGTTACCAAATAACAAACACAACCAATGCACAAAGAGGTGCATTCATCTTATCGGGTGATAAACGGTTATATGATGCATTAGGTAATACTTGAGTAACCCAAAATGCCAGCAATTTCTAGTGATATAACTAAACTCTAGTCTTATACTTTTGCAAAGGTTTTCATAAATCATTTTCTTTTAAAAGTTTAAAAACTAAAGGGGAATTGATTTTATTTGTTTTTTAGAGTATGATTGCTTAGAAAAAATCTGTGTGTTAGTATTAACAATGTACCAATAAGAAAAATATGGATGTAATTAAAAACATGATAAAAAATATGGTGAAAGATGCAACAGAACAAGGGAAATTAAAAGAATACTGATTAGAAAACTGATTCAAGCCTTTGTTTGACTCCGATACTGAAAAGAGAAAATGTTATACACCACTATGAAGAGAAATGATATTAATAAAAAAACATCATGAATTTGTAAAAAAAATCTTTGAAAATATAGATCCTCATGAATTTTGAGAAGTATATTTTTTCGATTATGTTTACATTAATAGCAAGTATCACAATCGTGAGTATCTTTATTTTTATTTTTTAGCAAACTTTTTACCTTATTATCGTGAGTATTTAATTCGTATAAAAAAAAGAGAAAAAAACGATAAGTGACTTGATAATATCGAATCAATATGAGAAAAATTTAAAAATAGAATTGAGCAAGTTTTTGGATACAGTTTAGTGAAAAAGAAAAAAATTAATTGATCTAATTGACATTTTAAAACTTGACATATTGAATTAATGCCAGTGCAAATTAAAATTATTACTGAAATTCTTCCTGAAAGCATAGATAAAACAAAATTATTAGAAATTATTTTTAAATATAAAAAGGCAACCAGTGCTTCTGATAAAAATCAAGTACTTTTTAATTTACAAAAACCAATGTTTGAAAATATAGGAAAAAAGTATAAAGGTAATTTATTATCTGAAGAAAAATTAACGAGTTATTGGAGACCTCGTATTAATGCTATTATTAGGCATCACGAAAATGACAATAACCAGCAGGGCAAAAAATATGAACTTTCTTCCGAATACGAAAAGACTGATGAAAAAGAAAAAATTAAAATGTTAGATGAATTATTATTGTTTTTAGTAGTTTACAGAACTGAAGAAATTATGTTAGAGAAGAAAGCTAAAACTATTTAGTGAAATTTCGTTTAAAAATTATTTAAAATTTAGAAAGCAGTCGTTGTAATAAACTAACATTTCAATAAAAGTTTTTTATCCTAAACGTGTATTTTTTTAAGTTATTAATTTTAAAAGTGCCATATTCTGGCACTTTTTGTTTTTTAGTTGCAGTATTTAAAGTTTAATGATTAGTTCTATAGTTTAAAACTCACTATCTTGTTTGATTTTCTAGTTTTAAATGATTTCCAAGTTTATTTTGTGTAACTCACTTTATTTAGGTTTTTATAATTGTTAAAATGACCTGTAAACTTATTGTTTCAAACATGACCTATTTTGACAATCTGATCATGAAAGCAATGTATTAAAAACAATCAAGTTAACTGTTTTATTTTTTTTGAATAAATGCATTAATTGAAAAACACGGATTTTTGTTGACAAAAAGATCTTTATTTCTTGTTTTATCTTTAACCTTATTTTTTTAACGTAGTTTTGAAATTAATACTAACAAGATCATTTGCCCACGTTTACATTATTTTACTCATAAGTCATGATTCAAATCTATTTATCAAAGGCAAAGTTTGGCTGTGTTTTAAATAACATTAGTGATGAACTAAAATGCAATTTTATTCTTTGTTTATCATGACTAACAAGTAATTTGTAACTAGATACTTTTAATAATCATTGGTTCATTATTAAGAATATTATTATTTTGGTTAATCTTTAGATTTTATTTTCCTGTTTAATCGCCAGTTATTTTTGCATTGGTAAACTAAAAAATGGATTTTTTATTGTTAGTTTAAAAACCTTTTGCTCAATAATAGAACACTTCAAAATTCATTTAAATATTTATTAATTATTTTCTAGCATTAACCTAACTCAAATCTATTTTTCTATAAGATATCTTGACAAATCAATTCGGTTAAAGATCTAATCTTCATAAGATAATTGCTAGATTTAAAAAGAAATTGTCGTTTTTTGATTTACTTAATAAATATTGCCTTTTAAAGGTCAGCATTTATAATATATAATAAACTAATATTAATTTGTGATGTGAATCACTTAAGTTTTAGGAGTATTATAAGCGTATGGCTGTAAAACGTGGCACAAGATTAAGTTGTAAAGATTGCTCTGAAATCAATTACATAACCCATAAAAATTCCAAAAAAAATCCAGAGAAACTGGAATTAAATAAGTACTGCTCACGCTGTAAAAAGGCAACCGTTCATAAGGAAATTAAGAAGAAATAAAAATGGCAACTAAAAAAATTAAAAATAATTTATCAACCGATTTTGCTTTTAAACATGGGGTTGTTACTGAAACATTAGCATCCCATAAAGCTGATGCCATTCTTTTAGCATCTGACCAGAACCGCGAATGATTTACGGGATTTCGCAGCTCTTTTGGTTATTTATTTATTAATAAAAACCGGGCTGTTTTATTAACTGACGCTCGTTATTATGAAACGGCTGTAAAACAAATCAAAGACGTTGAAGTTGTTTTGTACAATTCACCTAAATTAATTTATGAAATAGCAAAAAAAATGAAGGTAAAACACTTGTTAATTGAAGGCGAATATTTAACTTATGAGAACAATAAGTTATTGGAAGATATTTGTGAAAAATGAACAGTAGTTGAATCAAAATTATTACGGGCTGCTAAAACTCCGTCAGAAATTGAAAAAATTACCAAAGTCATTGAGATCACAGCTAAAGTTGGTAACAAGTTGCCTGAATGAATTAAAAAAGGGATGACCGAGATTGATTTAGCTAAAAAAATTACAATTGCCTTAATCGAAGCCGGTGGTGATAAGAATTCATTTGATCCCATCGTTGCTTCTGGGCCAAACGGATCGATTCCCCACCACCAGCCTAGTAATCGTAAATTTTTAGATGGCGACTTTGTAACTTGCGATTTTGGGACAGTTTATGAAGGTTTTTGTTCAGACATTACCCGTACCTGAGTTGTTGGTAAAAAACCTAAAAATACCCGATTAATTAATGCTTATAAAACCGTCGATGAATCCAACATGCTAGGAATTAGCAAAGTCAAGTCGGGAATGTCAGGGAAAGATGTTGATGGGATTTGTCGCGAACACATAAATAATAGTGAATTCGCTAAATTTTTTGTGCACAGTACGGGTCATGGTGTGGGCTATGATGTTCACGAATTACCGAATGTTTCGCCCGGTTACAATCGCCCTTTAATGGCAAATTCCATTGTTACTATTGAACCAGGAATTTACATCCCTGGCGTTGGTGGGATTCGGATTGAAGACATGGTTTTAGTTAAATCCAAAAAATCAGTTTGATTATCTGAAAAAATTAAGCGTTTACATCTTTAGGAAAATTTCATGACTGGTTGATCCAATCAAATTGAAGATAAATTATGAAAATGGCAAAACGCCCAGCATGATGCTGAGGTTAATCCTCAAAGTTCGCTTTTAACACGCCGGCCGAAAGGTTTTGTGATCTTTATTGCTTTTTCAACAATAATTGTCATGTTAATTACCATGCTGTTAATTGTGATTGCAATTTTAGCACCTAATCAAGTTAGATTTATGAACACTAATGATCGATCGGCAACAAGATTATGGCTATATGAAATTCCTGGAAACACAGTCGCTAGCAGTGAACAAGCAAATGTTTATACTGTTTCCCCGTATGGTATTGTGGCTACTGTTTTTGTTATTATCTCCATTTTGTTATTAATTTCGTACATTTACGCTTATTTTAAGGACCCATTTTTTACAAACTTAGATAAAGCAAATAAGAAGCAATGAATTAGTATTGTTGGTTCAACAACTGTCACTTATTTCATTTTTCTAATTATTGGGGTTATTGGCATTAGCATTAATAACCAAAATTTATTTCCTAAATCATTTACAACAATTGATGTTGGCACAACTTTTGGTCTTAGTTTTAAAGTTCGTGAAGTTATTAGAAACAATTCTGGGATGATCTTTGCTTTTAATCTAGTACCCACTGCTTTTGGGATTTGGGTTGTTGTTTTACAGATTATGATGGCTATTTCTTTAATCTTTTGGTTTTATGGTTTAAATTACAAGATTGACTTTAAAAATCTCTTTCGCAAAAAACGTGTTAGCAGTTAAAAACAAATTCGTTACAAACATTTTATAAGTGTCTTTTCTTTCAACTATAATGATTTCTAAAGAGAAAGGCAAAAGATACAAATGGAATTAATTGAATTATTTAATGGTAATTTGGTTAGTTTTAACCAAGAATTTACGTCCAAAAATGATACTTTGCAATGAATTGCTAAACAGCTTGTCACCTATGGTTGTGCGAACAATGAAAAACAAGTTTTTGACGGATTAATCCATCGCGAAAATCAAGTTAGTACGGGAATTGGTGGTGGTTTTGCCATTCCCCATGTTCAAAATGATGCAATTACAAATAATGTTGTTGCGTTTGTTAAAGTTAAACCCCTTGATTGAAATGCACTAGATAATCAACCCGTACAATACATTTTTACGATTGCTTTAAACAAAAAAAGTGCTCAAAACGAACACTTGCAGTTAATCGCTCAATTAAGTCGGTTACTTTTAGAAGATAAGTTTAAAACTGGCTTGAACGAAATTAGTACTTATGAGCAGTTAATCGATTTAGTAAAAACTTACTCTAGTTCTAATCAAACTAAACAAGCAAAAGCAGAATCTGGACCAAGTTATGATCTTGTAGCAGTCACGGCTTGTCCAACTGGAATTGCCCACACTTTTATTGCTGCTAAATCACTAGAAACTGCTGCTGAAGAAATGAAGTTAAAAATTAAAGTGGAAACGCAAGGAACCGAAGGAATTGCTAACCGTTTAAGTGAAAGCGAGATTGCTAATTGTAAAGGTGTTATTTTAGCACTCGACCGGAATATTGATTTATCGCGCTTTAAAAGCCACCAAAATGTATTAGAAGTTTCAACGGGAGCAGTAATTAAAAACGCTAAGAAACAAATTGACGATCTATTAATGAATAAAGGCGTTGCTTTAGGATCAATAAATCGTCCGGGGCAACGTCATATAACAGCAGTCGACGATTCTGAATTAAGTTTTAAGCGGTTTGGCAAACGGTTGTATAAAGCGATTTTGACTGGTGTATCATACATGCTACCATTTGTTATTTTTGGCGGCATTCTAATTGCTATTAGTTTTTTAATCGATATTAATAATGCTGGAAAAAGCAATTTTGGAAGTGGCAGTGTTGTGGCGTTATGATTTAACCGTTTGGGTGGCCTTTCCTTTGGCTTAATTGTTGCACTATTAGCAGCATATACTGCCTATGGTTTAGTTGGTAAAATTGGGATTTTACCCGGATTTATTTGCGGTTTAATTTCCAATGCTCAATTCTTATTTGACATTAATTTGCAGACGGGTAAGGTTGATTTTACGGCAATGTCAACGGCTGCTAGTGGTTTTTTCGGGGCAATTGTTGGTGGTATCTTTAGTGCGACAATGCTCATTGTTTTTAGTCGTTATGCTTTGAATTGATTACCAAAGTCTTTTAACGGAATTAAAAACATTTTAATTATTCCCCTACTTGGAACATTGATTATTGCTTTTATTTTTTGAATCATTAATATCCCTTTAATTTATGTAAACTATGGATTTAAGCTGTTTTTACAATTAATGAGTGCTCCTTATCTTGCTCCTTTATTAGGACTAGTTTTAGGATTAATGATGGCAATTGATTTAGGTGGTCCAATTAATAAAGCGGCTTATGTATTTAGTGCGGCTACTTTACAAGGTGGTGGTCAATCATTAGCCATGGCAGCAGCGATGGCTGCTGGGATGGTACCACCACTTGGAATTGCTTTAAGTGTATCGTTCTTTAAAAAGTTATGATCAGATGAAGAGTGCAATAATGGTTATGTTAATTATGTTATGGGCTTTTCGTTTGTATCTGAAGGTGCGATTCCCTTTACAGCAGCGAATCCGAAAGTATTAATTCCTGCTAACTTAATAAGTGGGGCAATTACTGGTTTATTATCAGGAGCTTTAGGCATTACTATTGCTGCACCGCATGGTGGCATCTTTGTCTTTGCTTTATTAAAAACCAATTTATTTAGTAACGTTTCCACTTCAGCTAACATTGGGGCGGCAATTGGCTTGTATTTAATTGCAATTTTTGCTGGAGCAATTGCTTCGATGTTCACCATTTGAGCATTACGAAAATATTTCGACAAGCACCAAGCAACACCTTCATCAAAATTTAAAAATTTCTGGAAACATAAAAAAGTCGTAAGTGCTTAAACATGCGTTTTCATACCGTTACTTTTAGCCCTAGCATTGACTATAAAATTTATGGTAATAAAGCCCTAAATCTCCACGGCTTAAACCGGGTTGATCATTACGAATTTAAACCAGGTGGCAAGGGGATCAATGCTGGCATTACGTTACAACGCTTAGGTTTTCGGGTTGTTAACTATGTTTTTTTAGGAAAACTTAATCATTTATTTTTTAAAAATCTTTGTTTACAAGAAAACTTAGTTGTTAAGGATTTTCTCGTTGACGGCATCACGAGAACGAATGTTAAATACCATAGTAGTGAGCATTATTTTGAAATTAATGGCACTAACTTGCTTATCGACCAAGTTAGTTATCAACATTTTCTGCACGATTTTGACAACTTAAATAGTGATGAAGATGTTGTTTTAATTATGGGGAGAATGAATGAAAATTATCTAACTAATTTCTTACAACACCTCAATAAAAAAAAGATTAATTTTGTCATTGACATCGATTTGGATAATATTACTTCATTTTTAAATTATCAACCCTTAGTTTACAAGCCAAATTTTGACGAAGCCCAAAGATCAACTAAATTAGCACTAACTAATCTTTTGGAAATTAAACAAGCGTTACAACTTTATCAAAGCTGGGGTGCAAAAATTCCGATCATTAGTGCTGGAGCTAATGGGGCATACATGCTAAGTAAAAGCAAGCAATTAATTAGAGTAAAACCCAAACATCCAATAACAATTAAGTCAACTGTTGGTGCGGGCGACACTTTAACAAGCAGTTTTATTGCTCATTATGCCATGTCAAAAGATGAAAAAGCCGCTTTTATTTATGCTAATGCGTGTGCTTTGAGTGCAGTTAGTTCAAACTGATTAGTTGATGTTAAAAAAATTCCAGTAATGCTAAATAATCTAGAAGTGACAATTGATAATTAAAAAACACAAATTTAGCATTTGTGTTTTTTAAAAGAGTTGAACTTAAGAAACAAATGAAATCTTAACGTTTGGTAAATTGTGGAGCACGTCTAGCACCGTAAAGACCAAATTTCTTGCGTTCTTTACAACGGGCATCCCGCGTTACTAATTTGCGTTGTTTTAAAATCTTTTTAAAGTCAGGATTAATCTTAATTAAGGTGCGGGCAATACCTAAACGGATTGCTCCCGATTGACCGGTAAAGCCCCCACCACTAACTACTACATTAATATCATACAATGTTTTGGTATTTGTTAATTCCAAAGGTTGTTCCATGTCTTGAATTACAATCTTATTTGGAAAATATTGGCCTGGCTCTCTTCTGTTAATAATAACTTTTCCTGTTCCGGGAGTCATTTTCACTTTAGCAATTGAAGACTTTCTGCGCCCTAAACCATAGAAAGATGTATTGTTTGTGACCATAATTATTTAGTTTCCTTATTCTTGCAAGATCAATCTAAAAGCGTTGGGGTTTGTGCGGTTTCTTTATATGCATCATTTTTATATGTCTTTAATTTACGAATGATGTGTTTGCGAATCCGGTTTTTTGGTAGCATGCCTTCAATTGCTTCATAAACTAATTTATCCGAATAGTTTTGTAACATTTCTTTTCCAGAACGGCTTTTAATTCCGCCAATGTATTGGGAGTGCCGGTACCATTTTTCAGTTTCTAATTTCGTTCCAGTTAATACAACCTTATCAGTGTTATAAATGATGAGAAAATCGCCGCAATCTTGGTTTGGTGTGAAATCAACTTTATTTTTGCCCCGTAATAAGTTTGCTGCTTTTACTGCTAACTTACCAAGCACAATGTTAGTTGCATCAACTGCGTACCATTTCCGTGCTTTGATTGTTTCTTCTTTTTTCAACATTGTTGTCTTTTGCATATAAAAACCTTCTCGTCGTTTTCGACTTGTTTTAAAGATCTTTGTTTTTTATTTTCCACGTGTTGCACTTGATTTTGTGCCCAAAGCGTAAATATTATACCTAAAATGGATGAAGATAACACATCCATTCTTAAAAAATGTCATTTTTATTTGTAAAGTTCTAAAAAACATGATAGGCACCATCATTTTTTAGTAGTTAATAATTAGCAATCAAGACTGAACCACATTACTCTATTTATCTATATCTGATCTAATATTTTTCATTTTGTTATAATGTTAAATCATGATTCGGAGGTGTTTTATGAAATCAAACGATTCTTATAACCGATCTTATGATTATAATCCTCATGGTTCAGTTCAATATGACCCACGGCGTGTTAACTACGGTAGCAATACTGAAGTTTATGGTCCTGAGGGCAAATATATTTTTAATCAATCGCAAACCCGATTGATGACTAGATCATTTCTAATTACAGGGATTTGTTTTTCTTTAATTTTTGCTATTGCTTATGGTTTATTCGAACTATTGTATAACTTATACCCAATTAGCCAACAGGTTCGAAATTTAACTAACGTTTTATTAACTTTAGGCCCAATTTTAATTTTAGTAGCCAACATTATGGGTTGATTCATGCGTCCTCGCTTAAGTTCCATTGGCTTTGGCTTTATGGTTTTTGCAACTGGATTTTACATTCTTGCTAACGCCATTGGTTTTGCTCTAGTATTTTTTGGGGTGAAATTAGTTGAATTTGTCGATGACAGTTACCGATTAATTGATGTGGTGTCAATGTTTGCTATCGGTGGTTTAATGTTTATTGCCATGGCTGCAATTGGTAAAGCGATGTCGCGCCAAGCATCAATCAAATTAGGTCGCTTCTTATTTTTTGCAGTCATTGCGTGGATTATCGGTTCATTGATTATTAGTTTAAGTTTTGGTTTTGGCCGCAGGGGTGTTAGTCCCATCATTATGATTGTGTCAACAATTATTAGTGGTATTATTTACCTTTTATATATTGTTTACATTACTAGCCAATTAAAACAACACTCAGAATTTCTAGCTTACGATAATAGTGAAAAAGGTTTATTGCGCAGTTTATCACTTAGTTATGGTTTTTATTTACTAGTAGGTTTAATTGGTTTAATTTGATCACTAATTCATTTATTATTCCTTTCCAAAAGACTAAGTTAATAGCAACCTCTTCATAAAAAAAATAACCAGTCAATCCGACTGGTTATTTTTTTTGGATTTTTATCAAATTAAATTTGAGTAACTTTACTAATAATGGCGGAGACTGAGGGATTTGAACCCTCGCATGGTTTGATCCATCTAACGCTTTTCGAGAGCGCCCCCTTGAGCCGCTTGGGTAAATCTCCATGAAGCAGTTATTAGTTAATAATAACTGTTAATAACATATGGCGGAGGTTGAGGGATTTGAACCCTCGCGTGTTGTTAAACACCTACAAGCTTTCCAAGCCTGCCCCTTCAGCCACTTGGGTAAACCTCCGTGGCTATAAATTATAAAATAAATAATTGTTTAACGTTAGATAAAATCATTAGATTATTTATTAAAAATCAACTTATGTTTTGAAAATTTTTTAATAATTATTCATTCTTTTTCTTTTTAGCAAGTAAATTCTATGATTAATTTTGGTAAAATATATAACAACAAGCAATTATAAATATCTAAGGAAGGTTGCTATGAAAAGTTTTAAAGCAGTTGTAAAAGATCCTACCGGATTGCATGCTCGTCCTGCAACTCAATTAGTGCAAGTGGCCAATAAATTTAAATCCAAAACTACCATTAAAACCCAAGCCGGAACTACTGGTGATGCGAAGTCAATTATTAATTTAATGTCTTTAGCAATTAAACAAGGTGATAGTTTTGAAATCTTTTTTGAAGGCGAAGATGAAGCTGAGGCTGTTATGGCTGTTCAAAAAAGTCTTGAAGACAATCAGATTATTTAGTTTTTTTACAGTTTTTGTCAGGATTAATTAACTTTAAGTGAGTCATTTCTTGTAAACAACAAAATGATTTATTCATTTTGATTTTTTTTCATTATATAACTTCAATTTTTAATTATAGTAAAGGCGGGGTAAAAATCATGGAATATCGGGTAGGCTTAGGCTTTGATAATCATAATTTAAAAAGCAAAAAAAAGAACACCATTAAACTTGGCGGAATTAGTGTTAAGTGCGACTATGAAGTGGTGGCCCACTCAGATGGTGATGTGGTTTTTCACGCCCTTTCTGATGCCTTGCTTGGAGCTGCTGGCCTTGGTGATGTCGGCACTTTTTATTCTGATAGTGATCCAAAATTAAAAGATCTTGAATCGGAAAAAATCCTGTTACATACTTTAAAAATTTTACAAAAATCAAAATGACAAATTGTTAATGTCGACATGAATATTTTTGTTGAATACATTAAAATTGACCCAATTCGCTACCAATTAGTTGACAATTTAAAACGAATTCTTAAGAGCGAATTTGTTAATGTCAAGGCGAAGCATTACGAAGAACCCAAAAAACAAATCGCTTGCGAAGTGGTTGTCATGATTCACAAGAAGTAGGAAAAGTGATAATGCCAAAAGATAATACCGTTTTCGAACAAGAAGCAATTGATCCTAGAATTGATGAATTACTAATTTCTAGAAAACAAGTTGATGCTGGATGTATGGCGGCTGCACAATGGATTAATCAAAGATACCATAATCAAACTTTTTTAATGGTTGGCATTTTAAAAGGTTGCATCCCTTTTATTGGCAAATTAATTAGTTTAATTCAATCTGATATGCTTTTAGATTTTATGACGATTTCTTCGTTTAAAGGACAAACAAAAGCTGTTGGTGCTCCCAAAATCGTCATGGATTTAGCAATTGATGTTAAAGACCAGCATGTATTGCTAGTTGAGGATGTTGTTGATACAGGAAATACCATTAAATTAGTCCTAGATATGTTAAAAATGCGTGGGGCCAAATCTGTAAGTCTATTAACGTTTATTGATAAACAAGACAAACGCGAAATTTTTGTGAACATTGATTATAAATGTTTTAGTTTGCCTGATAAATTTCTTGTTGGTTTTGGTTTAGATTACCAGGGATTATTGCGCAATTTACCTTATGTTGGCACGCTTAAAAAAGAAGTGATTACCGCGATAAAACCTTCACTAGAAAAGTAAGGCAATTAACCAAATAAAATTCTCATTTGTAGGAATTTAAGAACAATCCGATTATCTGATCTTTGGACAGAAATTGTCGATTTGCTAATATTAATATATAATTTACAACAATTTATAGTAGTTTCAGATTTCAATATTTGTTAGTGCCACATGAGAAATAATTGAGAAAGGAAAAAACCAATGGTTAAAGCCAAAGCGAATCCAACTGATAAAATTACTGAATCGAAAATGGATCCAAGAAAAAAACGCTCCATTATTATTAAATCAATTGTTTGGTCGGTAATTATCGGTATTATTGTTGCGTTAATTGTGGTTGGAACCTTACCGTCAACCCCAACTGTATACTTAAGTGATATCCAATGAAACGGAAGTCAGTTAACAGCACGGGTTAACAATGGCCCGAATCGACAAGTGATTAATTTACCAGCTTCGAATCTTTTAACCCAGTACGTTAGTAATAGTCACTATAATGTCGTTTTCAATATTGGGGGCCGCAACGTTTTTGTTTCAGGCGAGTTCACTCACAATAGTAATGGCGATCCGATATATACGATCGGTAATTTAAAAATTGATAAATTAAACCAAACAATCTCTATTGGTGGCACTCAATATAGTCTTGGTCAAGGGACAAATGGAAATGCTCAAAACCAAGGTTTAGCACGATTGTTGCAAATTGGATCAATCCAAGTCCCAAATGCAAATGCTGCAATTGTAACTAACATTATTACTGCTTTATTGCCTTTTGTTTTCTATGCGTTAATTATCTACTTCATCTATCGTTTTGCTAATCGTGGTCTTGGCGGCAGCGGCGAAGGTGCTGAAAGTGTTTTTACGATCGGAAGATCGCAAGCAAAACTAGCGAAATCAACTGTAAAATTTACCGATGTTGCTGGTATTCAGGAAGAAAAAAATGAATTAATTGAAATTGTTGATTACCTAAAGAACCCAGGACGCTATGCCCAAATGGGAGCAAGATCACCACGGGGAGTAATTTTATATGGTCCTCCTGGCACAGGAAAAACCTTATTAGCCAAAGCGGTGGCTGGTGAAGCAAATGTCCCGTTTTTCCAAGTGACTGGATCAGCTTTTGAAGACATGCTAGTCGGAGTTGGTGCGAAACGGGTTAGAGACTTGTTTACCAAGGCAAAAAAAGCCGCCCCTTGCATTATTTTTATTGATGAAATCGACTCAGTTGGTTCCAAACGGGGCAAGGTTGAAATTAGCAATTATTCTGTTGCCGAACAAACCTTAAACCAACTGTTAGCGGAAATGGATGGTTTTACAAGTCGAACTGGGGTTGTTGTGATGGCTGCAACGAACCGTTTAGACGTTTTAGATGAGGCTTTATTACGACCCGGACGTTTTGACCGGCACATTCAAGTTACCTTGCCAGACGTTAAAGAACGTACCGCTATTTTAAAAATTCATGCGGCCAATAAAAATCTTTCGAGCAAAGTTAATCTTGAAGATGTCGCACGACGCACCCCAGGCTTTAGTGGTGCCCAGTTGGAAAATGTCTTGAACGAAGCGACCTTACTTGCAGTTCGTAATAAGAAAAACACAATTAGCATTGAAGATTTAGATGAAGCGATCGATCGCGTTATGGCTGGACCTGCCAAAAAATCACGCGTGATTTCTGAGCAGGACCGAAAGTTAACAGCGTGTCACGAAGCAGGACATGCCATTGTTGGTTTACATTTAAAAGGTGTTGAAGAAGTTCAAAAAATTACCATTATTCCTCGTGGTCAAGCCGGTGGTTATACCTTATCGACACCAAAAGATGCCGAAATGTTAATGAAACGCAAGAGTGATCTATTAAATATCGTTGCGGGAGCATTAGGTGGTCGAGCCGCCGAAGAAGTAGTTTATGGTGCTGATAATATTACAACAGGTGCTTCTAATGATTTTTATAAAGCAACTAACATCGTTCGTGCCATGGTAACCCAACTGGGGATGAGCCGGTTAGGAATGACTCAATTTGTTCCTAGCGAGGGAGTTGTTAGCCCGCACGCGAAACTTTATTCTGATAAAACTGCTGAAGCTATTGATGTGGTCATTAATGAGATTATTGAAAAACAATATCAAGTAGCAAAACAAATCATTGAAACTAATCGCGATGAACACGATTTAATTGTCCAAACCTTGTTAGTTCAAGAAACCATTCTTAAAAAAGATATTGACTACATCCATGAAAACAAAACAATGCCACCAGGTGCCATTGATTTGAAAAAAGCAACTGAATCAGTTAAAGAGAAACCAACTGCACCTAATGCTTAATTAAAATGTGGCATAGATTTTATAAATGATTTTCTGCTTCAAATCTTGTTACTTTTTTCTTGGATCATTTTTATGGGTTTTTTCAAAAAATATTTATTTAATTTAATTACTTTTTTTGCCCAAGAAGAATCCCAAATTAATCAAATTGATACGCAATTAAGTGATGGTACATTTGGTTCACGAATTAATAATTTCTTTCAAGAAGTTTCTTGTAATTTAGATGCTTATGATTTTAATTCTCCGCAAAAAATTTTAGCTGATTTAGCCGACCTTTTTTATCATATTGTTGAAGGTGAATTTGCTGTTTTGTTTGCGACGCTTCTTATTAATTTTGCTGAACTTACAGTAAATGAAAATTATACTCCAAAAAGCATTTGTATCAATTTGTACAGGAGTACTTTATTTTTGCAAAACAAATACAAAATTAAAATAAATGAAAAATCATTTTTTGACGTCTTGCTACCATTGTCTGAATGAGTTAGCAATCATTATGATGAACCAGTTGATTGGATCTTGAACAGCTGTTTAAAAAAAGTGACAGCGATTTTAAAGAAATTACAAATGATTCGGAGCAAAATTGGCCTATCTAGATATCTTGGAAAAAGGGCAATTGGTTTACATGATAGCGGAGCGTTATTCATTTATTTCTTATTAAAAATTTTTCAGCAAACATGAAGCGAGGTCGCCCTTGAAAAAAATCAAAGTTAATCAAGTTGGTTTTTTTTGACTTGATAAGTGGTTATTGAACCCGCAGAAAAATCGTTATTTTATTCAAGTTATTATTATCTTAATAATTGCTTTAATTGTTCTTTTAACCATTAATGAATTTTCTTGAAAAAACACAAGAGCATACCTCCCTGTTTTAATTACAAGCATTAGTCTAACCGGAATTTTGATGATCGTTGTTTTTATTGGTTTTTTTCTAAGAATCAAACGTTTTCAGCGATTCAATAATGGTAATTACGAAGAGCAATTGATCACAAATATTCAACGCAATGCAGAGGTTTCAACTTTCAGTTTATTGTCTGAACCCAAATTTGAAATTGTCAATTTTACCAGCTCATGAATGGAGCGTTTTTATGAACCATCAAGCGGATCCGGTTGGTTTTTTTTACAGTTTCAAGAACCAACTTTGAACATCACTTACGGCCACATTGATTTTACAAGTTCATTTGCAAAAAAAACCCTATATGACCAAGCAAACGTTAAGAAAATTATTATTGCTAAAGGTAGTTCAATTGGACCTAATGTTTTCTATTTAAGTTCAGAAATTGTTAATTTTAATAGCCAACAAGAAATCATAGTTAACAATATTAATTTAACTTATCAAAAGCCGATTCATCATTTTCATTTGTACGCAGTTAATGGTGCAAAGTTTGATGAACAATGGCAGACGATTTTTGAATTAATTGATGAATTTTTATTTGCACAAAATATGGTGTCGTGAAAATTTGATCTTTTGAATACACCTAATGATCTTTATTTAATTGCTTTAGTTCCCGCAATGTTTATGAATAGTAAATTACAATCTTATGAAAGTGTTGCTAATTTTCAAGAAAATTTAAGAAGACAAGCAAATCATGATGTTGCCTATTTAAAATTATTAGCAAGTTTAATGAAAATTATTGAAACCCAATTTAACTTTCTCTCATTTCAAGAAGCAACAAAAAAATTAAACAGTAAAATTGATCCGATTCTTAAAGTTAGCCAATCTACAGTAAAAATTTAATTGAAAATTATTGCTGTTTTTTATTATTTTCTTCATTTTTATTTTAATAGTTCAACAATTTTAGATCCTATTTTTTTAACAAGTATTCAATTAGCAAATTAGTTTTTTAGTGATTTTTTTGGTTTAAGAGAACCTTTTTTAAGATTACTTAAGCCATGAATTCATGACTAAAAATTTATTTTAAATAACAAATGTTTTCCTTAAATTTTAGGAGACATTCGACTAGAAAATATGCATCGTTTAAGTTGTTTATGAAAAAATGCTTTGCTTTCAAGCCATTTGTTAACATTATTAATATGAAAAATCAGCAAGACATGATATCTTGCTGATTTTCTTTTATTTTTTTAATTTAGGAATGTTTAAAATTTTGTTTTTGTCAATTTTCAAACGCATCAATCGAACCATGTTTATGCTTGTAAATCATGTCTTCAATGACGGTAGTTCCAAATGATCCAAAGCCAAAAAGAAATAACACAAAGACCACTAAAATTCGTGAGATTACATTATCTTGATAACCAGGTTGCAACCGGTTCATTTGCGAAATTAAGAACATATCAATAACCGGAAAAATAATTGTAACTGCCATTGAAAAAGCAACTGTAACTACAGCAATTCATGCTGAAATTTTGAAGTATTTTTTTTGATCTGTTTGAATTTTTTGATGTTTTCGGTTGCGTAAACCACCATAGATAGCCATGGCAATAAACCCAAATACAAAAACCGAAGTTCATGTCGAAGTTAAATCAGTAAATCCGTAAAGTCGTGCCATTCCGCTGCCATATAATTCAGCCCCTTGTTCGTCTAGATAACTGCTTTTAGGAATATATCCAAGTCCACCAATAATCGCAAAAAGAATGTAGATGGGAACGCTTAGTACTAATGAATATACAATACCAATTACGGGTCGATTATCGTTTAAACGGTTTAAATATTTTAATGAATAAGGTAGTTCTCCGGTTTTGATTAGTTCTTCAGTATATCTTGGTGCTCATAGGGCAAAACCGTTAATAATTCCTAATACACCAATGGCAATTCCTAAATTAATAACCCCAAATACAATTCGACCAGTGACACTACCGAAGGCTTTTCGCATGTTTTCAAGCATGTCATAAAAACTACCACCATTAATGGACATACTAATGGCAAGAATTAAGTAAATCAATGTCGTGATACCTAGACCTAATAGAATTGCTAATGGTGTTTTTTTTGGTTCTTTCATTTCTGACTGAATGCCGCCAGCAACATAAAAGCCATCAAATGCGAAAAAGATCGCACCAATAGCGATAAACAATCCCAATCCGGGTGTAAATGTTTTCAATTCCTTGCCAGCTGCAATTGTATCGTTACTTGGAGTTACAACTGTTGGTGAAATTTTTTCAATTGTTTCTTTGGGAATTAAACCAACTAACACAAAACCAATAATTGCCACAGCTGCTAAGGGTACAAATTTGATATAAGTAATGATTTTATTATGAATGTTACCAATTCGTGATGAGATGCCACTTACATAAACAAAATAAACCGCAATCCCTAAACCAATTAGAGATCAAATGGCTCAATCAGCATTCGTTTTAAATTGAATGGCACTTGCATCATCATTAATAAATGCCCCTAAGGCATCTTGGAGTGATAACAATGAATATAAGGGCATGAAGAAGTAAGTTAATGGCAAATAAATGTAAAACATAAAATTTTTTGATGCTTTAAAAATGGTTCGGCCATTAAAAACTTTGATTCAACCTAATAAGGACAAATTATCATTTCTAGCTGATGAAATTTCAACTAAGGCTAATGCCATGGCAATTACCGAAATCGAAGCAATAATTCAACAAAAAATTGCTAATACCAGTGATGACTGTGACAAGTCTAAAACATCTTTAGATTTGAAAAAGATTCCAGCACCGATTGATGATCCCATAACAATTAACATGGCCGAAAAGAAGGAAATTTTTTTCTGTGGTGCAGCCAGAGATATACCACCTGCTTCCTGTTTTAAATTACTTTTTATTTCTTCCATAAATATTCCTTTTAGTGTCTAGCGACATTACTAATTTGCATGTTTAAAAATATTTCCGTTTAATTCATGAATGAATCCTAATTATTTTATGACTTTTTAATTAATTATTTTCGTTCCCGATTTACCAGCTAAAACTTCATTAACTTTCGATAAACTTGCAATAATGGCATAGCGGTTTGCGTGGTTTTTCACAAAGGTTTTGGCTGCTTGAATTTTGGGCAACATGCTGCCAGGTGCGAATTGTTTTTCGTTAATATATTTTTCTAAATCGTTAACGTTAACTTCATGTAAGGCCTTTTGATTTGGTTGACTAAAGTTGATAAAAACATGGTCGACTGCAGTTAAGATTAAAAAAACATCAGCACCAATTTTATCAGCAATTGTTGCCAATGCAAAGTCTTTATCGATAACACCCTCAACCCCTATGTATTGGCCATTTTCAATAATTGTTGGAATCCCCCCACCACCCCCGACAATGACAACTACCCCATTATCAACATTGGCTTTAATTGCATTGATACCAAGAAAGTTGATTGGCAAAGGGGAGGGAACAACTTTGCGATAACCGCGACCTGCATCTTCAACGATTAGCGAATCGGGATTATTTTTTTGTGCATCAGTTTTTGTTGCATAGAAAGGCCCAACTGGTTTAGTCGGATTTTTAAACGCAGGATCGTTTTTATCAACAATGGTTTGGGTTAATACGTAAATAATTTCTTGGTCAATTTTTTGGATGTTAAATGCGTTTGATAACGCTGTTAACAAATGATAACCAATATAACCTTGTGACATCCCACCAGCTTCAGCAAAGGGAATTAACGGCGTCTTCTCGTTAGCTTTTTTTGCATCACTAAAAGCATTAAAAATCATGCCAACTTGGGGCCCATTACCGTGGCCAACAACAACTTGGTGACCTTCTTGGACTAGATTAGCAATCATTTTTGCCGGTAATTTGACTAATTCTTTTTGTTCAACCGGATTATTTCCTAGGGCGTTGCCACCTAAAGCAATGACGATTTTTGCCATGTTCATTACCCCAAAGTTGCCAACAAAATTGCTTTAATGGAATGCATCCGGTTTTCGGCTTGATCAAACGCTTGGTTATGCTTTGATTGAAAAACCTCATCAGTTACTTCGATCGCTCCAGTTTTGACAATTGGGTACTTGTCACCAAGGGTTTTGGCCACTTCTTTACTAAAAGTGGTGTGATCATCATGAAACGCTGGTAAGCAATGCATGAAGATGACCTCAGGCTTTGCAGCTTGAATCATTTTCATATCAACTTGAAAGTTTTTCAACTCGCCAATCCGTTCATCAAATAATGAAAAATCCTCACCTAGCGACACCCAAACATCAGTGTAGATGACATCGGCATCTTTTGCTGCTTTGATTTTGTCTTCACTAAATTGCAAAGATCCCCCATTTTGTTTAAAAAGTTCCTGGCATTTTTCAATAATTTCTAAATCAATACCGGCCTGATATTTTTTTGGACCACACATTACCACATCCATGCCAGTGTGGGCGGCTCCAATCATTACTGAAACCCCAACGTTGTTTTTGTAATCACCAATGAAAACAATTTTCCGATTTTTGAATGATCCTAATTTTTCTTTAATTGTCATGTAGTCGGCAATACATTGTGTTGGGTGCTCTTTTTCGGTTAATCCGTTTCAAACAGGAACATTAGCATATTTTACTAAAGCATCAATGTCCTTTTGGAAAAACCCCCGAAATTCAATCCCATCATACATTCTTCCTAGCACTTTTGCCGTATCTTCAATTGATTCTTTTTTGCCCATATTCGATCCTGTAGGTCCAATGTATGTTACCCCCATACCTAAATCCATGGCAGCGACTTCGAACGCACAGCGAGTGCGTGTGGAGTCTTTTTGAAATAAAATTACGATGTTTTTACCTTGTAATGGTCGATTATTAGCGTGTAATTGGGCATATTTTGTTTTTTTCAAATCAATTGCTAAATCAATTAAATGATTAACTTCTTGTGATGTAAAGTTTAGCAATGAATCTAAACTTCTTGAACGAATGTTAAATGCCATAGTGATCTTTTATCCTTTGAATTTTAATAATTAATTTTCACGAACTAGCGGCATGGATAAGCAGCGTGCTGACCCCATTGCTAGTGATAATTGGTTTCCTGAAAAACTCAAAACCCTCACACCCGCTTTTTTTAAGGCCGCTTCGGTTTTTACATTGCGATCATACCCGACAACCACACCCGGAGCAATCGTTAAGTAATTAGTTGCATCAAAATGGGTTTCGACATCAATATCTAACTGATCAGCATGCTCGCCGCCAACGGGAATTAAAATTGGTTCTTTACCAATGATTGATTTCAACATGGTTTTCAGATTGGCCTTTTTTTCAACTAATTCTAGTTTTGGTTTTTTTAAATCAATCACCCAGAATTTTAGGGATTGTAAAATGTTTGGTGAATATAAAAATTTATCATAATCGACCATTGTTAACCAAGTATCTAAATGCATTAGATTGGGCATTGGTGGAACATTAATTGCTACAATTTGCTCAAATTTTGCCGTCTTGTGGGATTTGATACTTTTGGCAATAGTTTTAATCGCATCCATATTGGTTCTTTCGCTGTTGCCAATTACCAAAGTTTTTTCGTTATAAACAAAAATATCACCACCCTCAATTGTTCCCTTAGCATCTTTATTATCGTAATATTTGAAGTTGGTTTTATAATCGGGATGGTTCTTAAAGACAAATTCAGTCAATAATGCTTCCCGTTTGCGAGTGGGATATTTCATATTGTGGATTGATACGCCATCGCCAATGCTAGCGAATGTATCACGGGCAAAGCAGATGTTTGGCATCGGGTCAACAACTAAGGGATTTTTATTGCCTTTTAAGTTTAGTTCACAGCACCTGATTCCTGCGATCATTTTACGAACCATTGCTTTAGTTGGAAATGACAGAATGTACTTTTTAACAAGGAGACGGTTTTTAGTCGACAATTTTGGCAGGGCGTGATCTAATCAGGATTCAATAAAAGCACTTTTGATTTTATCGTCAACAGCATCGTATGTTTGGACAATTAAATCATCGATTTGATGAACGATTACCCCATTATCTTCTAGAATTTTTACAAAACGCTTGTGTTCATCAATTGCTGATCTTGGCTCAATTACTGTCGAAAACAAAAATTCTTTTAAACGCATTGGATCAACATGTGCTATTTCTTCACCAGGAGTGTGAACCACAACTTCTTTTAGTTTAGTAACTTCACTATACACATTGATTTTCATGAACTACTTCTTCCTTGATTTTTAATGGAAATTTAGTGGATATTTGATAATTTATTTTACGACAAATCTTCACCTTATTTCACAGTGTAATTTTATATATAGTAAGAAGCAAGAATCTTCATTTTTCACGCATTATTGAGAAATATTGTTCACGGAAAATTTCGAAATTACCATTATTTATTCTGACAGATTTTGTTGTTGTGCTAAATTACTCTTTTGTTCCCTAAATGAAATTTTAGAAGAGTGCTTAAATTTCTGCGAATTAATTTATTTTTTAAATCTTGGAAAATCAAAATCATTTAGCAATTTTTATGTGTTCTTAAGTGATATTTTTTAAAAAATCTTCAAATGTAATGTACGAAATTTAATCGCATTAAATAAAGTTTGTTTTTAAAATTTATTAACCAATCAAGCGGTTATATTTTTCATAAAATTTTTGAATAAAAGTAGTAAAATCAGATCATATTGACAATGTCAAAACCTCTTTAGCGTTTTCACGTGTTTATAAGGATCAATTATGAAAGCAAGAGTTAAACCAAACCATTCATTAAAAAGTAATACCAATCTGTATTATGACCCGTGAAAAATTATTCAAAAAAACTTGCCATCTGAGGAAGCAAAAATTTATTTTAGTGAATCGATTTTTTCAACAACTAATGGTCTCATTGGTTCCCGGGGAACTTTTGAAGAAACTTTTAGTTCTTTCAAACATTTAGGCAACTATTTAGGTGGTGTGTGATATCCTATGCCTACTAGAGTTGGTTGGTGAAAAAACGGCTACCCATTATATTTTGGGAAAATGATTAATGCTTTGGATTTTTTAGATACCGAAATTTATATTGATGGTATCCAGGTTGATTTAGCGAAACTAAAAGTGCTTTCATTTTGACGTGAACTTGACATGCAGAATGGAACCTATTTAAGGAAAGCAACTTTTGATATCAATGGCAAAACAATCGATTACCAAGTCCTTCGTTTTTATAGCGTTGTCCAGACTGAACGCGTTTTAACCCGCTTTCGCTTTCAAGTTCCCCAAAATACCAAAGTTGAATTTATCACAAAAATTAAAACTGATGTCACTAATTACGATGCAAGTGAACAGGAAAATTTCTGGGATTTAATTGATACTAAAAAGATTGATACCAACTTATATTTAGTACACACGCAAACGAAAACGAACCCTTTTGGTGTCAAACAATTTAATGTTTTTAGTTCGTTTAAACTTTTTAATTCTAACCAAAAAAGTGTCGAAATTAAATATGAACAAAATAAAACTGGTTTTCAGGCAGGTTCGATTTGAACATCGAAAAAAGATCAGGAAATTTTGGAATTAGATAAGCACGTTTTTATTAAATCAGACTTTAACATCGCAAAAGAAGATGCCAAACATTTTATTGTTGAAAAAAGTAAAAACCTTCAAACATCAGATTTTGATTTACAACTAAAATTGCAAAAAAATGAGTGAGAAAAACGGTGGTCACAAAGTGATATTATTATTGAAAAAAATGTTGCTATTCAGCAAGGTGTTAGGTATTGTATCTACCAACTGCTAAGCACTTATTCAGGAGTTGATCCGTTATTAAATATTGGTCCTAAAGGTTTTTCTGGCGAAAAATACGGCGGAGCAACTTATTGGGATACGGAAGCATTTTGTTTGCCATTTTATTTAGCAACTTGTGACCAAGAAGTTGCAAAAAACCTTGTTAAATATCGTTATTTGCAATTGCATCAAGCTATCGAAAATGCTAAGCAACTTGGCTTAAATGGGGCTTTATATCCAATGGTTACATTTGATGGCGTGGAATGCCATAATGAATGGGAAATTACCTTTGAAGAAATCCACCGTAACGCGGCAATTGTTTATGGAATTTACAATTATGTGAGATGAACTAAAGACGAAAAGTATTTAAAAGATTTTGGGATTCCTGTAATTTTGGAAGTTGCTAAATTCTGAGTTGACCGGACCCATTATTCGCAAAACAAGCAAGTTTACATGATTCATGGCGTTACTGGCCCAAATGAATATGATAATAATGTTAACAACAATTGGTACACCAATTATATGGCCAGATGGTGCATTGAGTATGCCTTAGAGTGCATTAGTCAATACAAACTAACCAAATTAGAGCGATATTCACTTACCAAAACCGAAATTCAACACTGAAAAGAAGTTGTTGCCAAGATGTATCTGCCATACGATAAAAAGCACGATATTTTTGTGCAGTTTGATACTTTTTTAGATAAAAATTTTGTCAGTAAAGATTTAATTCCAGAGAATGAAAAACCATTAAATAAGCATTGGTCATGGGATAAAATCTTACGCTCTTGTTACATAAAGCAGGCCGATGTTCTACAAGCAATGTATTTTTTTCCTGAAAAATTTTCTGACCATGAAGTGAACCAAAATTACTCATTTTATGAACCTTATACCGTGCACGAATCATCGTTATCACCCTGCATTCACATGATTCTTGCGTCCCGGCTGAAAAAACCCGCTAAAACTTTGTTGGAAACGATGCTTCGAACTTGTCGCCTTGACCTAGATAATTATAACGATGATACCGATGATGGGTTGCATATTACCTCCATGGCTGGAGCATGATTGGCTGTTGTTGAAGGACTTTTAGGAATGCGTTTTAATAAAAAACAAACCTTAGAGTTTGCCCCACAAATTCCGAAAGAATTAGGAAAAATTACGGCAAAAATCAAGTTTTTAAACCAATGAAAAACAATTGTTGCTCAATCTGATGAACTAACAATAGTGTTATCAAAATCAAAAAATTCAAGGATTAATTAATGCAAATCGCTAATGATTTTATTTTTCATACCCCATATTGAAAAATGGCATACCAAGCTGATGCAAAAACCTTAGGCGTCATTATTCAAGTGCGTAAAGATGTGAAGGTTAAAAATTTAATTTTACATTATGGTGATCCCTACACGGTGAACCAAAGTCGTCCTAAAAAAAGCAAGACGTGAAAAGTTTGAAATGTTTCGTTTGAACAAGCCATGGAGTTTTATGTGGCTGACCAAGCGTTTAACTATTATCGGGCCTACATTACCATTAGCACCAATCGTTTGCATTATTACTTTGAAATAAAAACCTCAAAAACAACTTATTATTTAACCCGATTTGATCTTTATGATCAGCAGCCCAAGTGAATTCATGATGAATGTTACACATGAGCATATTTAACCAAGGGAAATTTAAAAACGATTCCTAAGTGAATGCCAAATACGGTCTGGTACCAAATTTTTGTTGACCGGTTTCATAAAACGAGTTCAAAAAAACGCAAACCAGTTGAGCAATGAGGCACACAGCCAACCCGTTTTAATTATTTTGGTGGCGATCTCAATGGCATTACAGTTAAATTAGATTATCTTCAAGAATTAGGTGTTTCTGGATTGTATTTATGTCCAATTTTTCAAGCCGAATCCAACCACAAGTACGATACTACTGATTATTTTAGAATTGAACCTGATTTTGGCGATGAGAAAGATTTAAAAAAACTGATTGATCTTGCTCATAAAAAAGGCATGAAAGTTATGTTAGATGCTGTTTTTAACCATAGCGGATGGTTTTTTAAACCGTGACAAGATGTCTTAAAAAATCTTGAAAAATCGAAATACAAATATTGGTTTTTTGTCAATGATTTTAAGCAGTTAGAAAAATTGCGAGAATCAATTGATTTAAGTAATGAAAAAAATTTTCGGCTAGATTATTATCCTTACGAAACCTTTGCTTTTGCCGCTTACATGCCCCGGTTAAATTGAAACAACCTTGAGGTTGAAAAATATTTACAAAAAGTTGTTACTAAATGAACAAAAATGGGTATTGATGGTTGGCGCCTTGATGTTGCTAATGAACCTGCTTTTGAATTTTGAAGAAAATTTCGCGTCTGAACTAAAAGCATTAATCCAGAAATTTATATTTTGGGCGAGATTTGGTATGATTCGACACCATGATTAGCAGGTGATATGTTTGATGGAGTAATGAATTATCCGTTGCGCGGGTTAATTTTAAGTGCAATTTTTAAACCTAATAAGAAAACGTTTGAAACTAATTTCGCGAAATTTTTACTTTCGTATAACGCCTATGACATGACGGGCATGTTTAATATTTTAAGTAGCCATGATGTGCCAAGATTGCTAACAATTTTCAACCAAGATGAGAAGAAATTTTTATTTGCTTACCAACTTCTATTTTTATTTAGCGGCTCACCGTGTATTTTTTATGGTGACGAAATTGGTTTATCAGGACAACAAGATCCAGATTGTCGCAAATGTATGCAATGAGATCTTAGTAAACAAAATAAAAACTTATATCAAAACCTTCAAAAATTAATTAAATGGCGGAAAAAAAATGAGGTATTTGCAAAAGGTATTTGAACCTTAGTTCCTAATCGCATGGCTAACATCACAACGCTAATTAAAATCTACAAAAATAATAGGGTATTAATCAAAATTAATTGAAGTGAGTTGACAATTGAACTAAGTTAAAATGATGTTTGGTAGGCTTTAATAACTTTATTAAGGTCCAAATCATTTGTTGACTCTAAAAAATATCTCGAGTTTTTTCTAACGTAATCATCATTCGGATTAATGCCCACTGAAAAAATATTTGCAGCATTTAATCCGATAATTCCCGCTGATGCATCTTCTAAACCAATACATTCATCTGCGTTTAGTTTTAAACCATTTGCTGCTGCTAAATAGATATCTGGTGCTGGTTTACCCTTTTTAACCGTACTAGGATCAACAAGGTAATTGAACACATCAAATATTTGCAATCGTTTTAATATAATGGGTGCATTTTTTGAACTCGAGGCAATTGCTAATAAAATTTTTTGATTTTTACTTTCTTCTAAAAACGGCTTAATTCCAGGCAAAATATCGTTTGGCGTAATTGATGCTATCAATGTCTTGTAAAGTTCGTTTTTTTTAAAACAAAGTTGGTCAATTTGTTGAACTGATAATTTTTGATAGTTAAAGACTTCTAAAATTTTTAAAAGTGTATTTTTACGGTCTAAACCCTTGATTTTTTCGTTTATTTCGCTGGTTAATTTCATTCCATAGGGTGCAATTATTTGCTTTCAAGCTTCGTAATGAAACTTTGCAGTATCCGTGATAATTCCGTCTAAATCAAAAATTATTCCTTTTATTCTTTTTTGCATAATTTCTTTTTACTTACCGAAATAAATAATCTCTATTTTAAATAATATTTTTAGTTATAATTCACTTTGTTCATCCCATAGTTTGTTTTATTGGAGCACATTTATTAATCTATTAATTAAAAGATATTCATCAAGCAAGCTAATTAATATAATTATGATAACTGCAATTAGCGAGATTAATTTAATGCAATGTTAGTTGTTTATAATTAATAAATTATTTTTATAAATGTGAATTTAATGATTGCTTTATGATAAGTTAATTTTTAGTAATTTAAAAACCTATCACGAATTTCTAATAAACGTAGACGAAAATATATTTACTTATAATTATTGAAAATTGAGTGTGATTTAAGAAGTTTAAAATCACTTTTAAAACAAATTTAGAAATAAAAGCGTTCTTTATTATTGATGTTTGGTTAGTTTTTACTATTGAATAGATTTCTTAAAAGTTTTTACTCTGAATTTTAAAAATCGGTTCTTAAGCAACTAAAAGAACTTACTGAAAATGCTAAGAAAACGAATCAAAACGTTCGAAACATCAAAACTGATTTAAAAAAAGAAATTGATAAAACCAACCAAAAAGTCGATAAACTGAACCAAAAAGTTGACGATGGTAACGCTGTAATTAACACCCGAATTGATTCGTACCATTTATCTAATGAGCTGCCACCACCGCCTCCGCCAGTACAAAAACTTTATAAATTAATGAAAAATATTGTTTTAAGTCATATCGATACTTCTTGAAATCAACATAAGTTAGAAATATTAATTAAACAGATTTACCAAGATTTTAGTCATCTTAAAAAGAATAAAATTGCTTACGTTCAATTTCGGGTTGTCTCAAGCAAAATGGAATTTGTCAAAAAGTATTTAGAAGCAATCGAATTTCATAAGGATTATCAGTACTTTATTGATAATGAAATTGATGAATAAAAAGCGTAAATAATTATTTCTTCAAAAAGTTATATTTCCGAGTAAATTGTTCGTTTTGCTAATCGGATTTAATTTACAATATATTTATAAAATATTTAGATTTCCACAAAAATATCAAATTAATATAGGGATTAGACATGGCTAAAAAAAATAATGACTCTGAATTTCAAAAATTGGTTCTTGAGCAACTAAAAGAACTTACCGAAAATGCTAAGAAAACAACCCAGAGCGTTCAGAGCATCAAAACCGATTTAAAAAAAGAAATTGACAATAATAAAAATGAGTTGAAAAAAGAAATTGAAAAAACCAATCAAAAGGTTGATAATATTAAAACCGAGTTAAAGAAAGAAATTGATAAAACCAACCAAAAAGTTGATAATATTAAAATCGAGTTAAAGAAAGAAATTAATAAAACCAACCAAAAAGTCGATAAACTGGACCAAAAAGTTGATCATGGTAATGCAGCAATTCACGCCCGGATCGATTCGTACCATTTGAATCCTGACTTACCTCCGCCACCACCGCCAGTACAAAAACTTTACAAATTAATGAAAATTATTTTAGTCCATATTGGTCCTTCTTGAAATGAGCATAAGTTAGAACTATTAATTAAGCAGATTTACCAAGATTTTGGTCACTTTAAAAAGAATAAAATTGGTTACGTTCAATTTCGGGTTGTCTCAAGCAAAATGGAATTTGTCAAAAAGTATTTAGAAGCAATCGAATTTCATAAGGATTATCAGTACTTTATTGATAATGAAATGGATGAATAAAGAGCGTAAATAATTATTTCTGTAAAAAGTTTTTTTGATTAATTGTTGCTGTTAGTAATTAGATTAATTTACAATACATTGACAAATTTTTAAAGTTAAAAACAATTATTATTTGTAATGAGGTTAGATTGTGGCAAAAAAAGACAATGATTCCAAGTTTCAAAAATTGGTTCTTGAGCAACTAAAAGAACTTACCGAAAATGCTAAGAAAACGAATCAAAACGTTCAGAGCATCAAAACCGATTTAAAAAAAGAAATTGACAATAATAAAAATGAGTTGAAAAAAGAAATTGATAAAACCAATCAAAAAGTTGATAAACTGAACCAAAAAATTGATAACAATAAAGTTGAATTAAAAAAAGAAATTGATAAAACCAACCAAAAAGTTGATAAACTGGATCGAAAAGTTGATAAACTGGATCAAAAAGTTGATAACAATAAAGTTGAATTAAAAAAAGAAATTGATAAAACCAACCAAAAGGTTGATAAACTGGACCAAAAAGTTGATGATGGTAACGCTGCAATTAACGCCCGGATCGATTCGTACCATTTGAATCCTGACTTGCCACCACCACCACCAGTACAAAAACTTTACAAATTAATGAAAAATATTGTTTTAAGTCATATTGATACTTCTTGAAATCAACATAAGTTAGAACTATTAATTAAGCAAATTTACCAAGATTTTAGTCATCTTAAAAAGAATAAAATTGGTTACGTTCAGTTTCGAGTTGTTCCAAATAAAATGGAATTTGTCAAAAAGTATTTAGAAACAATCGAATTTCGCAAGGATTATCAGTACTTTATTGATAATGAAATTGATGAATAAAAAGGTGATTTGTTTCGACTAAATCTACATTAACAAGCAAGGCAAATTTTTAGTTTGAAATAATTTTGCTTTTATCTTGTTATAATTTCTTAAGCAAAGTAGTTACAATATTTTAAGTACTGATTTAATAAATTATGTATTTTTTTAGGTGTAAAATGCGAAATAAAAAAAAGTATAAAAAATCATTCACCTGATTTGGTTTGTTTGGAACTAGCACAATGATTGGCATCTTTGCTACTAGTTGTGCTACTGTTGATACACCTGTATTTCGGCAGATTTCACTTCAAGATTTTGGTCCAGAAAACAAACGGCAGTTTAGTGAAATTACAAATATTCCATCACCGACAGTTAAAAATTTGGTTTACGGAACAACTGCATACAATAATGGTAATTATGTTTTAACTTTGGCAACAACAACTAATCTAGCCCAATACCAATTTATCAACGGGACCAGTCCGGGAATTGGTGATCTTTGATTAGGCGAATGGGCTCAAGCTGTTCGAAACATTACTAACCGCTACAATACAAGCGTGCAAAACGGTTATCCCAATGGCATTAAATTTGGTCTATTTATTGATCAAACGCCACCTGGCACCTCTGGCGATGAACAATGAAACCCGTTAAGTCGGTTTCCTGATAAACGTAAGGATGAAAGAGCCACTGATGCTGAAAAAAAACGATCAAATAAATTAAGAAGGAACGATCAAAGTGCCCAAGTTTATCGCGATGTTTTTAATTTAATTCAACAAACTTATGGCTCAAGTGTATCGGGTTGACTTAACAGTAGCAACGTTAGGTCGGAAGATCCATCAGTTGAAGTTACCAAAGTGGCTGTTATCGCCTTTCGTAATGTTATGGGGAAAGTTACTGCTCACTTTTATAATGGTTCAGCACCAACCCCACCAGCATCGACAAATCCGCCAGTTTCTGCAACCCCGCCAACTTCAGCATCTACAAACCCACAAAGTTTGACACAAAAGCAACAGGCACTCACCTTGCCAAGTGGATTCTTTACGTTTTTAGATGGTGTATACAAATAGGTTATTAGTAATTATTAATTTGTGTTTTATAGGTATGGTTATTAGAATTTATATTTAAATGATTGTTTATTAAAGTTCAAATCAAGTCTTAATTTTTTTTGTTTATGAATTTAATCAAACTCAAAATTAGTGGTCCATTTTATTGTCAACAATAAGTATTTATTGTTAGCTAGATTGATTTTGATTTATATCGTGAAGCACTTAGAAAAAAATATTTTGATAAATTTTTAAAATCAAAAAAATTTCTAATATAATATTGCCATCGTATGTTGAAGAACATCAGACTTGTGTTTGGTTGACCAACAATTTATTTTCTACCAATTATAGTTATCTTTAGATGCGATCATTATTTTGCTTTTTGAAAGTTCAAGAGGTTTAGAGTGTGAAGAAAAAAATTTGATACCCACTAGTTTTTTTAGGAAATTTTGGTTTGGCAGCCAGCATTGGTCTTTCGGTGTCTAAAATGCCTAATTCAAATCAAAATCAGGAACATGCCGTTTTTGATAATAATTCAATTAAAGCAGTTAATCAGGTTGCAACTTTAAAACAAGGAGAAACTGTTGGTGCGATCCGCCGTTCCCAAAACAATAACTTTCAAGGCATTCAACTTAACGATGGTGGTCTTGCCGTTTTAACGGGAAATGTCAATGATGGTTATGCAGTTACACGCACTAACGCATTTGGTGGTGTTGAATGAAGTTTTAATCCGGAAGGTGTCACCGGATCGTTTGCATCAAAAAATATTGAAAATAAATTTAAAAATCAAGCGATCAAAGAAAAAGCCGTAATTGAAATTAGACAAGACGCCATTTTACCAAACACTTTTTATGCTCTCTTAGTACCTAAAGATGCGATTCCTGACCCAGCAACGGGTTTGGTTAGTTCAACGCATACTTATGATGAGATCAATGAGCAAGTCAAATTGCAAGCTTCAGTAGTGCAGTTAACCCAAACGGTTGATAAATCCCAAACAGCCTTTACCTATATTATTAATAACGTTGTTTCGATTCCACCAAGAGCCATGGTTAATAATTATCCATTACAATGAAAAGTTGATAGTAATGGTGGTCCAGATTTCTTCAGTCCAAATTACCACAAGGGTTGGTATGAAAATAATAAATTTGTTTTACCATGAGCGATGTATATTACCAACATGGGTAACCTTTATGGGATTAATGGTACGGTTTTAATGTTTGGGGGTAATGGTACCGTTTTTGAAAATAAGCAAGCCCTTTCCATTGGAATGTTCCGCTTAAATTTCGGTTTACCTTCAGCCAATAATTCCGGACAAGTTGAAATTACCGGAATTCCTTATGCGTATATTTTGGCAGGAATCCAAGCCAATAGTTTTAATCCCATTACTGATTTTGAGTTTACTAATGCTCCTATCGGTCAAAACAAGAATTTTAAGTACGTGCCAAGAATGGCAGTTGGTGGCGTATCAGGTCCTGTAAATAATGATCCAAATGCTGGATACATCTATTTAGCAGGCTCTTTAACTGTAGGTCAAGATAAATCGGTTCAAAAAGAAAACGACAATGATTCTGATTCAACCATTGTTGGCCGTAGTGTAACTACTAATAATAGTACACAAAACAGCGGCTCATCTTCTGCTACTGTGGGCTATGGCAGTTTAAATGATTTTGGTTTTATTACCAATGCGACCAATGCAACATACAGTAACATTGAGACCAGATTTAAAAGTCTTAATGGTACAAATAGTAATGGCAATAAAAATGCAACTAATTTTTTACCTTCACATGGTTTTCATTCAGGTGATACAACTGGAAATTCCAAAACCCCTTTAACCGTTTTTGGTACCCAATTAAGTGTTTCTTCGTTGTTAAGCATTGCTACTAGTGAGAGTTCTGAAGATGCTGACAAGAGTGCTGGAATTAGAATATTACTAGAAAATGACAAGTCCTGATTATTCTCCCTGTTAGATCCAAGCAAGTATAGTTTAGGGGTTAATCCTGGTTTCACCTATGCTTTTAATTCCAAGGGAAATGCACCGAGTGAGTTTAGAACTACTGACCAACGATTGTATTTAAGTGTACTTCCTGATGAATCGAAATATGATGCGGGCAGATATGGCTATGTTGCTCGCAATGAGGATGGTCGTGATGGGGCAGTTGTCGGTAGACCCCAACAGTTATGAGATGCGGGGTTAGGCGTGTTTACTTCACTGTTTGGATATTCACCAAAATCAGTTGGTAATTTAGCTACTTATTCTGTTGATAATTCGTTAGCTAGTCATGGTTACATTATGCAAATCGGAGCATTTATTTACTACTTTAGTTTAAATCGTCAAGATGGCTTTTTCCAGCAACATGGTACTAGTCCTGTAACCGATGTGACAAAAAGCGGGATTGTTGCTCCTAAACTTGATGAATTCGAAGTAAGTAAAAGAGAAAGTCAAATAAAAATTACCCATGGTCGTTTCTTGATCGCAGCATTTTTACCAAATTATTGACGACAACCAAATGATCTTTTTTATAACTACAGTGCCACAGTAGCAAAAAATAGTTCGACAACTATTGCTAGTGATGCATCTGGTAATAAAAATCTTTCATGATCAAACTTCATTGGTACTTCGACCGGCAGTAATGTACCAACTACTTCTGCTTCTAAAGATGTTTCGGTGCTTTCATTATGATCTTCAGGAAATAATGATGATACAACCAATGCCGTCTTAGTTCGGGGTTTTTCTGGTAGTGGTGGAACTTATTATGACCGAACGCAATACCAAAATCCAAGCCTTGGCCGTGTGAGTGTAACGCTATATGATTCGACAACAAAAGGAGTTGTTTCGCTTAAAGATCCATCTGTGCCAGGTGGCCAAGTTTTTACCGATGTAACCAAGGAAAATCCTTCAGTTATCATTCAAAAACCCCGTACAACTGGAAATTTCTTTTCGCAAACAAAAAATTCAGAGATCATTGTTTTAAAGCCAAGTAGTAGTGGTAGTTTTTTAGAAACGGTTGGCAATTATAGTGACTGAATGAAAGCGAGTGAGGTAACGCTTGGTTCGGGTATCTTCCGTTCCAATCTTCCCGAATCAATTAAAACCAAAAGTTTAGCCGAATTAATCGAAGAAAAAAACGAAAATGGTACTTCAATCGAAGTTGTCCGTTCCCAATATTTTGATGGCTTGTTTGACTATACCTTTAAAAATCAAGTTAAACCAGAAGACCGCCGGATATTAGTTACCAACAAAAATATTTCTAACCAATCAGCAACGTTTTCGGCCCAACTTTTAAATCCAATTAATAGATCATGGCAAACAATTCCTGATAAAAATGGTTCAGTTCTTAAAAATCAAAATGTTGCTTATTCCAGTGGTTCGTTTGGTAATCAGCCTGAATATCTCTTGGCAGTGGCGATTGCTGTTCCTTTGTTTGTGGTTGCGGTAATTGTTGGTCTTGGCATTGGCATTGGCATCCCAATGCAAAAGAACAAAAAAGCGTTACAACAAGGCTTTGATATTTCCCACCGCAAAGTGGATACATTAACCACTGCAGTTGGTAGTGTGTTTAAACAAATTATCAACCGCACCCAAATTGGTAATATTAAGAAAACACCACAATTGCTGAAGAAAGCACCTGATAAAAAGCCAAGCCCTCCGGTAAAACCACCGGTTTCACCACAAAAACCTTTACCACCAGGAGTTAATGCTTAAAGTATGAAAAAAAAGTTTGAATGAAAAAAATCAAAATATTTATCAATAAAACTATTTGGCGGGATGAGTTTTTTCTCTCTAGTACTAGTTGGCTCGGTTTATAGTTTTAGCGGAATTAATGTTTCAGACAAGATGCCTTTTTCTACCCGCAATAATTTCTTAAAATTAAGCAATCAAGATAAAATTGCTGAAAAAGACGCCTCAAAAAGTTTAGCAAGTATTAATTTAAGTGAGCCAAGCAATAATACCAATTTTTTAGCACCGCTTACTAATTCACCAATCGTGACTGATCAGGGCGATTTTGTGTTGTCTAGTTTTGCTAATAACAGACCAGGTTTAATTAAAATGAATGCGTTTGGTTTTCCGGTCTACCAAACTGAATTCGCCAATGTTGGTGACGTTGATTTTTCTAATTATAAAGTACGCCAAGTCGTGCAAAATTATAACCAAAAAAATGAATATTTTGTTTTGGTTGTTTCTAATGAGCCAAACGCGACATATACTGAATCATCATCGCAATTAGAGGTTACAAATCCGGGCCGTGTGTTACAAGTTGTTGATAATGGTGTCGATAACTTTGTTATTAAAAAAACTTACGAATTAGGCGGCTTTGTTGTACCCGATAATCTGAAAAATTTCTATAACAAGATTATGTTTCAGGCCCCTTTAACGCCTACGGACAAAGTGGAACTAAGTAGTAGTTCTTTAAAAGTTAATAATGATGCAAATGGTAACAATGGCCAAAAATTAAGTGGTACTTTTAACGGCAGTTCGAATAATCTAAAAGTGGCTAACGCCCTCTATTTAAATTCTTTAAACAACTTGGTTTATGTTGGCGATGGCAATAATGACAACTTATATATTTTTGGCGGTTCAACTTTAGCAAACATCTGGTTCTATGCTTTTAAATTAACTAAAGATAGTGATGATGCAAATAATTCATCTAAAGTTAGTGCCAAGTTATATGGTAACTATGAACTAAAAATTCATGATGGCTTAGTTGGAGCAAGAATTCCAAAAGAAATTTCTAGTTCTGGCTCAAACGGGGTAGATGCTAATATCGTCACTGCTGAAAAATTAAAATCTTTAATTACTAATTCTGACAATATGAGTTTTACCGGGAAAGGATTTCCCGCATTACAAATTATTGGGGCTAAGGCGTTAGTAAATCGTAACGAAATTCGCTTGCAAGTTGCCGTTCCTAACATGTTAACTGGTACAAGTGGCAGTCCGGTTTTAATTCGGTCAACTAATGTGAATTTAGCAGGGGCTATTAGTGATAAAAATGCCATGAATAATTACCCATTAGTTACACCAATTGTTACTGGTACTATGAGTCTTGTTCAAGCAAATACCATTATTGAAAATGAGGGAAATTTAGCAAACACGATTCCGTTGTTTAGTGCCGATTTAACAGCAAATACTAGTGTTACTCCTTATTTAGATTTAGATACTTATCCAGAAAATGATGGCTACACATCGAACCGTTATTCGAACCGTTATTTAGGTTTTGATACGCAAATTAGTTCAACCGGATCGACCCTCAGTTTGCAATACACCCGTTCGAAAATTACCGTTTATGAAACTAACGGTACCGTTACTACCAAAACAACCCGATCAATCCCGGCCGCTGCTGATTCTAATACCATGTTTACTCGCCTGCAGGGTGTGAGTTATCGCAACAATAGTTGGTATTTTGTTTATAGTGGTAGTGTTACCGATGGTAATGAATCACTTTCTACCGTTTATGTTCTAACATATGACCCGATTAGTAAAAACGTTCAATTTGTCCCAACTGGGATTTCGGGAACTAGTAGTGAGAAACACATAACTGCAATAATTCCGTTATCTAATGAAACCGTTTATATTGCAAGTAGTGATAGTAAGGAAAATCCGACTACGGGTCATGTTCAGTTGTACAAGCGCTTGCCATCAGGACTATTTGATTTAGATAATGGTTTTGCCCGAGCGAAAAAAAGTTCATCAGGCGTCCCCTTTTACGAAGTTAGAAACGGCGAGGCTAGTTCGCAAACTAAAAGCATTTGGGGAAATCTAGTCTTCCAAGATGATGCTTATTTAGTTAATTCCGGATTCAAAAGAAACCCAGCTCGACAATTAGCTGATGATGACCAACGTATTATTCGCACTTTGGTGAAAAGTTTTGAACCAGCTTTTGCTGGTCAAAAATTTCGGGTTAGTGCAGTAGCTACAGCGAATAATGAACTCAAAGTATCAGTAGCCATTCAGTATTTTGATGGCCAATTTTATTCGCCCGAACAACTAGTTGATAATCAAAGTAGTTTTAATCCGCTAATTCGCACTTATACCGGCTTTAGTGCATATGCACCATGAGTATTACCGGTTGCCATTTCGGTTCCAATTCTTCTAGCAGTAATCATTCTAGGTTTAGGTTTAGGTCTTGGTATTCCCATGTATAAAGCTCGTAAGATTCAAGACAAGGGCTTTGTATCAACATTTAAGAAAGTTGATACGTTAACTTCAGCTGTTGGTAGTGTTTATAAAAAAATTGTTTTGGAAACTTCAGCCGTTAGGAAAAAACCACAGTTATTAAAGGCCGGAAGTAAAAATCCAACCCCAACCGGATCCAAACCAACTGTGCCTACTGCTTTCAACAAACCAATGCCCCCGAAAAAGCCCACACCGCCTAGTGTTAATAATCAACAAAAATCACCAACACCACCAAATAAACCGGCATAACTTAATTTAGGAGATCGAAGATGTCAAAATTGTTAAAGAAAAAGAAGTTAAAAGTTCTTACCATTACGGGTGGTGTTTTATTATTAGGATCAATTGTTGCTGCAGGTTTGCATTCATTAACATTTAAACGTACTGACCCCGTTTTCAACCCTTTTCCGTATCAGCTTAATCACCAGCAAACTGAAAAGGCGATTGATTTAGGACCAACAAGAGTTTTTCAAAACACAAGTTTTAGTGGTATTACAGTGAATGGTTTAAATCCAGGTGCGGCCGTTTTGACTGAACCAAATGCGGTTAGTCGTACGGATTTTTTCGGAAACGTTTTATGAACGTTTGCTCCTAATTCTTTAACTAATACCAAAGCGACTAAAATTAGTAGTGATGCTACACTAATAAGAATGCCAAATGGTGATTTAGTCACTGATGCCATTGATTTTGATCAGGATATTCGTAATAAAACAGTGGTAGAAGTTCGTCAAGATGCTTCGCTTTCTAACATTTTTTACTTGTTACTAATTCCAACTAATTTTGCTGAGATCACCCCTAGTGTTAGCGAAATTGAAGCCGATTCTAGTAAACAAGCAACAGTTGTGGTTTTAAGCGAAGATTTATCTACTAATTCAAATGTAAAGTATGGAATTGTGGCTGTAAGTAATATTAAGCCTAGCGACATGACTAAAAATTACCCCAGCCAATGAAAAAGTATGATGACATCCTTTACCAAGACTAATCACCCGAGTTATTTCGATAACGAAGGTGGAGAGGCAATTTCCTTGCCATGGAAAATTTATTTAACCACAGTTGGTAATTTATATGCAGATAATGGTCAAATAGCAATGGCTGGGGGTAATGGAACCATGTTCTCTGGTCAGGTTGATGATGAAGAGATCTTATCAATGGGAATGTTTCGTATTAATTTCGATTTTGACCAAATTAGTCAAAGTAATAGTCCGCAATTGCGCCGGGTTAGTGCCGATGGTTTTCCTTATGCTACATTACTATCAGGATTGGCTGCTCCCATTGTGGGTTCTTTACTTCCAGATAATTCCAAGAAAAGTTATATCATCGGTAGTGAATTATTTAATTTACCAATTGGCCAGGATGATACTTTCGCATATGTCCCAAGAATCGCAGTTTCGGGATTAGTCCCTGCAGTTGAACCAGGTAGTGAAACCGTAAACAGTTGAAATTTGGTTGGAGCAATTACTATTGGAACCAAAAATGATGAAAATAAAAGTAAATTACCGCAAATGCGAACTAACAAACAAGGAGCAATTACTAAAGATGATTTAGGTAGTAATCATCTTGCCACACAGGCCTTAAAATCGCGAAAAGCCACAGGCAATAGTTTTACAACACAAACCATTTTTAGTACTTTAATTAGTATTACAGCGTTTCAAACCCTTGCTTCAAATACCAGTGCTGATGCCAATAATACAATCAATCCGATTGAACATTCTGCAGTTGCTTCACCAACCCAATTTACCACCGGAACAGTAGCGAACGCTTGAAAAGATAATAGCGAAAATCAGAAAACATTTGCCATGAATTATTTTTATTCATTAGTTAATGTTGGCGGTTTTTCACCCCGTAGTATTGGTAATTTAGTTGCTTATACGAACAAAGTGACTAATTCCAAAGAGTTCAGTTTGCGAGCATATGTCTTCCAATTAGGATCATTCATGATTAAGTTGTATCACCCTGGTATCATTCCTAAAGATGTGATGTCTTCGATTCCCATGATTGCTAATAATGGTGATTTTGCCACCGTTTCCAGTTTACCAAGTCAAGCAAAAAAAGCATACAAATGAAATAATTTTTTAGGTTCATTTATCATTGGTGGCGATGCTAATCCAAAGAATCAATCAGCAGTAGTGGGTTCAGGGTGATCAACAGCAAAAACCAGTCCCGATTCACCAGAAAGTGGTGTTTATTATAGTAAAGATTTAAGTACGAATAATGAAATTATGTTAAATGATAATAAAGTTATTCGACCAACTGCAACCAATAACAACAATAACGCCTTCCCCGACTTTAGTAACGGCATTACACAAGCAATGTATAATTCAGGTGGTAATGGTAGCAGAGACCAAGAAAGTGGTCGCATTGCTAAAATTCCGATTAACACTGATATTAGTGTGAAAGATGTTCCTAACGGCATCAATTCCATCTTTTCGAGTGATAGCTCAACTTCGGCCTTTATCCAACAAACAAATCGTATGCCACTAGATATGCTCGATTTGAAAAATAGGGTTTTATCGGTATTAGAAACCAATCCTCAAGAAAGTAAATTAAGAACACTAGGTCAGGGCAGATTTTTTGGAACTAGGCAAATTGATCAATCATTTTTTACTAATTCAATTAACGATGTTTTAACTGATTTAACAGTTGATGGTAAGCCAATTACCATTTTAAATCCGCGGTTCCGTAGTTTAATTTTCAATTACATTAATCGACCTAGTTATGATGGTTTTGATTTTGAGAAGGATTTCCGGATTCTGGCAACAAAAGTTGATCGTACCGCTGAAAAAGTTACTTTTGTTGCCCAAGTCCGCAACCATCTTACCAACCAGTTTGTAACCATCCCATTACCAAACTCTAATTCAGTTAATAATTCAGCATCCTTTGATGGTGGTTTTGGCCAGTTACCCTTGTATGTGACTCCTGTTGCGATTGCCGTACCGTTAGTTGTTGTGGCCATTGTTATTGGGCTTGGTCTTGGCATTGGCATCCCGATGCAAAAAAACAAAAAAGCCCTACAGCAAGGTTTTGACATTTCGCACCGTAAGGTTGATGTGTTGACAACTGCTGTTGGTAGTGTGTTTAAACAAATTATTAATCGTACCCAAATCGGTAATATTAAAAAAACGCCACAATTACTAAAAAAAGGTACAACTCCAACTGCTCCAAAACCCTCTGCACCAACCCCAACCAGACCAATTGCCCCGAAAAAGCCGACTGCACCTACAGTAGGAGATAAGTAATCATGAAATTAAAAAAGAAACGTTTTTTTAAAAAAAGTCAATGGCTTCTAGGAACCTTTAGCACTTTTGGCATTGCTTTTGGTGCTGTTTATTCGCTAGCAAAAACATTACCAGCCGATTCAAACTCTACAAAAGCTTCAAAATGAAAGTTAAACAATCAGGTTGAAACAACCAATTTTAGCGATGAGAAAGTCTTAAACCAAATTAATTTAGGTGATATTGCCACTGGTAGTTTGAGTAATAAACCGATTGTGACTGATGATGGTTCTTACGTAACTTCGTTTGCGGCTAATAGTGAGGCAAATTCAATCACAAGCGGAATTGTTAAACTTAGCCCGTTTGGAAAGCCGTTATATGCTGTTGATATTACTAGTTTAGAAATCACTGCCACCGGCAACGAAACGTTTACCAACAACCTTGCTGGCTACCACGTTACCCAAGTTGTTCAAAACTATGATGATCCGTCAATTTTTTATGCTCTTGCTGTTAACCCACAAGTTAAGATTAGTGGAAGTTCATTAACACAATTAAGCATTACTGATCCTGGTGTTGTTTTAGGCTTTCGTGATGTTAATAACCAAAAATTTGAACTAGTCACCACGGTTATTTTAGGCCTTCCGGAATTTCCTGGTGAAGATACTAATGGCGTAAAAGTTAAAGATTTCTTTGAAAAAGTAAAAATCGCACAACCTTACAGTGAAAGTACTACTGATACTGAATTAACTAACGAGAATAACACTAACCAAAATTCTAAAGCCAAAAAATTGTTAGAAGAATGGGAAGCGGTAACTAATCCAATTTTAGGAACCGGAAATTTTCAAGGTAGTGTGATTTCGCATCTATACTACTGAAATTTAAAAAATATGGTTTATGCTGACGGAGCAATTGCCATTTATGGTAGCAATGTGTTGCCAGCGTTTTGATTTTACGCATTTAACGTTTTTGATAATACTGACAAAAAACCGTTGAGTGGTAGTAATGATGATCCTGATCAGATGATTCATAACAAGGCACGGTTATATGCATTGTACAAATGGACTAATCCGGTTAATGCACATTTAGATCGAACGGAATTTGTTAACGAGTTTGATGAAGAAAGCCAGAAGGTAAAAGCACGGACTTTTATTTCACTAGCAGGTTTAAAAAGTTATTGAGGTAGTTCGCAAACTAACCGTTTTTATTACCCAGCTTATTTAATTGCTGGTGCTAGTACTACTTTGCAGAAAACTTATGACGATAATGGTGCAGTTCAACCACAGTCCACACTGGCTTCAGTTCATGTCGGAGCAACTAACGCTGGGTATAATAGCACAACCAATAACAGTGATTTAGTTTTTCATAACGTTGGTTTAATTAACGGTAACAAGGCTGAAACTGACATTTCCTTTAAAAATTCAGTTGGGTTAATTGTTAGTGATACACCAGTTAGTACAATTAGCACTTTAGCAAAAAAAGAAGTACGCAAGAAACTAGTTACTGGCGGTGATCGCGGAGATCTTTTTGAAAATAATGCCTCACGGTTGGTGTCTTCTGCCACTAATTCTAGTTCGACTCAATCTTCCCAAAATGATAATTGATCCCAAACAACAGCTAATATCCTTTATGCTTTTGATGTCCAAGTGTCAGTTCCGCCACAAAAGGGTAAATCGGTAATTAATGCCTTCTTTTTAACTAGGGATCATGTTTACCGCCTGGGATATCGACTTGACCAAAGCAGTGCACCGACAGGATCAAAAAAACAGGTAAGTACAACTGCTGAATTAGATTTAACAAAATCTTTAGTTCCACCACCAACATCTGGCAGCACTGCTTCATTTAATCCGCGCAAATTATCGCAAATCTTGGTTAATAATAACCGGTGGTATTTAGTCTTTAATAACGAAACAACATCATCTGTTTATACAATTGGGCTTTCGGGCGGAGTTCTTTCAAAAGGTAAGGATGGCGATAAGTTGTTTCCAAACGGTAATGGTTCGGTTTTTGTCACCCCTTCAGGCATTTTACCGCCTAATGATAGTTTTAAAGTTAATGCTTTATTACCCCTAGCCAACCGGTTTATTTACTCAATTGAAGATGATATCAGCACGAAAGAACGAATTGTGCGTTTGCAAGAACAGTTAACTGAAAATGGTCGTTTCAGCAGCACTACCCCATTAAGTCGCTCGTTTAACGCACTTAACGGTGAAATTCCAAAATATGAAAAGGACAGTCCCATTTGGGGAACTGTCGGCATTCAAGATGCTAATTATCTAACTAGAAACGGATATAATGGGTTAACTGTTAATGAGTTGGCTAATAATAAAACCCGGCTTAACGACTTGCTTGTGCATCGTCCTGCATTCCCTGGTCAAAAAGCCCGAATTATTGCTAACCCAAATCAAAATTCTACGGAATTACCGGTAAGTTTTGAAATTGAATATTTCAATGGCAAGATGTATGGCAATAATACCATTCAAAACACTAGCCTCAATTTTCCTAATGAAATTGTTAAACCACTAGCAGCCCAACCAAAATGAGTGGTTCCAACTGCTGTTGGTGTTTCTGTGGCTGCTGTTGTCTTGTTTACATCGATTGGACTTGGTATTGGTATTCCCATGCATAAAAATCGCAAAATCCAAGATAAAGGCTTTGTTAGTACCTTTAAAAAGGTGGATACCTTGACTTCGGCGGTTGGCAGTGTTTATAAGAAAATTATTACTGAAACTTCTGCTGTTAAAAAGAGACCACAATTATTGAAAACTGCTGATAAAAAACCAGCAAGTGCTTCTATATCTAAACCTACTGTACCAATTAAAAAACCAATTAATCCGGCAAAACCGCCAGTTCCGCCTAAAAAACCAGGTTAATTTCTAAGTTTATTTAATTTTAGAACTAACGGATTTTGTCAAGCCAGATTCACTTGTTTTAAAAACTATATAAGATCTTAAAGATATGAAAAACAAGCCTTCATAAAGAACGCTTGTTTTTTTATTTACTAATGCCTCGTTTAAGTTAATTAATCAAATTATTAATTTTTTAAATATTCCATGAACATGATGCGTAGTTTTCATCTTCGTTATTATTTTTTAATTTTCCTATTTTATTACGTAGTTAAGAAATAGATTTTTGATTTGTTTTATCAATAAGTTTCATGGTAATCTGCCCACTAGAAGTTTGAAGTTTATAGAACCTAGTTTTTAATGCTTTATTAATTTTTTTAGGATTAGGTTTTCGAATTAATGAATGAATTTCTTTACCAAAAAAATTTTATAATTTTTCTGGTTCGCTTTTTGTTGCTTTTTCTTATTATGCACATTTGAATTATTGCTATGAAAAGTTATTAGGACAGTTTATATATTTTCTTATCTATGCATAAATTTTTATGATCTAGTTTCCATTTTTAAAATATTAACCTGATGTCTTTTGCTTGCAGATTAGGTAAATCAAATAAATATAGACTAAAATTATTTTCATGCAAAAATAATTAATATTTTAGTTTATAAACATTATCTTTTTTTGAGTAGATAATTTTCAAATGAACATTTGTTTAATCAATTAAATGCGGTTTCATGAATAATATCTAAATTTCAATTTAGTAATTGAATTTTGAACAAATAGTTCCTAGGTTGTTATAGATTAATTGATTCATTTAGTTCTGGTGTTGATTACTTGTGCACAATGGTTTTTTTAATTTGATATAAAACAAGATTGCTTGAATACATTTTAACTGTAAGAATTATTAAACTTTTAAATGATGCTTTATTTCTGATAAACAGATTTAATTTAATTAACAAATAATTAAATATCTTTTTAAATTAATTTTTAACTTCTTATTTAATTAAATTATTTTTCATTAACAAACTTAGAAACAGATAAATAATTTATAAAATTGTTTCAGGGATGACAACAAATTTTCCGTTATTTACTTTAAGAATTAAGCGTTGCTGTCTAAACAGTAAAATTACATAGGTGAAGCCATTTTCAAGAGCTTTTTTAAATTCAGTTTCTGCTCATTCAAAAATATTTTTTTCTTCAATAGGAACGGTCAATATAATTAATTTTTCTTTATTGTCATTCGAATAAATTGAAAAATGGTTATCAGTTTCAGTGATCCACTGAAAGGATCGTTTTGTAATAAAGTCTTGCACTTTTTCTTTATTTTTTTCTCAATCTAATTCATCAAAATTATTTCCTTGAGTCTCTAATGAATTAAAAATATCGTTCAATCATGACGGATCATCATAAATATCTTCCAAAGCAAACATTAAACTATTAGGACCATATGTTTGTCAATTATCACTTAATAATTTCGTTATTTCTAAAGTTTCATAAATTGTTTGGTATGCTGCTTTAGAAATAATAAAATGCGTTTGAATTTCGGTTACAAAATACAAGTAGCTTTGTTCGCTTAGTGCTCTTAAAACTAAGATTGTGAAGAAGTCAAAAAAGAAAGTTCGGCACAAATTATGTTTCAACCTATTGGAAAAATTAGCCAAGAAAATTTTTGTTAAACGTAATAACTCCATTAACTGAAAATTGGAAGTTGCTTCTGTTAAAAAAGAATTAATAATTTTCGAAAAACGCTTGCTTCTAAAAAATAATTCTTCTGCATCGATGTTTAGTGTTATTGACAACTGACGGAGTAAAAAGAATAAAATTGTATGGTAATTTGTGGCTGTTTTAAAACTACTAATGTCAATTACTAAAAAATTATTTTTTCCTCAATTCGGATTGTATAACTGTTTAATTTCAAAATCATCAACAATATTAACCGTACAAATTATGTTGTTATTTAAACTTAGTAAAATTAATAGTAATTGAAGGATTTTATCGTAATTTTTATCGTTATGGTCGATTTCATTGTATAAGAAGGAACTATGGGTTGTAATGAAAAATTTATGAAGATTACGTTTCTTGTTCGCTTTATTTTGATTTTCTGGAAGAACAAAATATTTATTTAAAATCTTATTAAAAATTTCATTAGCATTGGAAGTAATTCTTTGTAACTTGTTGTAGCGAATGTTAGAAAACAAATAAAATAGCAATGCTGTAATGCCACCAATAATTAGAAAGATACAAAAAGAAATTCAAACAGCAAAACCACCACTGCCAGCAAACCGGTGAAATTCATTAGATCTTAATAATGTAATCGATAATAATGGCACACCAACAGACGTCCCCAAGGTTGAGATCGTCGTTAAAATGGGAAATAATGATTGGGTTCGAACCACCAAGTATTCATTTGATGCCAAATTATTAAAATCGGTTAACATTTTGTCAATCTTATTTTTTTTATTTTGAACAACGATTTTTTTAATTCATTTTGGCATGTGTGGTGCTTGAAAATTATCGATTGTTAAATTTGCTTTTAAATTAAAAATAATATCAGAGATCACGCGATGATGACTAAGAGCAACAATTGGTTGAATTAAAACTAATTCATTTTTCAGTTTTAATTCGTTTTGGTTTTGCTTAGTTGCTTTATACTCGTATAACGAAGTCAAAGTTCGGCTTTTACGGTTATTAATTTTTCCCGCGATGATTACTATCCGCTTTTTTTCATTATTTTCCAATTGTTCAAACAATTTTTCTAGTTGTGATGGATATTTCTTTTTGGGACTAATCATAAGATTTATCCTTGATGAAATGATGTTAATCATGAGCGTTGAAAATCAACACATTTTGTCACAAATAATTATATACGAAAGCCTTATCTATGATTAAATTAGGCATGATAGTTTTTGAATAGCATTTACTGCTTTTTACTTTATAGATTGTTATTGAAATGATTGCTTAAAAGCAAATCAGAATAAACCAACTTTATTAATGAAACCAAATTTTTTAGCATAGATTTAGATTTTTTTAAAATCAACCAACTTTATTATAATGATAACAACTTTTACTATCATCAGTGTGATATAATCAATATAATAAAATGTTTAATAGATTTAATAGAAAAACAATTACCAAAATTACTACATTAATATTTTCTTAACTGCTAATTAACAAACTATGGCTACAGTATCAAAAGGTTCCAAAATTTCTAAAAAAACACCAAAACTTTTCCTTCCTGTCGAAAAAATAGTTTATGTTCACATTGTCAAACCAATGAGCACTAAAATGCTTCGAGAACTAATGAAACAAATTAAAAATAAGTTTGGCAAAGATGAAAGAAATAAACTTGGATTTGTTGAATTTTGAATTAGTTCATCTTTGCTAATAACCATTAGCGATCTTTTACAAACAATTCAATTTGATAAATTTTGTAAATATTTTCTTCACGAAATAAAAGACTAGATTTTAGTAATTTAGAGTAAAGTAATTTTTTTACGTTCGCAATCTTTGTAAATTTTGTCAGTTCAAACTGAACTTTGAATTTCGCCAATGTGTAATTTTTGTAAAAACAAATAACACAAACGACTTTGTCCAATACCACCACCGATTGTTTGTGGTAGTTTATTAGTTAACAACATTTGGTGAAACATTAAATTTTTACGATCTGTAGCGTTAACTAATTTTAGTTGTTGATCTAATGATGCGGCATTTACCCGGATTCCCATTGAACTTAATTCTAGTGCCTTGTTTGTTTTTTGATTATAAACAATGATATCTCCATTTAAGTTTCAATCATCATAGTCTGGTGATCTTAGATCATGAGTTTTGCCATTGGATAATTTATGACCAATTCCCATTAAAAAAACCGCTTTATGTTTTTTTGCAATTGCATCTTCGCGTTCTTTCGTACTCATTTTTGGGTACATATCCAAAACTTCTTGCGAACTAATAAATTTAATTTTATTTGGTAATTTTCAGTCTTTATTGTCGCCATATTTTGCAAGTGTGGCAAGTTGGGTTTTGCGAATTACTCCATAAATATCATTAACAATCTTTTTTAAAAATTCTAAATTACGTTCGCTTGCTTTAATTTTTAATTCTCAATCCCATTGATCAACATAAATTGAGTGGACATCATCTAATTCTTCTTCAATTCTTAAAGCATTCATGTCAGTATAAACACCTTCATGCGTTGGGATTTCATAGCGTTTGATTACCCATCGTTTTCATTTTGCTAGTGAATGGATAACTTCGGCACTTACGCCGTTAATTTTTGATGAAAACTTTAAACTGTGTTCACTTCCTGATAAATCATCATTTATACCAGTCCCTGACGCAACGATAATTGGTGCTGAAACCCGATGTAGTTTTAATTTTTTACTCAGATTGTTTTGAAAAAAGTCCTTAATAAACTTGATTGCTTTTTGCGTTTCTAAAAGACTGATTTTTTTCATTCTTATCCTCCATGTTTGGTTTTAAAATTATATAAAAGCAAAATATGAAACGATAAAATTGTTTTAATTAAAATTGAGCAAATGCCTAAGCTTAAAAACTCAAAAGCAGTCCTAGTAGTTGATATTGGTAATTCACAAATTAAAGTAGGTTTAATCAAAGACCAGAAGTTGATAAGGTTTTTAAAAACCGATACTAGTTTAGATCTTGGCAGAAGATTATTTAAAGAGCAATTAATTAAGAAGTTTCAAAATATAAATATTGAAGGATCGATAATTGGTAGTGTGGTTCCTGAAAAAACCTTATTTTTCAATAATTTTATCAAGGATCATTTTGGGATTAGCCCATATCTGATTTCATCAAAAACAAAATTAAATTTTTGTATATCAAAAAACGTTGCAGTTAATGAAATTGGTAATGATTTGTTAGCATTAGCGTGTTATTGTGCCAATCTAAAAGCCAAAGATGTGATTGGCTTTTCTTTTGGAACAGCATCAGTTGGTATTTATTTAAAAAATAAGGAATTAATTGGTGGGATTATTGCTCCGGGGATTCATTCATCAGTTAATTGTTTAATCCAAAAGGCACATTTATTAAAAAAAATTGAATTTAATCTTTTTTCGCATTTAACGATTGGCTATGATAGCAAAACAGCAATTGAATCGGGATTATTTCACATGCGATTAGGTTTAATTTTTAGTTTCAGTCAATTCATTAAAAAAAATTATTCAATTAGACAGACTAAAGTTATTGTTACTGGCGGTAATGCTACTGATTTTCAAATGAAAATGATCCAATATGATGGATCAGCAATTTTATTTGGTTACAAAATTATTTATGATTTAAATCATTAACTGTCTATTGCTATGTTAGATTTTTGAAGTTAATTTTCTCAGTTAATGTTTTTAATTAACTGATTATGTTTGTAATATTTTTTTATGAATATCGGTTATAATCTTACTTAATATTTTTTATATAGTTCTAATTTAGTGATATAGCGAGTAATTAATGAAAAAGACAACAAAAAAACAAACCCACCCGACAATGAAGGAAGTGGCTTTTACTTGTGCTGGATGCACTAGTACCTACAAAGTTACAACAACGCTAAATGCCACTGAGCAACCAATTGATATTTGCAGTAACTGTCACCCTTTCTATAAGGGTTCTAATGTTCAACAAGTTGTTAAGGGACGAGCCGAAAAACTTTCGGTTAAATTTGAAACTGGAAAAACCACAGTTACTTCGAAACCGCCAAAAATTGTTAAAAAACATAAGGAAGTTCATAAACCAAAAACTTTCGCTGATCTTTAAATGAAGGTTTTTTGCAAAATTGGCTTTGCTAATTTTTTGCAAATTGTTTTTTCAAAATCATTAACTTCATTTTATGCAATATAACAAACAACTCCATGATGCACTTAGCAAAATTGCTGCCCACGCAAAAACTCTTGAAGAAGAATTAACATTGGCTAATTGCGACTTAAAAAGAATTCGGGACATTAATCGTGAACTAAAACATAAAAAAAAGGTTTTAGAAGTGTTTTATCAGTATGATAGTTACTTAAAACAAGCAAACGAAGCCGAAACCATATTAAATGATTCAATGATGAAAGAATTACACGAATTAGCATCTTTGGATTTATCGATCGCTGTCAAGGAAGTGCCTGTTTTAGAAGAAAAATTAAAAATTTTATTATTGCCTGTTGATCCTAATGATGATAAGTCAATTATTGTTGAAATTAGAGCCGCAGCCGGCGGAGATGAATCAAGCATTTTTGTTGGGAATGTTTATGATATGTATAAAGCGTATTGCGATTCCCAAAAATGGGAGATTAAATTGCTGGATATGTCACCATCAACTTCTGGATATAGTTTTTTGTCATTTGAAGTTAATGGTGAAGACATTTACGGAAAAATGAAATTCGAGTCTGGTGTGCACCGTGTTCAACGCGTGCCGTTGACTGAAGCGAAAGGTCGTGTCCACACCTCAACAATTACAGTTGCTGTTTTGCCACAATTAGATGAAGTGGAAATTCAAATTAATCCTTCCGACTTAAGGATTGACACTTACCGTTCAGGCGGAGCTGGGGGCCAGCACGTTAATCGGACTGAATCGGCAGTTCGTATTACCCACCTACCAACAGGTATTATTGCTGCTTGCCAGGAAGGCAAATCACAAATAATGAATCGCGAAACCGCAATGCGAATGCTGCGTGCTAAATTGTGAGAAGCCGCCCAAGCCGAGCAAGATGCCAGTCTATCATTATTACGAAAATCACAAGTTGGTTCTGGCGATCGGGCCGAAAAAATTCGGACGTATAATTTTCCACAAAACCGGGTAACTGATCACCGTATTGGTTTAAGTTTAAATAGTTTAGATCGCGTTATGATGGGCGATTTGGAAGCATTAATTGAAGCGTTGCGTGCTGACGAACAAGCCCGAAAAATGGCAGAAGTTACCAATTTATAAAATGTTAACTTTTCACAACTTGTGAAATTTTCTGTCTAATAAATATTTAACCAATTTTGTTAAATATCAAAATGATTTTTTAGCATTAGTTATTCATTGCTCCAAAATCGTTAAATCACCAGGTGACTTTGTCTTCAAGCGAGATCTAGAAATTGATTTTGAATGTGCATTTTTATTAAATTTAATTGATGATTTTTTGATTAATTTAAAACCAATTGAATACATCACCAACAAAAGGCACTTTTTTGGTCTTGATTTTTATGTTGATAACCGAGTTTTAATTCCCCGAAATGATACCGAAAGTGTTTTGGCTACTTTTATTAGTCATGTTGGTAAGTTTATAACCAAAGACCAATATTTTTTAGATTTAGGGACTGGTAGCGGGTGTTTAGCCATTGCTTTATCAAAACAATTTAGTGAATGTTCAATAATTGCAAGTGATATTTCCAAGGAAGCATTAAAAGTTGCAAAAATTAATCAAGCAAAACACTCCGCAAATAATGTCACGCTTATCCAAGCAAATTTTTTAGATGTCCTAAAAAAAATTAATCATCATATCGATTATTTAATTTGTAATCCACCATATGTTGATACTAATGATTGTCATCTGGAAAAGGGAGTACGAAAACACGAGCCTTCCATTGCGTTGTTTGCAAATTCTCGTGGTTTGCAGTATTATCAATTATTGTTTAATGAATTACAAACTAATTTAGATTTTCAACCCAAAGTTATTACTTGTGAATTGCACGAATATTTGGCAGACCAAATTAGTTTTTTGGCTAATAATTTGCAAAAAAAATATAATGTAACTATTAGTTTAGATTTAAATCAAGCTAAACGAGCCATTACTTTAGTTAAAAAATAAACTCATGGAAATCTATGAAATTTTTCATATTGAAAAAATTGCCTTTCTCTTAAAAAAGAATTATGCGTGCATTCTTGAAACCGATACCCAACTTGGTTTGATTTCGCATGATGCCAATTTGCTTTATGAGTTGAAAAAACGACCACAGATAAAAAAAATTGTTACTTTTGTTTCTGATAAAAATGCTGTCAAAACTGATCACCAATTATTTTTAGAATTGACTAAAAAATTTTGACCAGGTGCACTTACTTTAATTTTAGATGGAATTTCTTATCGGATGCCTGATCACAAACAATTGCTAAAAATTTTGCACAAAACCGGTCCAATATTTTCGACCAGCGCTAATTTACATGGTGAAAAACCTTTTAATAAAGTGATCGATTACCAAACTGTTAGTCATTTTCAAAATTATCGTAACCGTTTGTTTCTAGTCAATGGATGTGCTAAAACTAGATTGCCTTCAACTGTATTTAATGTTAACAATGGTATAATATCACGTAAAGGCCTACTTTATCACGAACTTATTGCTTTTTTAAACTTAATGAAAATTAAATATGTCTACCAAGAAAAATAAATTACCGACCATTTATATTGGTGCTGATCACACGGGTTTTCACCTTAAGAAACAATTAATTGATTGGTTAACAAAGCAAGATTATTTAGTTCATGACTTAGGTAACCATGTTGAAGATTTAGCCGATGATTACCCCCAATATGGCTTTGCAGTAGCAGAAGCTGTTGTTCAAAATAAAAAAGCGGTTGGTATTATTATCTGTGGAACTGGGGTTGGTATCTGCATTGCGGCAAATAAAATTAAAGGAGCCAGAGCTGCATTGGTTTATGATCCAAAAATTGCCGATTTAGCCGTACGTCACGATAACGCTAATATTTTGACTTTAGCTGCAAGGCAGACATCGTTTAAAAAAATGCAGTCAATTATTAACATTTTTTTAAACAGCAAATTTGAAAAAGGACGTCACTCCCGACGGGTCAACCAAATTATTGACTATGAAACAAAGTCGGGAATATAGCAAATGATAAAAAATAAATTTTTACTGGTAAAGAACAAGTTATGTGCCTTTTTTAATCAGCAACATGCTGCATGAAAACATTGATTTCTATTTTTGAAAAGAAATTTTCTCAACAAAATAAATTATCAAAATTCATCACTTACTATTGAACAAAAACGTTTACTTTCTAAAAAAAGATTAACCATTTTTTGCTATTTATTAGCAGTCCTTTTTTTTATTATTAGTGGTTTATTAGGCGTATATGGACTTGGCGGTTACACATTTAATGTAAGTCAACCCAACGAATTGAGCGGTAAAAATTTTAGTTTTTTAAGTGTTTGGGGTTTTGATGCTTCGAGTCCTGGAAGTCAAGGTGATTTGCCTTTTAAAAAAATTTCGCCTGAATCCGCTATTCCCGGCCATAATGTGAGATTTGAAATTAACACCCCGATTAGTACGTTTTGAAAGCTACGGTTTGTTTTGTCTATTTTTGCTGTTTTATTTGCCACTGCTGCTGTTGGCAGTGCGCTAACTGGCTTTTTTGTGATGATTTCTTATTTGAAAATTGCTCAGAAAAAAACCAAAAAATCTTATCGCCCAGGACATTTAGTTTATGCAAAGTTCAAAACTTAAATCCCTTTTAAATTCGGAATTATGGCGTCAACAAAATTACATTCAATTGATTGCCTCAGAAAATTATGTTTCTGAAGATGTATTGCAAGCCGCTGGCAGCGTGCTTACAAATAAGTATGCTGAAGGTTTTCCTTATAAACGCTATTATGCTGGCTGCTATAACGTTGATGAAATTGAGCAAGAGGCAATCAATTTGCTAAAAAAATTATTTAATACAAGTTATGCTAACGTTCAACCACATTCGGGATCGACAGCTAATGCAATTGTTTACTTAGCACTATTAAAACCAGGCGACAAAGTTTTAGCAATGGATTTGAATGCTGGGGGACATTTAACCCACGGATCAAAAGCAAATTTTTCTGGAAAAATCTATGAATTTCATACTTACGGATTAAACACTGAAACCGAAACATTGGATTATGATGCGATCGAGAAGCAAGCCTTAGAAATACAACCAAAATTAATTGTCTGCGGTGCATCCAATTATTCCCGAATCATCGATTTCAAGCGTTTTGGTGAAATTGCTAAAAAATGTGGATCTTATTTACTTGGCGATATCGCTCATATTGCGGGTTTAATTGCGGCTAAATTGCACCCAGATGCCTTAAATTATTGTGATGTTGTGACTTCAACTACTCACAAAACCTTACGCGGACCACGCGGTGGAATTATTATGAGTAATAATGAAGCAATTTTTAAAAAGTTAAATAATGCTACTTTTCCCGGATACCAAGGCGGACCATTAGAACACATTATTGCTGCTAAGTATGTTGCGTTTGAAGAGGCGTTAAAACCTGATTTTAAAGAATACCAAAAACAAGTCTTAATTAATGCTAAAGCCATGGCTAATGTTTTTATTAACCATGGCTTTCATGTTGTTTCTAACGGAACTGACAACCATTTGTTATCAATCGATGTTTTTAACAAGGCAAAAGTAACTGGTGATTTGGTAGAGCAATGGCTTCACGATGCAGGAATTGTTGTTAATAAAAACACGATTCCTAATGAAACCAATTCACCAATGAAACCTTCGGGAATTCGCGTTGGATCACCAGCCATGACCACACGCAAATTTGGCATTAATGAGTTTAAAATGGTTAGCGAATGAATTGTGCAAATCATTAAATCAATGGGCGATAATGCCATAATTGAATTAATTAAAGCAAAAGTTCAAACCCTATTAAAACAATTTCCTATTTACGAAAATATGAAATATTTATAAAGTTTTTAACAAAAAATTTTTATTTATTTTTATTGCTAAAAACAACGCAACCTTTTTAAAGTTTTGCAATTTAAGTAATAAAAATAAAATAAAGTGACTTAAAACATCGATTGATTTTTTCTATAGAAAAAAACCAGTTTTAGCGATTAATTCAATAACTTGCTAAAGCTGGTTTTTATCACGCTTATATGAAGTTATTCCAAAAATATGCGAATTTTTGCTTCTTTAATATCGTAATTCTCATCATTTTAACCGGATACTAAAATACGAATTTTAGGCATTATAAATTTTATGTATGTATAACGTGCTATTTAGAAACGAAGAAGAACGTTAATAATATTTTATAAATTGTAGTTTTATTAATTAGAACTGTTAGATTTCGCCTAATATTTTTATTTACAATAAATGTATACCAAACTTGATATTCAGAAGTTTAGGTTATCTTTCAATGGTTGTTCATCGATTTGCATTAGTATGACGAATTATCTAAACTTATAAAGGTCATCTTATCAGAGTGAGTTTACTTTTTTTAAAAATATCATTGATATGAACTTGTTTTTCTTTGATGTTGTTTTAAATGAATCTTAACTATGAAATTGCAAAAATTATCATCAAAAAGATTTATTTGAAAAAATTCGAGTTTTTAGAGAAGGATTTGAAACTTTTAGGAAATAGCCAAAAAGAAACTAACATTGCAGTTTTAATTATTAATACTGCATTTGTAATAAATACCAAATTGCTTAAAGTTAATTTTTATTAATTAAGTTTTTATAATTTGTGAAAACTTAATCTTGAACCTTGTGTATAAAAAAAGATGCCAACATATTGGTTGCATCTTTTTTAGAGTTAGATTATCAAATTTTTCTCATTAAATTCTTAACGATTGTAAACTAAATACGCTTTGTGCTATTTGCTTAAAATGGTGTTCGTGGCCATGGTCATGACCCGCGTGACCGTGACTGTGACTGTGACCATGTTCACCATGTTCGTGTCCGTGTGTGTGGAAGGACAATAAAATTAAAGCAACAATAATTCCAAGTGCAAAGGCAATAATCACTTTATATCATTCTTTCGATTGCATATCTTTAAAGTGAATAAATTCAGGAACAATTTCAATAATTCCAACAAACGTAATGATTGCTCCACCAGATGCATTAACTACTGGCAAGAACCAGCCTAATCTTTGTAAGTAAGGGTTGATATATGCTCCTAAAAACATAATTGGAACAATCACTAAGGTTGTTAAAAAATTATACATCACTGCTTTTCATCGTTTTTGTCCATACTGAATTTGGCGGTAATAAATAATTACTGCTTCAACTAAAATATGTAAATTAAACGTGATAATAAAACCAATGTTAAGTTCCTGGTTACTATCAGATGTGAAACGAGATGTGAAACGATAGGTTGCACCACCGAGAATAAAACCATCAATCATCCGGTGACTTAAAATTAAAAAAATTACAAGTCACGCAGCTTTAATGGTTTTCGAATCAATATCATGAACATTAGTAATAAGATCGTTATGCCCGTGCATCTCGTGGGTGTGGTGGATTTCACCAAATTTTTTAATAAATAAAAATCTAAAAAGAATGACAACTGTCAAACCAATTAAAGCCCCGCCAGCTGTTATTCCTATGGCTAATCCAGCCTCAATTGCTTCATTAACTTTTCGAATATTACCACTTCTTAAACCACTAATATATTCTCTGCCATGTTCAAGTGATTCACCTATTAACCCAACGGTTCCTATTAGGACAAAAATTGCTGATGAAAAAGCATACAAGTAAAAATTTGACGTTGGCTTTAGTTTTGGTTTGATAAAAGAAAGTAGCAAAACGAACAAGCTTGGTACAGTTAATAAGATAAGAATGTAAATCAATAGATTTACGAAAATTGCTAGATTAATATTGCCATTAAAATCTTGGCGATGATATGGAAAATAATTTGGAAACATAAACCTTCTTTCTGATAATTTAAATTGAATAAATATGATTATATCCAAAAATTTTTAATTTATAAAAATTATAAATAAAGTAATTTTAATTTTTCTGATTTTTTGTTATTTTCAGATTTATAAAAATAAACAAGTTAATCTCCGCCTCATTTTACTTCACTAACTTTTTTAGGACGTGAGTTTTTAACAATGAGTTTGATTGTACCGTCACTTACTTTAACGACAAAAGTTGCAATTTCAGCAATTAAAGGATTGTGCGTCACGATCACTAGAGTACTTTTATATTTTTTATTAATTTCCACAAATTGTTCTAACACAATTTGCGTCATTTTTTCATCTAAAGCCCCAGTTGGTTCGTCGCCAAAAATAATTTTTGGGTTTTTCGAAATTGCTCGAACAATCGAAACTCGCTGTTGTTGTCCGCCAGATAATTCGGCCGGTAACCGGTTTCGATGCTCGTACATGCCAATATCTTTTAATAATTCATCAATATTTAATCTTAGTGCTGCATTTGGTTGCAAGTGTGCACCAATTTCAATATTTTCCTTAACAGTTAAATTTGGCAATAAGCCATATTGCTGAAAAATATAGCCGACATTTTTGCGGCGAAAATTGGTTAATTTTGTATCTGAAAACGTGAGTAAATCCTCATCGGCAACAATGGTTTTTCCAGACGAAGCCCGATCCATCCCGGAGATAATATTTAGTAATGTGGTTTTACCACTACCTGATGGACCTAAAATAACCACAAATTCTCCCGGAGGAATTTGTAAATTCACCCCTTTTAGAACTTTGTTAGTGGTAACACCATTAGAATAATATTTAACAACATTTTGTAGATCAATAACAAAATCTGTTGACTTGTAATTTTGTTTTAAATTCGCTTGATGAGGTTTGTTTAAAAGATCAACTTTAACAACCTCGTTTTCCCAAAAAGCTCTTTCCACTTTGAATTTTAACTTGTCGTAATTTTTATAAAATTTATGTAATCCGTAAGGATAAATCTGTTTTGTTTGTTTGTTAACGTACGGTTTGGGTGCAAGATTTAAAAAATTCGCTTTAAATTCTAGGATTTTTTGCTTCCGTTTTTGATCATTTTTTTTGGTGGCAAGTAAGAGTTTTTGAGGAATTGCATCATCGGTTGCTTTGTTTTCTTCAAGGCTTTCAAAGTAAGAAAACAAACTGTTAATTTCCGAATTAATAATCTTATGATATTCATCTAATGATGTTGCATACATGAAGCGTTTTTTTGATCCACGGTGCTTTTCGATAAAATCATTAATAATTTCGATAACTGATAGAATTTTGCGATCAACGTAGTTTATAAAATTAATGACACTATATTTTTTTTCATGACCATTACCATCTGTAAATAAGTGACGGCGGTTATTGATTTGATTACGTAAAACTCTAAGTTCGTTAAAAGTTTTATTGACTTGAGCGTTAATTTTACCAATCGATTTGATCCCAAATGCTGCTTCTAGTTGTTTTAAATTGTTAATGATGTGTTGACTTACAAAATTTAAATAGGGGTTAGCAATTTCTAAAAACTGTTGGTGAACACTAACTATTTTGGTTTCCGGTCGTTGTCAATTGTCTTCAACAAACGGAAAATTGGGAATAATTTTGGTTTTTTCATTTGTTGCTGTTTTTATAACTTGGTTATTGTTATTAGTCATAGATTTTTCTCGATCTAACAATTTTTAATTTCTTGTGCAATTTTCAACCTTCGTAGTGAAATTCAGTTTGATATTAACGAAACAGTAAAAACAAGTGTTAATGATAAAAGCGAGGCAATGACCGTTCATGGGTTTAATATGCTGTTTAGAATAATGTTAGTATTACTAAAAATAATGGCGTCATATGTTTGAATAAATGCGATGGAAATTGGTACAGAAATAATTAATCCAATAACAAAAACGGGAATATAAACTGATAAAAACGAAATTAGAATTTTAATATTTGAGTATCCTAAAGCCTTTAACCTGATGCCAATTTTTCTTAGTTCATCAATTAACATATTGGAAATCAAAATAACAATTAATACCACGATTGGCACGATAATGCCAATAACAATGTTTTGTAGCATGACCGATGTCGTTGAAACACTATTAAAAATCCCCTGATTAGCCGAGGCATTATAAATAAAATTAATCATTGAAGTGTAGGGAAGACCACCATATGTTTTGTTCAAAATTTCTAAGTAGGTTTGCACGTTTTGGATATTTAAAATTTCGCTATCTTTTTTCCCCAGTGCTTTTAATAAGGCGAAGTAACCTGGTTTTGTTGGATCTTTAATTGTATTTTCGATAATTATTTTCATTAAGTTATTGTCTTGTGAAAAACTACTAGTTCCTGGAAATAAACCCGATTCACTAAATAATGGTGTTGATTGATTAAAAGTTAATAAATTATTGGTGTAAAAACCATTAAATGGTAAATTATTGATAATTTCATCATCGTTAAACTTAAGAATTTTATTTGCTGCTTGATAACTTGTATAAAATTCGTTATCTTTTGCCGAATTATTAATGCCAATAACGTTAAAGGTAACAGTTTGTTTGTTGTTTATTTCCGCATTGATTTTGCTAAAGATCCGGTCATAAGTATTGGTTACTTTTACTTGAAACTGCGATCCTTTCGCTAAGTCGTATTTTTTAGCAGTATATAAATTAACGATCAATGGATATGTTTGATTTTCGGTTTGTGAATTGTTATTACCATTTAGTCTTGTGTCATTGCTAAATAAATCGTGATTAATAATTTGATTCTCCGAATTGGTTAAGATTGGTCCTAAATAATCATCAGGAATTTGGCCATCAGCACCAATCCAATCTTTAATTCCCTTTATCATGACTTTTTGTTGATCAAAATCTTCACCTTCGATCCGGGTGTATGCGTATTTTGGCGAACTTTTACCATTAGCAAATTGTTGCCTAGGATCACCAATGGTCTTTTCATCTAAACCAATCACGTTATATGTTATTTTATAGTCAAGGGGTTGGTATTTTTTGTTAGCAATCATGTTAAATTGTTTGATTAAAAAATTTTTAAACTGACTAGTTAATGCACCATCTTGGACAACTTGTGGTTTAATTTCATAATGAACGTTACAATCCTCATTATTAGAATCATTACATGTTAAAGTTTGATCAATAAAATCTTGTGCGTTTTTGTCACGTTGCCAAATTTCTTTTAAAAATTCTTGATAGGCAAAATTCGATGCGGAAACCTGGTTTGCTGGCATTAATGATTGTGACAGCATTCAGGGATTAACGGTTAGATCGAATGTTCCTAACCTAACGCCAATGTTGTAATCTAAACTTATTTTTGATTGCACTAAGTTTTTCAAATAAATAATGTTATTAGTAACTGGTGAATCAATCCCATCTAAAAATAAATCAGGAACATGCAGATTACCCCAATTGTTAAAGGTTGGATCATTGGGATTGATGCGGGTATTTGCTAAAAAATAATGCGGATTTTTATTTTTAATAACCGGGTCAGTTTGCCCTAATTCTTTAAATGATTGGTATTTGATTAACCCGCTTTGAATTGTTGGTGTCGCTAAATCAATGGCGTACTGGTAGTGATGCGTTTTTCTTGTTTTTTCTTCAACTGAAGCAAAATTACCATTAGCAGTTATGGCGAAATTGAAAACCACCATTGTTGCAATTGATAACGAGCATAAAATAATTAATTTTCAAAAGGAATTAAACGCCAATGAAGCCCTAAATCTAGTAATTACGTTAAATTTAACTAATGGTGCCTTCATAATTATGGATAATTTGGAAACTTTATAATCGCTATCATTTTTTAAGCTTTTAACCACGTTTTGTTTTAAAACAAAATAACCAACAGTTAAACTGGCGATAACAAAAATTAAAAGCGGCAAGAAAATCGCTAGAAAGAAAAAGCCGATATTAAATAAGGAAATAGAAACGGGAATAAACCAATAAGACGAAAATAATGAAACGGCAGTTGATTGTAATCCAAAAGTTACTAGGTATCCAAAAATACCACCAATAATTGATGGAATGATACTAAATAACAATATGCTTAAATTAATTTTTCAGCGTTTAATTCCGTTTGATTGCAAGATGGCAAGATTTTGTCGATTTTTCGTAATGTAATTTTTAATAATTAAAACTCCAACAAATAATGCCAGACCAATAATCACAATGGTTAGTAGGGCAGATACTAAGGAAATTGTTGAAACCAAATAAGGAATAAAAGTAGTTCTAGCGGCATTTAAATTAAGAATATTTGTTTGATCACTTGATAAATATGCGGCTTGAATGGTTGAAGGTCAGGACATAAATTGTCTTGATCATTTATTAATTTTTTCTAAGATCGCTGTTCTTTGTTCAGTTGTTGCATTTTCTGGAAATTTTGCAACCAGATTTGCTTCAATGGGATTGGTTAAAAACGCAGATCTAATGCGCTTATATCCCGATGTGTTGGTGTAATATAAGTATTGACTTTCAGGATTAGGAATCAAAGCATTTCCGTTAAAAACGGGGTACATAAAATCAGGGGTAATGCCAACGCCTAAAATTAAGTATTCAGTTGCACTAATTTTAATTTTGTATTTTGAGTCAATTTGGTTAAATGCTGCTTCAAATTGTTCGCTTCCCAGTTTTAAGATGTTGTTTCAGTTATCAAGATCTTGATAAACTTCTTTTTGATCACGTTTTTGCTCGATTGCAAAATTACCAGGGGCCACAATTGCTCCATAAGCGGAATAATCTAGAACTCTAAAATTTAAAGGAACTTGATCTTGCCATTCAACTACATATTTTCAACCATCATTAGTAAATTTAGATTTTGAACTAAGAAAGATTTGCTTTAAATTATTGAAGTGAATGGTTTCTTCTGGTGTTAATGAATCTGATCATTTTCCTTGAGTGGCGTACTTAATCGCAGCAAGGTATTTGTTAAGTTTAGCATCTTTAGTTCCGTCAATATTTTTTTGTCAATTAACGAACAATGGTAAGTATTTATTATTTGCAAAGATTTCACGAGGGTGTTTGCTTCAATCTTTCTTAGTAAGTTCACTATATAATTGCTGTAATTCTAAAAAAGAATTTGCTGCAGGTAATGGTTGTCCTTGATAAAGTACAAGTTTGTCTATTTGATCTTCAGGATTTGATTGCACAACTTTTTTTTGAATGTTTCCATCAGTAATATCAATCGTTTGAAATTTTCGAAACCTGACTTGCTGTTCTTTTAAAATTTTGTCAACCTTAATATTGGGATCATTTTCCAATGCTTCCAATAAGTTAGCGCGTGCTTTTTGTAGCAATGTAGTCGTTTCTTCATTGTTAGCACGGCCTAAATTATGTGAAAAACCTGTTAGTTTTTCGTATTTACTCCGATTTTGTTCAAGGGCTTGTTTGACTAACGGATTTCCTTTGGAATTTTCAGTTAACTCAATTCGTCCGTTTTTACGTTCGAATTGCAGTAGTCCATAATCATACTTTTCGTTAACAACAAATTCATCAAGATTTCCTTTTTGAACTAGATTATCATAAGAGTTTTTGAGATTACTTGTGGTGCTGTTTAGTAAGGAAAAAACTCCGGCTGATAAAAATATTAGAAAAGTTAAACTGATTAAAGCGATCTTTGTCCTTAAAAAAGAACGCAGAACATTTTTCAATAAGTTCTTCATAGTAGTATATTATAAATTTTTAACTAATATATTGATCTTTTTTTTGTCCGTCCCATGTTCTTGATTAAGCGAGATTACAAAAATTAAATTGCAAATTTTTGGTATTTTTGGGAGTTTTTTTGACATTAGATTGTAGTAGGAATTTATTAAAACTAGATCTTTGATATTATGCAATCAAACCGTGGCATGTTTTTGGAAACGATTATTAACCGAACAATCGCTTATTTTTGTGGTCGCAAAATCGCTTATTTTTCGAAACGGCATTTACCCATTAAAGTTTATTCATTTCAAGGTCGGAGAATTCAGGGTTGGCTTGGCGAAAAAACACAAACTGATTATTATGGCGTTTATGATGGCTATTATTTTGATTTTGAAGCCAAACAAGTCTCTTTAAAATTATTTCCTTTAAAAAACTTGGCCGCTCACCAATTAAAGCATTTAACTGATATCGTTAAGTATAAAGCGTTTTCTTTTGTAATTGTGTTGTTTACTAATGTTGATAAATTCTTTTTAATAACGACTGAACAAATTTTAGATTACATGAATAAAAATCCACAAAAACAATCGATCCCCTATGATTATTTTCTAGAAAATACAGTTGAAATCAGTCTAATTTTTCCTGATATTTTAGACTTTGAGCCAATTTTTATTGAACTCATTAAATTTAAAATCAACCAAACATAAGTCGGCTGTTATATTTAGTTAATAGAAGAATTACTTCAAAATAACTATTCTTTTTAGATGTTCTTTTGCAAATTTGTATGTTTGTTTAATGTCATTGAAATAACTATCACTAACATCATGAAGATTTTTTTTAAAAAAGTAGTAATGGATTAAGTTTTTAACAATAATGGCAATAGTTATGATGGTAGCAAAAACAAAAAACATTAACAACGTGTTGCCTGGGTATTCAATTAATGTATCTTTTAGTAAATCGCTATTGACAATACCATAACTTCCTGAAACTGATAAATCTAAAGAAGTAATTGCTGTTGTAAAATAGCGAATGTTAAAAATATTGGCGACAATTACAATTCAAATTAAATAACCACCCATGTAAAAATATGTGCTGGTCATGCTTACAAAACTATAACGTTGACTATAAACAAACCAGCATAAGCCTGTTATAAAAATGAAACTATGATACAAGTAAAACATTTGTTGATCATAAAAAATGAATTGTAAACTAATATGAATATTATGATCACTAGCAATGCCACCAAATAAAGTTACTATTCCACCTAGAAATGCTCACGGAGCAACAATGGTTGCATAATCTTTTTTTCGTGACAAAACTAATGTTGCGGGAAAGATTAATCCAAGCGATTGACATAGTGGGGTTAACAAAACATTACTGTATACAAATGAATGAACCCATAACTGCGTTTGTTGATCAATATATTTTTGATCAGAAACGATTGCATTGCTACTTCTTACAACCGTGAATTGTTCCTGGGCAAAACCATGGTATAAGTTCGTAAGATAATACGGACTATTAACCTCATACGCTTCAACATTTTGACCAAGGGGCAATAAATTTCAAAATGGTAATAGATTAAATGATGGTAAAAATAATAACCGGGTCGATCCGTTTTGGTTATTTAACCCGTTGTAAATTGAACTTTGTAAATTAAAAATGTAGTAATTGAAATTTGTTTGACTAGTTAAATAAGGCATCAATTTGTAAGTTTTGTTAATAATATTATTTAATTGAGCATTAAGGTCATTCGGATATCTAGCAATAATTGCATCATAATCATCTTTAAAAATTGCCTCATAACCACCAATGGATCCAGATGAAGTAATTTTATATGGATTTCAGACATATTGAATGCCACCATGACCAACGGCTTGTTGAACTGCTTGGTTATATTGGGTTAATAAAACAATACTAACTAAGAAATATGCAGCAAACCAATAAATTAAAAAACCCGAAGCAATTGTTGCTCAAACCATGTAATCGCTTTTTAGTAATCTAATTGATAGTTTGGAACCACTGATTAGATTGTAGATTCCAATTGGTTTAAACCAAGGTTTTGTTTTTTTCTTAACTTTTAAATATAAAATTGCTGATGCGCCAATAATCGCAATAACTAGAACCATGATTACTGCTAGCCAGCGACCAATTGGTTCAAGTTGCCCAACTGTCTTGAATCGTTGCATAAACATTCCCAGTTTAACTCACAAAAGATTAAATAATTTTACTATAAATCATTGTGAAGTTTGTAGTGGTTAATCCAAAAATTCTTTAATAAATTAATTTATTAGAAATCCTAAATAAGTTCATGATTTACCTTTTTATCCATTAAAAAATAACAATTAAATTTGGTATGTTTAAGATTGTGATTATTTTAAAAATTAAATTCAAATAATTTTTTTGCCCTTAATTTGTAATCTTCAAAAAATCATTTGGGTACTGGCAATAGTTAACCCCACAATTTGAAAGATTGTATTTAAAGCAAAGGTAATTAAACTATCATATAAATTAGTTATTAGTGCGTCATTTACAGGATTTTGATTTTTAGCATATGTTCATAGATTGTGATAGTAACCGACATTTAACAATCACGAAATAATTCATAAAGCGTTAAAAGTAACAAGGATTACTAAGAAAGTAAACGGTAAACGGTGAAGTTCTTTATTTTTAATTCCTTGAATTGTTTGTGGTAAAAATGATAACATTGAAATTACCGGCCCAACAATTGAGACAAATTGCCGAAAACTATTTAATTCGCTTGGATATTTATCGTTAACTACTAAACTATTACCTAGAACCCGAAAGATGTGGAGCATCATGAAAATAAAAGGAATAACTGTAAATAGACCAACAAGTCCATAGGATACTATTTTTTTAATTTTGATGTGGTGATTTTTAAATTCTGAATACTTAATAACTAGAACCATTTGGACGCCAAAAACAATCGCTGCAACAAACTCTGTATATATTAATTGGTCACTAATTAATAATAAGCCAAGCAAAGAAAAGAAAAGCAGCGAGGTGTAAAAGGCTCAGAAGGAAATTAGGGAAATTCCTTTTACATTTTTTGTTCTAATAATAAAAATTAATTGTGGTAAACCTACGAGAATGGTTAAAATTGCAGCAATTCAACCTAGAAATAAATAACTAACATTAATATCGTATAGTTGGTGGGCTTGTGGAATTGTTAAGTTTTTAATTCCACTAATATCTCTTTCAACCGTTAAACCGTCAAAATTAAGGTTTCGTCCGGCTAATAATTCTTTAGAATCCATGATTTTTTCCAAATTCAGTATTTTACTGATAACACCTGCAAATTGCAATCTTTGTATTGTAAAGATCATAACAAAAAATAACACTGATCGTTTATAAAATTTGAAATTAATTTATCCCTTAATTATTGTGATTTAGTTCGTAAGATGATGAATTTTTCACGGGGTTATTAAGTAAATAGACAAAAATATAAAATTACCTTTTTTATGGATGCTTTAGTTAATTTTTAAAAGGCTAATTTATAAAGGGTTTGATTTATTTTCGTTAGTTGATTATTTTAACTCAAGTGATTTTTTATTTAATTTATTAACCAGTTTAATATTTTGTTGCTATTTGACGATTAAAAAAGATAACATTCATAATAAACGCCAAAGACAGACTTGTACTACTCAAACACATCGATTTATAAATTTATTTGTTCGTATCAAACTTTTTCTTCTGGTAATTTCAATCACAATCCAATTCGTGGTGATCATATAAACCAACGGCTTGTAAATATGCGTAAACGGTCGTTGGTCCAATAAAAGAAAATCCAAACTGTTTCAGTGTTTTCGTTAAAGTTAATGCTTGTTGTTGGTCTTCGTGATGTAATTGAATTTTGTCTTTTTCCTTGCCATATATTAATTCAGATAATGTTAAATTATTGCTTGTCATTTCTAAATAAGCTTTCGCATTATTTACAATTGCTTGAATTTTTTGTTTGTGCCGAACAATATTTTTATTTTCTACCAGTTTATTAACATCTTCTTGAGTCATTGCACTAATTAATTTTGGTTCAAAATTGTAGAAGGCTAACCGGTAAGCATGATGTTTTTTCAAAATTAAATCAAAACTTAAACCTACTGCTTGTCCTTCCAAGCAAAGATATTCAAATAAAATGTTTTCTTCTTTTGGGCCTTTTCCCCAGAAATTATCGTGATGATCAATGTATTCTGGCGAACGGGCCCAATGGCAACGTTTTATTAATCTATTTTTCATAATTTTGTAAATTTAAAATTAGCACCGTATTCTAAAAAGAATACCTAGATGAGTGAAAATCTCAATAAACTCTTATTTAAAAATTAATATAAAAAATAGCTTTAAATGATCGAAGTAATTTTTTTAGTAAAAATTTCAATTGAAACCAATACTTATCTCAAATCTCCGACTTTTAATTAACGGAATGATATGGCGAATTAATTCTATGAACTAGCGTTTGTCTCGGTATTTGCACCGACAATCCTGGCTGGTAATATCTTGGTACTGTTCTTGTTTTAATCGCTAATGGTGAATCATCACGGCGATATTTTTTAATCATTATTAAAGGACGAATAGTGCGAATTGGCAAATTGTAATGAATTCCTTCACCATTGTAAGATAAAGATTCAATTTCTCTTGATGGATGATTATAATCTAAGGTTTTTGTGCGGTTGATATTTCGATATAAACCAAATCCAATTGGCGTCATTTTAGATGATGGTAGTCGTCTGCTATAAGGATAGCGCACCGTACTTAAAAACGATGATAAAGTGTAGTTATAACTTGGGCGTTTGGTGATCACATCTTGGATTGATGGTTGGCATTTAGTTTCTTCAAGATGACGATAAGACCGCGATATTTCTTGTGCTTTATGTGGGTAACGGTATGTTGTTGTGTATCTTTTGTTTGTAATTTCATCATTAAATGTTTTTAACGTGCGATGTCTGGATGGTCACTGTTCGTAAACTTTTGGTTCATCTTGCGGTTTATTAAATTTTGGTCGATAAGATTCATTGTAGTTTTTTCGCTCGTTAATTAATTGTTGTCTTTGATAACGATCACGCATTTCTTGCTCCTGTAATCATGCTCGTTCATATGAGTTTAAACGATTCATTGTTAATCGTGGTAATTGTGGTTCATTAGCATCAATTGGATTGGCAAAAGGAACCTTAATTATATTAGCAGTTTTTTGATCATAAGTAGGAGTTTGTGGTGAAGCATACGCTGCTTGCGGATATACTGCAACTTCTGGCTTTACTAAAATTTTTGGTTTAGTTATATTAATTTGAGGATCCACTTGTTTTTTGTTAGTGAAAATTCTTGATGCATTAAGTCGATATTCTAACTGATTGGCTCCTGTTTTTGCTTGTAAGGTTGGTTGTTTATGGGTAAAAATATCGTCTGCTTTGAGTGTTTTTGAATATTGTTTGACGCCTGATTTTTTTGTAAAAATATCAGTTGTTTTTAGTTCATTATGCTTAATTTGGTCGTTTTGGTTTAGATTAACATTTGTGTTCATAACACGACTAGTAGTTTCTTGCAAACTTCTTTGAGTCTTGAAACTTGGTTGTTCTAAGATGTTTTTTGTTAAAACGTTATTTTTTCGGTCAAAAATTGGCTCTTTTTCTTCAACAAGTTGCATTATTGACTCGTTTTCTTGCTTATTTTGGTCAACAGATTTATTCTTTTGCTCTTCGAGTTGAATATTATTTGCTAAAGGCTCTTTCGTTTGAGCATTTTCATTAAGTTGATCCTGACATTTTCTAATTTCTTTTTCAAGTTTTTCTAAACGGAATAGTTGATCATCAGGCACGTTTTGTTTTTCTTTTGGTCGAACATTTGGCTTAATTATAAATTCAACATTGTTTGTTGTTTCTTCAACTAAAGTATACAATTCATGATCTTTTGTTTGAACAAGCAACTCTTCTTGACGTTTTTGTTTGTCGTTTAACGGATTGAATGTATTGCTGGTTTGCTCTTTTTTAGGAGCACTAACAAATTTAACAGTTGGAACTGTAGTGTCTTCTATTTCGGAAAAAATTGATTTCTGAGTTATAGCGGATTGATGCTTTGTCTTGTTTGCAATACTTTCAGGCTTGTATTCAAAATTAGGGCTAAGTCGAATTGGTTCTGCAATGATAATTTCTTGCTCAACCATTGGTTCAGTTGTTGCTAGAGAACTATTATCAACATTAATTTGAGCAGATTTTTTTTCATCAATGAAACTATTTTCATACGTTGACTCTGATTTCATTGAAAAACCATTGTTGATACCACTTGCTAAGGAAGCGAATGGTGTAGATGGTTCGAACTCAGTTTTAAAAATAGGTTCATGATTAGGTGTTTCTTGATGTTGTGTTTGATTTAACTGGCTTGGTTCAGAAACAGATGAATAAGTATTATTAACCACTGTTTTTGGATTAGGTTCACTAATACTTATAGAATTGATCGAATCTGGTGCATAACTCGTATTTTTTGTTTCGAAATGATCATATGTGGGTATTTGTTCGGCAATTTTATTTGGTTGGTTACTAATATTATTTTCTTGTGCTGAAATTACCTCATCGTTAGTTTTAATTTCGTACAAATTATTCCCATTAGCATCTTGCTCGGATTGTGGTGAGTTAGGGTAATAGTAATATTGAGTTGAATCAGTATTTGCTTCTTCAGGAATTTGTTCAACTTGCTCGGAGGTTAAATTTTGATTGTTAGAAGAAGTGGGTTGTTCAATTTGTTGAGTAGCATTTAAATAATTATTTGTTTGACCTGCATGATTATCTAAAATTGTTCCATCAATATTTTGTTGACCTGCTTCTGCTGTTAAATTTTGATAATAATCTTGGGTGTAGTTGTCATAATAATTTTGGATAACTTGTTGATTTTCTTCGGCGTATCCTTGGCTTGCATCAGCATGAAGTTGTGGATCATCAGATTGCGTTTGGCCAAGATTGTCGGAATAATTTTCCGAATTATTGGCATACGAATTAGAAATTGCTTGACTGGTTTCTTGTTGAGTTTCATCTGATGTTATGCTCTGGTGATTTGTGGAATAGTCAGCATAATAATTTTGGGCAACTTGCTGATTTTCTTCGGTGTATCCTTGGTTTAAATCACCATAAGGGTTAGTTGATTGCTGATTTGAATCTGTATTGAATTGTCCTTCTGTTGATTGTGTTTGGTAAAGATTATCAGGATAATTATTAGAAGCATTCACATTTGTATCAGGAATTTCTTGTTGAGTTGCCACTGGTGCTACATTTTGATAATTTTGTGCAACTTGTTCGTTTTCACCAGTGTATCCTTGATTTGTATCACTAAAGGAATTATTTAGGTTTTGGTTTAAATCAGTATTAAATTGCGGATCTACAGATTGTGTTTCATGAAAATTGTCAGGATAATTTTCAGAATACGAATCTGGAATTACTTGATTAACTTCTTGTTGAACTGTCTCTGGTGTTGAATTTTGTGGACTATTGTTATAGTAATTTTGTGAAATTTGTTGGTTTTCATCAGGACGCACTGGATTGAAATTATCGTAATAATTTTGATTTGCTTCCTGGTTTAAATTGGCATCACTTTGTGAATCAACAGGTTGCGTTTGGTAATAATTATCGGGGTAATTTTTAGCAGCATCTAGATGCGAATCTGGATTTTGGCTAATGTTTTGTTGATCTGCTCCTGATATTAAATTTTGGTAATTTTGTTGATTACTAGCGTAATAATTTTGGGTAATTTCCTGATTTTCACCAGTGTACACTTGATTTGTATATGTGTAGTAATTTTGATCAGTTTCCTGGTTTAAATTGGCATCACTTTGTGAATCAACAGGTTGCGTCTGCTGAATACTATTAGGATAATTTTCAGAAGAATTTCCATGTGAATTTGCAATTGGCTGGCTAATGTCTTTCTGCTGAGCAGCATTAGGACCCAAATTTTGGTAATCTTGTGCATTGTTAGCAAAATAATCTTGAACAATTTGTTGGTTTTCAGCAGGGTATCCTTGACTTATATTATTATAGTAATTTTGTGATATTTGCTGGTTTTGATTGTGATCAACCTGTCCTGTATTGTATTCCTTATTTGCTGAATATTCATTTTGATACGGATAATTTTGTTGGTTGTAACTTTGTGGTTCAGATCCTAAACTTGAATAATCTTGCCCTTGATCAGGATAGTAGTTTGGTGCGATTATTTGTTGATCCTTATTATATTGATAAGCATTGGTTTCATCATAGTTACCTTCATTTTGAAACTGATCATAACTACCATTTTGTTGATCAAATTCCACTGCAATATTTTGTGGATTGTTTTGAAGTGCAAATTCATTATTTTCTAATTCTTGTTCTAATTGCTCTTGCAAATTGCTAGCAGTTTCCAGGATTTCTGTGTCTTGATGGTTTGCTTCATGACTTATTGATTGGGTTTGATTAACGCCACCAGTATTTTTTTGGGAAAATCTTGGTGGTAAAGGTTCTAAAACTGAACCATCTATTTGCCGGTAATTATTCGAATCAACAGGTTCGCCTGTTTCTGGATTAATGAATTGTTGCGTGTCGTGGTCGTATGCTAAAACAACTGTCGTCCCATTAGAATCAATTACTTCAAGACCAACAATCCGCGGTTTAAATTCAAATGGTTCGTCATTTTCATCCAAGAGATTAACCATTATTTTTTTTGGTAATGGCTTTAAATTCTTAATCGAAACAACTACTCCAGTTTGTTGGTTTTGAACCAATGTATAAAGTTTTAGAGATTTGCGATCATAGGCATAGTTAATGTCATAATTTGGAAATTTTCTTGCATTTACAGTTTTTAACTTATTAAGTTTTTTTTGAAGTTTGGGTAGCATAAAGGGTGTCTCCAAGACGAACCAACATGATAAATATAACTTGGTGTAATGTAAATTAATTTTATCAATTTTTAATTTATCCTAATGTTTTTTTGGCTCCAATTATTTATTATTCATTAGAATAAGTCTTACCTATAGTTACTTTTTAAAATTTGACTAAATTTCGGAATCTGAAATCTAAGCCTGTTATCAATATTTTAAAATTAATAATAAATATTTTAACGTGTTGCTACTTCGATATTTGCACCTAATCAGTTTTAATCATTAACCAGCTAGTTCTGTGATGATCTTTTAATAAAAATTTCTTTTCATAAGCAAAATGAATTTATTTTATGCAAAATGATTAAATATGACGATAAAAAATGTTTTTTTCATACAAAACAATATAAAATATTGAAGTTATTAAAATTTACATTAAATTTAATTGGATTGTGATTAATTTTGTTGCTGCAATGTTTTTAGTCTTGAAAATAAAGTGCGTATTTCATTTATTCGGTCGGCAAGATAATATGTATTCACAAAAAGCATTAAAAAGTAAATTTTAATTTTTATCAAACTCACAAAACAGTTGCACTGTCAAAAGTTATATTAATATTGTGTTTGATGGCAAGCGATCTTCTTCCAGGTATTGTGCGACTGAAATTTTTTCTCTTTATTGTAAAAGGAATATTTCTGATAAATGGCATACGACGAAAGTAGTATAAAAGTTTTAAAAGGGCTTGATCCAGTGCGTAAACGCCCTGGATTATACATTGGATCAACCGACACTAGAGGTTTGCACCACCTTGTGTGGGAAATTTTAGATAATGCAGTCGATGAAGTTTTAAACGGTTCAGCTACTGAAATTGATGTGGCCATGAAAAAAGATGGATCAATTTTAATCAAAGATAACGGTCGGGGCATTCCTTTAGGAACCAACCCCTCAACAGGTTTATCAACCATTGACACTGCTTATACGGTTTTACACGCTAGTGGAAAATTTGACGACCAAGCATATAAGGTTGCCGGTGGTCTTCACGGAGTCGGTGCATCGGTTGTTAACGCATTATGCTCATGAATGGCTGTTAAAGTGCAGCGCGAGGGGAAAGTTTACGAAGCCCTTTACAAAAATGGGGGCAACATTGTTAAAAAAGCTGCGGCAACCGGAACGACAAATCGAACCGGAACCACGGTCCATTTTATGCCAGATGCCACAATTTTTCGCTCAATAACCTTTAATGCTAACGTAATTAAAGAACGGTTACGCGAATCATCATTTTTATTTAAGGGTTTAAAAATTAATTTTTTTGATGAAAAAAATCCGAAAAACAACGTTATTTTTTTAGCCAAAAACGGGATTAAGGAGTACGTTGAATTTATTAATGAATCAAAAAAAACTTGCTCAAAAATTGCCTACTTTTCTGCAAATAAAGAGCAAATCGAAGTTGAAGCAGCCATGCAGTTCACCACAGATGAAAATGAATTATTTTTTTCTTTTGCTAATTCAATTAAAACCGGTGAAGGTGGTAGTCATGAAATTGGTTTTAAAACCGCTTTAACCGAAACGATTAACGATTATGCCAGAAAGTATAAAATCTTAAAAGATCGTGATAAAAGTTTTGAGGGTAGTGATATTCGTGAAGGTTTGACTGTGGTTTTATCTGTTAAAGTGCCCGAAGCCTTACTCGCTTATGAAGGACAAACTAAAAACAAATTATTTACCTTAGAAGCAAAAACCGCTGTTCAAAAAGTGATAAGCGAAGGTTTGTATTTTTTCTTAGAAGAAAATAAAGAAGATGCCAATAAGATTATTCAAAAAATTATTACCGCAAGAGATCAACGCCTTGCACTTCGCAAAGCACGCGAAAACATTCGTCAATTAAAAAATGCTAAATCAGAGAAGGTTTTATTTGGCAAACTAACCCCAGCACAAACGAAGATTGCTAGCGAAGCGGAAATTTTTTTGGTTGAAGGCGATTCGGCAGGCGGTACGGCAAAAACTGGCCGGGATCGTCGTTTTCAGGCAATCTTACCACTCCGTGGTAAGGTCATGAATGTCGAAAAAACGAAACTTCAAGAATTGTTAAAAAATGAAGAAATTGTTTCAATTATTTCCTGTCTAGGGACGGGAATTGGTGAAGATTTTAACTTAAAAAAACTTCGTTATCACAAAGTTATCATTATGACTGATGCCGATACAGATGGGGCCCATATTCAAATTTTACTTTTAACTTTTTTTTACCGATATATGCGCCCTTTAATTGAAAACGGAATGATCTATCTCGCGTTACCGCCGTTATACAAAATTAAGGCTTCCGATCAGAAAAAACAAGCGTACGCTTGGGATGAAGTTGAATTGGATGATTTGAAACAAACATATAAAAAGTATGAGATCCAGCGCTACAAAGGTCTTGGCGAGATGAATTCCGAACAATTGTGAGAAACCACAATGGACCCAAAAACGCGCCAATTAATTAAGGTTTCTTTAGAAAATGCTGTCGAGGCGGAACGGCGTGTTACTACTTTAATGAGTGAGGGTACAAACACTAGAAAAATTTGAATTAACGAAAATGTTGATTTTACTATGGAGAACGAATAACTTATGGCGAAGGAAGGCAACAAAAATCACCAAATTGATCGGGTTTGAAATCGCTCACTTGGCGAAATCATGGCAGAAAGTTTTGCCAAATATGCCAAATACATTATTCAAGATCGTGCCTTGCCTGACATTCGCGATGGGTTAAAACCCGTACAACGACGGATTTTGTATGGGATGAGCCGGTTAAATTTAACGCCAGATCGCCCTTTTAAAAAATCAGCGAGTACAGTTGGTGAAGTTATTGGTAAATATCACCCCCATGGTGATTTTTCCATATACGAAGCTTTAGTAAGAATGAGCCAGCCTTGAAAAAACAACATTTGCCTAGTTGATATGCAGGGAAATAACGGCTCAATTGATGGCGATCTTGCTGCTGCCATGCGATACACTGAAGCCAAATTATCACCTTTTGCTTATGAGATGTTAAACAATCTGGAAAAAGAAACCGTTAAGTTTGTTCCTAATTTTGATGATGCTGAAATTGAACCCACAGTTTTACCTAGTTTATTACCTAATTTATTGGTTAACGGTAGTTCAGGAATTGCAGCAGGATATGCAACCACGATTCCGCCCCATAATTTGGGCGAATTAATTGATGCAATTATCATGAAAATTGACTCACCAAACTGTCGTTTAGAATCATTGATGAAAGTGATTTTAGGACCTGATTTTCCCACAGGTGGAATTATTCATGATGACGGGGGAATTAAGGAAGCGTTTGCTACTGGTCGTGGCAAAATCGTTATCCGAGCTAAAATTGAACACGAAAATAACCACCATAAAAAACAATTGGTAGTTACAGAAATTCCGTTTGAAACTAACAAGGCGAACATTGTTCGCAGCATTGAAAGCATTATTGCTGAAAATAAAATTTCTTATCTAGAAGAAGTTCGCGACGAGTCAGACAAAAACGGCATTCGCATTGTCCTTGAGTATAAGGGTGATGAAAAAGCCGGAAATGCGATTGAAAAATATTTGTACAAGTCAACGCAATTACAAATCAACTTTCATATTAATTCGATTGTTATTAACCAACGTAAGCCAGTGCAAATGAGTTTAATTAATTATTTAGACAGTTACTTACAACATGCGATCGACATAATTGTTAAAAGAACAACTTTTGATTTAAAAAAGGCCAAACACCGCTTCGAAATCGTTTTAGGGTTAATTAAAGCAACATCGGTGATTGATGAAGTTGTTAAATTAATTCGTAGTGCTACTGACAAAGCCGATGCTAAAACAAAATTAATGAAAAATTTTGCATTATCAGAAATTCAAGCCGAAGCCATTGTTCAACTACGCCTTTACAAGTTAACTAATACTGATGTCAAAGCCCTTATTGACGAGTCAAAACAACTTGAACAAAATATTAATCAATTCGAAGTCTTGTTAAATAATGAAACTCATCGCAATAACCATTTAAAAACAATTCTGCGTGATTATAAGAAGAAATTTGCTACGCCACGACGGTCGCAAGTTGCTGGTGCGGCCGAAAAAATTGTCATTGAGGCTAATGATGTGATTGAAAATAAAAGCAATACAATTATTGTTACCAAAAATGGGTATTTAAAATTGTGTTCGCCTAAAAGTGTTACATTAGACAGTTTAAATGCGTTGAAATTAAAAGAAGGTGATTGCGTTGTAGCGATTCATTCAAGTAATTTATTAGACCGTTTAATATTGATTACAATTTATGGCAATATTCTTGTTTTACCAATTCATAAAATCAAAGAAACCCGCTTAAAAGAACAAGGCGTGCACGTTAATACGGTTACCACGTTACGCGATAATGAAAAAATTATTTATGCTCAAATTATTAAAAATAATGAAATGTTTGGTGACGAACAAACTTTATTTTTAGCCACCCAACAAGGGATGGTGAAACGAATATTTTTGAACCAACTTCTTAATTTTAAAACATTACGTCCTAGTGTTTGCATCTCGCTTAAAACTAACGATTTTTTAACTGATGTTAAACTGATAAATGACGCAAAAACCGAAATTTTATTAATTTCTAAAAACGGTCTTGGTTTGCGTTTTGCCGTTAATGAAGTAATCCCAATCGGGTTAAAAGGCATGGGCGTTAGGGGGATTAAATTACGGACTGATGACATGCTAATGGCTTGCATTGTGATTGCTAATAAGGATGATCTATTAACATTAGTAGCCAAACATGGTAACGCTAAACGGGTTCGAATTAATGAAATTGTTCCTTTAACCCGTTCGGCATTAGGTAAAACATTATTACAACAGATTAAGTCCAAACCATATGTATTAACACATGCATTAAATGCCAAAGTTAACCAGTCAGTTTTAGTTAGCGATGATTTTGGTAACCAAAAATTTATTAAACTTAGTAATATTCCAGTAATGGATTTAAACAGTCGTATGAGTGCGGTTTTTGAACAATCTACCAGTGGGCTAATTGTTGTTGATGATACAGTACTTAATAATGAAGTTAACAATTTATTTAGTAATGATAAAACATCATAAAACCTGATTAAGTTATCGTTACCAAAACAGTCCTTGGTTTCGTAATTAAATATTAATAATAAGACAAAAATAAGATGAAATTTTTATATTGTTAACAAAAAATTAGGATCTAAAAATTTCAATTTTATTTAGAGGGATAATGAAATCAGATCAATTAAAAAAAGTTAAAAAAAAGACGAATCAAAACATAAAAGTTAAGAAAAAATGTTTAGGATGTGGGATTTTTTTAACTTCAGATGCGAATACAGCCGGATATACACCAGTGCTTGAAAAAGCGAGTTTGTGTCAGCGCTGTTTTCAATTAAAACACTACCAAAAAACGACAGTTGACCCTGAGATTTCACGTCCTAATGTTCAACAAACTTTAAAAAATTTTCAGTTTGCTAAAAATGCCTTATTTTACGCATGCGATTTAACAATGTTACCTTATGTTGTTGATGAAATTAAACGGTTAAAAAATTTGACTAAAGTTTTTTATTTAATTATTACAAAAATCGACATGATGATTTCGACTAAAAATCTTCAACCAAAAGATGAACGTTTATTTGCTTATACTGCTTGTTTTCAGTTAGATTTAACCCCGGAGCAAATAATTTTTACTTCAGCCAAACTTAACCTAAATTATGTAAAGTTGCAGAATGCAATTTTTGCAGTTAGTAAGCAAAAATTAAAAATCTGTTTTGTAGGTTTAACTAATAGTGGTAAAAGTTCTTTAATTAATTGAATTTTAGATCGTGAAAAGATTGGTCAGCAACGGTTGACAACAAGTCCTTATCTAAACACTACCCAAGGATTTAAACAAATAAAAACCCGCAATTTTACTTTAATTGATGTGCCGGGCACTGAACATGAAAATTCATTTCAATTTTTAATGAATGATGACCAATTAAAAAAAATTGTTGCAAATAAGAAAAATCGTCCAAGAACTTATCAAATTAATGATGATCAATTATTCATTGCTGAAAATTTGTTTTGGTGTGAGGTTATTAAAAACGATGACAGTTGTGCTTCGGTTACTTTTTATTTGAGCCACCAATTAACCTTACATCGCACTTCATTAAAAAATAAAAATCGTTTTGAAAATAATCCAAAAACACTTTTTCCTATTTCTAATTTAATTTTTCAAGATAAATATAACCAGTATTTGTTTAATTCAAAGCAAAAGATCTTTTTTATTGTTTTATATGGCCTTGGAATCGTTGCTTTTAAGGGAATTAAGCAAGTAATTTGGAAATTGCCTGAAAAAATTATTGGTCCACATTTTGTTGAAGGAGCAAAGTTTTAACATGAAACATTCGCAAAAACCAGACAAAATTATTTTATATGGTGGTAGCTTTGATCCAATTCATGTGGGTCATATTAAGGCAGCACAAATGGCTATTGAAGCTGTTGGTGCCGATTTTTTATACTTTATTATTAGTCCGTTATCGTCATTTAAAAACCAAATCTATGCTTCAGCAAACCACCGGGCTAAGATGGTCCGTTTGGCAATTGAAAAATATCCCAAAATGCAACTTAGCCTAATCGAAGTTAAATCAAAAAATTTTCTTTTTTACCAAACTTTACAATTCTTTAAAAAAAAGCATCCTACTGCCCAACTTTTTAGTTTAATTGGATCAGACCATTTGCAAACATTTCACATGTGAAAGCATGCTGAATTAATTAGCGAAAATAGTCAAATTATCTATCTAGTTAGACCTGGTTTTGAATTAGAATATGCAGATAATATTAAGCGATTTAAAATGCAAAAAATTGGTGAAACTAATCTTGATATTAGTTCATCAACATTAAGAAAAAAATCTGACCTTCGCATGCTTGATTGAAAGGTTATTAAGTACATTAATGAAAATTGTGTGTATGTTGAAAAAAGAATTAAAAATTATTTGAGTGAAGGACGCTGACAACACTGTGTTAGAACTGCAAAATTTGCTAAAAAACTGGCAATATCTTGTGGTTATCATAATGTCAATGATGCTTATATTGCTGGTTTATTTCATGATTTAGCAAAAGAGTTTAGTTCACAAGAATTGTTACGTTATGCACAATTACTAAATATTAAAAAATATACTTCAATTGAAACACTGCATCCTTACGCCGCATATTACATTATGAAATATGATTATTTGTTTGAAAATAAAGAGATTTTAGATGCCGTTTATCGACATACTGAACCTATTCAAAAAGATCTAACGTTGTTAGATAAAATCATTTACCTAGCAGACAAACTCGAACCAGGCCGTAAAAAAACAAACAAAAACCAACTATTTGATATTTCAAAGATGCAAAAGTTAGCATTAAGTAATATTGATGAAGCATTTCATCAAGTTTATCAGGCTACCTTGAATTTTTATACGAAAAAACATAAAAATAATCCCTAAAAATATTTTTAACAAAAGTTTATTAAACTACCTTGAAAATGGCTTCTAAATCACAGTAACTTTTTAATTTCATTATCATTAATATGAATTTAATACAAACTAATTTGGCTTTTTTTCAATAATAAAAATTTTAATAAAGTTATTAAATAATAAGCCTAGTTTTTGTCTTTTTGATAGAACGATAGTGCATTTATAAAACCTTACTTCATATTTATTAATAAGGCTTTTCAATTGAGAACAAAGTTTGTAATTAAATGGTCGTAATCAATCGATGTCTAAATTGCGACTTTAGTTTTCAATTTGTTTTTAACGTGATTAATTTTTGGTTTTTTATAAATATTTCGATGAAATTGAGTTTTTTCCCTTGATCAAAAACTTATTTTTGTAGTTCAGCATAATTTTTCAGTTTTAATTATCAAAAATGCAAAGATCATGGTTGTTTTAGCTATCCAAACTCTGTGAATAGATTTTAAGAAATTTAACTATAAAAGATCGGATTTATGTTAAATACACGAATGACTTTGAAATAAAATCTTTGACAAAATGTTTTTAAATCCAACTTTGTTAAACATTTATTACATAAATTTGTTTTTATTTAAAGTTTCATGTCCAATAAAGTATTGATAGTTTCTAAATATTTCTTAGCAGATTCCATTTTGCTTGAAACCACTCGAAACTAAATATAGCGATTTTTTTCTTTTTAAGATAACTAAAATCTTGGTAAATTTTATTGATTAATGATTCTGGATTATACTAATTTCAAAACACATTAACGCGAATGATAACACTATTTTTAATTAATTTATTAAGTTTTGAACTAATGGTGAAGATGCGAGTTAACGGGTAAATTGTAAAAATCTGTCTGGATGTGCTTCTAGTATTATTAACTTCTTTATTAGTTTTGTGAATTTCTTCTTTTAATTCAGTTTTAGTATCGTGAATTATTTTATTTCTTAATGTATTAGAAAGTTCCTTTAAGTGTTTAAGAACTAGTTTTTAAAATTGAACACGATTGTTTATGAATATTTGTTTCTTCTATTTTGATACTTTAAGTTTTAGAAAATTTAACTTTTTTATTTTTATATATAAGCAGACGGATTCATCGAACAAAATTATCTTGTTGCTTAGTTTTTATAGTAAATAACATTTAAATTTAACATTAAAAAACGACAAAAGCACTATATTTTATAACTATACAGATGCTAACTAAACATCAGAATATACCAATTTAATATTTATGACCTATGTGTCCAAAAGAATTTTTAAAACCTTGAGTGAAACATCATTTAAATTAGTTTTTTTATTTTTACACTGGTTTAAAAATTGTTTTTCGAAATTAGTTAAAGGAGGTTTTTTCTCAAAGAAATTATAATTTTAAAAAAAATGTTGAAATTAACTGAATTTGTGTCTTGAAAAACTTTGTATGCTTTATCTAAATAATCCATTTGGAGTCTAATTAATTTCGCCAGATACTGGTCGATCTTCGTATAATCACAAGATGTAGTAATTTTAATCTTAAAGGTGTATAGATCAATGAAATTAAAATTAATTAAAGCTTCCAAAACGTTTGTTAAAATGGCCGCATTATTTTGAAAATTTGCATAGTTAGAAGTTATTTTTTGCAAAAATTTCTGAGCATATTTTTGGGCTGATTGTCTTAAATTGTCTTGTTGAGAAAAATAATCTTTTGTTTCATTCAGTTTTAAATTACTAAAATGATACAATTCGGTAAATAATTGGTAAAAAAGTTTCCAATTTGAATCAGGTTTAACATTGTGATAATCAATTTTATAGTTAAAAATGTTTTGTTGACGATATTGTCAAAATGTAAAAACCATGGCGATTAAATTATCAAAGATTTTTTTCTTAAAAAGTCGGTTATTAATAACTTTTTTTTGATTCGAATCGAGATAAAAATTGAAGATATTTTTTTTACTTTTATTAACGATATTAATAATCGGTTTCAGCATTAATTTTGCTTTTAACATTTTTGCAACCTATTTTTTCTATTTCATCTTTTAACATCATTAATAAGCCCTTGATTTTTTCATAATTCATTCGGGTTGGACCAACAACGGCAATTTGGTGTTTTTTATTATCAGTTTCAATCATTGTTGACGCTACAGAAACACCATCTATGCCCAAACTATCACCAAAAGTGATAATCGTTTTTCCAGTCCGTTGGTAGTTATATAAAATTTGCTGCCACACCGAAGTGTTTTCGAGTAAATCGATAATTTTAATTAATTTTTCCCGGTCGGCAAATTCGGGTTGCGTTAGTAAGTTTTTAATTCCCCGGACATCGGTTTGATTACTATCATTAAATACAAAAATCCGGTTAACAATTTCTTGAATGACATATTCGTATTCATGTACCTTTTTTTTAATAATTCCTTTTAAAAGCGTTAATTTATAAGGGATTTCAGAAAATTTGGAATCTACCAAACGATCGTTAAAAACTTTAATGCATGTGGAAACATCAATAAATTGGTTTTCATTATTAAATTGAATCGTTTTTTTGATAACGTTTCCCGTCGAGGAAACGACTAAAACTAGTCCGCTTGTTTCGTCAAGTTTGACTAAATCCAAGCGACACAAACGGTCATCTGTTTTAAAATGGGTAATGACAGTTGGCAAATTAGTAATTTGGTTGATAAAATCAACTGAAATCTCCACAATTTCATCAATTGAATTTAATCTTGTTGATAAAATTTTGCGTAATTTACTCCGAATTTCATCATCAACAACTGGTGATAATAAATTTTTTTCATAGTAATGGTAGCCTTGTAGTGAAGGGACTCGACCTGAAGAAGTATGCGTTTTTTCAACAAGATTAAGTTTTTCTAGTTGCAGCATTTCGTTCCGGATTGTTGCACTTGATAAATTTTTAAAATATTTTGACATGAGTAATTTGCTACCAACCGGTGCTGCTGTTGCGGTGTACTCGTCGATAATTGCTTTAATTAGTTTTTCTTGTCGCTCAGTTAATTGCATAGTCTCTCGTTAGTGCGTAGTGTATATATAACTTTAAAAAACTTCAAATTATTATAACTTTTTAGAAGTTTTATAACCTTTTTGCTTTTAATAATCGCGTTCCAAGGTTTTTATGTTTGCTTTTAGAATTTCAACAAAGACATTTACAATAAAATTTAATTTTTGGTAAAAAAATAATATATTTTGCGGCCTGTAAAAAACTTAATCCAAGAATTTTTAAGTTAGCAACTTAACCAGAATAATTATTTTTAAATGCCACATTCGTTCATTTTTTAGTAAACATCACTATAATTAGTCCACTACACAATGAAAGGCATGACAAAAATGAGTAAAAAAATTGTTTTAGCAGGTGGCTGCTTTTGAGGAATCCAAGAATATTTTTCACGTATTAATGGTGTGACACAAACGACTGCAGGTTATGCAAATTCTTTAATTGATAACCCCACATATAAAGAAGTTTGTTCCGAACAAACCAAAGCAGCTGAAGCCGTGGAAATTATTTATGATGAAAATGTTGTTGGTTTAAACTTTCTTCTAGAAAAATTGTTTGAAGTAATTGATCCTACTGCAATTAATCGACAGGGTAATGACCGTGGTAGTCAGTATCGCACCGGAATCTATTGACTGGATGATCATGATGCACCAATGGTTAAAGAGTTTGTTAGCAATAAGCAAAAAGAATACGCTCGCAAGATTGTTACCGAAACAATCCCTTTAAAAAATTTTTACCCAGCTGAAGAATATCACCAAGACTATCTTAAAAAAAATCCGGGTGGTTACTGCCACATTAAGTTAGATTAAGATTGATTTTTTTATGACTAATAAAAAAATTACCGTATTGGGTACAGGGGCTTGGGGTACAGCTTTAGCCAGTGTTTTATTGGATAATAAAAATGTTGTGAGCATGTGAGGGATTGATCAAAAAGAAATTGCTGATTTAAAAAAGCAAATGAACAGTCGTTATTTTGGCGAAAAAAAACTAGCAGGAAAACCTGTTTTAATCACTGATCAATTAAAAACAGCCCTAGTTGATGCTCAATATGTTTTGCTAGCAATTCCCAGTAAATTTTTAGAAGCAATTTTAGAACAACTAAAAGCAATTTTAAAAAATAGAAAAGTAGTGATTATTAACGTTGCTAAGGGCATTAGTTTAACTACGAAGAAATTTTGGTCACAAGTAATTAAAGAAAATTTTGCTAATAATTTAATTGCTCTAGTTTCATTATTAGGTCCATCATTTGCTAGTGAAGTTTTTGATAAGGAACTAACCGTAATTAATGCCGTGGGATCCAATGAAAAAATTGTTGATGATGTGGTTAAGCTCTTTACAACTAAGTACTTTAAGTTAATTCCTAATACTGATGAAATTGGTGCTGATCTATTTGCAGCATTAAAAAATGTCGCAGCAATTGGCACAGGAATTGTTTACCAATTACACCAATCAATGAACACAAGATCAGCCATCGTGGCCTGTGTTTTTAAAGAAATTGCCGAAATTTACCAAAAATTAACCAATCATCAAATTTTACCGTTAATTGGTTTCGAATTATGCGGCATTGGTGATTTAGTTTTAACGTGTACTAGTGAAAAGTCTAGGAATTTTCGGTTTGGCAACCAAGTGGCAATGTTTGGAGTTCACAAAGCCTTAAATATTAACGATACCACGGTTGAAGGATATTTAAGTGCCCAAGTAATTCATGATATTTTAAAAAGCAATCAAATAAGTGCCCCCATTATTCAATGAGTGTATGATGTATTGTATAAAAACAAAGATCCTCAGGCTTTTGCTGATATTATTGGCGAAAAAACTCAAAAAGGTAATTTTCATTCATGCCAGAGTTAATTAAAATTTAATTTTAAGATTAAGAACTTTGCAGCATTTGTTAGCAATCATTTTTTATTACACGGTATAATTATTATTACCTAGATTATATCTTATTAATAAAATTGAAACTTTTTTCAACTTATTACTTTACTAAAAACATAAAAGTATTTATTGGTGTAATGTCAATATTTGTACTTAGAAAAATAAATTTTTTGGTTTTTAAAAAATCCGACATATTTAAACAAATCATTTGACAAATAAATAAAAAAACGGAAAATTTTCGTAATGAATATGCAAATTACAGATTTTTTTAAATCTTCATATTAACTAAGCATGATACTAGGAGTTTAATAAAATGGCAAAGTTTAAAAAGAAAATTTTATTAACTGGTTTAACATTAGCAGCCCCATTAGTTACTACAATTGCATCTGCATGTTCTGAAACTATAAAACCACAAGAAAGAAATAGTGGTTTAAATAATCAGGCACGTGATGATTTAAGCCCAGGAAACAAGAAGGGTAGTTTAACACCTCGTACTCGATCAAACAGTAATAATTTTGTATCTGCTCAACTTAAAGCCAAAAAAGCATACGATGCTATTAAAGAGACAGCAAATGCTAGTGGCAAATCAGGTGTTTTGCCATCAACAGTTGCTAGAAACATAACTACATTAGCCAAAGCTAACGAACAAATTGCTGTAAATAGTAATAAAATTCCCAATCCTCCCGCTGGTTTTGAATACGTAATTTCCGCAGTTGCAAATGACGAGAGCGGAACTTTAACTATTAAAGTTGCTTTAAAAAAAGGAAATCGTTTTTTCACAGCAACCGGAGATTATTCAAAAGCTAAAATTGATAAAGATGTTATAGTAAGTGGCTACCAAAGAACTGAAGTTGCAGATAAACTTAAAGTCAAAAAAAGATACGATGCTATTAAAGAAACAGCAAATGCTAATGGCAAATCAGGTGTTTTACCATCAACAGTTGCTAGAAACATAACTACATTAGTGAAAGCTAACGAACAAATTGCTACAAATAGTAATAAAATTCCCAATCCTCCCGCTGGTTTTGAATATGTAATTTCTGCAGTTGCAAATGACGAGAGCGGAACTTTAACTATTAAAGTTGCTTTAAAAAAAGGAAATCGTTTTTTCACAGCAACCGGAGATTATTCAAAAGCTAAAATTGATAAAGATGTTATAGTAAGTGGCTACCAAAGAACTGAAGTTGCAGATAAACTTAAAGTCAAAAAAACATACGATGCTATTAAAGAAACAGCAAATGCTAATGGCAAATCAGGTGTTTTACCATCAACAGTTGCTAGAAACATAACTACATTAGTGAAAGCTAACGAACAAATTGCTGCAAATAGTAATAAAATTCCCAATCCTCCCGCTGGTTTTGAATACGTGATTTCCGCTGAAGACAAGAATGCTGAAGGTAAGTTATTAATTAAAGTCGCTTTAAAAAAAGTTGGAATAACTGGAAAATATTTCAAACTAGATGGAGAGTTGTCATCTACTCCTATATATAAAACAATTACAATAAGTGGTTTTAAGAAGGAAAGCCCCAAAACGCAAACCCCCTTGGACCCGTTTTGGAATGATCCAAGTTTTGGTGATTCCTAAACAAATTCAAAAATTATACCTGTACAGATCAAATTATAATAAATTTAACATGCAAACATCTTAACAAAACTGCAGTCACAAGTCGCCGTCAAGCAGGTGCTTAAATCAGTTGCAATTATTGAGTTTAATAATATATTCCTGTGATTATATAAAGATTGGAAAAAGTTAATGAATAAATTTAAGTAAATTACTGTTTTTAATAGATTAATAGAAAGTATGCTTTTTGATCTGAAATCTTAATTTAGGTAAAAGAATGCTTAAGACTAATTATTAGTTATTTTTTTAGAATAAATTAAATTGAACATTGTAGATGAAGTCACAATAGCATTTACAACTAATATATCCAGTTGATTTTGCATGACAATATATTTAGTCCGCTAAAAAATTGTCGTAATAATCGTTTATCAATTACATCAATTAAAAAAGATAAAAGATTTGCCTTTTTGCTGTTTTTTAAAAATATTACTAGAAATATCCTAAAAGTAGTAAATGAAAAAATTTATCATTAATTAATTTTAAATTTTTTTTAAATTAATAATTTGGTTTTTAGTATGAATTAACAAAATTTGCTAATTTTCGGTTTGTATCCAAAGCAGCAATATCTAGTAGTTGAAAAAAGATTGAATGCCAATTTATGCGACCCCTATCATATTTAAGTATCTAGTTAATATTTTAAAATAATCAGTTTTTGTTTGAAATTTAATCAAAAATGTTTAAAAGATTTATCTTGCACAAAATATAGTCTTACAAGATTTATCTATAACTTAAAAGTATTGGAAAAATTATTGAATATTATCAGTTTTTATAACATTGCTAGGGTCAGATTTTAAGAATCATAATTTAAAAATATTGATTTATTAAATTTTGTAATTTTCAATTTTTGTATTCTTCAAACATTATTTTATGAATACATCATTTTTGTAATCCTAATATCTTAGGATTTCAAAAGAATTTAATTTGTATATTGTTTGTGATAAAAACAGAAATTTTTAAAAACCCCCTTGACAAAAAAAAAAAACGGAAAATTATACAGAGTATAAAAACAAAAAATACAAAATTTATAGATTCTTCCAGATTTACTATGTCTGCGACGTATCACATTCGGAGAGAAATTTTAATGGCAAAATTAAATAAAAAGAAAGTTTTGTTAACTAGTTTAGCATTAGCAACCCCATTGGTTGGTGCAATTGCTTCAGCGTGCTCTTTAACAACTTCTGGGAATAATGATGGAAAAAATGAGAATAAGAGTCAGCCAGAAACATTACCACAAACAGGGTTAGATAATTCTGTTACAACTCCGGGAGTTAAACAAGAAAAACAAGATGATGCTGATAAGAATAAGAAACTTAGCAATCCTGATGAGAGCACAAAATCTAGTAATGCTGTTGATGCTGACAAAAACAAAAAACTAGAAGATACTAATAAAGACACAAAACCTAGTGACGCTGACAATGACAAGAAACTTAGTGAAACTGGCAATAACGAACTTAAATCTAACAGTGTAGTTTCCCCAGCAGTTGATCCTGCTAAAAAAGCGAGTGAAGTTGCTAAAACAGTTAACAGTCGTGAAAGTGCTAATGCCCAAATTAAAGATTTAAGCAAACAACTTCCCGAAATCCCTGCGGGCCTTACTGGCTTTGCATACGAAATTTCAGCAACTGGCGATGACGCAACAGGAACTCTTAGCATTAGCGTTGCTTTAAAAAAAGGTGATCAATACTTTGATTTAACTACTGGTAAACCAGTTAATAAGGATGCACACCGTGCTAAAACCATTACCGTAACTGGCTTTTTAAAAGTTGATACTGACAAAAACAAAAAACTAGAAGATACCAATAAAGGCACAAAACCTAGTGACGCTGACAATGACAAGAAACTTAGCGAAACTGGCAAGAACGAACTTAAATCTAACAGTGTCGTTTCCCCAGCAGTTGATACTGCTAAAAAAGCGAGTGAAGTTGCTAAAACAGTTAACAGTCGCGAAAGTGCTAATGCCCAAATTAAAGATGCAAGCAAACAACTTCCCGAAATCCCTGCAGATCTTACTGGCTTTGCATACGAAATTTCAGCAACTGGCGATGACGCAACGGGCACGCTTACCATTAGCGTTGCTTTAAAAAATGGCGACCAATACTTTGATTTAACTACTGGTAAACCAGTTAATAAAGATGCACACCGCGCTAAAACCATTACCGTAACTGGCTTTTTAAAAGTTGATACTGACAAAAACAAAAAACTAGAAGATACCAATAAAGGCACAAAACCTAGTGACGCTGACAATGACAAGAAACTTAGCGAAACTGGCAAGAACGAACTTAAATCTAACAGTGTCGTTTCCCCAGCAGTTGATACTGCTAAAAAAGCGAGTGAAGTTGCTAAAACAGTTAACAGTCGTGAAAGTGCTAATGCCCAAATTAAAGATGCAAGCAAACAACTTCCCGAAATCCCTGCAAACCTTACTGGCTTTGCATACGAAATTTCAGCAACTGGCGATGACGCAACCGGAACTCTTACCATTAGCGTTGCTTTAAAAAATGGCGACCAATACTTTGATTTAACTACTGGTAAACCAGTTAATAAAGATGCACACCGCGCTAAAACCATTACCGTAACTGGCTTTTTAAAAGTTGATACTGACAAAAACAAAAAACTAGAAGATACCAATAAAGGCACAAAACCTAGTGACGCTGACAATGACAAGAAACTTAGCGAAACTGGCAAGAACGAACTTAAATCTAACAGTGTCGTTTCCCCAGCAGTTGATACTGCTAAAAAAGCGAGTGAAGTTGCTAAAACAGTTAACAGTCGCGAAAGTGCTAATGCCCAAATTAAAGATGCAAGCAAACAACTTCCCGAAATCCCTGCAGATCTTACTGGCTTTGCATACGAAATTTCAGCAACTGGCGATGACGCAACGGGCACGCTTACCATTAGCGTTGCTTTAAAAAATGGCGACCAATACTTTGATTTAACTACTGGTAAACCAGTTAATAAAGATGCACACCGCGCTAAAACCATTACCGTAACTGGCTTTTTAAAAGTTGATACTGACAAAAACAAAAAACTAGAAGATACCAATAAAGGCACAAAACCTAGTGACGCTGACAATGACAAGAAACTTAGCGAAACTGGCAAGAACGAACTTAAATCTAACAGTGTCGTTTCCCCAGCAGTTGATACTGCTAAAAAAGCGAGTGAAGTTGCTAAAACAGTTAACAGTCGCGAAAGTGCTAATGCCCAAATTAAAGATGCAAGCAAACAACTTCCCGAAATCCCTGCAAACCTTACTGGCTTTGCATACGAAATTTCAGCAACTGGCGATGACGCAACCGGAACTCTTACCATTAGCGTTGCTTTAAAAAATGGCGACCAATACTTTGATTTAACTACTGGTAAACCAGTTAATAAAGATGCACACCGCGCTAAAACCATTACCGTAACTGGCTTTTTAAAAGTTGATACTGACAAAAACAAAAAACTAGAAGATACCAATAAAGGCACAAAACCTAGTGACGCTGACAATGACAAGAAACTTAGCGAAACTGGCAAGAACGAACTTAAATCTAACAGTGTCGTTTCCCCAGCAGTTGATACTGCTAAAAAAGCGAGTGAAGTTGCTAAAACAGTTAACAGTCGCGAAAGTGCTAATGCCCAAATTAAAGATGCAAGCAAACAACTTCCCGAAATCCCTGCAAACCTTACTGGCTTTGCATACGAAATTTCAGCAACTGGCGATGACGCAACCGGAACTCTTACCATTAGCGTTGCTTTAAAAAATGGCGACCAATACTTTGATTTAACTACTGGTAAACCAGTTAATAAAGATGCACACCGCGCTAAAACCATTACCGTAACTGGCTTCTTGAAATAAAATTTTGTTATAGAAAACTATTAAATATTTCCAATTTATAAAGTAATGAAACCTAACAAGTACGTTAGGTTTTATTATTTATCTTTAACATTTAAAATTTACAATAACTTTTGTCTAGTTTTAGCACTGTTGTTTTTTATCACTTTATCATCTGTTGATTTAGTTTATAAATTTTGATAGAGCTTATATTTGATTGATCAAGAACTGAATTAATTGATATCACAGTGAAAACAATATTTTAAAATTAAAAAAACAGAAGAAATTAGTTGAAAATAAGATTTTTTCTAAATGTCTAGATATACTTTGACACATGAGTTTCATGATTAATAAAGTGTTGGCAGTTCTTATAAAATTCAATTGATTTTAAATATTTTTCTTAACAAATTAAATTTTGCTTGCAAACTACTCTATAACTGAACGTAACCAACTTTTTATCGTTTTAAAATTATTAAAATCACATTGTAAATTTACTTAATTAATAATCTGTTATTCTTTAAAAAGAATGAATATGAACTAAAACAATTGATTTGTCAACATTCACTTAAATGTTTTAATACATCAATCGGTAAGAGAAGTAAAAATTATGAAGATTGTTAATTTTATAAATCAAGAAATATGATCTTTTGAGTTTTTTAATATTTATTAAAGCCGATATACATCTGATTTTTTTTATGTTAAAAATATTCTTGAAATATATGCAGTAAACATTTTATTTGACGATAGTTTTAATAACAAAATTAAAAAATTGTCTTCACGTACTTAACATTATCTCTTTCATATTCATATGTAATTCTGTTTTTATGTCATGATCTTTTTAAGTTAAGTTAAGTTATGTTATGAAAAAGAAGTAGATTTACGAAAGGGTGATTATCGTGCTACATAATAATCGCATCTAAGATTCAAAGCAAAAAATTAATGGAATTCTTTCTGATTCTAAAAATAATATATTTAAAAATTAACAAAATGTACGAACACTTTGATACGTTTCGTTCAAATCGGTTGACAACCGAGATAAATTTAAAATTATCACAACACTTAAATATTAGAAAACATATTTTCTAAAAACGCTAAGTATTTAAATAATTCTTCATATTTTCAAATAAATCAATAAAAAGGTTATTAAGTAAATAACTTTATATAAACAAAGCAAGTAAAACAATTTTGAATTTTAGTTTTTATTTCATTATTATCTAAGTTTTTCCGCTAAGACCATATTTAATGCTTTAAATAATTGATCAACTAGTTGTGTAATGGATTAATATAATAAAAATACCAACATCTAAGTCTTATAAATTTAAAAAATAGTTTGTTAATTGTGACCAAATCAAGTCTTAATTAAAATAAATTTAGTAAATGAAAAATAATAATATTAATAAAAAAATTAGTTCTCTAGTCTTAACTTAATGCTGTGTAAACAAAGATTTTGCAAAGAATTTTTATAGTTTGAAGAAGTTTGTTTGCATATCAACACTAGTGAAATAAAAATTATTACAATTTCTGATTTAAGAAATTAGACCTTATGAACTAATTATTTAAAATATAAAATAACCAACCATGATTTTTGTGTCTTTATTGAAAAGATAATAATTAATAAATATTAATGTTTTTGAATTACTTTAAACTTCTTATACCGTATGATTATTACGGTGATTATTAGAGTTGTAAGAAACACTCCGAGAATAGTCATTGCAACGGCAAGAATATTATTTGGTTTGTTGATTTCGGTAATTAAATTTTGCAAAGATGTTTTTATTTCTTGAGATTTATTTTTGTTGCTTGCATTATTTGAAACTTGGTAAAGATTAAAAATTGGTTCATAAATTTTGTTTGCATTAATCATGATGTTTAACATTTTAACAAAATCATTTAACCCATACTTATCAGCACTTTGATTTAAAGAGTCAATTTGTCTTGAATACATTTCTAATTTATTTCATAACATTGATACTTCTGCTTCACGTAAGTTTAGATCATTAATTAACTTAATAAGTTTGTCATTTTTAAGTATTTTTGTTTTTAAATCTTTGATTTTATTCATGAAGAAATTTTTTAAATAAATATTAAAGTTGATCGTATCAATTTTGGAGTTAAATAAATAACTTAAAAAGACATCTTGGATTTCTTTTTGATATGTGTTTTGCAAATTTTGGCTTAAGTCTTTATCAAGATATTTTTGTTTAACGATATTGATGTCATTGACAAAGTTACTATTAAAATAAATTTTTGTAATGAGGAAAAAGGAATTTTTAATGTGAAATTGCTGCCCTTTTTGAAAACTAGTTAAATCGGATAGATCGAGATTAATTTTAAATGCATTTTGAATTTTGTTCACTATTTCCTTAGTGACTAAATAAGAATTGTAATTTAACAAATTGGTATTGTGTTTTAACAATTGTTCCTCGCTAGGCGCTTGTTTGTCAATAAAATTATCAATCTTTGCTTGATATTTTCGAGAATTTTCGGAAACAATCTTATCTTTTAATTCGATCTGTGCATCTAAACTTTGCTCTGTTGTGGCTTCAGGTTTTAAACTTAAAATTTGATAATCGAAACGTTGTTGCACCGGATTATCAATATAAACCATTTTTCTTTGTTCTTTAAGCGAATAACTTAAAAATTCTTTTGGCGTAAGGTTATCATATGAAGCAATGACCATTGGTTTTAAATTCTGGATATTGCGAATTTCTTCTGGTAGTTTCAAGTCAATCCTAGTTGGTTGCTTTTCCTTGTTAATTGTGATTTCCTTATTAGGATTGGCATCATTAACATCATCATTACTCTTTAATGGCGGTACTTCAATTGGCGGCTTGCTTTGAGATTCTGGTTGTAATTGCTGGTTTTGTTCAATATCGAATTTATTAAAATTTTTATCAATAATAGATCGAAAATAATCTTCTCAAGTTGTTATTTTCTTTTCATCCTTTGAATCTAATGATAAATCACTTACAACTAATTCCTTTGTGCCCTTACTATTATCAATTTTAGCCTTGTATTTTCCTTCAACACTTTTAATATTAGCTTCGTTAAAAAAGATTTTGGGAATCCCATCTTTTAATAAGTTAGCTTTATATTTATTGAAATATTCAGTTTGGTACATTGAATTTGTGATTTTGTTTTCGACTTCTTCGCCATTAGATGTTTGAAAATCTTCTTTATTACTGTATCCGAAATTATTTCCATTAATTTGGTTATTATCGCCAAATATGACACCATTTGTCGTTGTTCCATCGTAAGTTATCGAACCACGACGGTATTTTGTATTACCAAAAACTGATAAAAAGTTTAAATTAAATCCATATTTTGTTGGATTGGTTTCTAAATCACCACTTTCTTTTATCTTATCTAAGAATTTCAAAAGTTGCAAGTAGTAAATTGTTGTGTTAGGATCACGATCTTCGCTAGAATCAGCAGATAATTTCGTTTTAACTTGCTTGATAACCTCATCAATCAAAGGTTTAAAATTATTTTCAAAGTATTTTTTATTTTTTTCTGGCTCACTATCAACTAATTGCGGTGTTGATTGTTCATCATGGTGTGCTAACTTTAAGTTTTGTGTTTTTGGTAAAACGTGTGATGAAGAAACCAACGGGATTGATAAAAAACTACTTACCAACCCGATTACTAAAAATTGTTTTTTATTTTTCATTTTCATTAAATAACCAAGAATCTTTTAATAAACCAGCATCGGTTAAATATTTTTTAAACGAATTGGCTTGATTTTTTCCGCCACCATTAATTAAATCATACTCGTAAATTAAAGTATTACCGTTTCGATCTTTAATTTCAGGACTAACTAATGGATCGACAAAAGCGGATTGGGTGTTACCGATATTTCCCCAGTAAATTCCTAGAACTTGATAATTGCCATCAACGACTAAGGTTCCAGAACCGCCTCCAGCAAAACCAGAATTATTTAAACCATACACGGTGTTAAAGCGGTAGTAGGTTTTGCCCTGTCATAATAATGGCGGGGGATCAGCACGTTGTTGGTCATAAATTCCGGGAATTGTTTGACCATAATTGTTAATAAATTGAAAGTGACGGTTGTTGGCGAATGTTTGGCCATGTTTGCCATCAACATTCCCCACTCTCTTGTTTACTGTAGCGTGACTACCACCTGAATTTGAACCACCCATTAAACCGTTACTGCCAGCCGGATATCCTAAAGAATAGTTTCCCTGATAATCACTTAGACCTTGCGATGTTTGTTTATTTAATAAACTTTCTGAAATCTTATTAAATTTAATTTTTGGTGTTTTATACTTATCAGCAAAGCCACTAGTTGCTTCTTTTGCTCTTTCTGATGTTTCGTAGATGACTTTAATAATTGCAAAATCTTTAAAGTAATTTTTTAATTTTTGGGTATTTTGGTAACCTTGAGTGGTGTACTCAATTGTATCACTTCCATTATTTAAAAAGTTCGTGGCACTAAATACTAATTCGGGATACTCAGAATCTTTCAATTTAAAGTTTTTAATCTCTTTTTGGCCAAGAATGCTTTTTCGAAATTCAACACTTTCGTTATTTTTAATTGGACCACTCTGATCTTTGTTTAAAGTATCCTTTTTATGATTCATTCTGGCAACTACGTGCATGTTCGTTGCATAATAGAAGGTTTTTGGATAAGAACCATCGCTAGTTTTTTGATAGTCTAAAATTCATGCAGTTCCGTAATCAACCACGGGAATTGGTTTACCAAATGAATCAAACATTAATTGGTTAGTAGTTGGATTTCGACTTTGTTGGTTGGTATTAATGATAATTCTTTGTGAATAATCGTTTAAGGTGTTATAAATATCGTTTTTAACTGCATCATATTCGGGAGTGTTGACCGAAATGAACGGATTACCATTTTTGCCTTCGGCTGAACTTGCTGCATTTTTAATAATTGAATCAAAAACACTATTTTGGATGCTACCAGTTTTTTGTGGGGTTAGATCACCAAGAATTTCGGTATTGCCTACATTATCAACAGCAAATGTACCTGGATTATTTGAAGGTAAAACGGAACTACCTAAATTTTGGTTAGCAGCATTTGGATTACGGTAAACTTGGTTATTGCCATAATAGATGTAACCAATTGTTATTGGTCAGTTAACAGCTTTAACATCTTCTAGTGTTTGGAAAGGAGTTTTGTAAACTTGACCATTTTGGTCAGTATAATCACGAACATCAACGTTTCTAATGTATTGTCAAGCAGTATTGACATAATTTAAAATGGTATTAGCATCGCTTTGCTTACCGCGTGATGATGAACCAATTACCCGTAGGTAATTTTGCGATTGGCCAGTACCGGCTGGTGCTTCTAGACCGCCACTATTCGAACGATAAAATACACCTTTTCTAACGTTATCAATTTCATAATCAACTTTTGAGGTGTTATCAACAATTAAGTGTTGTAAATCTAATGGAGCAGCAATTCCGTTAACTAATGGCGAATAGTAAACCTTAGTAAATTTGCCATTTTCAAAATTGGGAATGTTTGGAATCACAACGTTGTTAAAATCCCATTGATTATTTTCACTAAAATCCCAATTAACCGGATATGCCCCGCTTGGTTTCACTGAAGCACTGTCAGGGATTTCGCCTTGAAATTCACGACGGTTTCACGCTTGTAAATAGACGTAATTCATGATGTTACTAATCTCACGACGCGATGTTTGTTTAACTGTTTTACCGTTACGATCAGTTTCATTAGCACTTACAGCCATTGTGGTATAAATTGCATTATAACGATAGTCGTTAGCGGTTGGATTAACCCTTTGGTAAACCCTAGGATCAATCCGGTTTAAATTTGTCGGCTTTTCAACCGCTGGATTTTTTCGACTAATTGGTACGTCTAGATCGGTATAAATGTTTAATTCAGTCAGGTTATTAGAACCATTTGCTGGAAAATTTGGGTTTTGAATTAAAGCATTGGCTACTAAGGGATTATTTCAACTATAGAAAAGGGTTAGTGATTTTACCGTTCTTGGCATGGCTTTAACAAAATTAGCCGCCGCTACTCCGGTTGTGGCATTAATGTTATGAATGGCAACGCCAATCCCGCTTTCAGTAATGTCCGCTCCAGGTTGATCATTTTGAATTTTTTTAACTGCTGCTGCAATCAATTCAGTTGGGGTTTTATCACCTAGATGTTGAATTCCGGTCTGTGTGTTTTTTTCAGCACCAATTTCGATGATGTAGCGATTTTCTTTCGGGTTGTTTGGACTTAATGCGGAAACATATTTTAAAACCCGACCAATTTTTTCAAAGCCTTCAATCATTCCTAAATCAGAGCGTTGGTAGCCACTAACACCTTCACCCGGTCCGGGTTGAAAATTCAACTGCAAGACATCATCTTGACTTCTTTGTCAATTTGATGTTATCGGAATGAAACGACTCATGTTTCTTAGTGTTGTTTGGAATTGGACACCATTAACAAATGCTGGTCGTGGTTGCCAACTACCTGTAGATAATTTGCCATCTGGCTGAATGCTAGATGGCATGTAGCCTTCTTCTAAAAACTTGATATTATCACTAGTTAAATCATCAATGGTAATTTCACGAACGTTAGCAAGTACTTGTTTTAACGCTTGGTATTCGGTTTGTTCAGTAATAACATCAACGCCATATTTGGGAATGTTAACGTTACGATAAAGCGTCGGGAAAGCCGCAATATTTTTATATAGGAATTGTCGGGTAATTGCGGTATTGCTCGTTACTATTTGGCGACAATAAATAAGCAATTAAAGGTAGAACTTGTGCCCTTTGATTTGGGGTCAAATTGGCAATGTTATCAACTTGTTTTAGCTCATTTGCTAAATTAACAATATCTTTTAATGAACCCCGAATTGCCCGTGAGTAAGTGTCAACAACCCGGACATTTTCGTTAATATCTTTAATAATGTCTTGCTTATCTTCTTGGGTTAAATTCAAAATTCTTTGACCCAAATTCATTCGCAAACTGTTAGTTCGCAAATTTTTTAGGTCTTTTAATTTGATTGTTTCCCCTTCTTTAATTGTTGGAAAACTTTCCAACGTATATCCAGCCCTAACTAAGCGACCAAGAGTTTGGGCTGAATCTTGTGAACCTTGGTAAAATTCACTATCATCCCATTTGCTATCGCCAAGCGGACTTCTGGCAATGCTTCGGAAATTAGTGCCGACACCATAACGGGTTTTAAATTCGCCTGTTGGATTTTCAAATTCTTTGGATTTACTCCCGTCAAGATCGGTATATTTTTGCAAGATTTCTTCAACTGATAAGGAAGTTTGGTCTTTCCCGTATGAGCCTTCACCACGCGGTTCACCTTTAGGAACAACAATTGGATTGGGTTGTAATTGGGGCTCGAGATTTTTATCTTTAACTTTCGGCTCTTCTTGCTTGGGTTTTTGCTTTGAAAGAGACTGCTGGGGTGGGCTTAGGTCTTTAAGTTTTTTTGTTCCCGCTAATGAATTGTAAATCGTTCCACCCTTTTGCCATTCTAATAAATTAGTCCCAATAATAATTCCCGTAGTAACTGAAGTTGATAACACAAAAGTTCCTGAAATAATTGATAGTCAAATTTTAGTTTTACTTCTCACAGTGCTAATCTCCTATTATTAAAATTTTACAATTCTCTTTGTGCTTTTTGTTAATTTTACTTGGTAAAAAAATATTGTACTTGTATAAATAAGTACAATTAATATCGAAAATTTTGTATTTGATAATGCTTGATAAAATTAATTGAATTTTATCTTTATTTAGAATTAAATAATCAAGATTTACTTAAGGTTTTGTTTGTTTCTAATCACTGTTTAAATGATTTACTTTGTCCTTGTCCCCCACCGTTAATTAAATCGTAACCATGAATTAAAGTCTTACCCCTTTTATCTTTAACTTCAGGACTAACTAAAGGATCAACAAAAGCTGATTGGGTGTTACCAATATTGCCCCAATAAATTCCGACAACATTGTAATCACCATCAACAACTAAAGTCCCTGATCCACCCCCAATAAATCCGGAATTATTTAAACCATACACGGTGTTAAAACGATAGAAAGTTTTGCCTTCCCAGATTAATGGAGGAGGGGCTGCTCTTTGTTGGTCATAAATCCCCGGAATGCTTTGTCCGTAATTATTAATGTATTGGAATTGTGTGTTATTTGCAAATGATTGCCCATTTTCATGATCAACACTACCAACCCTCTTGTTAATTGTTGCACTAGCACCACCAGAATTTGATCCACCAGTAAAACCGTCGCCACCAGCCGGATAACCTAATGAATAATTTTTTTTATAATCGCTTAAATCTTGACCGGTTTGTCGGTTCAATAAACTTTCTTGAATATTGTTAAATTTAAATTTCGGAGTGGTATATTTCGTTGCAAACTCATTCGTTGCAAACTTTGCTCTTTCCTCGGTTTTATAAGTAACTTTAATGATGGCAAAATCTTTAAAATAGTTTGTTAACGATTGGGTCTTTTGATAACCTTGCGTTGTGTAATCGATTGTATCACTACCATTTTTCAAAAAATTAGTTGCACTAAACACTAATTCTGGATATTCGGATTCTTCCAGTTTGAACGTGCGGATTTCTTTTTCGCCAAAAATCGTTTTTCTAAATTCAATTCCTTCATTATTTTTAATTGGTTCATTTGGATTTTTATTAAGGGTTTTTTTATCACGATTCATGTGAGCAATAACGTGCATGTTTGTTGCATAATAAAAGGTTGTAGGATAAGAACCATTCTCGGTTTTTTCATAGTCTAAAATTCATGCTGTCCCATATTCGTTTAGCGGAACGGGATTTCCAGAAGAATCAAATATTGGTCTTTTAGTGATTGGATTGATATTTTGTTTATTGGTATTAACAATAATTCGTTGTGAATAATCGTTTAAAACTTTATAAATTTCGTTTTGAACTGCTTGGTACTCTGGGGTATTAACTGAAATAAATGGATTACCATTTCTGCCCTGGGCTGAACTGGAAGGATTTTTAATAATGGAATCAAAAGCTTTACTTGGAACATTTCCGACTCTTGAAGGCTTAATATCACCAAAAATTTCCGTATTACCGAGGTTATCAACAGCAAAAGTACCAGGATCATTTGAAGGTAGTCCCGAACTTCCTAAATTGGCATTATGTGCATTTGGGTTGTGATAGACTTTATTATCACCATAATAAATGTATCCAATTGTGCGCGGTCAACTGATTGCTGCAACATCTTTTTCTTCTCTAAAAGCAGTTTTATAAACTGTTCCCTTATTATCATTGTAATCGCGTAAGTCAATATTTCTGATGTATTGTCATGCAGCGTTTACATAGTTTAGTATTGTTTGAAGGTCAGCTGATTTACCGCGAGATGAAGTGCCAATGACCCGTAAATAATTTTGTGAAACTCCTTCACCAGCAGCACCGGCTACTCCGCCATCTTTGGAACGGAAGAAAATACCTTTGTTCACATCACCTAACCGGTAATCAACTTTTGAGGTGTTATCAACAATTAAGTGTTGTAAATCTAATGGTGCAGCAATTCCGTTAACTAATGGCGAATAGTAAACCTTAGTAAATTTGCCATTTTCAAAATTGGGAATGTCTGGAATCACAACGTTGTTGAAATCCCATTGATTATTTTCGCTAAAATCCCAATTAACCGGATATGCCCCGCTTGGCTTTACTGAAGCGCTATCGGGGATCTCGCCCTGAAATTCACGACGGTTTCACGCTTGTAAATACACGTAATTCATGATATTGCTAATTTCACGACGCGATGTTTGTTTAATGGTTTTGCCAGTATTATCAGTTTCGTTGGCACTTACAGCCATTGTGGTATAAATTGCATTATAACGGTAGTCGTTAGCGGTTGGATTAACCCTTTGATAAACCCTAGGATCGATCCGATTTAAATTTGTCGGCTTTTCAACCGCTGGATTTTTTTGACTAATTGGTACGTCTAGATCGGTATAAATGTTTAATTCAGTCAGGTTATTGGAACCATTTGGCGGAAAGTTTCGATTTTGAATTAAGGCATTGGCTACTAGCGGATTATTTCAGTTGTAGAAAAGGGTTAGTGACTTAACTATTCCTGGCATAGTTTTCACAAAATTAGCCGCTGCTACTCCGGTTGTGGCATTAATGTTATGAATGGCAACCCCAATCCCACTTTCAGTGAAATCTGCTTGTGGTTCGTCTTTTTGAATTTTTTCGCGTGCTGCTGCAATTAATTTTTCGGCAGTATCACTTAAGTATTGGATTCCAATTGTGGTGTCTTTTTCCGCACCGATTTCGATGATGTAGCGATTTTCTTTTGGATTATTTGGACTTAATGCGGAAACATATTTTAAAACCCGACCAACTTTATCAAAGCCATCAATCATCCCTAAATCAGAGCGTTTATATCCACTAACACCTTCGCCCGATCCTGGTTGGAAATTCAATCGTAAGACATCATCTTGGTTTCGTTACCAATTTGATGTTATCGGAATGAAGCGGTTCATATTTCTTAGTGTGGTTTGAAATTGTACCCCATTAACAAATGCTGGTCTTGCTTGTCAAACACCTGCACCTAACTTTCCGTCTGGTTGAATGCTAGATGGCATGTAACCTTCTTCTAAAAACTTGATATTATCGCTAGTTAAATCATTAACCGTAATTTCCCGAACATTTAAAAGCAGTTGTTTTAAAGCCCGAAACTCCTCTTCTGGTGGTGTTAAAAATTGTCTGTAATTTGGAATGTCGACGTTTTTGTAAATTGTTGGAAAAGCATCAATATTTTTATTTTGTACATAACCGTAGCGTTGTTCGCTAGTTTCAGGCCTTAATAAATAACTAATTAAAACATCTGCTAAAGATTTTTGTTCTTTAGTTAGATCATTTAAACTCGATGCTTTTTTAAATTCTTTTGCTAATTCAACAACATCCTTTAAAGATCCACGAATTCCGTGTGCATAGGTATCAACCACCCGAACGTTTTCGTTAATATCTTTAATAATGTCGCGTTTATCTTCTTCAGTTAAATTTAAAATCTTTTGACCCAAATTCATTCGCAAACTGTTTGTTCGTAAATTTTTCAGATCTTTTAGTTGGATAATTTCGCCTTCTTTAATTGTTGGAAAACTTTCTAACGTGTATCCGGCTTTAACCAACCGACCTAAGGTTTGGGCTGAATCTTGCGATCCTTGGTAAAATTCGCTGTCATCCCATTTGCTATCACTAAGTGGGCTTCCACCAATGCTTCGAAAATTAGTGCCGACACCATAACGGGTTCTAAATTCGCCATTTGGATTTTCAAATGCCTTTGATTTACTCTTATCAAGATCACTATATTTTTCTAAAATTTCTTGTACTGATAATGAGGTGAGATCTTTACCAAATGAACCTTCACCTCGAGGTGGCCCTTCAGGAACAACAATTGGATTGGGTTGTAATTGGGGTTCGAGATTACTATTTTTAACTTTCGGCTCTTCTTGTTTGGGTTTTTGCTTTGAAAGAGACTGCTGTGGTGGGTTTAGGTCTTTAAGTTTTTTTGTTCCGGCTAACGAATTATAAATTGTTCCACCCTTTTGCCATTCTGATAAATTGGTGCCAAGAATTATTCCAGCAGTAACCGATGTTGATAACACAAAAGTTCCCGAGATAACTGATAGTAAAATTTTAGTTTTGGTCCTCATGATGTTGATCTCCCATATTCTAATTCTAAAATTTTATAATTCTATTGAGGTTTTGACTTAATTTTTAGATTGAAAACTCCATTATTAGAATAATAAAAAATTAGCGATTATGCTGGTTGAAAAATTCGCTATTTTTGCAATTATATAAAATGCACCCCGGCTTAATGTCCTTAAATTAATGCAATACATTTAGAAATAAAGTAACTGCTTATTAAAATAGGAGATTAGCCATGAATGCTAAAAAGTAAACATAGTTCGTTGACTTAAAAATAATATTAAAGGTCCCTGACGGCCTCAGAAATCTAAAATACTTTTTTGTTTTAGTATATATTCTAAAAACAGCATTGTTTAATCTTTTGACACTTATAAAATGATTGTGTTTTTTTGGATAACTTTAGTTGCTTCTTAATTTGTATTAGTTATTTCTTAAATTAAGATATAACTAGCAACTAAATAATATGAATAAACTAAGGTATAATTATGTACATTATGGCAATTAGTCAATCACCAAACCGCTCTTCGTCCAAACATAAAAAAATTCGCACTATTACTGCTGCTGCTATTTTGCTTGCAATTATTTTTATCATTGTTTTAACAATCATCTTGATTAACACAAGACGAAATTAATTTTTTATTAATAATATGGAGACAATTTATGATCAAAAATCAAGCAATTGTTACGCGAGCAGAAAGTTTTAGCGACTGGTATACAAGCATTGTTGAAGCTGCCCAACTAATTCATTACAGTAAGATTAAGGGATTTATGACCTTTTTACCAAGAGGTTGAGCCATATGGGAGCAAATCCAAAAATATTTAAGTTATAAGTTTAAAGAATTAAAAATTCAAAACATTGCTCTTCCTTCCCTCTTTTTATATAGTGATTTTCTTCGCGAAAAAAATCATGTAACCGGATTTAATCCCGAATTATTCTTAATTACACAAAAAGGTGATGATCGTCTAGAGGATCCCTACGTACTAAGGCCAACATCGGAAGTGGCCTTTTGTCAATTGTGAAGTGAAACTTTAAGAACTTATAACCAATTGCCTTTTTTATACAACCAATGGTGTAGTGTTTTTCGGATTGAGAAAAACACCCGCCCTTTTTTAAGAAATACTGAATTTTTTTGACACGAAGTTCACTGTGCATTTGCAGATAGTAATCGTTGTAACGACATGGTGCAAAGGATGTGAGACGTTTACAACTGACTCATCAATGACATCTTAATGATGGCAACTATCAAGGGAGTCAAAACAACAAACGAAAGATTTGCTGGTGCCATTGACACTTACACTTTAGAAACAATTATGCCTGATGGTCAAGCCCTACAATCTTCTACTGTTCATTATTTTGGTCAAAATTTCGCAAAAACTTTTGATGTTAAATTCCAAACAAAAAACAACGATTTTGCTTATGTTCACACGATGTCTGCTGGGTTGTCAACGCGAATTATTGGTGCGATGATTATGAGTCATAGTGACGACCATGGCTTAGTTTTGCCTTTTAAAATTGCTCCTGAACAAATCGTTATTATTCCTTTATTAGCCAATAAAAATTCCGAAATTTTAGTTTATGCTAAACAAATTTTTAACAAGCTTTCTAATCATGATCAATATCGCATCTTAATAGATGAATCATATGATTCTTTAGGTGCAAAATTAAGTAACTACGAAACTCATGGTGTCCCTTTTGTAATGATTGTTGGACCAAACGATCTAACTAAGCAAACCATTACCATTAAAATCCGTACGAAAAACGAAAAAATTCAAATCCAAAATTCTGAGTTAATCAATTGAATGAAAATTAATGTTAATAAATTTGACCAAGAACTTTATGAAACTAGCCAAATCCGTCTTGAACAAACAATTGTTAAGGCAAAAACATATTCCGAATTTGAACAAGCCATCAAAAACAAAAAAATTGCTTTATCACCATGACATGATGATGTCGATGCTGAAAATGATTTAAAAGCAAAAACCGGAATTACCACGCGTTGTATTAAGCAAGATGAAATTATTAATGAAAATGAGAAATGTTTTTACTCGAATAAAAAGGCGACACACTGGATTTATTTCGCACGAGCTTATTAGTTAATCTTAAAAAAAGTTCATTTTAGTTCCGCAATAGAAATATTGAGGAAAATATTTTTATAACCCTTTAAAAAAGATCATTTGATATGGAGATTTTTTTGATTTTTTTGAATTTATTTCAGAGTTAAAAGATAGCAAAAACAATCTACATAAACTGATGATTCTGTTTCGTCTTTTTTAGCAAAGTATTATTTAAAACTTAAATAATAGTTTTTTGAAAAAAGTTGGTTATTTTTTGTTATACTTAACGCCATTTCAAAATTTTGGAGGGTGGTAATTTTTATTTATTAATTTTTAATGCGAGGGATTTCAAATTGGAAGAAAAAAGCTTTATTGAACTGAAAGGGATTAATAAAACTTTTGATGATGGTTTTGTAGCAGTAAGAGATTTCAATCTTCAAATAAAAAAAGGTGAGTTCGTCACGCTACTAGGTCCATCGGGTTGTGGAAAAACAACAACAATAAACATGATCGCTGGTTTTGAACAGCCAACGCGTGGACAAATTCGAATTGGTGGAATTGATATTAAAGATCTACCAGTGCACAAGCGTCCCTGTGCCACAGTGTTTCAAAACTACGCATTATTTCCGAACATGACTGTTTATAAAAACATTTGCTACGGACTGAAAGTAATGCGGACACCATTGGAAAAAATTCCTGCTTCAAAGTATGATGAAGCAAATCAAGTTTACCAAGAAGCTATCAAGGTCTCTGAAGGGAAGAAAAAAGATTTAGAAAAAAAGCGCCTTACCCTTCAAAAGAAGATCGATAAAGAAGCAGAAAAATACTCAAAAAACGCTTGATTTAGCGAAAACAAGGAAATGCGATTGACGCAATTCAATCAGACTGTTGTTTTATTGCGTGATAAAATCGCTGAAACACATGATCAAGTACAAATCGCTAAAATTGAAAAAGAAATTTTGGAATTAAAAAATAATTTTAAAAAGAAAAAACCGCTTGATGCAGCGTATGATAGGTTGATGAAAGAATATAGTAATGTTGATTACTGATTAGCTTATTGGGAATCGTATCCAGTTATTCAAAAAGAAAATTTTGAGAAACGATCCTTAACACGAAAATTAACAAAAAAAGAAATTAATGAACGTGCGAGCAAAATGATTGAAAAAGTTGGTCTTACTGGCAAGGAAGATAAATATCCATCAGAATTATCTGGCGGAATGCAACAACGAGTCGCTTTAGCACGTGCTCTTGTGATTGAACCGGACATTTTATTACTGGATGAACCCTTATCGGCACTAGATGCGAAGGTTCGTAAAAATTTACAAGATGAATTAAAACGGTTGCATCAAGAATTCAATTTAACTTTCATTTTGGTAACCCACGATCAGGAAGAAGCCCTGATGCTTTCTGATAAGATTGTGGTGATGTCTGAGGGCGACATTGAGCAAGTTGGCACACCAAGCGATGTTTACGATTCGCCTAGCACTGTGTGAGTTGCCAAATTTATTGGCGAAGCCAATATTTTTGATGGCGTTTATTTAGGAAATCACCAGATTAAACTAAGTAGCGGCGATGTGATTGACACTGATGAAGATGCTGGTTTTAGTGCTAATGAAGCAGTAAAAGTTTTGATTCGTCCTGAAGATTTTGATGTTGTGTCTGCTGGCACGGGGGTGTTTGACGCAACGATTACAAACACGGTTTACAAGGGTCTATTGTGAAAAATTGAAGGTGTTTTAAATGATCAAACAGAAATTACTGTTGATAACATTGATTTTGTTGAACTAAATTCAAAAGTTGGTTTAAAGTTTGATCCGATTGACGTGCACATGATGAAGGTTGAACATTAATGTTGATGCACCTTAAGTCGAAATTGGTTAACACCTTTAAAGCAAAAAAGAAAATTTGGTTAATCTTACCTTTTACCGCAATTATTTTCATGCTTTTCATTGTGCCTTCAGTCATTGTGATTGTTGCAGCATTGCGTCCCGCTTTTGACGTTCGGTCTGGACTTTCAAGCACTGTTGCGGAAAATTTTCAAAACGTGGATTTGTTTGTTGCTGAAAAAATTTGAAAGTCGTTTTGAATTGCCGTTGTCTCCACTTTTATCTGTCTAGTTTTAGCCTTTCCCTTTTGCTACTTTTTAGCTTTTGTGAAAAGTAAAGTTTTCAAATCCACCGTGATTTTGTTTGCAACCGCACCGATCTGAAGTAGTTTTTTGATCAAGTTAATTGGTTTGAAAACATTGTTTGATTTATTGGCTGGTCACACTGAAAGTACATATGGTGATATTTTTACAATTATTGGGATTGTGTACATGTACCTTCCGTTCATGTTTTTGCCACTTTACACCGTTTTAATTCATTTGCCTAAAAATTTTGTTTTAGCCAGTAAAGATTTAGGCCGTAATGCTTTTCAATCTTTTTTTCTAATTGTCATTCCCTATTGTAAAACTGCAATAATTTCTGGTTTAACGCTTGTTTTGCTACCGGGATTTACAACCGTTGCCATTCCTGAATTTTTGAACAATTACAATAACGCATCATTAATTGGTGATTATATTTTTAATCTCGGTAACAACGCCATTGAAAGTGAATTGTCTGCAGCACAATCTAGTGCAGTTAGTTTAGTTTTAGCACTCGTTATTTTAGCGGCTTATTCACTATGAGTACTCATTCCTAAAGGTTGAAGAATCGTTAAACACAAACTGACTACCGGTTCGTTTTTTCACCAACAACCTAATAAAAAGTCGAAATTGCTAGTTCTTGGAACAACGGTTTTAGATCAAAATATTGGAGATAAACAATAATGAACATTAACTGAAAAAAAGTTGGCTATAGTCTCCGGCAAAGTTATATCTTTTTAATTTTAGTTTTAATTTATTTGCCATTATTTGTGATTGTTTTAGTTAGCTTCAATGGTTCAACGCTAAAAAAAGAAAATATTAATTTGGATTTTGGACCAACAGGTCGGGGAGTCGGTCCATCTCCATATAGTTTATTAGCGACTGATCCAAGTTTTCTTGGTAGTTTAGAAAGTTCCATCCTAATTGCTGTAATCTCCACCCCAATTTCGGTATTAATTGCGATTTTTACATCTTTTGCAATTTGAAATAACAAACAAATTTATCGAAAATTTGCCCTTGGTGTTTCCAGTGCCTCAATTAGTACTCCAGATATTATTTCGGGATTAAGTTTACTGGTGTTATTTGCTGTCACATCGTTAAGTTTTACACCATCATTAGGTTACTTCACGATTATTGTTTCGCATATTTCCTTTAGCACCCCTTATGCTTTGGTTGTGATTTATCCGCGAATGCAAAAAATGAATCCCAAATTAATTCAAGCGAGTGAAGATTTAGGAGTATCACGCGTTAGAACTTTTTTCAAAATTGTGATTCCCTATTTGCTTCCTGGAATTTTATCAGGTGCAGCAATTGTTTTTGCGTTAAGTTTTGACGACTATGTGATTACTAATTTTGTTCGGGGGACAACCCAAACAGTTGCGATCCAACTTTATTCGATGCGTAAAGGAGTTAAAGCATGAGCGGTTGCGTTTGGCAGTTTACTAGTTTTATCTACGGTATTTATTACCATTGCTTTTGCCATTCACAAATGACTGGTTGAGCGGAGCAAACAACACGATAAACTGGTTCGCAGCCGCTCTAAATTAACCAAGTTAACTTTTGTAACCAAAGGCACAAAATTGGCCAAAACTAATAATTTAAAATAATGATTTATTCAAAATTAAATTAACTTTTTTAAAAATCAATTTACTAGGAGAAATAAAAATATGTACCACAAAGAATTTTTTAAAAACAAAACAACAACGTTGAAGAAAAAAGTAGCCGGTTTTGCTTTATTTGGAACAACAACTTTACTGACAGCAATTGTTGGCTCTTGTGCTAGGGCAAATGGTGAAAATTTTGTGCTTGGTAATTTTGAATCTTATATGGCACCAGATTTACAAAAACGCTTACAAACGGCTTACCATAATGTTAAATTTGAGTCATATCCTTCTAATGAAAATGCTGTTGGTAAGTTTAAAAGTGGTTCTTATTCATCGGCTGTTCTTTCATCGTACGCGATTATTGAATTACAAAAAAGTGGTTTTTTATCAAAAATCGATTGAGCCAAATTTGATCTGAAAAATCCCGATAATCCTTCTGAAAAAATCACTAATGCTCAAGAAGCTTTGAGTTTATTTAGCATTCCAATTCAACAGATCTTAACTGATAAAAAAACGAATCAAGGGATTGAAAATCTCTTAGAATACTCGGTTCCTTACTTTTTTCAAACCGTTGTTTTTGCTTATCGCGGTGATGTGATTGCAGAATTTAACGATCCACAAAATCCCCCATCATATGGTCAAATTTTAGACTTAATTGGCACTAAATACAAAGACCGTTTTGATAATGGTCGCTTGGGGACAGTTGAAGACGAAAAAACGTTATTTTCCATTGCTTCACTCGTTTACGAAGAGGATACAAACCAATCACGACATGCCGCTGATTCGCCATTAAGTAAGCAAAACCCAAGCGTTGATGATTATTTAAAAATATTTGAAAGTTTAAACCACAGCACTAAAGATCCAGACAATGCAAATAAACAAAGAATTAAAGGCAAGGGATGAAGAAGTAACCCAAGTTCCATCTTTTTAAATTCTGATAGCAATACTTTAGTTAATCGCTTAGCCCAACCAGAAGGAAGCCAAGGTGCTTTAAACGGGGCACTATTCTATAATGGTGATGCTATTTTTAGTGCGGTTGGTGGTGACAATAACAAAGAAGCAGATAAAGCTAAAATTAATGGCAAAAACTTCCATATTGTGACTCCAAAACTACCAGTATATGCCTTAGATAGTATGGTGATCAACCAACGCCTTCCTAAATCTTTTGATCAAGCCCACCAAGTAATTAAAAATATTACTCTAGAAGGTGCTGATGATTTAAGTTCAGAACATGTAAATAATGCTTTTCAGTCGAAAATATCCAATATTAAACTCGATAAAAACGGTCAGGCATCTGGAACAGTTGCTAAAGACGATGATAAAACAGTTGCTAAAGACGATGATAAAACCGCACAATTTAAGTACGGCACCATGCTAAATTTTGATTTTGTTTACTACACATCACCATTAAGAATTTTTAGTCACATTCCTGGCACACCTACCAAATTAAAACCAGGGACATTTGAACCTGATGAGACTTCTGTTAAAAAATCAGATGATCTGAATAACCCAATTGATCCAAGCGTTGTTTTTTCAACAGCAAATAGTGTGAATCATCCTTTCTCGAAGGAAACTAGCGATGACAACAAGACAACATACACTGGCGGTTTTTTTGCAACTGCGTTAGCATCATACGATGAAAACAAGGCCGATAATGATGCTGAATTAGCTAAACAAATTCAAAATGCGTACAATATTTCCATTCCTAAAGAATCAGAAAAAAATCCTGCCCTGATTCTGGAACAACCTACAAATGATGTCCAAAAACAGGTATTAGTTAATGCGTTTAGACGCTTTAAAAACACGCTTTAATTTGTTATGAAATATTCGATTGTTCTAGGAGTTGAAACCACGTGTGATGATACTGGAATTGGGATATGTAAAAATGGCAAAGTCATTGCCAACCAAATTATTTCTTCTAGAACTTACCACCAAAATTATGGTGGGGTTGTTCCCGAAATTGCCGCACGTGAACACGAAAAGAACTTACCATTAGTCTATAAGGCAGCCATTAAGGAAGCCAATTTGTCCGCTAATGACATTGATTTAATTACCTATGCAAGTGAACCTGGGTTACCAGGTTCATTACATGTTGGTAAAATTTTTGCCAAAACCTTAGGTTTAGTGCTAAAAATTCCAATGTTACCGATCAATCATTTATACGGGCATTTATTTAGTGGTGCCATTAATCAAAACCCGATTGAATACCCCGCCTTAGGCTTAGTTGTTTCTGGTGGTCACACTAGTATCTATCTAATTAATAGTGCTTTTGATATTCAGCTTTTAGACGAAACCATGGATGATGCCATTGGTGAAGTTTACGATAAAGTTGCCCGGGAATTGTCTTACGATTATCCTGGTGGTTGCACGATTGATCAACAGTTTGATTTAAAACAGGCTAATACCATTAATTTTTTGAAAAACAAAAGACCACACACCGCCTTTAGTTATTCGGGTTTTAAAACCGCAGTTATCAACTACATTAACCATCAAAAACAAAAACATACTGCTTTAGATCACACCAAAGTTTGTTCGTCTTTTCAGTACTGAATTATTGAAGATTTTTTAAAAAGAACATCTTTTTATTTAGCAAAATATCCCGTAAAAACAGTTGCCTTAGGTGGCGGGGTTAGTGCTAATTCTTATTTACGTTCACGGCTACAAGCCATGCATGTTAATGTCGTTTTACCACAAAATATGTATACTGAAGATAATGCGGCCATGCACGCTTACTATGCTAGCGTGTTATTAAAAGAAGCCCACGAGAAAAAATTTTCTCTGCCGATTCAAACATTTTAAAGGAGTTTTCACAAGTTATTATGTCAGCAAGTTATCAAATTAAACATTATCGTAAGGGATTTTATACAAGCGAATCAGTAAGTAAGGGTCATCCTGATAAAATTTGTGACCAAATTGCTGATGCTGTTTTAGATCAATGTTTAAAACAGTCGACAAAAAGCCGCGTTGCCTGTGAAGTTTTAGCGAGTAACCGTTTGATTTTAATTAGTGGCGAAATTTCTACCACTAGTTATGTTGATGTGGTTAAAACAGCATGGGATATTGTTTTTCCGTTAGGTTATAGTGAAAATGATTTTACAATCATTTCCAACATCCACGAACAATCCAAAGACATTTCCCAATTAGTTGACCATGCTGATGGCACATTAGGAGCAGGTGATCAAGCCATTACCATCGGTTATGCCGTATCAGAAACGACATCATTGATGCCATTAGGAACCCAATTAGCCCACCAGTTGTTAGCATTTTGTGAATACCAAAAGGCCAACGGTTTATTACCGGAAATCAAATCCGACATGAAAAGTCAGATTATTTTAAACTATCAGGGACACGAAGTAAAAATTCACCAAATTTTAATTTCAGTTCAACACGATGAAAGTGTTAGTTTAGATCTTTTGGAAAAGAAAATCATGACAGTAGTGATTGTTCCCTTGTTAAAACAGTTAAAGTTTATTAATCATGAAAATGAAATTGATTTTCCGTGTTTAGTTAATCCGGCAGGCAAATTTGTGATTGGTGGTCCAATCGGCGATACGGGATTAACCGGACGAAAGTTAATGGTTGACAATTACGGCAGTTACGCTCACCATGGTGGTGGGGCTTTTAGCGGTAAAGATGCTACCAAAGTTGACCGTACTGGGGCATATTATGCCCGGTGAATTGCGAAGCATATTGTTGCTTGCGGTTGAGCTAGTGAATGTGAAGTGAGTTTATCGTGAGCGATTGGTTTTCCACGACCGATTGCGATGGACATCAATTGCTTTAATACGAATAAAATTGCCCTTGAAAAAATTAGCCATGCTGTTGAAAAAACCTTTGATTTTGATTTAGCAAAAATTATTCAGCTACTCAAATTAGATTGCATTTCATTATTGCCGTTTGCAACTTATGGTCATTTTGGACGGAGTGCTTCCAATGCTCCGTGAGAAACATTACCATATCTAAAGCATTTACAAGAGGTTTGAGAAGATGAAAACCGCCTACGTTAATGGTAAGGTTTATTTAGGCAAAAACCGTTTTGCACAAGCGTTTGTTGTTGAAAATGATCTTTTTAAAGCAGTTGGGTCAACCAAGGCAATTAGTCAAATAAAAGTGGACACAACCGTTGATTTGCAGCAAAATTTAGTGATTGCTGGACTGAACGATTCGCACATTCATTTCCGGATGGCTGCTTTAAACTTATTGAATTTAGATCTTACGAAAATAACAAGCTTAAAAGCGATTATTTCCGAATCAAAAAAATACATTAAAAAACACGGTTTATCAGCTAAAAAAATGTTATGGGCTGAAGGCTGGGATGAGGCGTTATTGACTGATTGTAACCGACATTTAACCCGTTTTGATTTGGATCAAATTTCCACCACAGTTCCGATATATTTTACCCGAGCCTGTCGCCACATGATTGTGTGCAACACTCCGGCATTAAAACAGATGAAAATGTTTACCAAAAATTTTAAAAGTGAATTTGGCGGGATCATTGATCATGATGAACAAAACTATCCCAACGGCGTGCTTCGCGAAGGAGCAACAGTGTATGCACGAAAAATGTATACGCCACCAAGTCTTGATGAACAAATTAAAATTTATCAAAAAATGATGACAAAACTTAATGAACTTGGTGTTACTTCTGTTCACGCGTGTGATTTAACTGATGAAAACATTGAAAATCATTACCAAGTTTATGAAGAAGCATGCAAACGTGATTTGTTGACTTTGAAGTTTTATCACCAGATTTGAACGTCCAGCCCTGAAAAAGTTCACTTATTTTTTAGTGCCTTTAAAAAACTACAAAAAAAACCACAACATGAATTTAATCGATTAGCACATTTAAAAATTTTTGCTGACGGATCGGTTGGGGCAAGAACAGCCGCTTTACAAGATGCGTATGCTGACGAAGATGATAATCATGGGTTTTTAGTTTATGATGACCAAAAACTAGATGATGTTGTTAAAAAAGCCACTAGTGAAAATATTTCTATTGTTTGTCACGCCTTAGGTGATGTAGCGATTAACCAAATTCTTGACATCTTTCTAAAGTATGATCAAACTAAAAAAAACCCGCTCCGTCATGGCATTGTTCATTGCTTAATTACTGATCCCAAAACGATTCAACGTATTAAAAAACAAAATATTGTTGTTTACGCCCAACCGTGTTTATATGACTCAAGCATGCTTTTTTTAAAAAAACGTTTAGGGAAAAAACGGTTTGCAAATTGTTTAACATTTAAAAGTTTTTTAGACAATCACATTAAATTAGCTTTTGGCACAGATGCACCAATTTCGGACCATAATCCCTGACCAAATTTGTACTTTGCAATTTCGCGCATTGATTTAACAAACCAGCCCCGTTTGGGATCAACTCCCGAACAAAAAATTAGTTTATGACAAGCTTTAGATGCTTATACGACTGGTAGTGCTTATGGCTCATTTGAAGAAAAGATTAAAGGACAAATCAAAAAGAATTATAAAGCTGATTTTGCTATTTTAAATCAAGATATTTTTTCTTTAAAAAAACTGGCTGATTTGAAAAAAACTAAGGCATTAAACACCTATGTTAATGGCAAATTAGTTTACCAACAATAATTAAGAACAATTAATTAATTGTTTCGATAAGTGGTTGCTTTTTTCTTTGGAATTTATTTTTAATTTTAATGAAACTATTAACAAAAGCAGAAACAGCTAATTCGGCATTGGTAAATTTTTCTTTTTTACCCATGTATCTGTAAATATATACCATGGCAAATATAAAAATAATTAAGGAAGAAATCACAATATTTGTAAAGCCAGCGTAAAACATGACTGCTCATGATTTCATTTGAAGGCTAATGGCTGCCATTGTGTATAAAACAAAAAAAAAGGTAATCAGCCCTTGTAAAACTGACAAGATGATGTTTAGCCACATTTTTCCAGTGGCTTGAAAAATTCCTAAACCAGCTACTGCTAATGACAAAAAAGGCAATTGTAACAGCATTGATGGCATTAACACCCGTAAAATTAGCATTCGCGATTGAATGTTATTTGCTCCAAGAAAATTTAAAAACTGGTTATCTGTAGTGCTAGCATATGTCGGAATATAAATTGAAATATTAACCATAATTGCATAAATTAAACTGATGATAATTGCTGTATAAAAAGTTTTTTTCAACCGCTGGTAATTTTTTTGTGCATAGTTGAAAGCAATGATGGGCCGCATGCCATCAATTACGCCATAAATTGCAAAAAAGACTAAATTATAAATCGGAATTACCGATACTGCTCCGGCATCATTAATAATTCCAGCCCAGCCTGTTTGACTAACTGTTGCAATTCATACAGGGATGTATAAAATATTTGCAATTGTTAAGGATATGTCGCGCAAAAAAGTTCCTAATCCTAAAGCAAAGGAAACAAAAAGCAAGCGAATTTTCACAATAAAGCCAACTAAGTTTTTTATACCTAAATTCGTTTGGTGGTTCTTGCTAAGAAATTGGGTATAAATAATTAAACCTAGAATGTTAAACAAATAACTAATTAATGTTGCTAAACCACTGCCAATCATACCAATTTTAGCAATTGCAATCAATAAATAATCACAAACAATATTAATTAAATTGGCACTGACACCTAATATTGTAATTCATAAATTTGTACCTTCAGCCCTTAAAAAAAATACGTAAAAATTAATTAATGAAACAAGAAAAATACTGCTTGATAAAAATCATAAGTAATTTGATGCCAAGTTAAAAATGGTGGCATTTCTTGCTTTATTAATAAGGATGAATGTCCTTTGCAAGTAATCTGATGCGTGCATTATTCCGCCTTGTTCGTTAATTAATGCTAATTGTTCAGGCGTTCATGCATCGGGATGATTTAATAAACTGGTTGCTGAATCAACTCCCACCTTTCTAGCATCAGGTAAAATAGCATTTATTACCACCCCCTGAATTGCGAGCATCAGTCCTGTTAAAAGCAAAGATGTTAAAACAGTTCCTCAAAACGATGTTTGTAATAATTGCCTTTGATTAACACTTTTATCAACAAACGAACGGCTATAAAAAATGGACGCTCCCGTGCTGATAAATAAACTTAATGAATGAATGATTGAACTTACCACTGCAACATTGGCAACAGCAGCATAAATAAAATCATGATTTAATTGTTCTTGCGTTAAATTACTCTTGCCAAATAATAAAATTTTGGCATTTGTTAATTCATCTAAAGTTGCAAAATGGGAAGCAAATAATTGAAAGTAATTGTTTCCATCATTAGGGATGAATTGCTGCATGATGATTTGGTCAGCAAAAACAAAAACCCCAAACAATAATGACAATAATAAAGTGGGAAAAACAACATGGAAACCTAATTTGACCATTGATGCTTGGTTAAAAAAAGTGATCGTTCTTTGGTTGCAAGATTTTTCGAAAATTTGTTGTGTGTTTGATTTTTTGTATTTAAGCATGGTCGTTCAAAACTGATTCTTCCTTTAATTAACTAAATAAAAACGGTTTTGAACTTTGTAATCTTTGTGACTACTTAAGACAAATATAAGGCAAATAATTACACTAATTATACACATTTAGGCCTAAAGAAAAGCAAAAATTTTAGCGACAATTTTAATTTTTTTTATGATGTATTTAAAATAAACTAAAATTAATAATAATTTGTATTAATTAATTGTTTTTAACGAGTTAATTTATGGACTATTTATACATTCGTAAATATATCAAACAAGCGTTAACGGCTTTAAATATTGAAAAACCAAAAAATTTTATGGTTGAAATGACTAGAAGTTTAGATCATGGCGATTTTGCTAGTAATATTGCGATGGTTCTTGCTAAAAAAATTAAGCAAAATCCTATGGTTATCGCTGAAAAAATTCGTTTAAAAATCTTGGAATTAAAACCTGAATATTTCCTTACGATTGAAGTAGTTAAACCCGGATTTATTAACTTTTTTTTGAACCCAAAAATTTATGGCAAAATTTTGGCACCTTTTTTAAAGCCACATTATTTACCAAAACAACTACCCAAGTCCCAACGCAAAAAAATTAACATGGAATATGTTTCTGCAAACCCAACTGGTGCTTTGCATTTAGGACACGTTCGCAATGCTTATGTTGGTAACGTATTAATCAATATGTTAAAAGCCATTGGTCATCAGGTTACAAGTGAATACTGGATCAATGATATGGGTACACAAGTTGCTTTATTTGAAGTCTCAGTTTTAGTGCACTATTTTGAGTTATTTAATAAAAAAATACCTTTTCCTGATGGTGGTTATCCCGGACAAGATCCTTATTTAGTAGCCCAAAAAATGAAGGCGAAATTTGGTGACCGTTTTTTAAATGTTAAATGGGATGAACATTACGTTATTAAAGATCAAGAAATTCGAAAAATCGTTTGACGCTTTTGCATGGACACAATGCTAGATTTAATTAAAAACCACTTACAACAAATTGGGGTTAATTTTCAGGTATGGACGAGTGAAACCCAGGTTTATTATTCAGGCATTATTGAAAAATTGATGGAAACTGGTTTTAAAAACCACACTTATAAAAAGGATGGAGCCTTATGGTTAAAAACCACAGATAAAGGCCACGATGATAAGGATCGGGTTTTAGTTAAAAGTGATGGTTCACGGACATATTTTGTTACTGATATTGCCAATCAAGCCAATAAAAAAGCCCGGGGTTTTGACCTTTTTTTACATGTTTGGGGCAGTGATCATGAAGGACATGTTAAACGCATGAAGTTAGCAATGCCCGTAATCAAGGCTAAAGCCAACCAACTAGGTGTAGTATTGATCCAAATGGTTAAATTAGTTAAGGGAAATGAAGAATTAAAATTATCCAAGCGTGCTGGCACCGCTTTAACCATTCCTGATCTATTAGAATTTATGAATGTTGATACTTCCCGTTGGTATATTTTGGCCCAAGCCCCATCTTCACCGATTGTTATTGATGTAGAGAAAGCATCAAAAAACGATAATAGCAATCCAGTCTATTACGTTCAGTACGCCCACGCCAGAATTTCTCAACTTTTGAAACGGGCTAAAACACCAATTAATTTTCGATCTAAGCAACAATTTGATCAACTAATTCATCCCGCCGAAAGATCTTTATTTAATTTGTTGATGTCATTAAATCCACTACTACATAGTGCGGTTACAACTTATGAACCACACCGCCTTGTTAGTTATGTTTTAGAATTGGCAAAAGTTTTCCATGGTTGGTATAACCAATGTCGGGTTAGTGATTTAGAAGATTTGAATTTGAAATACCAACGCTGTTGTTTAGCAAAAGCTGTTGGTAATGCCATTAAGTTTTGTCTTTCGTTACTTGGTATTAATGCCCCAATTCACATGGATAAGAAGTAATTTTCTTTAGGTTGAAAATTTTAAAATCGGTAATTAGAACAATTTAATCTGATCATCTTCTTTTAAAGATACAAAAATATCGCTGGCTTTTAATGTTGCTAAATGGGTTTTGGTTACTTTGGTTCGTTCAGCAAAATCTTTAATTGAAGTAAACATTTGTTGTTCACGGGCCTGAATAATGGAATCAGCAACGACTTCGCCTAAACCATCAACTGTTATGAATGGGGGAATAATTTCGTTATTAACGATCCGAAATTTTCTGGCTAAAGAATGTTCTAAGGAAATTGGACCCATTTTATAACCACGTAAACTCATTTCTAAGTATGATTCATAAGTTGTTATTAAATTTTTTTCTTTTTCCTTCAGTTCACTTGCTGATTTTTTGTCAGTTGAACGCTCTTTAAGATTCTTTAAGGCTTCCCGAATTGCTCCGGTACCCTGTATGCACGTTTTGGTATCGTGATCTTTAATTAACTTAATTGAATATAATGTTGCGTAATATTGCAGCGGGTAATAAATTTTATACCAAGCAATTCTTCAGGCCATTAAAACATAAGCAGCAGCATGGGCTTTTGGGAACATATATTTAATTTTTTGACACGACTCAATATATCATGGCTTCACGTTTTTTTCTTGCATTTGATGAATCATCTCATCGGTCAAACCTAAACCCTTACGCACCCTTTCCATTATCTTAAAGGCATCACCACCTTTTAAACCTTGTTTGGTTAAATATTCCATAATATCATCCCTACAGGCAATGATTTGGTTAAGTGACAAGCCTTGATTCACTAAACTTTGAGCATTATTTTGCCAAACATCTTTACCATGCGATAATCCCGAAATTCTAATTAAATCAGCAAAAGTTTTTGGTTTGGTTTCTTGCAGCATTTTTCGCACTAATTCCGTTCCAAATTCGGGAATACCAATCACTCCTGTACTTTCATTCATGAATGTTTGTGCAGAAATTTTTAAACTGTTTAAACTGCTAAACAAGCTCATCACTTTTTCATCATGATGGGGAATATCAATTGGATCAATTCCGGTAAGATCGCGTAGCATTTCCAACATGGTTGGATCATCATGACCTAGAAGGTCAAACTTTAACAAGTTATCATGCAGATCTTCATAAGTGAAATGGGTTGTTTTTCAATCACTATCTAAGTCATCAGCTGGAAAATTATATGGAGTAAAATCGGTAATTTCAAATTCTTTTGGAAAAACGATAATCCCACCTGGGTGCTGACCGGTGGTCCGTTTGACACCAGTAATGTTTTTGGCATAGCGATTAATTTCAGCATTTTTAACTGTTTCAATTTTATTAGTTTCTTCAAAGAAGGTCCGCACATAACCATATGCTGTTTTCTTTGCAATAGTGGCAACCGTTCCCACCCGTAACGCGTGGTCTGAACCAAATAATTCCCGAACATGTTGGTGGGCTTGAAGTTGGTATTCACCTGAAAAATTTAAATCAATATCGGGAACTTTGTTCCCTTCAAAACCCATGAAAGTAGCAAAAGGAATGTTATGACCTTCACCAATTAATTTTTCGCCACAACTACATTTTTTTATTTTTAAATCAAAACCATCATCAACGTCATTTTTAAATTCGACAAAATGACATTTTTTACACCAATAATGAGGTGGCAACGGATTAATTTCCGATATTCCGGTCAAGGTAGCTACTAGGGACGAGCCAACTGAACCCCGACTGCCGACTAAATAACCATTTTGGTTAGATTTAGTAACTAGTAAGTGGGCAATTCAATAAACAATTCCGTAACCATTTTTAATAATGGCATCAAGTTCGTATTGAATTCGTTCTTGAATTAAATCTGGTAGTTTCTTCCCGTATCATTCATGAGCAGTTTGCCACGCTAGATCCGTTAAATTTTTATCAGCGTTAGCAATTTTAGGAAAGAATAGTCCCTTTTTTCCTGGTTCAATTTTTTCTTTACTAAATGCTTTCTTGATTAATGAATAAGCATTATTAATTACGATGTCTTGAACTAATTTTTTATCTTTTAAAAATTTAAATTCAACTTCCATTTCACCTGTTGTACGAAAGTGGGCGTGCGGTGCAAATTGCTCTTTAGATTTAATTCGATAAAACCGGTGTCGTTTTCCGCCCAGGGCTTTCACATGTGTCATTAAATGGTAATACACATGCTGGTGGGGGTGTAAATAATAAGCATCACTACTAGCAATTACTAGTTTGTTTTTTGCTAAATGAATAATTCTTGCAGTCGCATCTTGAATAAATTTTTCATCAAGTAATTGATTTTGGTGTAAATGATCAAACCAAGATGGGGGGACAATTAAAACAAAATCATAAAGGTTGATTACTTTTTGTAAATTTTCATCTGATGAACTAAAGGCCGTATTAATAAGTAAACCTTCGCCAGGACTTGCTGTAACCAATAAGTTTTCTCTTTGGTCATCTAGTTTGGATTGAAAAATTTTCGGCCTATCAAAAAAACCAGTTGTTAAACTTTCAGATAACAGGTTATAGATGGATTTAACGCCCTTTTGGTTTTTTGCGTAAATTAAAGTTTTATGTCCGCGAAAATGTTCTTTTAACGATGCGTTTTGCAGACTTGCATTTAATTGATTCAAATTAATTATTTGGTTTTCCCTTAAATAATGTTGCATTTGCATGTAAACGTTTTTCAAAACTTGAGCATCAAAATCAGCCCGATGGGCTTCGTCCTGATTGTATTCAACGTTATATTTGCGGGCAATGCTACCTAACGAATGGGAGTTGAATTTTGGATTAATTGCCCAAGATAATCTTAAAGTATCTAGCATTGGGTTTTTAAGTAGTGGCATTTTGTTTTGTTGTAATTTTGTTTCCAGAAATTTAAAGTCAAATTCAATGCCGTTATGGGCCACCAAAACACAATCTTTAACCCATTCGGTAATTTTCTTCAATGCAGTTTTAATATTAATTGCATTTGCAACGTCAGCATTTGTAATTTTTGTGAAGTTTGAGATATTTTCGGGAATCGGGTTTTTAGGCTTGATAAAAAAGTTAATGGTGTCTATGATTTGGTTTCCTTTAACTTTAACTGCTCCAAACTCGATAATTTCGTGGTAAGCACTATATAATCCGGTTGTTTCTAAATCAAAAATTACATAAGTAGCATCTTCCATTTTCAGATCAGTCGAATTAACAACAATCTCAATCTGATCTGGAATGACTTCGCAATCAAGCCCGTAAATAATTTTTGTTTCTTTAATTTTTGAAACAATTTTTGGATATGCTTGGATGCTACTAGTATCGGTTATGGCGGCATATTCATAATTCATTTTTTCTAAAAATTCACCATAATTTTCAGCATCGCAAATACCATCAAAGGCGGTCATGTTTGAATGAAAAGCCATTTCAATCCGTTTTTTTTTGGCATCATCCTTGCGAAGATAATCTTTAGGAATATCGGCGAGAATAATTTTTTCTACAATTCCGGTTAATTCATTTTTTTTGTATTTACTAAAATCCACACGTGCTTCTAATTTTACCCAATCACCAATTTTAAATGTTTCAACGTAATCTTCGGGAAGTTGATCATTGAAAAAAATCGTAAAGGTAAGTGAATCGGAATAATCAGTAACCAAGAATTCGTAAAACTTTTTTTTTGCATTAATTTTTTCGATATCAATGATTTCACCATAAATTATAACCGATGGCTCACTCTTAGTTAAGTCGGCAAGTTTTACAATTGTTTTGGCCCGAATTTGGTTTTTTTGTAAAACTTCTGCTTGATTATAAATAGTTTTTGTTGTAACTTTTTTTGGGGTTTTAATCTTTTTTTCTAATTCCTGACGATGTTGTTCAATCACCTTTTTTTTAACTGTTAATGCAGAAGCGATGAAAATATCAATAAATCCAGCAGCATGGAAAATTTTTTGTAATGAGTCTAAATTTGCATCAAATAAATCCTTTTCAAGACCATTATCAAATTCTAAAGTTATTTTTTTATCTTTAATTGTGCAAAAATCATCTCTTTTGAAGTTTTTTGTTAGCGACTGAAGATCGGGATTAATCTTTTGAAAATAGTACAAAAAATATTCTAAAACTTCTTTTTTACTATAGTTAGGTTCTTTAATTTCCAGTTTTCAATCAACATTAATTTGTTGGTTTTTTTTAATTTGTTCACAAGCAAAAAAATAAGCTTGTGGTGGTAAACTTTTCCCCAACACAAACGATAAAATAATTTTATCCTGGTTTTTTGAAAAAATAGGCGAAACCTGGAAAGTTGAACTTTCCAGTTCTTTTAAAGTGTCTTCATCCACTAGTTTAAAATCGCGTAAGAATTTATTGATTTGATCTTCCATAACTACCTTTTAAGAATTTGATCTAATTTGATTAATGATCCCACCTAGTGTGACTCAAAAAACTAATATCAATCCCGTTATGGAAAGAATTACTAAAAGTTTTTCTGGTAAGGTTTTTTTGGTAATCTTTTCGTATGATGTTTGCATAATTTTTCAGCCATCTAACGGGGCGATGGGAATTAAGTTAACAATTGCAGTCGAAAAATTAATGGATAACAACCAACTTAATAAAATTAAAGAATTCGGTGGGGATTGAAAAAATGAACCAGGTGCATGTCCACCTCCCCCACCCATCGATCCTTGCATCGGTCACAAACTATACAAAACAAAGGAACGGCCAATTTGAATAAAAATATTTTGTAAAGAACTTAATAAAAAATCATTATTAACAATGCTAATTGCTTGACCAATGCCAAAAAAGAAGGTAAAAAAGATTAAATTAAAAAAAATTCCACCAAATAAATTTAACATTTGTTGCCAGTAGGCAATTTGTTCTAGCAACTTTGTTTTGTGCGGTCGGGCCCGTAAGTAGAAATTATATTTTTTTGCATTTGGTTCGTCTAAATAGGCCTTCCGGATTGACGCACTATCCATTAAAACATATGCACCTAGTGGTAACAAACGCAAGGAAACCTGAATATTGGTTTTTTTGGTAAAAGTTTTAAAAAGGACCGGTCCAAACCCGATGGAAAACTCTTTAACATTAACCCGAAAGATTTTGGCAAAAGTAAAGTGTCCAAATTCATGAATCGTTAAAACAACAATCACGCTAAATATCACAATTAAGATATTTAGAAAAATATTTAATGAATTCACTAGAGGTATTCCTTTCAATGTAATTGTAAATTAATTTGAATTTTGTTTATTAGGCTCATTAAATTCTCGATAGAAGTAATTTTACGGTGCTGGTATTTTCAGTAAAAATTAGTAATTAATCGGGTAATTTGGTAAAAATGAATTGCTCCGCTTTGAAATAATTCTGATGCTAAATCGTTAACCAGATTAAAAACCACACCTCTGGTTGTTTCTGGTTTGTTAATAACATCGTAAGCAATTTTTAATACCGGATAACTGTTTAAATCAATTGCTTCAAGTGTTAAGTTTAAATTATTAATTGGTAATGGGCGAATAATCGATTGTTTGTTTTTGTAACGTTGTAAGCATAAACTTATTGCTAACTTCATGTCGGGATAAGCTGCATGAAATAATCATACATTTGATTTTAATAAAATGCCAGCGTGAATTGTTGATTGTTGTTCGCGGTAGGCTATGATGTTTTTCATTTTAAATAAATGAAAGGCTTCAATTAACTCGAACGCTTTATTAACTAAGGTAGCACTATCAATGCAAATTTTAGGACCCATGGTTCAAACGGGATGATTCATTGCTTGTTTTAACGTTACTGCTTTTAATTGGTCTTGATTATAATTTCAAAATGGTCCGCCACTAGCAGTAATCATCAATTGTTGAATTTGGTTAACTTTTTGCGATTGGATTAATTCATATAACGCACTATGTTCACTGTCAATCGGATAGATTTTGGATTTGGCCTTTTTAGCCATTTGCATAATTCAATATCCACCAATAACCAATGATTCTTTATTGGCTAATCCCAAATCAATTTTATGCCTGATAGCATGCAAACTAATGTTTAACCCAGCAGTGCCAACTACTGCATTAACGATTAAATTTGGTTTGGTTTTTTCAATCAGTTCGCTAAGGTCTTTTACCGTACCAATTGTTGGATCGTGATGACTTAAAAAAAATGGAATGCTAAGCTGTTTCACAATTCGTAAACCTTCATTAATTTGTTTGTTGAAGGTAATTCCGACAATTTCGTGATTTAGCCGTTGGGCCACATCAATCGTTTGCATCCCAATACTTCCTGTTGCCCCACAAATTAATATCTTCACTTTAAATGGCCACCGGATTAACTGTTGAAATGTAAAAATTAGGGTTAAAAAGGGGTCGCTTGGATATGAGCACCATTATTAAAATATAAAGTAGATAAAAGGTAAACAAAGTTGCTGTTGAATCAAAACGGTCCAAAATGCCGCCATGTGATCCTAAGGTATTGCCAAAATCCTTAATTTGATAACACCGTTTAATAAAACTAAATAACAAGTCACCAACAATACAGATCACGCATGAAGCAATTACGATTAATATCGTTGCTAATCACCAATATGTTTGAAAAGTGGTTCCCCCGAAAATGAAAGTGATAACAAAGACATTCGTAATTAAATTATGCTGATCAAAACATTGGGGCGAAACGTTGCGACAAGGACTAACATGGTTAAATTTTGATCAAGAATTCGCTCCATATAAAACAATGATACCAATCACTAAGATTGTGGTGATTACTACCCCATAAATTGCTCCTGCCCAAGTTTTATTTGGGCTAATATGAGGAATCATTTTATAACGTCCGAACCGTTTTCCAAAAAGGTAAGCAAACGTATCAGTGCCAACAGCTATTAAACTAATTAACAATAATGTGGTTCAACCGCGGATGACACTTGCATAAGTCACACTAAACATGGCAAAAACTAACAATAAATGAATCGTTAGCAAACTTAAAATGTAACGTTTGGTTAGCAATTTAAATTTTCATAAAAAAAGCAAGTCAAAAATAATAATTAGTGATAATGAAATAATTATTGAAACAGTAAAGCCAAAGGTGGCAAATGTCCCCCCATCATTCACGTGCATATTTCCAAAATAAAAGTCAAGATTAATATTTCGAGAAGAATCAAGAACACATGATCTATTAGTACAATTAGTAACAAATTGTAAATAACTATTATCACTATCACTGTTAAAAAAGTATAGGGGAACAATGTAGAATAAAGCCGTAAAGAAATAACCAAAAAAAATTGTTAGATACAACGCATACAAAACAATTTTGGAGTTTGCTCGAATTAGGTTCGCGGTTTCCTTAGCAATAAAAAAACTAAAAACGCTGATCATGGAAATTGCAATAAAAGACATTGCAAATCGAATTGATGCGTTTTGATAAGTATCTTGTAATTGATAAAAGGTTGCATGAGAATTGCCAAAATCTCTTAATGGACTAGCAAAAGTTCCATTATCTACGATTGTTGGACTTCATGGCGACCAGCGATTAAAACCATCACCTAACCCACTAAATATTAATATTAGAACCATTCACACGATCAATGCAATAAAAACGGCAACCCGCGATTTTGGTCGCAACATTTTTGTGTTTCAGCGATTTTTTTTCAATGTTGACAATTCCATACATGATCCTAAGCGGTTTCAAAATACTGTAGAAACAAATTATTTGTTAGTCATTTTTTATGAAAATTTATCTAGTTTCAAATACAAATGATTATTTTATGTAACTACTTTAATTTTACTTATAAATTATTAAAACTGCTTTTTTAGTAGATATCATCCAAAGCCATTTAAAACCGTTTTCCTTGATAGGGATTTACAAATTTCAAGTAAACTAACTTTAAATTTCTTTAAATAAATGATGGTTCTATAATTTATTTTCGACTAAATTTTAAGCATCTATTTGTGACTGATAACAAGTGCTATCATAAAGACTTTTAATTAATCATTCTAAACAGTCATTAAGTCTTTTTCTTTAGCAGCCAAAATTTTTTCAATTTCTGCATTGAATTTTTTAACTAATTTTTCAACTTCATTTTCCAAAAACTTAACAAAATCTTCATCAGAATGTTTATCAGACTTAATTTTTTGCAAAGTATCCCGACGGATAATTCGTAATTCCTGCTTGGTCTTTTCGCAAATTTCTTTAGTTTTTTTTACGTAACTTTTTCTTGTTTCTGTAGTCAATTGGGGTAATTTAATGCGAATCTTATCCCCATCAATTGTGGGGTTTAAATTTAAATTTGACTTCGATAGGGCACTTTGAATAAGATTGGTAGTTGATGGATCAAATGGCTTAATCAAAATTTCTCTAGGTTCAGGAATTTGTAATTGAGCCATTTGGTTCAATGGTGTTAATTCACCGTAATATTCAACCCGAATTCCGTCCAATAACTTAACATTAGCTCGTCCGGAGCGAATTTTCCCTAATTCTGTATGTAATCATTCGATTTTTTTATTTGCTTCAGTTTCAAAAAAAGTTTGGTAGTTTTTCAATTCCATGAATGACGACTTCCTTATGATTATTCGGTAATAACAGTACGGCGCATTTTTCCTTCTAATGCGTTTAGCAAACTGTTTTTTGCTTCAATATTGAAAATGATTAATTTAATTTTGTTTTCTTGACACATGGTAAACGAAGTTAAATCCATAATTGTTAGTTTTTCTTGAATCGCTTTTTCGTAAGTTAATTCGCTATAAAACCTAGCGTTTTTATCGATATTTGGATCAGAACTATAAACTCCATCAACCCCTTCTTTACCAACTAAAATCGTTTTTGCTTTGATTTCAATTGCTCTTAGTGCTGCCCCGGTGTCGGTAGTAAAATATGGTGAACCAATTCCGGCTGCAAAAATCACAATGTTATCATTTTCAAATGATTCATCAATGTTATCGACAGTAATTCTTTTCGTTAAGTGTGGGCAATCAATCGCTGACAAAACGCAAGCCTTGACGCCAATTGCATCAAGTTGTGCTTCTAGAACAGATGCATTAATGATGGTCGCTACCATTCCAACATAGTCAGCCCGGCGCTGGTCCATTTTAATTTCTTTGGCAACTTTCCCCCGCCAAATATTCCCCCCACCAACAACAATTCCGATTTGATATTGTGCTGATAAGGTTTTTATCTGTTTGCAAAGTTCCACAACCCGATTTAAATAAAAGGGATTAGTTGAATTTCGATCCTGTAATGAAGCACCACTAATTTTCACTAAAATTCGTGTCTTGCCAGTTTTTAGTTTTCCCGACATAATTTATTTAATTTGTGAATAAACTTCCTGGGCAAAATCAGTAACTTTTTTTTCGACGTTTTCGCCGACTTCAAAGCGAACCATTTTATTGATTGCAAGATTTTTTTCTTTTAAAAAGTCACCAATTTTTTTCGTTGGGTCAATCAAGTAAAGTTGAGAATCCATGCATGATTCTGAAAGTAATTTATTAATGCGTCCTTCGATAATTTTATCTTTCAGTTCGGACTTTTTAGTTGGATCGTTAACTTTTTTTAATTTTTCAGCAACTGATTCATCGCTATTTACCTGTGCCAAAATCACTTCTTTTTCGCTAGTTAACCATGTTGGATCAACATCATTTTTACTAATAAACTTCGGATTACTTGCAGCCACATGCATTGCTAAATGTTTACTTGTAACTGCATCTGTCTCTGATATTACTAGTAAAACACCAATGCGTTTATTAGCGTGTAAGTACTGGCCAATAACTTCGTTAGTTTTAGCATTTACAAAACTAAAGCGTCTTAAAAAGATTTTTTCACCAATCGTTGCAGTTAATTCGGTTTCTTGCTCAAAAACAGTTTTTCCTGACGGCAATTTTGCTGCTTTAATTTCTTCTAAATCTTTAAAACTACCGTTAAAAATTAAAGTAGTTAAATCGCTAACAAAATTAGCAAACTTTTCGTTCTTAGTTACAAAATCAGTTTGTGCATTAACTTCTAAAATTAATCCTTTACTATCAACTACGTGAATTGCTATGATTCCTTCTGCGGCAATACTATCAACTTTTTTGGTTGCTTTAACAATGTTATTTTCTCTTAATCATTTTGCTGCTGCATCCAAATCGTTGTTACAATTATCGAGGGCTTTTTTACAATCCATAAACCCTGCCTGTGTGCGACTTCGTAATTGTTTTATTAATTCGTTTTGATTGATCATTTTTAAACTCTTTATATCGATTTTATTGCATTTAATTTGTTAATTATTATATCAAGAATTAACAAATTAGTTAGGCAAAAAATAATTAGAAAATGCTCCTTCTTTTATCATACATAGTTGTAAACGATCCTTTGTTTCTTAATAATTTTGCGGTTAAAATTGTTTAAAATTCAATGATATAAACTACTAATTGAATCCATTTATGGTTCATAATTGTTACAAAATAAATTGTCAATTTAGTTAAAGCCATTTTTTTATTGTTTTATTACAGGACAATCAATATTATTAAAGTTAGTAGTTTTTTTGAAAATCGTAGTTTGCAAAGACACAATTAAAATATGAAATTTTTGAGGGAAATTTCATATTTTAAGGATGTAGATTTTTATTTAAAACTTTAATAAATTACTAATTAGTAGAATTAGCGATCACTGCTTGCATTCCTGTTACAATTCCAACATCAATAATTTCTTCAATTGAAGCCCCACGTGACAAGTCATTTACTGGTTTAGCTAGTCCTAACAAAATTGGCCCAATTGCTTCATATTGACCTAAACGTTGAGCAATTTTATAACCAATGTTACCGGCATCAATATTTGGAAAGATAAAGACGTTTGCACCCTCTTTTCAGTTTAATTTTGGTGCTTTTTGTTTGCGCACCGCTTCAACATATGCTGAATCAAATTGTATTTCGCCAGCAACATTTACTCCCATAGGTAATGGCTCAGCAGTAACTAAATCATAGGCCTCACGCACCTTATTAACTGATTCACCTTTGCCTGATCCATAAGTTGAATAACTAAGCATGGCACAATTAATTTCTTTAAAGTTTAAAATCTGGCTAGCAAATTTAATCGTATTTTGAGTGATTGCAGCCAGTTCTTCAGGACTAGGGTTTAAATTAATTGCACAATCGCCAAAAATTAAACGCTCTGTCTCTTTGTTCATGATAAAAGCACTCGAAACGATCTTACTGGTCTCATCAGTCTTTAAAATTTGTAAAGCAGGTCTTAAAGTATCTTTCGTTGCGTATTCTTTTCCACAAACTTCCCCGTCAACTTCGCCAAGTTTGACCAAAAGTGGTGCTAAAACGTTAGGATTTTTTACTTCTTCTAAAGCTTGCGGCAGACTCATTCCCTTACTTTTTCGTAATTCATGTAGTACTTTAGCATACTTAAGTAAATCTAAGGTGCTAACGATTAAGCGGGGAATATTTGGCGGCAAAGTCGCTGGAATTTCAGTTTTATTTCGAAACATTAAAACCGGTTTAATTATCTTTTCTTCTGTTAATTTAATTGCTGCTTTCTGAACAAATGCAGATCATCCTTCAACAAAAACAATTTTGGGAATTATTTTTGACTCTTTGATTTTTTTCTTTAAACTTTCGATAATAACACTCATTAATGTCTCCTTGGCAATAAAGTCTACAAAATGATGGTTTCACAACCAACTTGTTATATATAATAAAAGAAAAAAATATTTTTTTCACTTTAATGATGAATTAGATGATCTGCTAGAGACAAGGACCTGATATTCTTCGGGAAATTTCGAAATGAATGATAAAAAAACTAATAGAAATTTTTTGAAAGTCCTATTAGTTTGGTTTTAATTTAGCAAATTATTTTTGATAATTTTAAATAATGAAAATTTATTAATGAATGGTTTTACCATTAACTTTTAAAAACAAGATATCGTTACCAAAAATCTTGGAAACCGGGCAAGTATCGTGGGTTTTTTTCATTAACTCACCAATTACTGCTTCATCCACGCCACCTGGTGTATTAATCTCTACACCCGAAGCAAGAACGTATCCTTTTCCCGGAACTATTTGTAATTCAACAGTAGTTTTAATTACAGCCTCTTTTAAAACTACATTCTTCGATTTTGCATTATGTGCCAGTGTTAAAGAAAAGCAGTAAGCATGAGCAGCTGCTAATAATTGCTCAGGATTTTGGTTTAGAATCTTTTGGCCTTTTTCTGTTTCATCCTTTTGGGGTTTGGTAAATTTACCTTCAAATGTTTCGACAACGCCTTCGGTGCCAACTAATGATTGTGCTGATACTTCGTATATTTTATTCATAAATAATTCTCCGTAAATTTTATTTTTGTTATCTTTTGCATGAATAATATAATAAAAAGGTCATTAATATCGTAATTTTGCTAAACGATCCATAAATATTTCTTAATAAAGTCAATAAATTGGATCATGACTTGAAAATTGATTGATTTATTAATGTTTAAAAATTATTAGATGAGTAATAAAAAATACTTACTCTTTACTAACAAATTTAAAGGTTTAAAATCCCGTGTTTTTAGTAAAGACCCAAACCACGCGTAATTAGTAATCCACCAATCAAAATGATAATACTTCACATGATTAAAGTAGCATATAAAAATGGTTTTTTTTCGTAATATTTTTTAATTAAAAGCAGGTATTTGCTTTTTTGTTTTTTATCTTTTTGATCTTGCTTTATCGCATCATTATTTTCAGGTAGTTTTTCATTAGGCTTTGATTCTTCTTTGAAATCATTTTTATTTACTTCAGTTGGATAAGAATTGTTAGGTGGATTTTCGTTGCTGTTTGTCTGCGAATTAATTTCAGAAGTTTTCGATGTTGAAAATCAATGAAAAATTTTCAAAATTCTTAAGAAAATAAACTGTTTAATATACATAGTGATTATTTGCTCATTGTTTCTAAATTATTTTTTGTAGCAGAACTAGCAACCGACTGATTTTCATCATTTTCTTTTAAATTCGAAAAGTTTATTTTATCGGTGACTTCATAAGGCTTTTGAACAATATTGTCATTGAAATAATACATTTCATAAAAATTACGAACGAAATGATTTCGGGATTTTTTTCATTCACGGGCGTGTTCAATAATAACTTTTTGCAAATGTTTGGGAACGCTCTTTTTTTGTTTAAAAAAATAAAAAACACCAACAAATCATCCGATTGTATTTACTCACATAAAGTAAATTACCCGATATTTACGAATGCGTGGAAATAACAAATACACCAAGCATAAAAAGATGATGCCAAATACTAAAAAAACTGATGAAGTAACGATGGATGTTTGAAATTTGAAAGTTTGATCCCGAAAAATTTCAATCACCAAGCGTACAATTCCAGTTCATGCAAAAAAGAACGCAGCGTTAGTACCAGCCCGATAACCCCGAATGAATTCAAGAACGTAGTACATAATCAAAAAACCAATTACGTTCATGAATGACTCAATTAAAAAAATTGGGATCCGAAAACTAACGGCTCCGTTGCCTTCAGCAGGATTGCCGATTCACATGTTTTCCCATACTTTAGGAAATAAAGTTTTTAGCCATCCCCACTGCGTAAATGCTGGTCCTTGGGAATCAACTGTAATTGAATTACTTCCTAATCCAGCAGTTAGTACTGATTGTACTGCTTCGCCGTAAACTTCATGGTTAAAAAAATTACCCCAACGTCCTAAAGCCTGGCCAATTAAAATTGCTGGTAATATTGTGTCCGCTAATACCCACATGCTAATTTTTCTTGGATTAATTTCTGAGATTATAATCCCATTTCTGATCACCGCATCACTTGTATGCACGTAATATTTTACTTTTCTTAAGATGTAACTAAATCAAATAACTCCTGATAAAGTTGTGAAAATAATACCACCTTGAATTGCTAGACCGCCACTTCGGAAATCAAAAAAAGCATTTCTGCCAATTTTGAGATCACCAATTACAAATGATCATGCTCTTGACCCTAATAAAATTACGGGAATCGCGATAAAAATAAAAATGTAAAAAGGTGTATCATCAATCTTGTAAAATGTTCGTAACTTAACAATAATAAAAACAATCGCCATCAGAATGCCAAGAGCATAGAAAAGGCCATACCAACGAATATCAAAACCCGAAATAGAAAAAGCCGTACCAAACGGTTCAGCCATATTTCCTGGGCCAACGCCTCCCGAATAGCCCGGGGTAATGTTTAAAGTTGTCTCATTCATTTATTTACTCCCTTCATTATTTTTGTAATCACGAACCTGATTTACAGGATTTGTAACTATTTCTTCTTTTTTTGTGTGACTTCTTGTTGTTCCAATAAAATCAGATGCTGAATTATAGCCTTGCAATTTTAATTTTAAATCAATCACCACGCTTTCTAGCAAGTCACTAACTTTGCGACCAGGTGATACAGGCAAAAGATAATAAGGAATTCGAATCCCTTTTATCACCTTATATTTTAAATCAGCACCTAATCTTTCAAAGTCATAACGCTTATTGGTAATGTTCACGATTTCCACAACAACAGTGATTCTTGTTGAGTCTTTGATTTTTTCAATACCAAACATTTTTGTAATGTTTAAAATGCCTAAACCACGTACTTCAATAAAATTTTTAGCAATTGCATTCGCTTTGCCTAAAACGGTTCCGCCTAGCATGGTAATGTCGACAGCATCATCGGCAATAAACAAGTGATTTTTTTTAATCATTTCCATGGCAATTTCCGATTTACCAATGCCTGATTCACCAAGAATTAAAACACCTTCACCAAAAACTTCAATTAAAACCCCATGAATGGTTTCGTATGCTGCTAGTTGCTCAGATATATAAAATCCAATTGAAGAATTAATGTCGCTTGAAAACATTGTACTTAATAAAATTGGAACTTGATAGTTTTGGTTGGCTTCGATCAAAGAATCAATATCTTTAAATGATTGGGTCAAAATAATGGTTGGAGGATTTAAATCTAAAATTTGCTTTAAACGGTGCTTTCTTTCCGTTTTGTTTAACGAAGACAGGTAGAGCTGTTCGCGATTGCCAAAAATAATAACACTTTTGATTTGGTTATCTAGGAAAAAACCCGATAATTCAAAGCCTGCACGGCTTAAACCCGGCTTTTTTATTTCGTTACTTAAATTATTTTTTCCATCAATTAATTTACATGATAATTCAAATTTTTGTAAAACATGTGCGACAGTAAGCATTATTAATTTCCTTTAAGTTTTAAAAAATAGTTTTCGAAAATTGAACTAAAGCGCCTGTGATTTTTTGTTGTTCCGACATAAGTTGATGCGTCAATTAACCTTTGTGGCGAGCCACAGATTGCCGCTTTAAAAGTGACCTCTTTAAACATTGCTAGATCGTTTCCAGAATCACCAATGGCACACCGTGACAAAACGGGAATTTGCTCACGATTGCAAATAAAATTAACAGCTGTGCCCTTATTAATGCCATGTGCTGTTATTTCGATTAATCGGTTGTTAGCACGAATTAATTCGACCTGGTCAAGATCATGTTTTGTAAAATTTTTCATAAAATGATCAAGGCGTTTTGAAAAAAACATCATGACGTTGATTTTAAAATAGTTGTTATTAATATAACCCTTTAAGTAATGCATATCCTTTCACCGCAACATTTGGATAATGTGCCCTAGAGGGTGTCTACCAACCATGCATGGAGCTCCCTTATAAGGTTCTTGTGGATAACCCCAAAAGAAAACTTTATGCTTACGACAAGAATGTCAGATTTTTTCAGCCATCTTATCAAGAACAAGATGCTTATCTAAAAGTGTATATCCCTCTGATTCTTCGACTTTATAAACGACACTTCCATTAAAACATGCCAAATAAGTAATGGTTGTTTTACCAAGTTGCTTGTTAACCAATTCGACATATTTTTTTGCTGAAGTAAATGAACGTCCCGTAATAAATGCCAAAACTGCCTTAGGGTATAAATTTTTAAATTTTTTTAATGTTTCAAAAGATTGATGAGCGATTTTTTTACAAGGTGTTAATAACGTGCCATCTAAATCGATACCTAAAAAAATTTTTTGATCGGGATTTAATGTCTTCATGTTGATGTTGTGTTCTTTGTTTTTATCAATTTAATTATTAACAAAATTTAGGATTTTTGGTAAATATGAGTTTATTTCAAAAATTAGATCTTTTATTATAAATTTTATTTTAATTTTCATTGTAAAAAGCCATTTAGCAAAACTGTTTTTACTAACAAAATAATCAAAGGAATTGATTAAGTTTTTTTCATTTTTCTTAAAAGAAATTTGACGATTATTCATATATTTTTACTAAAAATCTAAATTAAATAGTGTTAGAAAATTGTTAGAAATGATAGTTCTTACATTAAAAAAAGATTATTTTGAATTGTTGTTATGAATTTGTTCAAAAAGATTCATTGCACTATTAATTGCAGCATCCATGTCATAATACTTATATTCTGCTAATCTTCCTAGCAAGTAAAAATTTTTAATATTTTTTAAAGCTTTTTTATACTGTTGATAATGTTGTATATTTTCAGGTTTATTAATTGGATAATAGGGGACATTATATAAGGGATCATTTGGATTATATGCCCCTGGATATTCACTAGAAATGATTGTTTTATTAATTTTTTGCATTGTTAATTGGGTATATTCTGTATCCCTAGTTTTTGTGTGATGAGATGGGTCATTAACTACAGCAAATGGCAAGACTTTACTTTCATCATAAGTTTCAAAAACAAAACGTAGACTTCGATAAGGTAAATAACCAAATTTTTGGTTTAAACACGCTTCAATTGGTCCACAATAGATCACAATATTTTCTAGTTTTTTGTTATTTCACCATAGATGTTCTTGCTTAATTTCTAAATGTTCAAAAATATCACAATTTAATTTAACTGAAATGTTTTTGTGCTCTAAGATCTTTTGAATCATTCTGGTATAACCGTCTACTGGCAAACCTTGTAATTTCGTATCTAAAAAATAGTTTTCGCTGTCTCCTAAAGTAATTTTTACGCGTTCAACCACACTGGGATCAATTGCTTCAAGAGGTGTTCCTCACATTTTTGCAGTATATGGAGCATAGATATTTTCAAAAAGTCATTTTGTTAATTGATTTAAAGTTTGAAAATGCTTAATTTTACAAAGATCTAATAAAGATATTTTTTTTTGATCTGGATAGTGACTTTTTAAAAACCTGCATAACTTTCCCCCATTTTTTGGCGATAAAATTTTTTTTATTTGGCAAAAATTGATTGGCAATTGGTACATTTGCGAATTTACTATTACTCCCACTTTGTGAACGTAATTGTTAAACTTCGTAAATCTTTTTACAAAAGTCATTACAGGTTCTTTGTCAGTATGAAAAATATGGGGTCCATAACGATGAAACAAAATTCCATCCTCATTTTTTAAATCGTAACAATTGCCACCAATGTGATTTTGCTTTTCATATACTTCCACACGGTAATTTTGCTCAGCAAATAGTCTAGCAATCGTTGCTCCGGAAATTCCCGCCCCTGCAATTATTACTTTTTTCACGATATATTAAACATCTTTCAAATTATATTATGCATGGTTTAGTTGATGGATATGCGAATTTTAAGGTAATAGTTGTTAAAATCTTGCTAAAAATTTTATCCATGGATTTTATTTGGAAATAAAATTTGGTATGTAACAACTTAATCTTACAAGAGGCAATATTTATTTGTAAAGGAATTAATTAAGTGTTATTTTAATGATTTCATTTGCGGAAATAGCAAAACATCACGAATTGAATTTTTTTCACAAAATAACATGACTAAACGGTCAATCCCAATGCCTAATCCTCCTGTTGGTGGAAGTCCGTACTCCAACGATTCTAGAAAATCATCATCGATTTCCACGGCTTCGTTATTTCCTTGTTGCTTTTCACGAATTTGTGCTTCGAAGCGTTGGCGTTGATCAATCGGATCATTTAATTCGCTAAAAGCATTAGCAAATTCTTTGCCATTTATAAATAGTTCAAAACGTTCGGTAAATCTTGTATCTTGATAATTTAATTTCGAAAGTGGTGATACTTCAACAGGATACTCAACAACAAAAGTTGGTTGGATTAATTGATCTTCACAATATTTTTCAAAAAATAAATTAATGATGTGCCCGTATGAAGTTTGGTGATTTTCAAAATGAATTTGGTGTTTTTTAGCAATAGCGATGGCCTGCTCGTCATTTGTAACCGTTTTAAAATCAATGCCGGTCGCTTCTTTAATTAATTCCACCATACTAATTTCTTTAAAAGGTTTTTGTAGATCAATTACCTGGTTTTTAATTGTTATTTGTTGTTTGTTAATTTTTTGGGCAATAAATTTGATTAAACTTTCAGTTAACTCCATTACCGTTTGGATGTTGCCGTAAGCGATGTATAATTCAATGCTAGTAAATTCAGGATTATGAGTTGAATCCATACCTTCATTCCGAAAAATTCGACCAATTTCATAAACTTTTTCAAAGCCGCCAACGATTAATTTTTTTAAAGCAATTTCTGTTGCTACTCGTAAATAAAAATCTTGTTTTAACACATTGTATTTAGTGATAAAAGGTTTCGCATTTGCCCCGCCTAAAATTGGTTGTAACACAGGCGTTTCAACTTCATAAAAATCTTGTAAGTCCAAGTAAGTACGTATTAAACTAATAATTCGTGTTCTTAGTTTAAACACTTCCATGGATTCTTGGTTATACACTAAATCTAGATATCGTTTCCGCGCACGTTCTTCAACATCGGTGATCCCGTGATATTTTTCTGGTGGCGTTTTTAGTGATTTACTAACAATGATTAATTTATTAACGTTTAAAGTTAATTCGTTTGTATTTGTTTTCATTGGATTCCCTTCAACATGAACAATATCGCCTAAATCTAAAAAATTATCGAAATAATCGAAGATTTCTGGTTGTTTAGTTTTGTTTAAATAAAGTTGAGTTCTTCCAAAAAAATCTTGAAGAATCATAAACGTCCGACGGATGCCAACAATTCTTCCGGCTAAAACAATTTGAGTAGTTAAGTTATTCAATTCTTCTTTGGCAAAATGATCAAACTCTTTTTTAAAAGTAAGACTATTATGGGTGCGATCAATCTTTGTTACTTCATAAGGATTTTTATTAATTTTTTGTAATGCTTTGAGTTTATTAAAACGAACTTGTTCTTGATCGTTGAGTTTTTGATCCATATATTTTGTGTCCCCTGTATGTTTTTAGCCAAAAAAGTTATAAAATGTTATTTTTATTATTTTAGCAATATTTTGCGCAATCATAATTATCGAAAATCAGATAGATTATCTTAATGTCTTTTTAATTTAAATTTCAAAACGAATCTCTTGTTAAATTTTATTGATAAATAGTTAACAAAATTTTGCTTGCATTTTGCGGACACGCTAATTATCTTTTTTAAATCTTTTACTAAGATTTGGTATGTTTTTAAATCTAAATAAAAAACTATAAGAACAAAAAATTCTAACTACTAGATTTCAGCCTTAAGAAACTACATAATGTGTATTTGGATTAGATAATAAATGCCTTGAGGTTCCTTTTCGAAAAAAAGAGAAGACGTTTAAAATATCGATTTTTGTAATGTATAATAAATTAGTAAACAAAACTAGTGAACGGATGCTTATTTCAAGCACGTGTTTATTTATTTTTGTGGAGTGCATATGAGAAATGGCAAAATAGATGACGAGATGACAATTCTAGACGAAACTAATCCAGTTTCTAATAGTTCGACGATTGATTTTACCCGCGAAGCAGCATCTAAAAACAAAAACAAGTGAGAAATGTTTTTAGAAGGGTATAAAAACTATTACCATATTGATTTTTCTTGACCAAAATATATTAAAGATTGTAAATTATATTATGGTGAGTTTAATATTCATGATTTTATTAGAGCATACGGCAAAGAATGTGAAGAGGATTTTAAGCGTTTTCGACAAAGAATTTTGCAAAAAAAGGGAATCAATCGTTCTCTGAACGATGCAACCCCTTTATCGAATTCATCACCAAATAAACAACCATTCATTGACGATGACCTGATTGAACTAATGACTAATGGCGACGTATTGCGAACAAGATTATTGATTCGTTTTTTATGCCCCCAGACCAAGTTAGAAAAAAAGAACATGAAACGTTCTTGAAGAAACGCTAAACGTTCTGGACTCAATCAAAGTGAATGGATGAAATCATATGTTGGTTTGCCATTTCGTTCTGGAAAAAATGACCCATTAGACGAAAAATACACCCGTGAAGAAGTTCTCCATATTTTGAAAAAAGCCCAAATGCGATTAGATAATAATTCGAAAAATTTAGAAAAGTCAAGTTTAGATTTTAAGAAAGCCTCTAATGATTTTCGAACTGATGAACAACCTAGACGTAAACATTACGCTTCCAGTGATGAACTTGTTGAAAACAATCATTCAACAACAAGCTTTAAACCTACTCGGTCTAATACACAAAGTTTAGAAGATAAATTACCAAATCAGCATGATAATTCTAGTTCAAATTTGTCTTATAGTAAATTGTATGACTTTGAGTCTTCTAAAACAATAAACTTGCCATCGGCTACAAGTGAAAAAATCGATAATAACTCGTTAAAAATTGAGTCTGAAAATTTACTTTCACAAGATTTTGATTTTCACCGAACCAAACAATCAACTATAAATAGAAAATATAACGATGCATTAAATTTTGAAAAGCATGTTGATAAAGAGGTTTCAGCCATTAAGCAAGATCGGGAGTTGATTCACAGCGAGCTCAAAAAAGTTAATGAATTAAAATTAGCCGAAGAAAAACGTTATCAGGAGTTACGGAAGAAAAGACAAGCCTTAACGGAAAATTTAAAACAAAATGATATTTTTTCTAGTTTTGATGATGACGATTTTTAACAGTAAATTCAACTATAACAAATTGACTATTTTAGAAAGGGGGTGATTATAATGCCAAAAATTGAAATCAAAGATGGAAATCTTGAAATTGCTTTAAAGAAATTCAAGCGGATTTCTAGCGAAACTAAACGTGCCATGAGCCGTCATGAGTATCACCTTCGTCCAGGGTTGAGAATGCGCGAAAAACGTAAATTAGCACGTAAGCGGATGCAAAAGAAGCAACATTTATATTAAACTTAAATACCTTTTTTAGGTATTTTTATTTTTTTTGATATAAATTTAAAGATAATTGATTTAATGAAATTTTTAAATTGTTTTCATATAGTAGGTACACTTTGAACAGTAATTTATCTTCTGCATTAAAAGAATTAGAATCTGACACGGAGAAGGGTCTAACTTCTGAACAAGTACAATCACGTTATAAGATAGTTGGACCCAATAAACTAAAAACCAAAAAACCAGTTAGTTGATTATTGCGATTTTTAGAGCAATTTAAAGATCCAATGATTATTTTGTTGTTAATTGCTGCTATTATTTCGCTATTGATTGCTTTTATACCAACATTTCACACTGATTTAGGAATCACAGAAACTGAAAGAATTGTGGAACGTGTTGAGCCTTTCATTATTTTTTTAATTGTTCTTATTAATGCCGTCTTTGGTGTGATTCAAGAAGCAAAGTCTGAAAAAGCTGTCCAGTCCTTAAATAAGATGATTGTGACAAAGGTAAAAGTTTATCGCAATAATGATTTTAGCGTTATTAACTCTGAATCATTAGTTCCCGGCGATATTATGGTTTTAGACGCTGGCGATTTAATTACAGCAGATGGTATTATCATCGAATCTAGTGCTTTTTTTTGTATGGAAGCAGTTCTTACTGGCGAATCGTTACCAGTTGAAAAAGATGAAAATTTCATCACCACGAGAAATACGATTATTTCGAATCGAAAAAATTATGTTTTTTCGGGCACCACGGTAACTAAAGGACGGGCCAAAATTCTAGTTACTAAGACCGGAATGAACACCGAAATTGGTAAGATTGCCGGACTGTTAAATGATGCAAAAAACCAAGCAAGTCGTATTGAGAAAAAAATTGCGAAAATAAGTCGTATTTTAGGAATTACTGCAGGCTTTTTTTTGGTTATTGTCTTCTTGATTTACATCTTTTATGTTAATAATATTGCTAATATTCAAAATACTTGATCAAACGGCATTAAGATCGGGATCTCAATTGCCATTGCTGTAATCCCTGAAGGACTATTTGCCATCATGACCGTGGTTTTTGCATTGGGTATCAAGCGCATGATTAAGTGTAATGCTTTAATCAAACGAATGAATTCTGTCGAAACTTTAGGTGGAGTCTCGGTAATTTGTAGTGATAAAACCGGAACACTTACCCAGAACCGCATGCAAATGGTCAAATGGCATGATGGCTTGCAAGAACAAACGAATTTTGAAAACGAAAAACATTTACAAATTATTAAAGCAGCGATGTTGTGCACCGATGTTAAAGATGATGATGGTACCTTTGTTGGCGATCCAACTGAATTAGCATTAGTAAATATTGGCGTTGCGTCTGGTATTGCGTTTGAAAATTTGCAAAAAACTCACCAAAGGATTGAAGAATTTCCGTTTGATTCCACTCGGAAATTAATGACCACAATTCATTCTTGAGAAAACGGTTTTCTAGTAATCACCAAAGGAGCACCTTCAAGCTTATTTAACGTTGCTAATAATGAAAATTTAACTAATTTTAAAACCCAAACCGATATGATGTCAAAGCAAGGTTTACGAGTTTTAGCTCTTGCCTTTAAATTTTTAAAAGAATTACCTAAAAACATTAGTCATGAAACCATTGAAAAAGACTTAAATCTAGTTGCCATTTTTGGGATTATGGATCCGGTGCGCAGCGAAGCAAAACATGCCATTGATATTTGTAAAAAAGCCCACATTCGCCCGGTGATGATTACGGGTGATTACATTTTGACAGCTAGTTCAATTGCTAGCGAACTAGGTATTTTGGATCATGACAAAAAAGTAATTACTGGTGATGAATTAAAACAACTTAGTGAGGATAATTTCTTAAAGGAAGTGAATAATATTGCCGTCTATGCTCGCGTCACACCCGAAGATAAAATTCGGGTTGTTAAAGCCTTACAGACTAATGGGGAAGTTGTCGTCATGACTGGTGATGGTGTTAATGATGCGCCAGCATTAAAAGCCGCTGATGTTGGCGTTGCTATGGGTATCACAGGAACTGAAGTGGCAAAAAATGCTGCTGATATGGTTTTAACAGATGATAATTTTGCAACAATTGTTGAAGCGATTCGCGAAGGGCGCGGTGTTATCGATAATTTAAAGCGAATTATGTTAACGCTATTTACTGCTAATATTAGCGGCTTATTATCATTATTGTTTGGAATGTTAATTTTTTCGTTCAGCCCATTTACAGCCATTCAAATTTTATGAATTAATTTAGTAACTGAAAGTTTACCAGCAATTGCGTTAGGAATGAAACGTCCCCATCGTCACATTATGTCATTAAAACCGGAAATGGATGATAACTTAATCAGTGTCAAGATGGTGGTTCGAATCATTCTTCAAAGCATCATGTTTTCAAGCATAGCGTTATTGATGTTTTATTTGGCTAGTAGTTCTTTTGTTAATTTTAACTATTATGAAATGGTAAGGCTTTTTAAACAATTTGAAACAGCAACGGGGCAAGATCGTGACTTTATTTATAACATGCAAACTGCTGGATCATTATCTGCTTTTGTCGTGATTGCTGTTAGCCAGTCCTTTAACGCTTTTAATACTTTTAGTCGATATACGATTTTTAAATACCGTTGACATGATATTAAATACTTAGTTTTTGCAAGCCTTGGTTCCTTATCGCTAATTCTGTTTGTGATTTTAATTCCCAAAGTTAACGAAGTGTTTAATAGTAACGTTTACGTTTTTAACACTACTCACTATGATTTTAAAGATTTAACAATAAACAATCAAAAAAGCATTGATGTTTTCAACTACGGATGACTGTTTGCAATTGCATTTATTGCCAGCATGATTCCAACGGGATTTATCGAAATTTTAAAAGTGGTAAATAATTCGAGATGATACGCTAATTTTACCAAATACCACCCGAAATTAACGCAATGAATTTAACGAGAAATGTTTTAAATTTTCGCTTCGATTAATGCGTTTTTTCTGCATGTTCTTAACCAACATGTTTCAGTAATTAAGGTTTATTATTTTTATTTCTGGCATAAATTAGGTTCGGATTTTTTTTGCAAAGTTTTTATTGTTTAGGTTCAAAAAAATTACTAATGCGATCTTTTACTTTTTTTGAATTCGTTCGAATAAGGGGTAAGCTTGGTTGACTTTAACATTGCAGATTGCAAAATGATTTTGCAAACTATCGATGGTGGTTAATTTTGAGTCAAAGTTCATTTGTTGGTAGGCTTGTTTGGATTTATTAATGAAAACAGGTTCTAACAAAACAAAAACGTTGCGAATTGTCGCTGCTGCTAAAAATAATAAATTAGCTAACTTTTGTTTTTGATTATTTTTAAATAATTCTCACGGCTTGTAATCTTGAATTGCCTTGTTTATTCTTACAACAGCTTCAATACAATGGGTAAATGCTGCATGATACGACTTTTGGTTAATTAAATTTTCAAAGGAAATGGGTAAGCATTTTAATTGTTCAAATAAATTTTGTAACTGTTCATCAAAGTTTTCGGGTTGTAAGATGATTTGATTCTGGTATTTAGTTAACATTCCAATGGTTCGTGAAATTAAGTTTCCTAAATTATTTGCTAAATCAGCATTGTAGACACTTTCGAGCAATTGCTTGCCACACCGGTTATCTTTTGCTAAATTCATTTCCTTTAACAAGTAGTAGCGCATCGCGTCATTACCGTATTGCTCCACCCAATTATAGGGATCAATGATGTTACCCAAAGACTTTGACATTTTTGTTCCATTTTCATCAACAATTCAGCCATGTAAAATAAATTGCGTTGGCAGCGGAATGTTTAAAAATGTTAAAAATAACGGCCAGTAGATGCAGTGAAAGCGACCAATTTCCTTAGAAAGCAACTGAATACGTTCACTATTAGGATCATTTCAATATTTTTGAAAATTGCTATCATGACTAGTTAAGTAGCCAGTACCAGTTAAATAAGAAAACAAAGCGTCAAACCAGACGTAAATCGTTTGCTTATCATCGCCAGGCACCAGAATTCCCCAAGTGACTTCTTCGCGACTAATTGATAAGTTTTTTAAACCTGTATTTAAAAAATTGTTGATCAACTCATTAAAACGACTATCTGGAAAAATGTTTAATTGCTGCTCTACTAAAAATTTTTTTATTAGTGATTCGTATTCTGCAATTTTAATGAAATAAGTTTTTTCTTTGTGGTTTTCTATAGGATGACCAATTTGACAAAAAGCTTTTTCATTTTTGATAATCACTTGCGATCCAGTATAGTTTTCTTCACAATCAACACAATATAAACCTTCCCAATCATCAAGATAAATATTGCCTTGGCTTTGAATTTTTGTAAAAATTGCTTGCACTGCTTGTTCGTGTTCAGAATTTGTGGTGCGTACGAATTGATCATATGAAATTTGCATCTTATCAAAAAGATCTTTAAATCGCAAACTATTTTGATCAACATATTCTTGAGGTGTTTTGTTTGCTAAAACTGCTTTTGTTTGGATTTTTTTGCCATGTTCATCGCTACCAGTAAGTAAAAACACATCATAACCACGTTGCTGTTTAAATCGCTTAATAAAATCACCCAAAATAGTTGTAAATGCATGACCAATATGTGGAGCACCTGATGGATAAAAAATCGGGGTTGTGATGATGCATGCTTTTTTTAGTTTCATTGCTATTTTCTCATTTGTAGATTGTTCATGGTTACTATATTATTATTGTAATATTTAAAATTATTAAAATTATTTCAAGTTTTATTGCATTTTAGCCACAATTTAAGCAATTTTTCTCGTGAATCTATGGATATTGCCTCGATTTTTTAGGAAATGGTCATTGCTTCCATTCAAAAACCCAAAAAATAGATCATGTTTAGTGATTTGCACTTGTAAAATCATTCAAAAAACAAAGCGTTAGTTAGTTTTTTAGTTGTTTTATCAAAATTAAAACAATTAGTAATTAAACTAATCATTTTATCTCTAGCATTACAAACATCCCATTATCATCATGTTTGTTATTGGTATTTTCCGGTTTTTATCTAGCAATAATCAGTGAACAACTTACTCTAAGTTTAAGTTTTATTTTTGAAAAATAAGCGTTTTATTCTAATTGGTTTTTAATAAAAAGATTAACCAAGTACTTTTTTATTATTTTTTAAATTTTTTAAAGTAGAATCATAAACATTAATTATGAAATTGGGAGTTTTTACTCTCTATTAAACGCAATTGGCGAGGACAAAAAGGAAAAACAAAATGGCTATTCTTGTAAAAAGTAATGTTCCGGAAACGCTGTTTCAAGTAATGGACACCGATGGTAAATTAGCCGAAGGTTATACTCCTAATTTACCAGTTGAAAAAATTCTTGAAGCTTACAAATTCATGAATATTAGTCGGCAAAAGGATAAAAAAATGTTGAGTTGACAACGCTCTGGAAAGATGGCAAACTTTGCTCCAAACTTAGGCGAAGAAGGCTTGCAAGCAGCTGTTGCCTTAGCAATGCACAAAAACGATTGATTAGCACCCGCTTTTCGTAGCGATTGCTTAATGATCATGCGTGGCGTTCCAATTCATAAACTAATGCTTTATTGAGCTGGCAACGAGTTAGGCAGCGTTTTTCCCGAAGGTGTGAATGTTTTACCGATTAATATTATTATCGGTTCGCAAATTTCCCAAAATGCTGGCTTAGGCTATGCCCTTAAATACCAAGGTAAAAAAGCGGTCTCTGTTTCCTTCATTGGTGATGGGGGAACTGCCGAAGGCGAATTTTATGAAGGAATTAATTTAGCTGCAATTCACAAATGAAATAGTCTATTCTGTGTTAACAACAACGGGTTTGCTATTTCCACACGGTTAAAAGACGAATCTGCAGTGAGTGATATTTCATCAAAAGCAATCGCTTTTGGGATTCCGAGAGTTCGGGTTGATGGTAATGACTTCTTTGCTTCTTATGATGCAGCTAGGGATGCATTAGCGTACATTCGTAGCGGCATGGGCCCAGTATTAATTGAATTTGTAACCTACCGCCAAGGTCCACACACAACTTCGGATGATCCAACAATTTATCGAACTGCTGAAGAGCACGCTGAAGGAATGAAAAAAGACCCGATTGAACGTTTAAATAAGTGGTTAGTTGCTAACGGTCATTGGGATGCAACTAAAGAAGAAGCAATGCAAAAAGAAATTGCCGATTTAGTCGAAAGTGAATACAAAATTTGTGCTGAATTAATGCACAATGTGACTGTTGATGATCTTTTTGATGTGCAATATGGAACCATTACGCCTGAACTCGCTAGACAAAAAGAGTTGGCTAAAAAATACTTTAAATAGGATGTTTATACAATGAGTAGCAAAGAATTAAATAATATTCAAGCGTTAAATAACGCGATGGATATTGCGTTAGCAAATGATAAAAACGTTGTTCTTTATGGACAAGATTCCGGATTTGAAGGCGGGGTGTTCCGGGCGACCCAAGGCTTGCAAAAAAAATATGGGGAAGAACGGGTATGGGATTCGCCAATTTCCGAAGCATCAATGACTGGTTGTGCAATTGGTGCTGCTCTCTTAGGATTGAAGCCCATTGTTGAAATTCAATTTGATGGTTTTTCCTTTTTAGCCCTCCAACAATTATTTGCACATGCTGCAAGATACCGTGGAAGAACACGCGGTCAACGTCATGTTCCGCTTGTTTTACGTATTCCGATGGGTGGCGGCATTAAGGCGTTAGAACACCACAGTGAATCACTTGAAACGATCTATTCGCATGTTCCTGGATTAAAAGTAGTTTACCCTTCCAATCCTTATGACACTAAAGGATTATTTTTAGCTGCTGTTAACGATCCCGATCCTGTTGTCTTTTTAGAACCTAAACGCTTGTATCGTGCCTTCCGTCAAGAAGTTCCTGAAGAAGCTTATCAAGTACCAATTGGCGAAGCTAATGTTTTACAAGAAGGTAATAAACTTACGGTTGTGACCTATGGTCCTTTAGTTGTGGATTGTTTTAACTGGGTTCAAGATTTTGGTGATGCGGTTGAACTAATTGATCTCCGTACGATTTCGCCATGAGATCGTGAAACCGTTCTTGCATCCGTACGCAAAACCGGCCGCTTACTAGTCGTTCACGAAGCAGTTAAATCATTTAGTGTTTCTGCTGAAATCATTACTACCGTTGTGGAAAATGGCATTTCATTAACTAAGCCGCCAGTACGTGTAACTGGATGAGATATTAACATCCCTTTAGCCAAAGGCGAACACATTCAGTTTAAACTTGAACAACGCGTTAAAGATGCAGTTGCTGAACTGTTAAAATAATTGATGGATTACTAAGATAAAGTTTTTATTTGCCGAAAGGATTTGATCATAACATGTATGAATTTAAGTTTACTGATATAGGAGAAGGGCTGGAAGAAGGAAAAATTAACGACATTTTCGTAAAAGTCGGTGACACGGTAAAAGTTGATGATCCGGTTTTAAATGTGGAAACCGATAAGGTTACTAGCGATATTCCCACTCCAGTTGGTGGGGTTATTGTCCAAATTCTTGTTGCTGTCGGCCAGGTTATTCACGTTGGTGACGTCATTGCTTTAATTGAAGACCAACCCGGAGTTAGTGCAGCTACTTCTGAAAACCAACCAGCAGTTAGCCCAAATAGTCCCCAACCCATTGCGGTAGAAGTAAAACCAGAACCTACACCAGTTGGACAGGAATCACCAAAAGAAGAGCTTGAATCAGTAAAAGAAGACAAGGGTGCTTCAGTCGTTGGCGAAGTGACGGTTTCTAATAAGGTTTTACCTCTTTTTGGTAAGCAAAAAAAATAATGAATTAATGCGCTTTGCACGTTCAAGGACGCATTTTTCATGTAGGAAATAAAAAGTTTTAACGATATTATTTTTTAACTCGGAGAGATAAATTATGGGTAGTGATGAAATTAAGCTAAATCCTGGCGATCGGCTCGAAGATGTTTCGATGATCCGGGCTGCAATTGCCAGACAAATGAGTATTGCTAAGAATGAAATTCCCTTCACCACACTAACTTTTTATGTCGATATGACAACCTTAGTTAACTATCGGAAAAGAATTAAGGACGATATTTTTAGCAAGTATAATCTAAAGTTAAGTTTTTTACCGTTTTTAGTGAAAGCCATAATTTTTGGAATTGAAAAATACCCGATTTTTAATGCTTCTTATGTGAAGGAACAAAATAAAATTCATTTTAAAAAGGAAATCAATTTTGGAATTGCTGTTGATACAGAAAACGGTTTAATCGTTCCAAACATTAAAAACGCTGGCGCTTTATCAATTATTGAAATTGGTCAAAAAATCGCTGAATTAGCAACTAAAGCCCGTCAAAAAAAATTAGGACTTGCTGAAATTCGTGGTGGTACCATTAGTTTAACGAATTTTGGTTCAATTGGTGCGGCTTTTGGCGTGCCGATTATTAACTTTCCTGAGTTAGCAATTGTTGCCACAGGCACGATTGAAGAACGTGTTGTTAAAAACAATGAAGGTAAATACATTGCTAAGCAATTTATGCCATTAACAATTGCTGCTGATCACCGCTGGATTGATGGTGCAGATGTTGGCCGCTTTGCTAAAGTTATTTCCGAAGCTTTGAATTCACGTGATATTCAGATTGATGGTTATCATGATTTTTAAAAATTTAGGTTAGAAAGAAAGAAATTATCATGGATAAGTTTGATATCATTGTCATCGGAGCTGGTCCTGGTGGCTATATGGCTGCTGAACATGCTGGCCACTATAAAAAAAAGGTGTTGATTATTGAGAAAGAAATGTTTGGTGGTGTTTGTTTAAATGTGGGTTGTATTCCCACTAAAGCATTGATTAAAAGCGGTAAAATCGCCACATATTTAGAACATGCTAGTTCGTATGGGATTAAATTTGGCGAAGGGTCGTCTTTTACTCCTGATTGGGGTATGATTCAAGCTCGAAAACAAAAGGTAGTGAACACTTTAGTTGATGGCGTAAAGTATATTTTGAAAACCGCTAAAGCCACTGTTGTTGAGGGTGAAGCAAAGATTATTGACGAGCACACAGTTGCTGTTAACGGCACACAATATTGGGGCGAAAACATCATTGTTGCTACGGGTAGTTCCAACCGTTCGTTAAATCTGCCAGGCTTTAAAGAAGCATATCAATCAGGCAAAATGATTGATTCCACCCAAGCATTATCATTGCCGAAATTACCACGGAAATTAACTGTCGTTGGTGGCGGGGTGATTGGTGTGGAAATGGCAACCATTTATGCTGCACTTAAAACTGATGTAACGATTATTCAGGGTTTACCTAAAATTTTAGAACGTTTAGATGGTGATATTAGCCGTCATGCGACTAGACACCTTGTTGATTTTGGCGTGAAAATTGTTACTAATGCCAAAATTGAAAAAGCTCAAGGTTCAACCCTTTACTATAGTGTTAGTGGCGAAAGTACCTCCATTAGTGCTGATTACATTTTAGAATGTGTTGGTCGCAAGGCAAATGACGAATTATTACAACCTTTAAACTTAGAAAAAACCGCATCTGGTCACATCAAATTAAACGAAAATCTACAAACTTCTTTACCGCATATCTATTTAATTGGTGATGTTACTAGCCAATTGATGCTTGCCCATTACGCTTATCACCAAGCCCGTTATGTCGTCGATTATATTTTGGGTAAAAAACCTTTGAAAGTTTTACCACATTACACTCCAAGTTGTATTTATACTCATTCCGAAGTGGCTAGTGTTGGTTATCCTGAAGAAGAATTGATTAACCAAAAAATTCCCTACGTTAAGGTTGTGCTGCCAATGGCGGCTAACGGCAAGGCCGTAGCAGATAGCGAAACCCGCGGCATCATGAAGATGTTAGCTCATAAAGAAAGCGGCGAAATCTTAGGGGTGCACATGATTAGTTCGGTATCCAGTGACATGATTAGTGAAATCGCTTTGGCGATGCGGCACAAGTTAACTGTTTTTGATTTGTACAACTCAATTCATCCCCATCCGGCAATTGCTGAATCAATTGGCGATGCGGCTAGAAAAATTGTTGTTGATTTTTTTGCAGATCATGCTGAAGCCTAACTATTGATGATTAGTTACTAGAAAAAATGTCCTTATTATTCATTTCCAAAACCACGCAACCATACCTTAACGTTGCTACTGAAGAGTACTTGTTAAAAGAATATAAAAATCCTAGCAACGAGCCGATTCTTTTTATTTGGCAAAATGATAATACGATTTTTGTTGGTCGGAACCAAAACACTTACAAAGAAATTAATTTGGCAAACGTTCAACGAGATCACGTTAATCTGGTCCGCCGTTTTTCTGGTGGCGGAACGGTTTATCAAGATTTAGGTAATTTGTGCTACACGATTATTGATCGTAGCGAAATTAACAAGCCCTGTCGGTTTGACATCATTGGTCAGCCTGTTGTCGATTTTTTGCAAAGCATAAACGTTAATGCCACTTTTCACGGCCGGAATGATATTGAAATTGATGGCAAAAAAATTAGTGGTAATGCCCAATATTTGTATAAGAATAAATTATTACAACACGGAACGTTAATGTTCAATGTTAATTTTGATTTGTTAACTTCTTACTTAAATGTTGATTTATCCAAAATGAGTGCGAAGGGAATTGATTCGATTCGTAAGCGAATTACTAATATTATTGATCATTTGCCAGCTAATTCAGCAATGAAAGACGTTGAACAATTTAAAAATGCCTTATGCTTATGGTTTGTGGAACATGGTGGTGCCAAAATTGTAAAGTTCGACGAACATGCCCTAGCTTGGATTGAAAAACGGGCCAAAGACCATTTTAGCACGTGAGCGTGAAACTATGGTGAAACGAAAGAATTTGCTTTTGTTAATAAAAGGAAATTTGCAGGCGGATTGATTGAAGTTAATTTACAAACTAATAAAGGGAAAATCGTCGACATTAAATTCTATGGTGATTTTTTAAGCATTAGTGATTTAAGTGAAATTATTGATCAATTCATCGGGATTAACTTTGATCAACCTAGTGTAAAAAATGTTTTAGATAATATTGATTTAATGCGCTATTTTGGCACAATTACCGCTGACGAAATTTTGGAATTAATGTTTGATAACGGAATGCATCAGAACTAGTTCTCAAGATTTATTAGATTTTGCATACATGGTTTTCGATATTAAAAAGTTTAAAGATGCTTAACAAATATGACTACGAAATTAGTAAATGGTAGTCATATTTTCATGTATTTTCAGTTTGCTTTTTCACTTTAATTTAGTAAGGATTTTATGATGTTTTATTATAATCAATGAGGGAAGTTATAAAGGATAAAAAAATGACGCAACTTTTTTGCAAATATCCCGCTGAATATTGTGAACGTCACCACACTCATTTTCTTAACAACCATATTATTTTTGGTTTAACTGCTGCCAAAGAAATTACTGATAAAACTTGTAAATTGTTAAAAATTGCTCCGGGTGACATTAAAATTGATCGGTTTAAAGACGGCGAAATTTACATTCGTTCAGATATTTCCATCCGCGGCAAAGATGTGATTGTGATGCAGTCGACATCCAAGCCAGTAAATGAGAATTTAATGGAATTATTGATTGCCATTGATTCTTTTAAACGGGCGTCAGCACGTTCCATTAGTGTTTTAATTCCTTATTACGGATATGCTCGCCAAGACCGCAAGGCTAAAGGTCGCGAACCAATTACTGGAAAATTAGTTGCTGATTTATTAGTGGCAGCTGGAGCAACTCGCATTGCGTTAACCGATATCCACAGCGAGCAAATCCAAGGTTTTTTCAGCGTTCCGGTTGACACCTTAAGAGCATCACAAGTTTTATTATGTTATTTGTTAGTTGATTATAAAAACGAACCTTTAACCATTGTTTCACCTGATTATGGTGGGGTTAAGCGGGCTCGGCGGATTGCTGAAGATTTAAATTTGCCCTTGGCAATTATTGACAAACGCCGTCCTAAACCAAATGTTGCTGAATCCGTTAACGTTTTAGGTGATGTCCGCAATTGCACGTGTGTTTTGGTTGATGACATGATTGATACAGGCGGCACCATCATTTCAGCTGCCAAACTTTTAAAGCGAAAGGGTGCGAAGAAAGTTGTGATCATGGCAACCCATGGTTTGTTTAATGGCGATGCGATTAAAAACTTTTTAGAAATTAATCATAAAAAAATTGTTGATAAAATTTATATCACTGATACAGTTCCTCCACGCGAAGAATTAAAAGAAATTACTAATTTAGAAATAATTTCCTTAGATATTTTTTACGCAAAAGTGCTCCATAGTTATATGCATGGTGGTTCGGTTTCATCAATTTATGGGGAATATGACAAATGAATCAAGTCACCAAATCTACCAAAAATTCTCGAAGATTTATCAAAGAAACGGTAGTGGTTGAAGGAAAAACCGATACCCAAAAACTACAAAAATTATTTCACGTAAAAACGATTGAAACCAATGGTTCTGATTTAAAAAAAACGACAATAAACCGGATTATTCAAGCCGCAAGACACAATGGGATTATTTTGTTTTTAGATCCAGATTATCAGGGCAAGAAAATTCGTAACCGTCTTCGAGCAGTTTTGTCAACTTACAAGGAGTGTTTTATTAATCCTTTTGATATCAAAAATGGTCAAAGAAAAAATGGAATTGCTGAAGCTGATGATGAAGCCGTTATTCATGCGTTTGCAAATTATCTTCAAACATATGACTGCACTAATGCATCTTTAACATGACAAGAATATTTAGGATTGCAATTAAATAATAAAAACAAGCGTTTATTTTTATGTGATCAACTTAAAATTGAATATTTTAACCATAAACAATTATTTAAACAACTAAATCTACTAAATTACAATTGATTAACTTTAAAAAAGATTTTAAAAGATCATGACTAACAAAAATGCATTCTATGTAATTGCTGCTCCAATTGGCAATTTACAAGAATTTTCAGAGCGGGCCAAACAAACGATTTCTCAAATCAAATACTTATTTTGTGAAGATACTAGAGTTACCAAAAAACTATTTAATTTGTTAAATATCAAATTCTCGCACGTTCTTTTTGAAAGTTATCACAAGTTTAACGAAATGCAAAAAATCAGTTCTTTTCTAGAGATCATTAGTAATAATAATTGTGCGTTAATGTGTGATGCTGGCTATCCAGTAATTAGTGATCCGGGCCAGATTTTGATCAAAACAATTCGTTCAAAATTCCCCGAGCATCCAATTGTAATCGTTAACGGCCCATGTGCGGTTACTTGTGCTCTTTCGGGATCAGGTTTTCCGGCGAATAATTTTTATTTTGATGGTTTTTTGCCGCGAAGCAATCACCTTTTAGAAGAAAGATTATACGAATTAAAAAACTATAAAACAACCCTAATTTTTTACGAGTCGGTTCACCGTATTATTAACACGTTGAAAACGATTAGTAAGGTTTTTTTAAATGCTGATCTTTGTGTTGCTAGGGAATTAACAAAATTAAACGAGACTTATTATTTTGGTTCGCCTGAAGAAATAATTGACAAAATTACGGTTAAGGGTGAATTTGTTATTTTAATTAATAATAACAATTTAACAGTAGAAAATAGTCAAAAAATAACTTGGTCTGAAGCGGCATGTTTGGTTAATGAATTAACTAAAATTAACGTTCGTTTAAAAGATGCATGCAAATATATTGCTAGCAAAAACAATCTGGAAAGCTCACAACTTTACAACTGAATGATTAAAAATAATTCGACTGATTATGAAAACTAAACCGCTAGCTCTTTCGTTACGACCATCAACAATTAAAGATATTTTTGGGCAAAAACATTTATTAAATGAGAAGGGAATTATCGCAAGAATTGCGGCGACGAAGAAGGTTTTTTCTTTAATTTTTTACGGCAAACCAGGAGTTGGTAAAACATCACTGGCCCTAGCGTTAGCCAATGATTTAAAAATGCCTTATAAAATTTTTAATGCGAGTACTGATGAGAAAAAAGTGCTCACTGACATTATCGCTACCGCCAAGGTGTCTGCTAACTATATTTTAATTGTTGAAGAAATTCACCGACTCAATAAAGATAAGCAAGATATTTTATTATCAGGTTTAGAAAATGGAACTTTTGTCATGTTTGCTACCACTACGGAAAATCCTTTTTTTGTAATCAATCCAGCCATTCGCAGTCGGTGCCAGATTTTGCAGTTACAACCCCTGAATTTAACTGAAACATTCGCATGCTTAAAAACAATTGTTAAAAATTCACAAATGAAAAATGTGTCAAATGCTATCCTTCAAATTATTGCAACTAAAACCCTGGGAGACATACGAGCCGCGATTAATATCATTGATTTAATTTTTCATCTTTATCGTGATGTGAAAATTACCAAAGCAGTTTTAGATAATCTTATGAATCAAGTTTATGTGACTAACGCCCATTATGGTGATGAATTTCATAATTTAAAATCAGCATTGCATAAATCATTACGAGGCAGCGATGTTGACGCAGCCCTTCATTATTTAGGAAGATTAATATTGAGTGGTGATTTAGTATCCATTTCCCGGCGCATGCAAATGGTTGCATACGAAGATATTGGTCTAGCAAACCCCAATTTATGCATTCGAGTTTATTTAGGATTGCAAGCAGCAAAAGAAGTTGGTTTTCCTGAAGCTGCGATAATTTTAGGAAATTTAGCGATTGAAATGGCTCTATCGCCTAAATCAAATTCTGCTTATTTAGCAATGAAAAACGCTTCAACTGACATTATGAATGGTAACATTCCGCCAATTCCAAAACATCTTTGTGACGGACATTATAAATCTAGTGCAAAATTAGGAATTATTGGATATAAATATCCCCATGATTATTCTGATGGGTGAATCAAGCAACAATATTTACCTGAGGAATTGCAAAATGCTAAATATTACTATCCGGCTAAACATAGTGCTAATGAAACAAAACTTGCTTCATGGTTAAAATCGTTACAAAAAGGCAATAAATAAATTGTTAAAACTATGTTATTTTTTTTAGTTTCATCGATTACAAGTGACCTTGCAATGTTGTATGTTTTAATTAATTTCGTCGTTGAAAGTTTGGTATTGTATTATGTTGCATTCTTTGAGATTTTTCTAATAAATGCTGCTAACATGTTTTTATAGTTAACATCAGCATCTTTTGAAAAGTTTCAAAACAATATAAAAGGTTTTGCTGGGATTATTTTTCTGCTACTTTTTTTCTTTTTTATCTCCATATTTACATGAGGACTTATAAAATCAATTTTTTGAATCTCTTGGTGAATATAAGTTTTTCCATCAGGTGTAATGGTTTTAATAATGGCATTTCCTGGTTCTAGTTTTTGGATTACATTCGGATTAAATAAATATGTTTCATCTATTGTCCGGTCAACACCGGCCAAATTAAGTTCTCGATTCATTTTACTTTTATATTGATAAGTATCAACAAGATTCTTTTTTGTTCCAAATAATTTTGAAATTTCTGTTGAACCTGATGGTTCTTGAACTTTATGAACAATAAAAGTGTTGCAATTGTTTAAAACGATATCTTTAAATTCTAACCCCATTTTGGCAATATCGCTGATACCTTGATAACTTAAAATTAGCGAATACATTAATGATCTTGCCTGTAACACTAATGTTGATAAGATTGAACTGCCAAATGCACTATACTCATCTAATAACAATATTGTTTGACCTTGTGTTTGGTTATAAGATGCGTTTTGCATAATATCTAGCATGATAATGTCTGACACAAATTTTGAGTTCACCGAATCCTCAAGCATTGCAATGCTAAAAAATATAAAATTGTTGTTATTTTTTCGATTAATAATATCTTTTAATCCAATCCCATTCGCACTTATTGTTTTTAAAGATTCTGCCATTGATTTTAATTTTAAGTGTAACGATAATCATTGTTTTCTTTCGATTTGATTAATCATATTTTTCATTTGTAAAATTGCTTCATTTTCGTGATGATAATTTTCAAAATAAATGTTTTTAAGTAATGTGAAGTAATTTGTATAAAGGAGTGATGAATTTTCGCCAGGAATAACAAATATTAATGAAAAATAAATTAAAAATTGATTTGATAAATGAACCTTTGTTAATTTTGACAAAATTAAAACCGGCAGTAAATATTCATATTTGTTGATCGGATAAAAACTAAAATTTTTATTTTTTAAAATGATCTGCCGCTCTTTTAAACTTATTGCCATTATTTTTGATAATTTATGATCAAAAAAATATTTGATTTTTTTGTATTTTTCTGTAATTAGTGGATCTAAAATAAAAATATTATGACGATTGAAAGCCAAGGATTCAAAAGTTTTTTTATTCGTATATTTACTTAATGATTTTAAATCAATGGGAATGTTTAGTTTTGTCAATGATGGTACAACTAAATCAAGAATGGCCTTTTCAATTTGCCGATAATACATGGAATCAGAATGGTTTTTTGCTGATTGTGAATAACCTTGTGATTCTAGTAATAATGCCACAATTTGGTTATCAGTTTTATTTTTAAAAGGATTGTATTTGACTTCATTCGTCTTTTTTTCTAAATTACCATCGATGCTTCATGATTTCATTTTTAAACGATTAGCTTTAGCGATATCAGCTAATTCGTTAATTAGTTTTCGATCTCCCTTGCCATCAATGAAGATTACTGGATAATTATTTAAAAACGCAAATTTTAAAAAATGGATGAGTGTAGTTGTTTTTCCATAACCAGACGATCCTAATACTGAAATTGGTTGTTGTAGGGCCTTGACAGGAATGAGAACTTTTTCGTTTAATACTACACCATTACTTGGTCGAGGCTTATTAATCTTTTTATTTGGTATTTTTTTACTATACAAATTTATAAATATTAATCTTTCAAAAAGACTGTATGTTTCTTTTGAATGGTCATTTGTTAATTCGCCATCATTTATTTTTTCTTGTTCTTTTTTGATTTTTTCTTGATTCTTTAAAAAATATTTGTTTCTTAACGAATAATGTAAAAGCACCAAAATTATCATGGTAAAAATTGTGATTAAAGGAGCAATTGATAAGATGTTTACCAAGATATTCAGGCCTTTTGGAAAACGAATGGTTGGATCAAAAAAATAAATTTTAAAAAAATTAATGTACCAAAAATTTCATAATGCAAAAAAACTAGCAATGATGATTGGAAATGAAATTGTAATAAATATAAAAAAATCTTTGATAGAAAATAGTTTTGAATAAATAAGTTTTTTAAAGATTCATTGTGAATATCATCATCCGCATAATATCGGAATACTAATGGGAAAAAACACAAAAAGTAAAATAATTAAATACTGACGATTTAAATTTATTGTGTTTGGCTTATCTTGAGGCAAAACTCCTCATGTGTTATCTATTTTAAATTGGACATGAATACCTTAATAAAGTTAACAATTATTTTTTTAATGTAGAGATAAACATAAAATTAATTTGAACAAGTAATGAAATTATATTTCATTGCGGCCAAGCCATCTTAATTATTTTATTGTTTTACTATTTTATGTAGATACATAAAATTTTTAGAAATGGTAAATTATCCAAAAAAATGTTAATAAACTTGAAAAAATAATTGCTAAATTAATTTTTGTATATACCCGTATAAAGCGTGTGATTTAATATTAAGCAAATCTATATTTTTATATTTAAAAGAGAATTTAATATGTTACGAAAATTACCGTTATATCACCTGAAAAAAACTGCATTTGTTGTTGTTACAAACATGATTTTTATACCCATGTTTTTTAACGAAAGATCTTTAAATCATGTAACCAATAGTTCGTATGTATTTGTGCAAAACGCAACTGAATCTTTAGACGTATCAGAACGATCTAATAGCGATCAACTTGTTGATTTGCTAGGATCCAATCAAATGGTTATTAACGTTAATAATCCCAATGTTGAATTATTTGATAACACTAGAAAATTAAATTTTTCTCAAAGTCAAAAAATTGCTAGCTTTAATAAAAATCACTATGGTCCAACTATTAGTGAATTACTGTGAAAAAAAGCGAAGTTAGATGCGGCCAAATTAAAGGTAAGTGCTTTGATTTTTACCGCATTAAGATCACAAAGGGAATATCAAGATGAATATCGAAATATTTTTAAGAAAACATATAAAGAAGTGGCACCATCATTATATGCAACATATCAGAAACCACCTCGTCCTGTTGCTTATTTTCCGAAGGGTCCTGCTAAACTTTATAGTCATTACTACAATATGTTTTTATATAGTAAATGAGACAAAAATGACATGATCACTGCTGAAGTTAGTTACATTACTTCTGCGATTCGGATTGCACCTAATGATGCCTCTGAGTATGCTGTTGTTATTTATTATCATGAAAAGGGTTCTACAGAAATAAAAAAAAGAAGAACAGTTTTTCAAAATTATTCGAAGCATGGCACTGAAGCAAAGGATGAATACAACACTGTCAATTTGCTAACAGGCGAAAAATATGGCGAACCAAATATTACCGTTACCAAAGTCCAACTATGAACCCACGTGGCATCGGGCGGTTCATGAAACCAGACTTATGGATCAACTATTTTTCCTAAAAATGTTGAATCGTTTGGCATTGGTAATGATATATACAGAGAATATGATATTTATTTTAGCAATAAGAAAAAAATAAGTTTTGATAATGTTATAAAAAATATGGATTCTAATGATTTTAATGGATATTTAGATGAAGTCTTTGAAGACGACAAGTATTACTATCTTAATGAAGTTATCGTATCTGGTAAAAGATTTAAAAACTTTTTAAACCATATTAAAGAAATTGTTAGCAAGAGAAATGAAACAATTACAAGATTATATGTCGATTCTCATGAGTTAAAAGATTCTATTAATAATGCGTTTAACGTTAAATTTACCCCAATTTTAAATAATTCTTACCAAATCATAGAACCAATTAACAATTTAAGTCCAATAAATCTTACTAACAGTGCAAACATTGCTTTGTTGTATCAAACTCAACCAATACATTGGTACCAATCGTTTCTAAATTTTTTAGCAAAACAATTATTAATTAGTAAAAAATCGGGTGTAGGAACTCAAGAAAATCCTGTCAATAACGGAGTTTATAATAAACAGGATGCAGACCAAGTAAAACTCAAATTTGCTTTTAGAGATGAATTTGCTTATTTAGTTAATTTGCTAAATTTGCATAATGAAATTTTAAAATCTGATTCTTCACGGGCTGAAACTTTTAAGTTAATTGCTAGTGGAACAAGTAATAACACTGATCCTTTTATCAAAATAAACGATAATAAATTTTTAAATAATTTTTTTAATTTTAGGTACAGTTATGATACCTTAACAAAGTTGCTTGATTACCGGTCAAATCATAATGGTAATTTAAATAAATATAACAATTTAGTAGATTCTACAAGTGATTTATTTGCAAAAAATTATAAATCGATTTTTGATTCTGATCTACCAGTTTTATATAGCATTGATCTGTTAGATAAAGAAGTTTCAGAGCGTTTTATCAACAGCGAGAGAAAAACAATTTTTAATTCACTATTAGACCTTCCTTCCTTAGTGGCACAATCGCTTAAAAATAAACGAATTACTGCAAATGTTAATTATGGTGCTAAAGATCGTAATCAAGTAGTTACGGTTTGAAATAACAACCAGTTTGTTGATATCGAACCTTATCCATTGATTGAACATTTTGATTATTTAAATCCAAAAAATGATTATCAAAACAGAATTGATTTTTCGATTTTAAAACTACATTTTGATGACACTATTGCTAGTGATGATTCCAAAGAAATAAGCATCGAAAACATGCCATTTGTCTTACAGGAATTTAATGATGCCCACCGCGATTTTACTGGATCTAAAACGATTCAAAATACGTTAAGTGTGACCGAAAATGAACACGGTAAAAAATTGATTAAGTATCAATTAAACTATCAACCTGATTTTGTGGCAAAAAATTTTAATTTGGCTTCGTCAGACCCTAATGAGGTTGTTACCGATACTAGAGCAATCCCGATCATTGATTATGATTATAACAAGCATAAAGGTTGAACTCCGGCAAAATATGAACAATATGTTTCAAAAAACGGAAGAAAAATTATTACCGATTCCCTTGATAATTATCTTAATATTCCTGAATCATCATTTATAGTTACTGATGTGATTAGCGCCCTAGATGCTATCAATAACAGAAATGATGCAAGCCTATCGGATGAAATTGTGGAAAAAATTAAAAATTTGAAAAATCAATATTCATTAAATTTTAATCCTAACAAGGATACAGGCGAATTTTTTCAAATTGTTAAAATTGCAAATGCAAATGACTTAGGCAACAAACGACGTCTCGAGCATCCTGCACCATATGTTTGGTATTTAGGTGATGGCATAAATACTAATGTAAGTTTTTATTTAATGAAATTTGAATCTCCTAACAAAGAATATAATCTGGAAGATTTTCAAGTTAACACTGAATCCGATTCCTCGTCTATTTATGTTTTTAATAAAAGTTCAGATTTTGTAAAATATACTAAAAATCAACACAAATCTATTAAGCAAGATAGCAATTTAACTTTTGATCAAATTGAAAAAGATCTAGCAACTAAAAATAATAATATGTTCACAAAATTAAAATTTAAAATTGATGGAAAGGTATTATTATCTGATTTTTTAAAAACTGAAAAATTATTACCGCAAAAACTTGCTAATAAATTGCTAACTTCATTAGGAAATAAAAATTTAAATTATCAAAATTTATTTGCAGCTTTTAATGGTTCTTACATTGTTTATGATGAAATTAACCATACGCTAACTTTTTACATTAAAACTACTTATATGAACAATATTAAAATTGCTGAAGAGTTTTCTGAAGGCTTGGGTAAACAAAACATCACAAATCAATCTATCGATACAACATTGTTCAAGGAAGCTAGTGGCTATTGAAAAATAAAATTAATTGATGATGCTACTAAATCAGAAGGATATTGAATTATTCCTTACAAACAAATTAAAACCGGCAATATTTCCAAATTTGTTATTCTAGTTAACGAATCGAACGATGGATATGAAATCAAAAACTACTTATTGAATAACAAGTACGACTTGTTAGATAAGTTTGTTAAATTTATTAAGACATTGCCGTCATCTAATGCCAAAAACACACATATTGTGAACAGCGATAATTTAAAAAAATCACTATCTTATTTTCGTGAAAAACAAGAAATGCCCTTTTTTGAACTAGAGACTTTCATTGCCCCACAAAAAGCAGAAATAACTCAGAACCCGATTAGTGATCTTGCCCCCGAAGTGGCACCACCTGCTGCTGATGAGCTAAAAATTGCCCCTCAAGATCCTGATTTTGGGCTCAAAATTATCCTAGGTACGACAATTCCTTTCATAGTTATTGTTATTTTTGCAAGCGTTATTTTCATTATTAAACGCAAAAAAAGCCAAGGAATTTAAGTACCCCCCCCTTTTTTTTATTAATGAGCAAATTTTAGAAGCGAATTTTTTCTCAAAGTAATTTTTTAACTTGTTCAGATATACTTCTTTTATCAAACAATTCATCAATTTCTTTTTGAATTTTTTTATCAAGGATTGATAAAACACTTTCTAATATTTTTACGAACGACATTAAGCCATAACTATCATTTTTATTGCGAGTTATTTGAATAACATTTTTTAAAAAATCAAAGACGAAATTAAAATCAATATTATGTCTTTCTAGTTGCTTGTTTTTTTCTGAAGGATTATATTCCAAACTATAAATTTGTCCATTATGAGCAACAATATTCCTTACATATTTCATCCAATTAATAATGACAGGAAAAACATGCTTATGAATTTGGTTCAAAGAGCTATTTATTATTCAATTAGTGCTATCACCAACGAATTTTTTGATAATTTCTTTTTGGGTTTGCTCGTCTAAACAATTGTAAAATTTGACAGTTCGATCAAACGTTCAGCTTGTTGCTAAGGTTCAAATTGGTAAATAAATATTGTCCATGATTTCCTTATCTAGTACTTTGTTATTGGGGTATGATTCAATCTTTGCAGAAATTTCTGCGTGTTTTGCTGCAATAATATTTTTATATTCATCCAATAACTGACCACGATTTTCTTGAATGATTAATAAACCAAGTAAATCCCGCTTTAATTGTGAGATTTGTGGTCGATTTTTATATTTTGGATATTCAATTTCATATTTTGGAAAAATCTTCTCTAAATCATCATTAACTATTGTGCCGATAAGTCCATGTTTTTCAAGACCTTTTTCATACATTTTTTTGGCAATGTGGTTCGCTACCAATGTGTTGAATTTAATTTCGGCTGATTTTAATAAATAGCGCGAAATCGTCGTACTTATGTTTCGGTCTAAGTCATAGATTTTACATAAATCCTTTGCATTATATTCTTCTTTAAAAACACTATTAGCATTATCAAATAACAAAGGCTTGGCATCTGTTACCACCCTTTCATAACCATATCAATCCAAATATAATTTAAGTTTTTCTTTGCCCTTTTCATCCATTTTAAGCATATATTCTTTTTCTAATTTTGATATTTGCTCTTCTGTTGTTGTAAATTTTTTTAGATCGCTCATTGTATTTAATAATTTTGTGTTAAAAACAGATGTATTCTTTTTAATTATTCTACTATATTATAATGTGTAGGATCAAAGAACCATTCCTGCCATTTTTCTGCTAAAAATTGTTATTTTTTTTAATTATTTTTGTCTTTTTTATGTGTTTTTTGACATTTATTTGTTATGGAGGATAAAACCTATGATCAAAGAAGATGAAATTTATGGTCAAGCCATTGTTGACATCCAAAAGCGTTACGGCAAAGAAAGTTTAAATTTCTATAACAAAAATAAAATTGCGAAAGTTCCAGCAATTTCCACAGGAAGCTTAAAGTTGGATAAAATTTTGGGGATTGGCGGTTTACCTAAAGGCAGAATTATTGAAATTTTCGGGAATGAGTCATCAGGGAAAACAACCTTAGCACTTCAAACAATTGCTCAGTGTCAAAAAGCGGGTGGTAAAGCTACTTATGTTGATGCTGAACACGCTTTTGATCCTGGTTATGCTAGAAATTTAGGAATCGATTTGGATACACTACTAGTTGCCCGTCCCCGCCATGGCGAACAAGCTTTTTTTGTGATTGAAGCCCTTGTTAAAACCAATATGATTGATTTGATCGTGGTTGATTCAGTTGCAGCACTAGTTCCTAAAGCCGAATTAGAAGGAACAATGGAAGATCAAATGGTCGGCTTACACGCTAGAATGATGTCCAAAGGATTACGCCGCTTACAATCATTCATGGCAAACACGAACACATGCATTATATTTATTAACCAAATTCGTGAAAAAATTGGCGTGATGTTTGGTAATCCTGAAACAACTCCCGGGGGGCGAGCACTGCTGTTTTATAGTTCTGTACGTTTAGAGGTTCGAAGGTCAGAATTATTAAAAAATGACAATCAGCATGTGGGCATCAAATCTAAAGTTACTGTAGTTAAAAATAAAGTTGCCCCACCCTTAGGCATTGCTTATATTGAAATTTTCTTTAACAAGGGCGTGAATTATCAGGCTGAAATTACTGATTTTGCCATTCAATATGGAGTCGTTGAAAAATCAGGATCGTGATATAGTTTTAATAATAATAAACTTTGTCAGGGACGTGATAAGTTATTAAATATCATGCAAAATGATTCTAATTTATTTCAAGAAATTGAATTACTAACATTAAATCACGTTACGCCAGTTGAGCAACCAAATTTGATTTCTTAAAATCAGCTAATTTCATCTCCTTTTCTATTAAAAAATACAAAATAACAAGAAAGTTATGATTATTGATCAAATCATCATTAGTAATTAATTACTTGATGTTTGATCAATTTTTGGTTAAAATTCAAATTAATTTTGCTTTAATTAATGATTTTGTCGATCGTTGTTATAGAATAGTAAATATTAATTACAACAGGTAATATTTATATAAATACTCATTGTTTTTCAAAAATTAGAATTATTTTACAAACGACTTTTATTGAATATTAATCTTGTTATTATAAGATTGATTTGTTTGGTTTTTCAAGTTTTAAGCTGCGAATGTATCTGTTTAAATGCAAATTAATTTTGCAGTTAAGACAATAACATTCGAAAACCTTTAAACAATTGCCAAAAGGATTTCAAAATGAGTTTTTATAATAAAAAATCTGCAAAATTTATCATCAGCGATCACGCCCGAGTTCGCATTAAAGAACGTTTGAATTTAACAGGAGAATTTAATTTTGAAATCGATAATCAAATTAATAAAATTTTGTTTGGTTTAAAACCTGAAATTAAAGGACGAGATGGTACTGATTATTATAAAATTCCAAAAATGTACAACTACTATGCAGTGGTTAAACGAGAAAATAGTTTAGTACTAAGTATTACTCCCTTAAGTCCGGCAAAGAAAACGAAATTATACTAGTTTATGAATTCCTTTTGGTGCCAAAGGAAGCGTTCGTTTGTGAATTGAATTTTTGTGTATTTTGTTGTAATGTTCTAGTTCGGTTTTTTTGAAAGGACTGATTCTTAAGAAATGATTGTCTAAATCTACGTATTTTAAGTTTAAATCATTTTCATCAGTTTGGTTAGGTTTCAAACCAGCAGAAGGTGCACGTTGTAAAATAATTTGTGGAACTTGATAATAATTTCCCAAAGTGTAAACATCCCCTTTTAGTAAGTTACGTAGTGGAGCAATATCGCAAGCTGAGTCGCCATATTTAGTAAAATAACCCGTCATTCACTCGTCATAATTGCTTGTTCCTAGAACTAGATAATTGTGTTTTTGAGCTAATCCGTATAACGAAACGGCACGAATGCGAGCCTTAATATTTGCAAAAATTTCTAAATCTTTTTTTGGATTAATCTTAATTGTTTTGGCAATGTTTGTAGCAGCATCTAATAAATCTAAATGGACTGCATTTAGTTTTAAGTCTTTAATTACTTGATCAGTACATTTTTTATCTAATAAAGGATTATTTATGTGCATTACAACAGCTAAATGGTTACTTTTAAAAACAGATTTTGCTATTGCTGCTATCACTGCTGAATCAATCCCGCCCGATAACCCAAACACAACACCTTTGGCTCCAGCATTATGAATCGTTTGTTGCACTCATTTTTCTAAATATTGCACATAACTTTTAGTGGTTTTAAAGTTACAAGTAATTGGTTTTGTTTTTAGAATAGCATTTGCTTTTGTATTCTTGATTTGCATAAATTATTTTGTATATTATTCATCAAATTTTGTATATTATTCATCAATTAAAAATTCATACCCGTTGATTACAATTATATCATTTGGCTTAGCCCCCATTGCTTTGAGCTGTTCTTCAACGCCAATACTTTTAATTTTTTGTCCTAATCTTGCGATATTATCCATTGTTGTTTGAGGTATTTTATGAAATCAGTAATCTAACTTTTTACTACTCACAATTCACCTTCCTAATTCATCTTTAATTACGTTCAACGGGTCGTTATTTTGGGATGCACTCCTATCATACGAATATAATCTCATTAGATCAATCGGATTATTAAATTTGTTTGCTCCATAACTGTTTTTTACTTTTTCATATGTATTAAAAACGGATGGAATCAAATCACTCAGATCGCTGTTGATTGCACTAATAGCAATTACCGGTTTATTTTTAAGATATTTTTTTAGTTGCATTAGTCTTGTTGTCGCATCAGGTGCATCTTTTTTATTAGCAACAATAATCATCTTTTTGTTTAGTAATAATTGTGAATATTTTTTTAATTCATGCATTATTTGTTCGTATGCAATGATAACATCATCATGATCAAAAGCACTTAAAGATATTAAATGGATAAGAATTTCACAACGTTCAACGTGGCGTAAAAAATGATGTCCTAACCCGTAACCTTCCGATGCATTTTCAATTAAACCAGGAACATCGGCAAAAACTAGTCGTGCATCGTTATAGTTGACAATTCCTAAAACAGGAACGAGAGTGGTAAATTGATAATTTGCAATTTTTGGTTTAGCATTGGATAATTTTGAAATTAATGTTGATTTGCCAGCGTTAGGAAAGCCAACAATTCCAACGTTTGCTAGATATTTTAGTTCTAATTTTATTTCTAATGTTTCACCCAAATCACCATTTTCAAACATTGCTGGAGCTCGTAGCGATGGTGATTTGAATGCTGCATTTCCTCTACCGCCTTTACCACCATGACAAATGACAAATTGTTGACCATCATGAATTAAATCAACAATTACATCATTTGTAAGTAAATTTGTGATGGTGGTTCCGACAGGAACTTTTATTAACTTTGCTTCCCCGTTTCGCCCTGTACCTAAATCTGGTTTTCCATTTTCACCATCAGATGCTTTAACTAATTTGATGTATTTTAAATGCATTAATGAGGATTGGTTATGATCAGCAACAACTATAACATCGCCACCTGCACCGCCTGAACCACCTGCAGGCCCTCCTTTGTCATAATGGGCTTCCCGCATTCATGCAATGATGCCGTTTCCTCCATTACCTGCACATATTTTTAAAGTACAATTATCGACAAATTGCATTTGTATCCACCTATTTACTTGGTTGATTTTTCTTTTTTAAAAAAATGTTACTTGTTGCAACATCTAAAATTTCATTTTGATTAGACTTTTTTAATTTTCATGATTGTTCGTTAAGATGTTTTTTGGTAAGTTCTTGGTTTAAAATGCTTTCAAAATAGTTCGAAGCATTTTTGCTAAGCAAAATGAAACGATTAACAAGATAGTTAAGCACTATTAAAGTTATGAAAAAAGTTATAACAACCAAAACAATTCTGCCAAACAAAACTAATAATGATCATGCATTATTAAATAGTCCCGTAAAAATGATTGTAATCATTCCAACACAAAAACTATATACTAAAGGAATCATGTCGTATCCTAATTGCTTAAAAATCACCCTTATTAGTAAGATAAAACAGGCGTGAAAAACCAAAGGAATTAAGGTGAAGTAAAACATTCTTGAATCTAATTGAGTTCCCGAAACGCGAGAATGGTCCTTTGGGTCAACGAATTGGCCAAAAAAACTGGTTAAATTAAGTTTTAATAAATTAATCTCTCCCAATAAAAGCCAGATTAATAGATAATAAGCGAACACAAATGTAAACACATAAAATGTTACGATCCACACTTTTGTTCGTTTGTATTTTAGATGACTAATTGTTCTAAAATTGGACATTTTCGATAATTTGATTTTTCTTTTACGTTTTAGTATATCGTAACATAGCAATAATGCTTTTAGTAATTTGTTAACGAAATGTGAGAAACAAAAAACTTGATTGTATTGATATAAAACCAAACTATAATTCCAAATTTAGTTTTTTTAAGTGTTGTTAAAAAAGTGAACTAGTCATCTTGATTATCTTCTGTGTTTAGGTGGCTTAAAATCGTGTTTTTTTATTTTTATAAAGTTTTTAAGTTAATTGTTCGTAATTTTAATTAACATTAATTTTTTGACTTTTGTTTATTCAGATAAATAGTAGTTCGATGATTCAGTTTTTTTGAAGGTAATTTAGCAAATAATACTTTTTACATAAGCAATCGTACTTATCTATAAGTACTAATGTTTATCCATAATATTTCTGTAAATTTTTTGAAAGTATTTTCTATTTTGTTACAATATTTCTTGATCTTAATTCATACATTACAAGATCAATACGAGGTATTTAATTATGTATAGTTCTAAAGTTAATTTTTTTTCTGCATCTAGTTCAATTTCTTCTTGTGCGTGTGTTTGTTCGTCCTGTTCAGCTTCTTCTTGTTCGTGTGATCCGTGTGCTTGTTCGTGTTGTTCCTCATCTAGTTCAAACAAATAGTATTCTAAATCACTTCATTAGTTAGTCACTACCAACTTTTACTTCTATTTCACTTCAGTGTTTTAGTAAACAAAGTAGTAAAGGAATCATCAGGTTTATTTCTTATTTCTTGCCGAAAGTTTGTTTTTCGCTCGAGTAGTTATAAGAATTACTATGATGTTATTCCTTTTTTTTGTACTACTTAGATTCATGTAGGAAAGGATCTTTCTTTTGTGATAAGTGTAAAAAACTAAGTGTTTCATTTGGTAAAAAAGTTATCCTAAATGATGTGAATGTTGAAATTTTTAGTGGCGATAGGGTTGCCTAAAGCCAGATTTAGTTTTAGAAAGCATATAATTCCAAATTTAATTTTTTTAAAAGTTGTTAAAAAACTGAACTAGTTATCTTGATTATCTTCTGTGTTTAGGTAACTTAATCGCATTTTTTATTTTTATAAAGTTTTTAAGTTAATTGTTCGTAATTTTAATTAACATTAATTTTTTGACTTTTGTTTATTCAGATAAGTAGTAGTTCGATGATTCAGTTTTTATGAGGTTAATTTAGAAAATAACACTTTTTACACAAGTAAGCATGCTTATTTATAAGTATTAATGTTTATCCATAATATTTCTGTGAATTTTTTGAAAGTAATTTCTATTATGTTACAATAATTCTTGATCTAAATTCATACATTACAAGATCAATACGAGGTTTTTTAATTATGTATAGTTCTAAAGTTAAATTTTTTTCTGCATCTAGTTCGACTTCACATGGTTTTTTGTTAACTAATGGTATTTTGGTTGCTGCCGCGGGCTCTTCAAGTTCAACTTCTTCTTGCTCGTGTGCTTGCTCGTGTTGTTCTTCGTGTAGTTCAAGTGCTGCTACTTCAAACAAATAGTATCCTGAATCATCTCCCTAGTCGCTATTAACCCATATTTTTTATATCACTTCAGTGTTTTAGTAAATAGAGTAGTAAAGGAATCATTACTTGTATTTATTATTTCTTGTCAAGAGTTTGTTTTCGCTTGAGTAGTTATAAAATATTACTGTAATCTCATTACATTTTTTTACTATTTTAATTTAATATAGATTAATATAGAAAAGGATCTTTCTTTTGTGATAAGTATAAAAAACCTAAGCGTTTCTTTTGGTAAAAAGGTTATCCTAAATGATGTGAATATTGAAATTTTTAACGGAGATAGGGTTGCCATTATTGGCAGAAACGGCAGTGGTAAAACCACATTTATTGAAACAATAATGGGTTTAAATCATCATTCTAAAGGCTCTATTAATATTTCTTCTGATTTGAAAATTAAGATGAAAACTGTATTTCAAGATATTGATTATGATTCTGAACTTACTTTATCTGAGTTGATTTATTTTTATTCAAAACTTGCAAATCGCAAAGAAGGTTTTAGTAAAAATCATTTAGATGTCAATGTGCTTAACAAATATGATTTATTTCATTTAAAAAATAAAAAGTTTCGACATTTGTCTGGTGGCGAAAAACAAAAGTTTAAGCTTCTTCTTTGTATGGAATTTGAGCCTGAGTTGGTTATTTTAGATGAATTGACGACATCTTTAGATTATCAATGAAGGTCTGATATCACTAAAAACATTAAGGACTATTTTGATAAACATCAAAACGGAATTTTGATTCTTGTCTCACATGATCCAAACGAAATTAAATCATTATGCAATAAGTATTTCTTAGTAAAAAATCAGAAAATATCGCAGATCGAAAATATTGACTCGTTTTTTGGGGTTAATTAAATAATGAAAAATCTTCTTTTTCTTTATACGTACAAATTTTTTAAAAATCCTTTAAACACAATTTTTAGTATTGTTTTCCCCATTGCATGAATAATAATTTCGTATTTTTCATGAGGCCGTGGTGAAGATACTGGCATTAATGGTTTTGATCAAAAAACCAATTATTTTACGTTCTCTGTTTCTGGATATTTATTATTATCTGCTACATCTATTTCGTTGATGAATATACCTAATGTAATTGCTAATGATAGGATTCATAACCGTGTTAAGGTTTTTAGAACTTTTAATATCACTAAATATGAGTATTTAACTGTACATTGTTTGGTGAATTTTTTAATTTTTTTTCTAGTGTTTACTACACAACTTTTGATTTCGAATTTTGGTTTCGGTTTGAATCTAAAACCAACCGCTTTCTTTCAAATTTTTTTCTTGGATTTACTGGCTTTTATTTTTATGTTGCCCTTAGCAATATTTTTATCAAATTTTGGGTCAACAGACCGTACTGTGATATTAATTTCCTTATTAGTCTTTTATCCAATTTTATTTTTAAGTGGAAATTCCATCCCAACCTATTCGATTGATAGAAATAATGTTTGGTTTAAATACGTTCAATTTCTTTCGCCAATTGGTTCTGCAGCATATTTTTCACAAAATATTTTGCTTCATTCAATTTTTCAAAAATCGCAATTGAATTTTACTTTTGATTTTCTAGGTATTCTTATACCAGTATTCGAAGCGATTATTTTCAGTTTTTTAGGTTTCAAGTATTTTAGATGAAAGTAAAAAATAGTATATGAATAAAGATGAAACATCATTAAAATTGTTTAAAAGTATTGTGTATGATTTCAAGCCCACTTATTTAAATGTAACCAACAATTCTATTGTGGGTTCTGATCTGACTTTGGCTTCTAAATTATTTTTGCAACATTTTGAAAATGATTTTAATTTGATTGAATTGTATCTGCACAATTTTAACTTATATTACATAAACTATGATTTGTTATCGGGATTTAAACTATATTCTTCATTTATTTATTCTTCTTTTTATGAAACAAAAAATGAAATGAGCAAGATGAAGGATATTGTTTATGACGAATTTATTGCTTTTGAACAAAAGCCTTCAAAATTAGAAAGATTGTCTACCCTGATTAACATTAGAGAATCTGTTCGAAATTTTGCTAAATATAACATGTCTTTTAAGGATTTATCTGCTATTTTGCAATACGCTTTTGGTGTAACAAATCTAGGTAAGCGCACATTTTCATCAGCTGGCAGTCTATATCCAATTGATTTGTATTTTTACGCAAATAATGTGAAAGGTCTAAGAAATGCAGTTTATAAAACTACGCAAAACGGTATTGAAGTGATTAAAAGTGATGAATTATTTGACATGGATCAAGCTGCCAAAATGGATAATATTAATTATTTAGATTCAAACATTTTTCTATTTTTTGTTTGAAATTCTAATATTTCACGATTTAAATATAGCAATGCCTCGCTTGGCTTTGCCTTTATTGAAGTTGGTGAAATTGTCAGAAATTTAGAACTAGTTTCTGCGAGTTTAGATTACGGAATGTGTTCGTTAGGCGGGTTTAATAAAATTTATATTGAAAATTTTTTGAGTTTAGATAAAGCATATTGCTCGCATGTAATTCATGCCGCAATTATCGGAAAAAAAGATTAATAATTATGATTTACAAATTAGTTCCAAGCGTTAAAATGACGATAAGCTCCGATAAAATATCTTTATCCAAAGGTATTTGAAATTTTAGTCTGGTTGAAATCTTGAAAGATGATTATAACTTTGTATGAAACGATTTAATAACACTATTTTCAAAAATTTTTCGTGAAAATGAAATTTATCCAAATGAAATATCACCTGAAATTGAAAAAATCATTACCGAATTATTAAATTATCAGATGATCTATAAACACGTATCAAAAATATCTTATGATTTATTAGTTTGTAATGATGTCGTTTACAACTATCTTTTAAATTTAAAAAATGAATCTTCCTTTTTTAAAAATATGCCTCGCAAAAGTTTTCTAAATTTGGAAAATGTTGATTTTTCTAATTTTAATACCATTCTTATTTTGTATTTTAATGATTCCTTGATTGAATTGCGAAACTTGAATGAAAAACTTGTCCGTGCAAAAAAAGACATAACTTATAGTCTTTTGGAAGGAGAATTTATTCATATTATGAATCGAGATGAAGAATCAAAAAGTGCTTGTTTTGAGTGTTATTATGAAAGAATAATTTCTAGAATGAATTCGGAAAATTATTTCCGTTTTATTGAACTTCAAAAAAATTTTTCAGAGAAAATTAAAGATAGTAAAGATGATTTATCTTTATTGGTGTTAATGATTTCGATTCTTGAAATAGTTTTAAAAAATTCCTCAATTTATCTTGATGGTTTTGGAATGAATAATCGTCTATTAAAATTATTTGTTCCAACCTTTGAAATCAATTATGATTATCTTTTAAAAATGCCTTTTTGCAAAGTTTGTGGTTCTGAAAGTAAAATGATCGCCCACGAAAATAATTTAGATTTAATGAAATTCCTTCGAGTTACAAAAGCAAAAAATGATAAAAATTAATAAGTTTGATTACTTGAATTCTTTATACAAAAAATATTATGGAAATTCCTGTTCTTTATTGGATAAAAATTTATCTATGGCCTTAACATCCAAAGATTTACCAAAAATTTTAAGCACAACTAGTTTGATGCCAATGTATTCAAGAACATTTTTTAACGACGAAAGAATTATTTCTTATCACTTAGGGGGTTATGCAGAATCATTTAGTGATGCTTTTTTTCGATTATCAGGCGAAGCAGTTGAAAGATATTCTGCATTAATGATTAGTAAGATATTTGAAAATAATTTTGTTCTTACCTCAATTAATGAGTTGAAGCAAAAAAATCTTTTATTTTTGCCGTCAGATTATTTAAATGTTTACACAGCAAATCAATATGAAAAATTAAACTCTTATAATCAAAATTTTTCAGAAAAAAAATTATCTGATTCAGACCAAATCAATTGAATTAAAATGACAAATTATGTTGATTGGAAAGACTATTACATTCCTATTCAATTGTTATTTTTATCAGGACATTTCTTTGATAAAAAACAATATAATCCCAGTTTTACCACAGGCACTGCTGCCCATATAACTCGTGAAAAATCCATAATCAATGCAGTTATTGAATCGTTTCAGCTCCATAATTTTGTTCGAGCATGATATTTAGACAATTCATTGTTCAATTTTTTAGATATCGGAATCGAATTAGAAACAAAGTTTAGTAAAATGTTTCCCAATAAAAATTATGGGTTTAATTTCTTTTATATTTCATCTGAAAATAATCTTCCCATTCACACTGTTCTTTGTTTCATTGAAGGTAAAGGAAAGTATAATTTTCCCAAATTCGCTTTTGGAATTCAAAGTGGGATCCAAATTAAAGATTGTATTTACAGAGCTTTTATGGAAGCACTAGCCGTTTTTAATTTTGCTTTATATGGAATTATTTTTAATGATCATAACGAATTAAATAATGCTAATCATCAATCATCGCTGAGTTTAGATGCCAATGTAATTAAATACGCTTTAAATCTTAATGAAAAACCGCAAGAATGAGTAAATTCAGTTTTTTCGAAAGTGAATAAAAAATTGTCTCTAAGAACATTGCCCTTTTACGAAAACGATTTTGATGTAAACGACGATTCTAAAATTTTAAAATCACTATTACTAAAAGTTAGCGAAAAATATAAATATATGTTTATTGTCGATGTCACATCACCTGAGTTAAGTCAAAATTATTTTGTTTCCAGAGTTTTTATACCCGAAAACATTCCCATTGTTTTCCCTGAATTTTTTCCTTGGGATCATCCTTATGTAAAAAACTTAAAAACCAAACCTAGTTCCAATGCATATATCCATCCTTTACCTTAGCATCATTTTTTTACTTAACTATAAATTAATAATTCATTATGCTTCAAAATTCTTTAAACATCATCTTTTAATCGAATTTTGATGATTTAGTTTGGTGCCCATTGCTGCCACCTTTTTATTTTTTAACGACCAATACCATGCTGATGTTTTTTTTAATGTTTCTTCAAAATTTTACTTCTACATCATTGCTTTTTTGGTTGGAATTGCAATTTTCGCATTACAGTATTTTCTATCTAAAATTATTTCACTTAGTTTCTTTAATAGCAATAAAATTACTTTAGTTTTTAATAAAGGAGAAATTCCTAATTTATTGTTGTTAAGTATTTCGGAAGAAATTGTATACCGGTACATTATTCATAATTGTTTTTTCATTTTAGTAGGTTATGATGGCGTATGATCTATTTTTCTAACAACGATTTTTTTTGCTATCAATAATTTTTGATTTAGCAAAAAATCAATTTTAGATTTCGTTTTTAAACTTATTTTAGGAGCTGTTTTGGGCGTTTTTTCATTTTTCTTAAACGTGATAATGGCAGTTATTGTTCATTTAGTGTTTAATCTTTGCTTTATTCTTTTTGGATTTATGCAAACTAAAAAATATCAAGGAATAGATTGTAATGTGAATTAATCTTGCCTTTTCTACAACGGGTTTAGTTATATCTTTTATTTTTTTCTTTTCTAACCAATTTTTAAATTGATCTAGTAAACTAAAAAAGTTTTCAATACTAACGCGTAAGATTGCTGGAATTTTAAGAATCGAAAAGAATAAATTTTTAAAAATTATGCTTCTTTTATTAAAACTTTTTTATATCGTAATCTTTAGCACATTAATGTTTTTTATCATCGTTAAAAAAGACTTATTTACGAAAAAGTTCTACTTGTTTTCTCAGGATAACTATTTTTTTATTTCCTTTTTTGCATTATGTCCAGTTATATCTATATCACTTTTTTTGTTTTCGCGGCTTTTTGATAAAAATTTTCGATATTCTGCTTTCAATAGAAGTACGATCAAACATAAGTGAAAGAAAAACGAGATTTATTCATACAATATCGAAATTTTTGATACGATTTTTGATTATTTTATTTGGGCTTTTCTATTTCCGGGAATCCTGCTAATTATTAATAGTTCTGTAAGACCTTATTTATTTATTTTTTTTGGAAATATATTCTTAAGTTTATCCCATTTTAACAATTATTTTTTTGACAAAAAATATAAGGAATACACGTTGATTAAAAATGATGAAAAAAAGTCAAAATTATTTTTGATTTTCGTTTTAAATTTTTTAAATGTTTTTGGCATTAATATGCTAATTAGTAATTTTCAAATAAATCTAATTTTATTGATATCAATTGTTTTTTTAACTAAATATCTAACGAAATTTGTTTTTTCTTCACAATATGCCATCTTTAAAAAAACTCTTTTTTTCTAGTCTATTTTATGTAGTACTGCTATTTTTAACAACTTTATTTCAAAACTCGAATCTAATAATGACCCATATAGCAACAATAAATTACAAAGTTTTCTGAAAATTTTTCGAAAAAGTCGAGTTTACCTTTTTCGATTTTGAAATTTTTTAAATATTATTAGTAAGGCATTATTTTTTGTTAAGATAAAACATTTAATAATCAAAACTTAGTTTAAGTTTTTTCTAAAATATAAAATATATTTAAATAAGGAGCAAAGCACAAATGATAAACGAGAAAATTCTTGTACTTAATGCAGGATCCAGTTCAATTAAATTTCAGGTCTACGATTTCGATGAAAAAGTTTTAGCTAAAGGATTATGCGAACGAATTTTTTTGAATGATGGTGTTTTTCAAATCGAAGTTAACTCTGAAAAAAATAAAAAATTGATTCCCTTTCCAACTTATCAAGCAGCATTTGAATGTATTTTAAAACATTTAAAAATGTTTAACGTAATCAACGATTTTGATGAAATAATTGGAGCCGGACACCGAATTGTTCAAGGTGGATCTTATTTTCAAAATTCAACTCTTATTAACCAAACAGTATTAGAAAAAATTATTGAATATAGTACTTTAGCCCCTTTGCATAATAAGCCAGAAGCTGATGTAATTAAAGTGGTCATGGAAATGATCCCCAATTGTCGTAATGTTGCTGTTTTTGACACGACTTTTCACACTACCATTCCGGAAAAAAACTATAAATATGCCATTCCTCAAGAATGAGAGACTAAATACTTAATTCGTCGTTACGGATTCCATGGGACTTCATTTCGTTATATCACAGAAAGAATGGAACAACTACTTAACAGAAAACCATTAAATTTAATTGTTTGTCATTTGGGAAATGGTGCGTCTATCTGTGCTATTAAAAAATCCAAGTCTTACAACACATCAATGGGATTCACCCCGCTCGAAGGGTTAATTATGGGGACAAGATCGGGCGATATTGACGCATCAGTAGTTGAATATGTTATGCAACAATCAGCTTTAACAGTTAATGAAGTAGTGAGCAAACTGAACAAAGCTAGCGGATTATTAGGATTAACTGGTTCTTCAGATATGCGTGATGTTTGTGCTGACGTGCAAAAAAACCAGGTGGCATTAGCAATGTATGCCGAAAGAATCGCTAACTATATAGCACAGTATTGAAATCAACTAGAAGGCGATGTGGACGCAATAGTTTTTACTGCTGGAGTTGGCGAAAACAGTTCTGATACAGTTGTTGACGTTTGCAACGCTTTAAAAGGTTTAAAAATTAAAATTGATTCAAACCAATTTGTTAACAAATATGATGATGCTAGATTGGTAAGTTCAAGCGAATCATTAATCCCAGTTTATCAAGTTCGTACTAATGAAGAATTAATGATTATGCGTGATGTTAAAACTTTTGGAAAATTAAAATTTTAATAGTTAGGATTGGCAAAAATAAGAATAATTAAGTTTATCAAATTTGTTTTCTAAAAAAGCAACGAGAAATAACAATACTTTTATTCCTGTTTTTTTGCTAATTTTTTCTAAAAATATTTTTTGGTAACAAGCATTTATTTATATTTTTTGATGCTACTTATTCTTGGTAACAATTATTTTCTTATAAACGCTACTTTTTTATAAGAAACAATGAATAATAAGTTAAGATAAATGCAAATATATATTTGTTGTGATCATTTGATCACAATAATAAGGAGTTTATGTAATGAAAATCATAGTGGTGGGCGTTAATCACGCAGGGACTTCGGCGATCCGTACTTTATTAGCACAAAACCCTCAAAATAAGGTTGTAGCTTACGATAGAAATAACAACATTTCATTTTTAGGTTGTGGTATTGCGTTAGCTGTTAGTGGGGTTGTCAAAGATCCCAACCAATTATTTTACTCTAATCCTGCTGAACTTCAAAAAATGGGTGCAAAAGTTTTCATGCAACATGAAGTTTTAAAAGTTGATCCAGAAACCAAAACCGTTCTTGTTAAAAATCTGGAAACTAATCAAGTTCTTGAAGATAAGTATGATAAGTTAATAGTTGCATCCGGTTCTTGACCGATTTGTACGCCTGGAGTGGAATTAGATTTTACTGCAAAATATTGCGGAAATATTACCAATTTAGTTGCTTGTAAAACTTATCAACATGCTCAAGAAATTATTCGTGACATGGAAGATTCGAAATTCAAAAATATTGTTATCATTGGAGCCGGTTATATCGGAATTGAATTAGCAGAAGCTGCACAGGAACGCGGAAAAACAACAACACTAATTGATTTGTTACCAGCACCTGCTGCTAACTATTATGATCCTGAAATTTCAGAAATGTTAACTACATCAATGAAAAAAGCTGGTGTTAATTTAATGCTTGGAACCAAGGTTCAGGGTTATTTAGTTGATAAAAACACCAACACAATTACTGGAGTTGGTACTGATCAAGGTAATGTTTCGGCTGATTTAGTGATTCAATCAATTGGTTTTCGACCAAACGGATCATTGCTTCCATCAGCAAAAAAAGTTAAAAACGGTGCGATTGTTGTTGACAAATACTGTCAATCTTCCATTCCTGACATCTACGCAATTGGTGGTGTTTGTGCTTTGTTTAATGCTGCCACTGGCGAACATCAAAATATCGATTTGGCAACAAATGCTGTTAAAACTGGGATTGTTGCTGCGAGTCATATTAATGGTGCAACTAACGTTGCGTTGGAAAACGTTGTTGGTACCAACGCGATTCATGTATTTGGTAACCATTTAGCAAGTACGGGAATTTCGGAAACTGTTGCTAAACGTTTAGGCAAAGACATCGCTGTTTCCACTTGAACTGATAACGATCGTCCTGAATTCATGAACACCTATGAAAAAGTTACATGTAAATTAGTTTTTGATAAATCATCGCTTCGCTTGTTAGGAGCACAAATCGGTTCTTCGGAAAATAACCATACTGAATCAATTTACTATTTAGCACTAGCAATTCAAAAAGGTTTAAACCTTGTCGATTTAGCTTTTACCGATGTTTTCTTCTTGCCTCACTACAACAAACCGTTTAACTTTGTTTTAGGTGCAATCATGCAAGCATTAGGATTGAATTATTTTAAAGGTTAAAAAATTAACTTTTCTTTTGGTAATTTTCAATTCTTGACACTTTTGAATATGCCTATTACTTAAGGTAATTTCAAAAAGGTAGGACCAATAAGTTAAAAAATTTAAGTCACTTCTTTGATAGGTTATCCTTAAGGAAGTGATTTTTCTTGTCAATATCAAATTATTTTTTGGAATTTGTGTATAAAACTGTGATGTAGTCATTTTAAATAATTTTTAATTTTAAATGTTAAATTATCCACAAGTGATTAACTGTTTTATTTTGATTTAAGATCTTTGCATGAGAAATAATTAAGAACCAATTATTTAATAACTAAGATATTAAAGTAATAGTTATTGTCAAGATGATGTAGGTAACACAGCAACTTTCGTTATAAAAAATAAGTGCTTAATTAAAATGATATTTTTTTTTAAAAAATTATCTGCCTTGTTTAATTGCTAGTTGATCAAGACCTTACAGTTTAAACTATTTAATTGTATATGCTGCAAACGAGCTTTAAGAATTGGATTATTTATATAAAAATATCAAGAAATCGTTTTATTTTATTGTGTAAAAAGATTTAAAAAGAGCTACATCCAAAGTCTTAATTGTTGGTGAATAATTAACTATGCCCAATGTTTTATAGAAATGGTTTACATAATTTTGTATTTAACTTTTCATTGCTAAAATTATCGAATCAACATCATGGATGATAGGACTTTTATTGGTAAACTTTTTTGCAATCGCTTTTTAGTTTTGCCACATTTTCTACAAATTATTTTATTACCTTGAAAGCAAAATTGATAATTGCCAAATTTAACGTTACGATCATCATATTATATAGCACCCGAATTAAAAAAATTCAGATAAAACTGTGGCAAAATGTGCGAGTAATTTTCCGTTAAAAAAACAGATTTTCGCTACTGTTTTTAGTACCTTCATTACTGGTTAACAAAATTGTATTATTTATTTACATTCGCTTTTATTATTTCTCGTTTGTTTTATATAATATTTTTATATTTGTGTTATGGCAAATTTCTAATTTATCCAAAGTGAGGAAAATTATGACAAAAGATGTTAAGGTTGTCTTGATTGGTTCAGGAAACGTTGGTAGTTCATTCTTGTATGCCGCTATCAACCAAGGATTATCAAGAAGTTATGGAATTATTGATATAAACTCTACCTTGCGTGATGCACAAGTTTTGGATTTTGAAGACAGTGCTTGGAATAACCCAGTTGATTTTAAAATTCATGCTGCAAATTATGCTGATCTTAAAAATACTGAATATTTAGTGATTACCGCTGGTCTTCCTCAAAAACCTGGGCAAACTCGCTTGGAACTTGCTGGTGCCAATGTTAAGATAATGAAAGAAATTGCTAGACAAGTAAAAGAATCGGGATTTAGTGGTTATACCATCATTGCCTCAAACCCCTTAGATGTGATGACATATACTTATTTAAAAACCACCGGTTTTCCTAAAAATAAGGTAATTGGTTCTGGAACTACTCTTGATACTGCACGTTTGCGATCATTTATTTCGCGAAGAATGAATGTTTCTAATAATTCTGTACAAGCATTCATTTTGGGTGAACATGGTGATTCATCAGTAACGCTTTTTTCCCAAATTAAAATTGACGGCATTCCGTTTAAAAACTTTGAAAACATTCACGGCATTAATGAAAATAATTATGAAACGCTGTTAGAAACTCCGGTTCGCCAAAAAGCATATGAAATCATTAAAGGTAAAGGTTCAACTTATTACGGTATCGGGTCTGCATTAGCATACATCTTGAAAGCATTAATTAACGGAACTGATGAAATCTTACCAGTATGTGCTTATTTAGATGGCGAATATGGAATTCATGATGTTTGTGTTGGTGTCCCATCGATTGTTGGCAAAGATGGAATTGCAAAAGTCATTGAGTATCCAATGAACGACAAAGAATTGAAAAAATTCCATGCATCGGTTGACATTATTAAAAAATACAATCAGGAACATGTATAATCATTAGAAATGAATTGGTTTTAAAATAAATTTATTCGTTTGTTAAAAAAATTTAAGTTTAATAAATTAACAACGCCAAGCCCATATACGCCTATTTTGAATCTAAATTACAATTTAGGCGTTTTTATTTTTAGCAATCCATTAATTAACTTATTAGAATTTTAATAATAAATTCTTTAAATTTACTAATACCAATGCCATCATCACGTATTATGCGATGAATAATTTATTGAAGATGTAAAAATTGATAATTAATTGATGAATTTTTCTTTTCTAAGAATATCATTTAGTTAAAATAATTTTAAACAAGTGCCCCCTTGTAAATTACATTCTAATAATAACGATTATTTGAACTTTTTTTAATTATCAATTTCTAAAATCACCTTTAAAAATTAATATTAATTTTGAATTACTTTAATTTGATCTAGTTTTACTTTTTTGATAATTTATCGTATGCTTTTTTGAAAAATCTTCACGATAATAAATATGATTTTGGATTAATATTTACTGTAACTAGATGATGTGTTTAACAAAAATTAATTTCAATTTTTAGATTTAGTTGACAACATCAGAATAATTTTTAATCAGTTAAGAAACTAATTACTTTACCAGGAATATACTTTGTTTCTTTAATTGCTTTGCCTTCTAAAGAGGCCATTACTTTTGGCGTATTCTTAAAGTGTTGTGTAATCATTTCTTCCGAAGCATCGACCCCAAAATTGGCGACATCACGAAATTTGCCGTTAACCATACAACGAATTGCTTGCTCTGTTTGAATTAATATTTTTTCATCGTGTTTTGGCATTTGCTGTTTAGTTATACTTATTTTATTTTGCAACACATTTTCATTTAATTCTTCAGCAAGAAAAGGACAAATAAAACTTAAAATCACTAAAAAATCTTGTAAATATTGCCTACATATGACATTTTGCTTATAACAATGATTAATAAAAACCATCATTGCTGAAATTACTAAATTATTTTCGTAGTGATCAAGATGACTATTAGCATCTTTGATAAATTGGTGATAAGCGATCACAAATGATTTTGGCATGACATTAAGATCATTTGTTAATTTAACGGTTGTAAATAATTTGTAAACCCGCTCTAATCATTTTCTTGAACCAGTCAAACCGTGATCACTTCATCGTATCGAAGCATTAATTGGACCCATAAAAGTTATATATAATCGTAAAGCATCTGCCCCATGCGAAGCAATGATGGGGTTCGGATTGATAACATTACCAGTAGATTTTGACATTTTTGAACCATCTGAACCTAAGATCATTCCTTGATTAATTAATTGAATAAAGGGTTCTTTTTTAGGAACAATTTTCAAATCGTATAAAAACCGGTGTCAAAATCGTGCATACAATAAATGCAAAACGGCGTGTTCTTGTCCGCCAACATAAACATCAACTGGTAAAAATCTGGCAAAGAATTGTTTTGCTTTTTCGCCATCCATTGGTCAAAATTGATTGTCTAAGGCATCAATTCGCATCAAGTATGCTAAATAATACCAGCATGATCCCGCTCAATTCGGCATGGTATTCAATTCCCGCGTAAATTTTTGACCGTTAATTGTTAAATTTAGTCAATCAGTTGCATTTGCTAATGGTGGTAGTTCGCTTCGATTAGGCAAATAATTATTTAATGTTGGTAAAACTAGTGGCAAATCACTAACTAAAAAAGCCCTCTGATTTTGATCAAAAATAATTGGAAAAGGTTCGCCCCAATAACGTTGCCTACTAAAAATCCAATCTTGCAGACGGTAAACTGTTGTGGTTTTACCCAAATTATTTTTAACTAAATAATCAATCATTTTTTCACTAGCTTCATGAATGTTTAACCCATTTATAAAGTCTGAATTGGTGTGTTTACCATCACCTAGATAAGCTCCTTGTTTACAATTGTGTTCAATTACTGGAATGATTGGTAAATTATTCTGGATTGCAAATTCATAATCCCGTTGATCATGACCTGGAACACCCATGACTGCTTCAGTTCCAAAATTTTTCATAACATATTCACTAATTCAAATCGGAATTTGTTTTTTAGTAACAGGATGAATTGCATAAAAACCAGAAAAAATTCCGCTTTTATTTTTTGATTCTTTGCGTTGTAAATCACTTTTTTGCAAAATTTTTGCTACGTATGATGATACTTTGGAAGCAGGATAATTTTCAAGAATCAAGTTAACAAAATCATGTTCTGGTGCCAATGCAAGGTAACTAACACCAAATAATGTATCGGGCCGGGTTGTGAAGATATCAAGATGTTTTGTGTGATTGTTAATTTTAAAAGTAATGATTGTCCCAGTAGTTTTGCCAATTCACTCCCGTTGCATCGTTTTAATTGATTCATTTCAATTAATTTCGTTTAATCCGTCAATTAATTTATCGGCATAGTTTGTTATTTTTAAGACTCATTGTCGCATTTTTTTACGAATTACGGGATAATTTCCCCGTTCACTGACTGGTTCGCTTTGATCGTTATAAATAACTTCTTCATTTGCTAACACTGTTCCCAGTTTTTCGCACCAATTCACTTCAACGTCTTGTAATTGTGCTAGACCATGCTTGAATAATAAACTAAAAATTCATTGAGTTCATTTGTAGTATTTAGGATCACTGGTATTAATTACTAAATCAAAGTCGTAATCAAAACCTAATAGGGTCATTTGTTCCTTGTATGTATTGATATTTTTTAATGTAAAAGTTTCGGGATGATTTCCAGTTTTAATTGCATACTGTTCAGCAGGTAGGCCAAAAGCATCAAATCCCATGGGATGTAGCACATTATAACCACATGCTTTTTTGTAGCGACTTAAAATATCTGTGAATACATAACCCTTGACATGACCTACATGCAATCCGCTTCCAGAAGGATAAGGAAACATGTCTAAAACATAAAATTTCGGTTTGGTTAGATCATTAACAAACTTATATGTATGATGCTTTTTTCATGCTTCAATTCATTTTTTTTCAATTTCGTTGTGGTTATACATGGTTTAAAAAGACAGATTTGTTTTAAATAATGAAATGATAAAGTGTGCTACTATTTTACTAAAAGAAATTGGATAAAAGTTAGATATTACATTAACAAGCAATCAAGAGGATTACTTGTAGCGATCTTCGGCAATTGTTTTTACGACTTGATTCTGATCGTTTCAGTCCAAGCTGATGATAATGCTGTTAACAAAACTTTCATATTTTTTTTCAACCCTACGTTGAATGTAGAGATAAAAAAACAAAATTAAAAAATAATTAACAAGCATTAATCAACTAAAAACCAGACTTAAGATCACTTCGATAAATTTAAGAACATCGGTAACTGTTTGCAAACTGTTAAATCACTTTAAGTAAAAGGCTGCAACCATAACAGAAGCCGTTGTCGCAATCATTAAGGTGATTAAACCAGTGCCGATTGAACTAATTAAAAATGTGCCGTTTTCATGATAGCATTTTCGTGAGATCCCTAATGATAGTTTTTTAAATAATCTATTGATGACATGAATCGATCAGATTAGACCAATAATCGGAATCAAGTAGTACCATTTTAGTTTATTTTTTTTAATTAAAAATAAATCGGATGCTTTTTCTTTTTGGAATAATAAGTATAAGTTTTTTTCATCATGAACTAATTGTGACTGCCAATCTTTTTGAGAACTGTGTGCCACTTTTCACTGAAATTGTTTTAGTTTTTTAATAATATGATCCTTTATTTAAACTTGATTTTAGATTCTTTGCTTGGTTTTGTAACTAACGTAAAATTAGAAACAAAATTACAGAAATTATCGCAATATAAAACTGATTAATCAAAAAATTTTAAACTTTTAAATCGTATGATAGTAAAAAATAATTTAATAAGATATTAAACATTCATGATCCGGTTTCATCAATGGTTCGTTTTTTGTAATCACCATCTGTTAATAACGAAAATAATGGATTAGCAAAACTAAAAGGATCAATTTGTTCGGGCTCATTTTCCCTGCTTGGATCACTTGTGTTCCAATTGTAGCGATTATGGCTAGCTGAAAGATTTTTTGGAACAGGTTGTTTTAGGCCAAATGGCCCTTGTAAGTTGGTAAAGACGGCGACGTTTTTTGGTGCTTCACTAAGAGCACCGGTAAATTCTGAGAATAATGAGACCCGCAAATTTAATAAGTTTATTTCTTGGTTATCAGGAGTTGGCGGTAAAAAAACCGAACTATTGGTGGTTTGAATTGACAATGAAACCTTACCATTAACATCAGCACCGATCACTGTTTTTGCTGTAAAACTAAGGTTAAATTTAATATCAAACCCAAATTGAATTGGTGTTTTTTTAGTAATTGTTGTGGGAAGATAAAACCAAATGTTTTTCGCAGAAATGCCAAATTCCTTAATTTTTCCTTTATTGCCATTCTTATCAGTTGCAATGACATTATCGTAGCCAAGATAACTAATGAGTTTATTAAGATTTCGTTCGACCACAAAATTGAAATAATCATAAAGGCCAGTGATTGCGATAATGCCAGCATAAAATGAATCGTAAGCAGTTTCGGGCTCATTAGTTTTGTGTAAACTGTGAAAATAATATTTTAAAAAACTGTTAGAATTAGTGACATTAACTTGATCTGTCTTGATTTTTTGCGTAAATTTTGTAATCGTGGTGTTATTTTTAATTTGGTATTGATGAGGATTAACAGGTTGCTTACTAATAAATTTACGATTAATGTTTGAAAAATTTTTAAAACGATCTTTTTTAAAACCAGAAATTACGTGATCGACTTCTTGAATTGTTGGCGATAAACCATATGGTCCCCTTGATGGTAATGATTTAAAGCGGGAGTTAGCAACATTGGTATTTTGTTTTTTTTGCTGAATTATATGAAGATATACTGATGGGATCGCTCCGATAGATACAATTGCTCCCATTCATGCTATTAATGCCATGCTAGAAAAATGCTTGGTTTTTCTATTAGTTTGATAATTAAAAATTGATGTATTATGATTGTTTTTTTTAGTGATTATCATATTATCTGAATTTATAAGTTAAACAAAAACTAGTATAGTGAAATTAAACTATACGACTAATAACTTTCATCATATTTTAAAGGATAAGTTAATATTATACCAAAAGCAACCGTAATCTCCCGGATTTACTTTTGGTATACGAGACATAACTTCTAAAATTTACAGATTTAGACATAAAAAAAGCCACCACACACTCTGGTGAATGCTTAATGCTGCTCCATTTCTGGCCTGACATGGTTCGCAACCAGGGTTGTGGTGACACGAAGATTTTACATTATTTTATTCGATATCGATAAACTTATTAAAGTTTAAAGCATTTTTTGCAGTTTTGGATTTAGTATTTTTATTTTTGATTTTTGCAATTAAGTTCTTATTTTTAGGATTTGTTTTTTTGGCTTTTATTTTTGGTTCATCGTGAGTAAACCAAACGTCATCATAATCATGTTCGTAGTTAAGAACTTTGGCCGGCGGTTGTGATTGGTAGTGCAACACGTTGCCCGAACGTTGGGGTTGCTGATCAACAGTTGAAATGTTGCCCATGTTGGCATTAACTGTTTGAATATCATGTTTGATATTTTCAAATTGGGTCATTATTTGTTGATCGGAAACTTTTTTCTTGCTATTAATTAATTTATTTAAGGCTTCTTGATTTTTAGCGATTCGTTTTAAGTCTTGGTTTAAACGGGAAGTGATGGCTTCGATATATTCTGAATCATGGTACTTTTTAACAAGTAGGTTATTAAGTTTATCTAGTTCGGCGTTTTCTGAACTAACCCGTTCGATTTCCTTAGTTAGATTTGCGTTTTTTTCTGATAATGTTTTTACCGCTTGGTTTAATTCACGATTGGTGTAAGTTACAACGTCATAATCGCGTTTAACGCGTTTTAATTCCTCGCTTGCTAACTTGGCCACTTGTTCGGCTTCACTAAGATCTTTGCTAATTTTTTCGTGTTCAACCTGTTGTTGGACCAAAGCAATCTCAATTTCTTTGCGGCGTTTTTCAAGTTGAACTAATAAGTGCTTTTCTTTTTCTAATAAAATGGAATTTAGTTTATTAGTTTGGGCACGCATTTGTTCTTCAACTTCTGAATTAACCCGTTTTTTAAGTTCATCAGGACGGATTTCGGACATGTCGGCAATTTCTTTAGTTTTGCTTTCAATTTCAGCAGTTAAATGACGAATTTCTTCATCACGGTTAATAATTTCTTGCTCACGGGCTTGAATTTCGGAATCTAGTTTAACAATCCGTAATTCTAAGTTGTGAATTTCCTGATTTTTTTGGTCGTATTGTTTTTGGATTTCGGCATTAAATTGTTGCAATTTTTGGTATTTTTGTTTGAACAACTCGTAGAATTGTGAAAGTTTGTTAATTCTTTGGTCGTAGTGCTGCTTAACTTTTTCAATTTCACTTGCTACTGTTCGCTTTAATTCTTCGTCACGTTTAACTTGAATCTCAGCAATTTCTTTCCGGTAGTTTTCTTCTAATTCCCTTTTGGTATTTTCTAATTCGGAAATTGTTGTTAAGTGCCGGTAATATGAGGATTTTCCGTTTTTTACAAGATTAGCTTGCTCGTTTAAAAAATCAATTTTTTCCTTTTCTAATTTGGCCTTTTCCTTAGCGACCCGAGCCCGTTCAATTTCTAAACTAACCATTTCTTGATTAATGCTCAATTTCTCAAGTTCACGTTGCAAAGGGGCGATAAATTTAAAGGTTACGATGTGTTTATGTAACCGTTCATCCCATTCAGCATCGTTCATATTTTTTAGTTTTGCCCGAATGTATGAGCGTCGGGCCCTGCTGATAAAATCAGCAATTTCATAATCCTTAGCTTCTGGATGTTGTGATAAAAAAGCAGCAACGCAATAATTCCGTTTACTGCGTTCGAATTCTGCACTTCATTGTTTTTCCAATTCAACATTTTGCAGGGATGGATCCATATTATTTGAGTGATTGAGCATAAATTCTCCGGTTATTTTAACAATTCAAAAGTAATAATTTGCTAAATAGAAATTAGGTAATTTGGTAATTAATTTATTTTATATTATAGTATAAAAAGTCTTGAAACGCGCGATCTATTATCGTAAAAAGGAGTTAACTAAGTGTTTGATGTTTTAATAATTGGTGCAGGGCCAGCTGGAATTTATGCAGCGACCTATGCGGGACTAAAAAAATTAAAGGTTCTAGTGATTGAAGCTAGTAGTGAAATTGGCGGGCAACCGATCTATTTATACGGCCATAAAAAAATTTTTGATTTCCCAGGTCATTTGGAAACTAATGGGGTCCAATTAATCAAAAATTTATTAAACCAACAAGTTCATTTAAAAGAATACATTAGTTACCAATTAAACACACGGTTAATCTCATATCAAAGATTAAAGAGTGGTAATTTTGTTGCTCAATTATCATCCCATTCTATTAATTGCAAAGCGATTTTAATTGCTACCGGGAATGGTGGCTATGAACCAATCGAGCTAGATCCAAGTTTAATAAAAGATGAGCAAGCGAAGAAAAAAATTCACTATTTTGTCAAGGATTTTAGTAATTATAAAAACCAAAATGTCGTGATCTTGGGCGGCGGTGATGCTGCGGTTGAATGAACGACACAAATCGCTGCATCCAATTTGCCTAAAAGCCTGACGATCATCCACCGCAAACCAACGTATCGAGCCAACCAGCACTATGTTGATAGTTTAAATCAAATGACTAAAATCAAGCAAATTTTAAACGTTCAAGTGACAGCAATTTTAAATGGTTTAATTAAATTTAAAGACAATGACACCAACCATGAAGATCGTATTGGTTTTGATACGTTAGTTGTTCAATATGGTTTAAAAAGTCTCACGAATCGTGCTAGCGAATGAGTTAATTTAAAAAAACAAGGTGCAAGCATCGTTGTTGATCGCAAACAAGAAACAAGTGATGCTGACGTTTACGCTATTGGTTTGAGTGCTAATTATCCCGAGAGAAGTAACCTAATGATTACAGCCATGGCCGAAGCAACGATTGCCATTAAAGCAATTAGTCGTAAAATTCATCCTTATACCGCGGTTGATTATATTGACCCAACCATAAAATAGTTGAAAAAAAGATTTTTATTAAAAAATGATTAAAAAAATTAAATCACCAACGAGCGTTGGTGATTTTTCATTGATTTTTACGCGATTAGTTTTATTGCTTTAATATTTTATGATGACGTTCACGGGAAGGGTTTGATCTAGTAGATTAATTCCGTCTAGTTCAAGTAATTCAATTAAAAAACTATAACCGACTAAACGACCCTTAGCTTTAGCAACTAACCGGGTTATTGCTTGTACAGTGCCAGCAGTTGCTAGCAAATCATCAACAATTAAAACTCTTTGGTTTGGTTTAATGGCATCAATATGCATTTCTAAAGCGGCATTATCGTTATACTCAAGTGTGTATTTTTCGTGAAAGGTTTCGCGAGGCAATTTATTTGGTTTGCGAATGATAACCAATGGTAGTTTGGCAGCATAGGCTAGTGCTGACCCAAAGATAAATCCTCTAGATTCAGGAACGGCGATAACTTCAGCATTAATTTTTTGTGCAAAAGTTTTCATGTTATCAATAATTGCAGAAAATAAGTTTTCATCTTGTAATACGGGAGTAATATCATAAAACAAAATGCCCTTGAACGGAAAATCTTTAACACGCTTAATTTTTTGATCAATTTGTTCTTTAAGCAATTGGTCCATTTTTTAATAATGCCTTTCGATCACCCGTTGGTTAATCCCAGCGATTAATTGTTCATCAATTTTATCATACGAATGTACCGTCTTCTTGTGTTTGCCATGGGCGTGATTTTCGTGAATAGTCATTGTTTTTTGTCTCACTAACATCATTAAACCTAACAATTGAGGCAATAAAAGTCAACTTGTTAAATTACCAACTAAATTGGCAACCGAAATAAATCCGAGTAAGTGGAATAAATAGAGATTTAAGTTGGTAGAAATCACGCCACCAAAATTAAAGGCTGTAAACACTAGAACCATAAAAGGTAAAACAAAATAATTGATGATGCTCAACCGTGTCATTGTCATAACGTTGTTACTTATCAATTGGGCAATAGTTTGTTTTTTGTAAATGATGTAAGAAAACCAGTATTGGTAGTTTCACCCAATGCTATAAACAATCATTAAGTGACTGATTGTTCAGGCCCCAAGCAACATTAAAATTGCTTCAAATTGGAATCTGATGTTTAACAAACGACCAAATATTAAAGGAGCAATTAAAATCGCAAAAAAATTAATTAAGCCAACAGTTAAATAGGGCACAGAAATATGTCAACGGTAACGTAACATGAAATACACTAAACCAATGGCAAATGACCCCATTGTGGCAATTACAATCGAAATTGTCGAACTTCTAGTAATCGCTGATAAAGCAAAAATTCTACCTTGGCTAAATAACACAAGTGCTATAATGCCAGCAATTAGTGCTAGTAGTCAAAACAGCAACAACGCAAGACTTGTTTTTGATAAAAAATTAACTTTAGTTTTTTGTTTGAATAAATTAATTAAATCATGGTCAGTATCATTTAGTGAACTATTTAATTCATGATGACTTGTTTCGATTTGTCAGGTAATTTCATTAAGTCACTTGGCATCACGCTTGTAAACAAATAGTTTGTAGTTAACCCAGTTTTGAATTGCAAAAAAAACCTTATTTAGCAAAGTTGATAACCCGTAAGTGATGAAGAAGGAAGTGAATGAACCAACAACAAAAATTACGCCAATTGATTGCTCTTGAAACTTACCAACATACATCAATAAAAGCCCTAAGACTAGAACAACTAAATGAACATCAACAATTTTCATGAAACTCGATTTATAAGTTAACCTAGCGGCCTCACTTAGAGAAGTACTATTCCGGACTAAACGTCTGAAGACTTCATTAATGTAGATAGTCGAACTAACCCCAATGGCTGCGGAGATAAATAACCCAAAAAAGGTAAATAAATCAATGGTTCCACCAAATTGGTCGTAAAGCAAAATGTTAATTACTGATGCTAGAATAATTCCTAATAAATTAAATAGTCCTGGTACCTTGTATAAAATGCTTACAATGATGCCAATCACCAATAGCACTACACCAAAAGCAATTAGTGATGTTTTAAATGCATTGATATCTTGAAGCCCGCTAACAACATCAAAGGTATTATTAATTTCTGGTTTTAAAAGTTTAGTTGTTGCACCAACAATAACTGAATTTTTTGCTAAAGCACCATTCACTAATAAAGATTGTAACCGCGTTGCTTGACCGAAATTTACTGTTCCATATGTTCCGTTGGCTTGCAAGATTTGCGATAAAACAAATTTAGTGTTACCATTAAAACGAAACTGTTGGTTTGTTGGGAAAATATTTTGAACAGTAGCATGAATTGTTGGTGTTTGTGAATTTGTTTGCACTCGCCCTTCATATAATATATAAGGACTAAATAAACTAGCATAATCAGTTGTCCCACCACGGGTAGTACGCGTGTCACCGGATGTACTTACATCAGCCGGCGGAGTTGTTGAATTGGCACCATTATTGGATGCTGGAGCTTGGGTGTATGCTTTTGGCTTAGCATAAAGATAATATAAATCATTAATGTTAATTTCTGATGCTGAACGGTAAGGTTGAACTAAATTGGTGTCATTATTGGCATCATAAGGAGCACGCTTGTGCAAAAAGTTTCATAATGCTTTTTCTTGTGAGGAAAAACTAATTCATGCCGGACTATTCTCTTCGACAACAAAAATATTTTTAACAAATTGTAAAGCTGCAGGCTTATTGTTTCATAACACAATGTTTCGATTACCATTGGTGTTGGTAGTGTCATTGCTGGAAAACAAACCTTTGCGGACCACGCTGGTTTCACCGTTACCAGTGTTATAATCACTGTTGGTTATACCCGTTAGTTTTTGGTTGATATAATTGGTAATCCCGTTAGCATCAGTGTTAATTGTCGAGCTAGGAATGTTTAATTCAAAAGTTAAAGCACTTGTTGTAGATCCGGAAACTGGACGAATCGTATCAATTGAGTTTTTGATAAATTCTGGTGAATTGGAATCAAATATTTTATAACCATCAGTCGTTTCTAGTGACAGATCAAAACTTCGTGAAACATTAAACAAGACTGATCGTAAATTTTGCTGGTCAAAATTTTCGTCAGTTTCGTTTTCTTCTTTAACCAAGTTTTTATTAACCGCAATGGTTAACGATGGTAAAGAAGTTCGATTAAGCAATCATGAAGGATTAACAAATGAAGGATTATCTGAACTATTTGATGTTAAATCAACTGCTGTACGATCAGCCAAATTTTGAGTAATTGTAACTTGATTATAGCCTTGTAAATATAACCGATTTGCATATACATTCGATGCATCTGATAACATTTTTGCAATTTCTTGATCAGTTAATAATTCTGTTGTATTGGGGTCGCGATCATTGGCAAAAGCGTCATAGATTGGAGTCGAATGATTTTCTCTTTTTTCTTTATATGGTGAAAAAAAGATTGTTGTTGAAACCCCACCGTCATAGACTGTACCCTGAGATTGCTTGTTTGAAATTCGAATTGAACCAAAAATGATTCCAATCAAGCCCAAAACGATCAAAATGAAGATGAAACCACTTTTTAAAAGAAAATCAAAAGAGGGTTTTTTCTTAAGCATTAAAACCTCACCAAGAAACTAGTTTAAACTAATGTAAATAACCGTTAAATTATAACATAGTTAATATTGATTAATTAACTTACGGTTGACCCACACACTTTAATAATAGTGTTGGATTTTTAGTAGAAAACATGATTTGTTAAGAAAATTTGAATTTAAATTTTTATTTAATCATGTATCAGCATAATTGATAGGAGATTAGCACAAGATGGTTCACGCATAGTTGTTGAACCTTTTTCAAAGATATTTTAAGAAAAGATTGACTAAAACAATTATGCTTTATCTAATGAATCTATTGAAAATTTGAAAAATAGCTAACGTCGTTTTAAACCGATATAATTGAATTCGGTTTACTAAGGTAATTACCATGAAAAAAATTGAATTATACGAACCTTTTTTAGCAAAAGACAATCAGGGCTTAGCAAAACTAACTGATGAGCAAAAAGCCACATACTCCGCTTTATTTAGTTATTTAAAGGCGAATTCAGCACGTTGAATTGCCCAACGTTATAATTTGGGAAATCATCCAGAAATGTTTGCAAAAAATCCAAAAATTGCTGAATTATTTAATGGCGATAGCCACAACTTACCCCTTTATTTAATTGATGATAAATTAGTTAGTAAAGGCACTTATTTATCGTTGCATGAATTAAAGACACTGTATGACTTGAATGCTGAAGATATTGAAATTATTTTTAAAAATGCGAAAAAAATAATAGCTGAATGAAATGATCATACGTCTGATCATTTGCAAGATTGTTCTTGTGTTTAAAATAAACTAATTTACAAAACATTTAGACATTAAGTTGGAATTTTTCGATACTTAAAAGATGAATTGAAAATCATTTGAAGAAGAATGTGTAAGATATTTAAATAATAAATATGGATCTTGGTTTAAACTGCAAAGAGAATCTGATTCCACAATTAGCGATATATTTTTTGATAACGATATTAGACGTTTTTACATTGAAGCAAAAATGCCGAAGGCACAATGTGGTCAATTTGTTTTGTTACCTGATTTGAACGATCAAATTTTTCGATATTCTAACAAAAATAAAACTCTTCAAAATAAATTTACGGACCAAATTACTAGTTACATGAATAATTATTTTCATAAATTTTATCAGGCTGGAAATTCAGGAATAAATATTGAATTACCCAAATCAGTATTTTACAATTTTATCTTCGATTACTATCAACATAAAGGTGTAGATTTTTTTATTACTAAATCTCATCAAAATTTTTTGATTTTTCCTGTTTCACAATTTTCAAAATATTTTGATGTTACTGCTAATTATCGACTCAAAAAGAGTGGTTCATCAAATTTAAACGATAAAAATAAGACAGATTTTGAAAATGCGATGAGACTTACGGGTTTTAAATACAGATTTACTAGCGAAATGGATATTCTTTCTGATGTCGAACTAAATGGAAAAAAGATAAAAGGCAAAAATTATGATTATCTGCTGAAAAAAAAGAATAATGCATATACAGTAAGAAAATTATCAAATACTAAAAATATGAATGTCATTTTTTCAATTCAGTTATTTTCTTATATTACTGCTCAACGAAAATTAGATATCATTGCTTTTGAAAATGCAATAAAAAAATAAATAAGGCCCTCATGATTTTTTATTATTAACAATCAGATGGATTTTTAAAAAACTGAAAAACAAACTAAATCTTAAGTTTGTCTTTTGTTGATTTTATCGATTTTGTACGATTCAAAAAATATTATTTTTCTGCATACTGTTGCGTGTTCTTTAAAGCCAATCCAATAGTTATTGTGATGTATTGCAGAACATTAACAACAACAGAATTTCCAAATTGTTTATATGCCTGACTTGGTGAAGGATGGATTAAGTAAGAATCAGGATATCCCATAAGGCGTGCACATTCTCTGGGATGCAACTTTCTAATGCTACCATTAATTAGATAACCACCGGTTTTGGCAAAGATTCCTCCGCCATATGCTGATAAGGTAATTGCAATCCCTTTAGGGCTGTAAATACGTTCCCCTTGCCCACCTTTACCAACAGTACCTACTCTCAAAGGTTTACTGATATTTTCTTTGATTTTTATGTTTTTTAGCGATAAATCTAATCTATTTACTATTAAATTCAATACTTCTTTGTCTGGTAATAACAAGTCTTCCAAAAAAGTATTAAGTTTGAAGGGTTTAGGAAACTCAAATTTTTTAATATTTAAATCATTTCTAAAGCAAACCATATAAATTCGTTCTCTTTTTTGGGGAATTCCAAAATCTTTAGAGTTTAAGACACTGTAGTAAAAATCATATCCTAAATTAAGCATTGTCCTTTTAACAATTTTTAAGGTATTTCCATTATCGTGTGAAGCAAAATTTTTCACATTTTCCATAAAAACAACTTTTGGTTGCTTTTCGTTTATGATCCTTGCTATGTCAAAAAACAAGGTTCCACGGCTATCTTGAAAACCTTTTTGTTTTCCACTTATTGAAAAAGCTTGACAAGGAAAACCGGCACATAGCACATCATGTTCTGGAATATTTTTTTCGTTAACATGAGTTATGTCGCCATCTGGAGTTTCATTAAAATTAATTTTATATATTTCTTGAGCATTTTTGTCTCATTCGCTAGAATAAACACATTTTGCACCGCAAGATTCCAAGGCGAGTCTAAAACCACCTAATCCTGCAAATAAGTCTACGAATTTTAAATTATTTAACACTTTACTTTTAATTTCAATCATGACAGTTACTAATTAGGGATGATCGCAAATCAAATTTTATTTAATGAATTTATTTTGTCAATATATCAATTACTGTTTCTAGTTAAACTTAATTAATAAAAAATGTGTACGAATCGTTTAGCAATTAAAGTAAGACTTAACACTCTTTATAGATTGTTATGGTTTTCTGGATAAAGGTGATTAATAAACTAAATTTTCTTATTGGTCTTGAATTCGTTTTTAACTTTCAAAAGACAGAATATGATTTATAGATTAGCAAGAATAGAGTTTTAAAAAGATATTATAAAAATTCGTATTCTTAGACGGAACAGTTGATTTTGCAGTGTTGAAAATTATTATTGGTAAAAATTTTACATACCAAATGTCTGACTATTAGAAGCAAAATTATTGATGTAAAAAGAATTAAAAATAAAGATATAAAGGTGTTAAAGTTTAAAAAACATTCATCCTGATTTGATATTTTTTTAAAAGGGGCTTGGGAATTTGCCATTAGAAATCAATTAAAAATTAGCACATCCTACTTGCATCCAAAAATGATTGATAAGAATATTGAATTTATCAATTTTATATAAGGAAAGTGAACCAGAAAAAAATTTTATTACCAAAATGAATCGTTAGACTAAACGAAAATAAAGAAAGTATTGATAACTTTCACGCTTCATTGTTAAAGCGTTAAAACACATCTGTTTTTTAAAAATGTTAAAAATAAATGGTTTTATCTAAATGTTGTTAATAAATAAAAAAACGAACTAAGAATAAAAATTATTAATATTGGCAAAAATCTATTGGCATTATTTTAATTGCGATTCTTAAATTACGTACCAGGTTGACGTTTAAGTAACGATTTTGTTTAAAGGATTACTTTGTCGAAATTATTGCATTCTTGTAATTTAATTAAGTAACTTGTAGTAGGGATGTTAATATTTCTAAAAAAAATGAGAAAAAGTGATGAACTTTTTAATTCAACAGCAAATTTTAAGTCAAAATAAACCCAAACCTGATTAGAACATTGATGCAAAATATTACGGTTTTTTTATATTTAATAATGATATTAATAAGTATTTTTATAAAAAGTAATTTTACATAGTATAATAATTGGGCATAATTGCACTATGCATTATTATTGTGAATTTATTCACAGTTTATCTTAGTTCGGGCCAGCGGTCATTGATAATTGTAAACCGTTACAACCCCAAGGAGTTTTAAAAGATGGCAAAAGAGAAATTTGACCGATCTAAACCGCATGTCAATATTGGCACAATCGGTCACATTGACCACGGAAAAACAACGTTAACAGCAGCGATTTGTACCGTGTTGTCAAAAAAAGGTACTGCTCAAGCAATGAAATACGACCAAATCGATGCTGCACCTGAAGAAAAAGCACGTGGTATTACCATTAATACAGCCCACGTTGAGTATTCGACAGATAACCGACACTATGCTCATGTTGACTGTCCAGGACACGCCGATTATGTTAAAAACATGATTACTGGTGCTGCTCAAATGGATGGTGCAATTCTCGTAGTATCAGCTACTGATGGACCAATGCCACAAACGCGTGAACACATTTTGTTAGCACGGCAAGTGGGCGTTCAAAAGATGGTTGTCTTCTTAAATAAATGTGATGTGGCAAATGATTCTGAAATGCAAGAACTGGTTTCTGAAGAAATTAAAGATTTGCTTAAATCATACGGATTTGATGGTGACAACACCCAAATTATTAAAGGATCTGCATTAGAAGCTTTAAATGGCAAACCTGAATGGGAAGAAAAAATTATGGAATTGATGAAGGCTGTTGATGGTAACATTCCCACACCAGTTCGTGATGTTGATAAACCATTCTTGTTACCAATTGAAGATGTAATGACCATTACCGGTCGGGGAACCGTTGTTACTGGTCGAGTTGAGCGGGGTTCAATTAAAGTTGGTGCGGAAGTGGAAATTGTTGGTCTTATGCCAACTAAAAAAGCGGTTGTTACCGGAATTGAAATGTTCCGTAAAGAACTAGATTCAGCCATGGCTGGCGACAACGCAGGTGTGTTATTGCGTGGTATCGAAAGAAAACAAGTTGAACGTGGTCAAGTTTTAGCAAAACCTGGTTCAATCACTCCTCATACAAAATTCCGAGCTGAAATTTATGCTCTAAAGAAAGAAGAAGGAGGTCGTCATACTGCTTTCTTAAATGGTTACCGCCCGCAGTTTTACTTTAGAACGACTGATGTGACCGGATCCATTCATTTAAAAGAAGGAACGGAAATGGTAATGCCTGGTGATAACACCGAAATTATCGTTGAATTAATTTCGCCAATTGCTTGTGAAAAAGGAAGTAAATTCTCCATTCGCGAAGGTGGTCACACAATTGGGGCAGGTACGGTGGTAGAAGTATTAAATTAATTTTCAAATTAACTTTTTTAACTTTAGATAAAAAGGATGTGTAAATGATCACATCCTTTTTTACATTAACAATTTCTTGAAAGGATACGTTTGATGATCCATGAAAATTTTTATATGATTGACCCCAGTTAAATCATTTAAGTATGGGAAATATACGAATAATTTTCTAATAATTTTCATCTCTTTGATTGCATATTTTATTAATGCAATTAAAAGAGTTTAATTTTTTGGTTAGCCTAGTTGAATTTCAATCCTTTTTATTTCATTGATTATGAAAAAAAATTTTAAATTAGACAGGTTTATATGTAGTTAGGCTAGAAATTTGAGTAATTTTTATCTTCAAATAATGCCTAACAAAATATCTTGCCTTGCTGATCAAAAATAAAAAAAACTTATTCATACAATAACTGCATCAAATAAGTTAATTAATTTTGAAGATAATAAGATTGAAGTTGGTTTTTTAATGGAGCGGGTAATCGGAATCGAACCGACATTAACAGCTTGGAAGGCTGCAGTTCTACCACTGAACTATACCCGCGTTTTGGTGCCCGAAGCCGGACTTGAACCGGCACGGTATTTCTACCCCAGGATTTTAAGTCCTGTACGTCTACCATTCCGTCACTCGGGCCTGGTGATCCGCCCGAGGCTCGAACTCGGGACCCTTTGATTAAAAGTCAAATGCTCTACCACTGAGCTAGCGGACCATGATGAAGGGTTTTTAAAAAACCCAAATAATGTTATTGGCTGGGATGGATGGGATCGAACCATCGCATGATAGAGTCAAAGTCTATTGCCTTGCCGCTTGGCTACATCCCAATAATATGGTGGACAGGGACGGATTCGAACCGCCGAAACCATATGGTGTCTGATTTACAGTCAGAAGCGTTTAGCCACTTCGCTACCTGTCCAGATTAAATAAATGGTTACTAAAAATTGATAACTACCAAATACTAACCTGTATATTATATATTTTAAAATTGTTTTTTAATAAATTAAATATTAATTATTAATAATTTTTTTAATCGTTACTTTATAAGGGTTTTCGATTCCACGAACTTCACTTTCGGCCCCTTCTTTTTTATCCATAATTGCTTTTGCTAACGGCGATTCATTAGAAATTTTATTTTTAAACGGATCTGCTTCAATTGTTCCGACAATTTCGTAATGATAAGTCTTATGATCGTGATGGTCGTAAATTTCGACTTTTGTGCCAACTCGAACCTTTGATGCGTGAGTTGAACTTTTCGTTTCTTTAATGATTTCGACATTACTTAAGATGTCTTGGATTTCTTTAATCCGGCTTTCGATTTCGCCTTGTGAAGCCTTAGCAGCATCATAATCAGCATTTTCGCTTAAGTCACCCTGCTCCCGAGCTTCTTGAATTAACTTAATAATTTCAGGACGACGAATGTCAACTAAAAACCGTAATTCGTCTTCTAGTTTTTTTTTACCTTGTTCAGTAAGAAGGTTTTTATTATTTTCCATAATTAAATATTCCTTTAAAAGCAACCATTAAATATTCAAATTAATTGTTGAATAAATAACATATTTTATAAAATCATGTGCATTTGTTAACATTATAATTTTTTAATGTAAAAGCAAACTAAGAAATTAAATAATAAAAATCACGATATGTAAAATATTGTCAACTGTTATTTTTGCAACCAAATTTTCCAGTAATTTTAGTTTTGCATTTTTACTAATAAACTAGATTTATTACAAATATCCTTAAACAGCGTTGTTTAATTATATTCAACTAAAAAATTGTTAAAAATGATCTTGCTGTATTACCTTCAAGTTCTGGTTTTAATGATTGTAAAAAAAGAAATTATGAGACGAAAATAGTTTATTATTGTATAAAATTGTTCATGGATTTTTTCAGTACTAGAATGAATTAAACAATTAAAAGAGTGCTTAATGGTTGATTTAGAAGGGCGCCATGATTATTTACTTGGCTTAGTCAAAGAATATGGGTATTGCCAGAAGGATATTGAGTTAATTCAAAAAGCTTATCTGTTTGCCCAAATTGCTCATGGCGACCAAAAACGAAAAAGCGGTGACCCCTTTTTAATCCATCCATTAGAAACTTCGATCAAGTTAATTGAATGAAAAATGGATGTTAATACCATTGCTGCCGGATTGCTTCACGATGTCATTGAAGACACTGACGTGTCCGAAGCAGAAATCAAGTTACAGTTTGGCGATGATATCGGCAATTTGGTAAAAATGGTGACCAAAATTGCTACTGTTGCTAAAAAAAATCGCGAGTTTAGCCAGTTAAAAAACCTGTCAACTAATTACCAAATTCAAGTGTTCATGTCGATTTCTAAAGACATTCGAGCCATTATTATTAAACTAGCTGACCGCTTTCATAATTTAAATACCATCAGTTTTTTGCCAATTGATCGCCAAAAAGCAATTGCCCAAGAAACTTTTGATATTTATGCTAATATTGCTGGCAGGTTGGGCATGTACAATGTCAAAACCCAATTATTGGACATTGCGTTTGCAATTATTAATCGCGAAGCGTACGAAAATACTGTCTCCATCATCAATGAATACAAATTATTAAATGACGAACAATGACAGAAGATTACTAGCAAAATTCGAGCTTTACTCGATGATCACAACATTAAATTTTTTTTTGAGAGCCGCATTAAAGGCATTTATTCGACATACAATAAACTGAATTCGATTCCCAAAATTAGTAACATCCACGATGTTTACGCACTACGAATTATTTTAGAAGATGAACTTGATATCTACCATGTTTTAGGTTTGATTCATTTAAACTTTAAATATATTTCCAAATTTTTTAAGGACTATGTTTCGGCTCCCAAAAATAATTTGTACCAATCAGTTCACACCACGATCATTAGCGAAAGAACCCTAGTAGAAATTCAAATCCGAACTAAACGCATGGATCAAAATAGTAAACTAGGGTTTGCTAGTCACTGGTTATACAAAGAAAAAGATACGACTGAATTTACCCATGAAGCCATGCAGCGTTTACAAGTTGAATTATTTGCTGACACCCATTCGCAAAATCCGTTACTGATGAAAGAGTTAACCAAGATCCCCATTATTGATGTGATTGTGATTAATGATCAAAACACTTATTCAATTCCCGCTAGTTCAACCGTTTTGGATTTAGCATATCGTGTTGATCCCAAAAAATTTGCTTTTATCGATACAATTTATCTTTTTGGTGAAAAACTTGCTTGGGACAATCATTTTGAAAATGGGGATGTTGTCGAAATTACTTATAGCGATAAAATGCGAATTAACAAACGCTGGTCGCGGTATGTTAGCAACCCGACCGTACGTAAGCACATTTCTGAAACCGTTGATAATTTGGAAAAAATCGAAAATAATTCTGAGCAAGATTTCTTGAATGTTTTAAAGACAACTTTGAAAAATAAATTGATTAGCGAAGAAGATATTAGTAACCGGTTGAAAATTTTAAAACTAAAATCAATTAAAGAATACTTAGATTATGTTTCTGTTTTACGCTTGTCATTGGAAGATCGCATTAATTTTTTTGTTAAAACCAATCAGTGAAAAACCGTTTTAAAAGAAATTAAAAAACAAAATAATCTCTGAATTTTTAATCAGTCTTATTTTGAATTAATTCCGGCTTTAAAAATTGACGGTATCCAAATCACGAAATGTTGTTCCAAATTGCCATACATGTCATTAATTGGTATAATTCATAAAAACCATTTGTACGTTCACTACCCAAAGTGCAAAAAGATTCAAGGGATTAAAGATGCCAAATTAGTGTCATTATACTGAAATAAGGACCGGCTGCAAACCAACCCTAGAAAATTTCGTACGCACGTTGAAATTACTGGCCTTTGGAGTGAATCAGTTGTTAGCACAATCATTTTAAATGTTTTAAAAAATCAGGGTAGCATCCATGAAATTAGCATTGATCGGAATAAAGATGCGAACCAATTTGTTGCGAATGTGATCTTATTTGTGCGATCAATTACCCACTTAAACCACTGCATGGAAGAATTAATGTTACGCAACTTGAATTTTAAATGAAAACTTATCTAGGAATCAAACTATGGAATTAAATCGCAAAACAAAGTTTATCTTCGTGACAGGGGGCGTGTTTTCTTCGTTAGGTAAAGGTTTAAGTGCTGCTAGCGTTGGTTCGATTTTAACCCAGCTTGGTTTAAATGTGAGTGCGATTAAACTAGATCCGTATTTAAATGTTGATCCGGGCACAATGTCACCTTATCAGCACGGTGAAGTTTTTGTAACTAAAGATGGGGCTGAAACCGATTTAGATTTAGGTCATTACGAACGGTTGTTAAACAAAGAATTAACCCGGGGTTCATCAATCACTGCTGGCACCATTTATAACCGGGTGATCCAAAACGAACGCCAGGGTAAATATTTAGGAAAAACGATCCAAGTCGTCCCACATGTTACTGATGAAATTAAAAAATCAGTTTACTGTTTGGCAAATGAAATTAATGCTGATGTCATTTTAATTGAAATTGGCGGTACTGTTGGTGATATTGAATCATTACCTTTTATTGAAGCAATGCGGCAAATTCGTTGGGAATTACCACAAGAAAACACCCTAGTGATCCACACGGTGCCCGTAATTGAGTTACAAACAACTAATGAAATGAAAACCAAGCCACTGCAACATTCGACTCACCATTTACGAAATTTAGGAATTACGCCTGACTTTTTGTTTGTTCGCTCAAAATCATCATTACCAATCGAAATTAAAACAAAAATTGCCGCGATGTGTTCGATTCGGATCGAACATATTTTTTCATGTATTGATGTTAGCAACCTTTACTTATTGCCAGAACACTTGTATGAACAAAAAGTTCACGAAGAGATTGCGAAAATATTAAATCTAAAATACCAAACATGCCATTTAAGTGAAAAGTGACTAAGTTTTACCAATTCGATTGTTGCTAAAAAAACCTCATTAATTAAAATTGCTTTAGTAGGCAAGTACACTGAATTTAAAGATGCGTACATGTCTTTACACGAATCGCTTAAAATCGCCAGCTATCACCAAAATGTCGATTTACACATTGAGTGAATTAATTCGGTAAAAATTAATAAAAATGAAATGATTAAAATTTTGAAAACCGTTGATGGTTTGGTGATTCCTGGTGGTTTTGATAAGCGCGGGATCGATGGCAAATTGATGGCAATTAAATATGCCCGGGAAAATAATTTACCCTTCTTAGGCATTTGTTTAGGAATGCAATTAGCATGCATTGAATTTGCAAGAAACGTCTTAAAATTAGCAAGCGCTAATTCGACAGAATTTGACAAAACAACACCCGATAATGTTTTTGATTTAATTACTAAAACGAAAGTTGATGTTGGTGGATCCTTACGCTTGGGTAATTATTCTTGTAGTATTAAACCCAATACCTTAGCTGCCAAATTATACCAAAGTGATAAAGTGATTCGAAGGCACCGCCACCGTTATGAATTTAATAATACCTATCTCAAAAAATTTGAACAAGCAGGTTTTCAATTTTCTGGATTTTATTCTGAAAAAAACCTTCAAGAAATTATTGAAATTCCTAACCATCCTTTTTTTATTGCTTGCCAGTACCACCCTGAATTTAATTCAAACCCCTATTGCCCAGAACCGTTATTTGTTGGCTTAATTGAAAGTGCTAGAAAATACCACCAAAAATCTGGTCAAAAATAATTTTTTAATATTTTTTAAAAGGTTTCGAATTATTGGCAATATTGCTAATACGTTTCTGATAAAACATTATTGGTAATTTGTTGTTGTAGCAATGCTAAAATGCGATCTTTCATTAGCAATCATTCGTATTGTTTAATGCGAAAAATTTGATAATTACGTGCTTTTAGAAAACCCTGGTAATCGTATTGTTCAAGCTGATATTTGATATTTGGTTCACTGTTTCATTGTTCGACAATCACACCCAAGATGCATTTCTTGGTTTTTTCATCCATGATCCCAATATCGATCACCTTGTTGCCAACTGGAAGTTGGGTTTTAACATAAATGTCAGCATTAATTTTTAAGTCAACAATCGCTTGGTAAACTGTTTTTGCAAAATTATGATCAAATTTTTGCAAGTCGTTATTAGAAAAGACTGCTAAATCGGAAGTTTCTCTTTGGTCGATGTTATCCAAATAACGAATTCAATTAATAAAGATTTTGGCATCTTCGCTTAATATTTTGTTTTCCACATCACTTGCTTTAAAACTTTTAATAACAATCATTTTTTGCTTCGCACGCGTGATAATCACGTTTAACCGGTTCCGACCACCGGTTTGGTTTAATGGTCCGAAATTAGCACGCACCTCCCCGTTTTCATTAGGGCCATAGGTAACGGAGATAATAACTAAATCAGCCTCAGTTCCCTGAACGTTTTCTAAATTTGAAACGCTGATTTTCTTACGATTGTCTTCGCTCATTGGTTCATCAGCCAAAAGATCATCAATTAAATCAGCTTGTTTAACGTTAAAAGCAATTGCTAGAATTGAATTGTAAGATTCCAGGTTTTCTTTAATCTTATCGATCACGATTTTTGCTTCCATTTCATTTGAATTCTTTTTCCATTGGCCATCAACATTAATCACATCAATCGCTTTATTTCAATTACCATTTAAAGTGGCAATATGTAAATCGTTGTTATAAATGTTTTGATTGGAAAATTCGATTAATTGCTTGGATATGGAACGGTAGTGATTTTTTAAATTAAAAATGTTTCAACGTTCATTTGTCGCTCTTTCCAAAAGTGATTCCACATCTTCATTTTCATCAAATTCCACAATTTTATTTTCGTCATCAAGATTGATGTTGTCACTTTGGGGATCAAAGGTTGATTCATCAAATCTTGATGTAAAAAAACTCGTCGGCTTTAATTGGTTCATATCACCAGCGACAACATTGGTTGTACAGCGGTAAACAATCGGAAAACCCCGTTCTAAAAACATTTGACTTGCTTCGTCGAAAATTCCGTAATCAAATTCTTTGCGATTACACGGAACATATTCGGCCACTCCTTCTGGATTTAAAATCCAAATTGGAAAAATTTGTTTTAATGATTTGTAATACTTGCGAATGAAAGAAGTGACTGGTGGTTTTTTAACCTTGGATGCCATTTTAAACATTTCTTGCATCTCTTCCAGTTCGTTTTTTGGTAAATAACGCAATTCGTGTTTTTTGTACTCTAAAAATTCTTTGACAATCAAGTAATCGTTATTGTTTGCGAAATCTTTCGTATGATTATGAATTGTTTGAATTGCATCTTGAAATAAATATTGGTTATTTTGTGTCATTAACGGATTTTTTTCAAACCAGTGCATTCACCAATTATTTTTGATAATAGTTTCCCACTGGAATGTTGTTAATGTGCATGTTTCTAATTTTTGGTATTTATTTCAATCAATACTTTTAAAAGCCATTAAACCTTCAATAAAATTTTGTAACTTATTATAGTGACTTAAGTAAGATTTCTTTAATGCTGGTGGTAACTTCGTTTTTAAGAAAACAAGCGGTGGTGTTTTTAAAAAACTACCAAATTCATGAAGTTTAGCAATCGCATGAAGGAAGCGACGTTTACTCAATCGTAGTCAAGAAATTGTGTGCGAACGCTGTGATTCGTAATCCAAACGTAACAAATTTTCCAGTAAATTTGGGAAGCTGGTTAATAGCTCTTCGTAATTTTTTATAAAACTTTTGAAATTAAGATATTGCTTCCAAGTTTTTTCAATGAATAAATCAAAATTTGCTTCTTCAAATACCTCATGATTCTTCCAGTATCATTGCCGAAAAGTTTCGAAAATTTGGTTGTCACCCGAGATTTTAGATAAGTATTGTTGCAATTGGTTATATAGTTCATAAACAGCATTTTGGTTAGGCAAAATTAAATAACTTGAAATCGCGATTTGTTCTGTTGTTTGAATCTGATTGTTCTGCTTTTTTAAATATTGAAGGTAAGACTGGTCATAACAGTCTAAGGCTTTTGCTAATTCAATTTCGTTTTTTGTTAATTGTAAAAAGGCATCACATTGTTTTGTAAAACGATCAATTTTATTTTGAAGTAGATTCTCGGAACGATCGGTAACCAAAGATTGAAAATCACTGCGGTAATATTGCCCAAAAACTGCTTCAATGGCAGCAATCTTTTTATAAAATCGTTCTTTTTCATGGAAATTATGCATTCACAAAACGAGTTCGTTAATTTTGCCAATGCGGCTAAAAATCACGTCCATTGCTGCTTGTTTTTCCGAAACCACGATGGCGTTTTTCTTCCGTAAAACGATGTTTGCAATTAAGTTTGCAATCACTTCAGATTTGCCAGTGCCAGGTGGTCCAATGATTACCGTATTTTCATTTAATGCCGAATTAATGGCATATTTTTGAAAAATATTTGTTCGCGTGATGTCGACTAAACCACTTTGGTTATTAATCACTTGGTTTTGGTAATATTCGTTACTTTTTTGAACCACAATGGATTCAAACGGATTATTTTCACCTTTTTCTAAAATTTGTTGGTAGTCTTTTTTCAATTTACCACCAGTTAGTTCCACAAGAGCGAGCCTTGCTTGGTGGTTGATCGTTAAATTTTTTAATTCTTTTTTATCAAAGTTGACCCCGTGAGTGATGTCCGTAACGATTTCATGATTATCGTGTTCTTTGCTTGGGAATGATAATGGGTTAGTGTAGTTAATTAAAATTTCTTGTTTAATGATTTTTTCAAGATCATTTTTGACGTCTAATAAATTGTCTTTCGGTTCAAACTCATGAAGTTGCAGTGGATTTTCATACTCACGCATTAAAAAAACATACAAGCGTTCATTAATTATTGGTTTAACATCTTTTTTGATTAGAACAACTTGATTTCCAAGAAATTGAATGTCGACCGGAATGTTAATTAACGGTGCGTTAATTGCGGTGGTTTTATCAGCGATGACTCCTTTTAGTAGTCCGTATGATGCATATAATGGTCAAATACCCCGATCGAAATAAAAACGTTGGGCTGATCGACTAATTCTGGCCAAATTTTTTTAAATTTAGTGTCCCATTCAGTAACTGCTTCAATTGCGTCATTGATCGTCTTGTGATCAGCAAAGTTTTGGTAAATTTTTTTTAATTTTGCCTCACTGAAAATATTGGCATTTTGTTCTTCTAAAATGGTGCGAAATCTTTCAAAATTTTGTGCATTTTTTAATTGTGTTTTTAATTTTTCTAAATTGAACATCTGCTTAATTGGCATTGTTGAAATGTTCGCATCTTTAAAAAAGGTATCAATTTGCTTAGAATCCATCATGGTTAGTAAATCGATAACATCTTTTGAAATATTCAAGCGGACGGCAGCATCCCTAGAATTAACCTTGATCAAATTTCCTAATTTATAATGTAAACTTTTTGACATGTTGTAGATATCTCCATCTAATTGCAAATAATTATAAGGTGCAAATTTACTTTTAAACTAATTTTAATTGCCTTCCATCACGGCATTTGCCTGGTATAAATCATAGTAAAAACCCTTTTGGTCTAACAATTGTTCATGAGTTCCTTTTTCTAACAGATGACCGTTATGGATCACAATAATTTGGTCAGCATGAACAATTGTTGACAACCGGTGGGCAATGACGATTACCGTTCGTGTTTTCATTAGCTTAATGAACGCGTTTTGTACATCTATTTCGGTTTTTGTGTCAACCGAACTAGTGGCTTCGTCTAAAATTAAAATTTTGGCCTGACTTAAAAAAGCCCGGGCCAAGGCAATTAATTGGATTTCACCGTTACTAAAATTATTAATGCATTCATTAACAATCGTATCGTACTTGTTTGGTAGCATTTGGATAAAGCGGTGTGCATTAGCAGCCTTGGCTGCGTTGATAATTTCGGCATCAGTCGCATCATGTTTACCATAGGCGATATTTTGTCTAATTGATTCATTAAATAGAAATGAATCCTGGAAAACAACAGCGATGTTGTCACATAAACTTTTTTGCGAAATAGTTCGGATGTCAGTGCCATCGATTTGAATCACACCACTATTGATTTCATAAAATCTGGATAACAAACTAACAACGGTGGTTTTGCCGCTTCCAGTGGGGCCAACAATCGCTGTTACGCTATTGGCCGGAACTTGAAAACTAATGCTTTTTAAAACAGGTTTATCTGGTTGATAACTAAAACAAACATTTTCAAAACGTACATCGCCCTTAATATCTGTTAATTCATTTTTGCCTTCATCAACATAATTAGGCAACTCTAAAACTTCTAAACTTCGCTCAGCAGCCACGATCATTTTTTCAACATTCCCGATTAATCGCAGAGCATTAGTCGCTTCACCGTTCGCCTGGCGGGCTAATAGCACAAATGATGTTAAAACAGCAACAGTTGTACTAAAATTTTCTTGAGCTCCACTAATGGGTGTAAAGATAACATTAGTAAATTTGATATCGTTAATGGTTAAAATAATTGCAATTAAATAAAGTCCTGCTAGCATTAATGTTTCCATCACGTTACTTCAAGGTCAAATTAAACTAACAGCAACTTCTGCATCCCTTGTTACTTGGTTTTGCTTCTTGTTAGTTTTCTGAAATTGCCTTGCTGCATCTTCTTGTAAATTAAACAACTTAATAACCTTACGGTTACTAATTTGTTCTTCAACTTCGACGTTCATTGTGCCAATTTCGTCTTGCATTTGTTTATATTTTGGTGCACTTAATTTGGCAAAAAATGAAGCTCCAAGAATGACGAAAATAAAAATTGCTAAAGTAAACAATGCTAGGTAGGGCGATAAGATAAATAGGCCAATATACACCCCAAACATAATCGCTGGTGTCGTGAAAATATTACTAGCGCTAATTGAAACATTCACTGCTAAAGCATTAACATCAGTCGTTGCACGCCCCATCAAATCACCACTCATTTTTTGCTGTAATAAACCATAAGGAACGCGATGAATTTTCATAAAAATTAAATCGCGAATTTTATACCCTAAACCAAAGGAAATCTTAATGATGATTTTTGCCGCGATTGTATAAAATAGAAAATATAAAAAATAACCAAATACTAAAACACCACCACCTGCTAGTAAAAATTGTCATCCCGCTTCAACTTCTTTTGGATCAGAACTGGTTAATTTTTTCACAGAATATTGCAAGAGAAAACCAATGGCTATCGATAAAAAAATACTAGCACCTGTTTTTAAAAAAGTTAAAATAATTGCACCAATAAACCGCTTTTTATCACGTGCTAAATAGTTTCATAACTGTTTCAAAGTTTTAGTTCAGTGCTGTTTTTTTGTTTTTAATTTCATTATGGTTCACCCACAGTTCTTTGGGATGCATGAATCGTTTGGTATAGTTCACAAAATTGCATTAATTCTTGGTGTTTACCTTGGGCAACAATTTTGCCTTGATCCATGACCACAATATGGTCAGCATCGCGGATTGTTTTGATTTGTTGTGCCACAATGATTGTTGTGATGTTTTGGTAAACACTTTTCAAATTAGTCAAGATTGCGTTTCTAGTTAAATTGTCCAAAGCGCTTAACGTGTCGTCTAAAATTAAAATTTGGGGTTTTCTAATTAAACTTCTTGCTAGTGACAAACGTTGTTTTTGCCCACCAGATAAATTAGACCCATATTGGGTGACTTTCGCGTTATATTGTTCTGGCAAAGAAATAATAAAATTGTGGGCACAAGCAATTTTAGCTGCTTCAATAATTTCCTCATCAGTTGCATCATGGTTGCCATTTTGAATGTTGGATTTAATGGTGCCAGCAAAAATTAATTTTTCCTGTGGGGCAAAACCAATTTTTGATCGTAAAAAACGCAAATTAATTTGCTCAACTGCAGTTCCGTTTATGTAAATCTTACCGCTTGTTGGCTCGTACAATCTGGCTATTAACGAAACTAAACTTGATTTACCACTTCCGGTTAAACCGATTACGCCCATCGTTTGTCCTTGTTTAATTTCTAAATTAATATTTTCTAAAACGTTAAGTTGATTGGTTTGATCATATTTGAAACTAACATTTTCAAATTTGATTGATGGTTGAAAGTTTTGGGGAATTCAACCCTGATCCAAATCTTCAGTAACGCTTGTCAAGACTTGCTTAAACCGCCGGGATATTGGTTTTGTTTTGATCAATGAAATGAATAAACTACCAATTCCGTAAATATTGAATACGGTGCCAATTACGTAATTTAAAAAAGCTACAATAACTCCTTCGCTAATCCCACCAAATAAACGATTTTTAGTAATGCTAACGCCAAAAATTAAAATGACTACAGTCGCCAGGTTTAAAATTAAAAACATGGCGATTAAGCCGATCATGACGATTCATTCTGATTTAAAAATGGTGCGTTTTCACGATTGATTCACATTATAAAAACGTTGGTATTGGTGGCGTTGAATATTAAATGATTTCACTAACCGAATTCCGATTAAATTTTCGCGCACGATTTGGTTGGCATTATCTAAATCTTTTAAGTTTTGATCATAATGTTTATCGGCTCGAATCTGAGTGATTCAAACGATTAATAAGGCCATTGGAAAAAGAAATAAATAAGTCGTTGACAGAAACGGGCTTAAGGTAATACTGAAAATAATGTTAAATAGAACATAAAAAATGGCTTCATAAAAATATGTGAAATAACCAATTCCGGTTTCTTGCAATTGGTACATGTCACTGGTTAGACGGCTAATAATACTAGATGGTGAAATTTTACTAATTGCGGTTTCATCTAAATAGACGATTTTATGATAAAGTTTGTTTCTTAAATTAAACAACATCTGCATGGTTAAAGTAATTAAATAAATCCGTGTTCCCATTTTCATTAAAGCACCAGCGATACTCAAGCCAACTGAAAGTGCAAACAAGATATAAATATGTTGCATGACATCTGTTTTGCCATTTTTAATTGTCGGAAGAATGCTTCCTAAGACATGGTCCCAAACCGTTGTTGTCGTGTTTGAATCACTTGAACCATTAACAGCAATACTTAATAAATTAACAAAATAAGATAACAAAACAATACTAAAGTTACTAAGACCGATATAAACTACTGTTAATAGCAAACTAAAAACCCAAACAAACCACTGTTTTGTTGTCAACTGTTTATATAATAATTTCATATTAAGTTCAAGTTAAATAGATTCATTCATTATACACTATTTAACAGTAACTGTTATTTTTAAACTGTCGTTAAAACTGCTAAGTAATTATCGTGCTAATAAGCTATGCTGTTTTTTCATTTTTTTACGTTTATATTGACCTAAATTAATTGCTGTTTTGTTAACTTTAACATTAAATATTTAACAGCGATAAACAACAAGATTTAACTAGAGAATTCTTCATAATTAAAAAAAATTTTTGTCATTTTTAATGATTTTTGCCATTTAAAGAATATGGAGGATATTATGTTAAAAAAGTTTTTTGTTTTTTCTAGCTTGGCAACAGCAATTGCTACTCCTTTAATCTCTACTTTTCAATCGACCAACTCCAGCCTTAATCTCGATTTACGCTTACAATTTCAAAATCAAACAACAAAACGTGAGCACTATGACACAAGTCAAGAGTTTTTGAAAAAAATCAAAAATAATAAGATTACTAAAACAACTAATCAAGAGTTTGAAAATTTTAAAATTCAAGATTATAGTAATTTTTTCTTTAACAAAATTACTTATCTTAATGATTCGCTGTTTTATAAGCCAAACACTTTACCAAACCTTAACGAACAAATTAATTTAAGTCTAGCGAACATTAATCAAAAATTATATGATGATTTTATGGAAAAAACAAAAACTCATTTTGATGGTATTAACCGCTTTATGAAGATTAAAAAAATGCAACCATATGGCTCGCGTTATGTTGCATTATATGCTGATGGTTTAAGACCAAAATCGGACTATGATTCATCGGAAGCCGCACCGCCACGTACTTATAATCTTGTTCAGCCATCATCAAATTATTATCCAACATTAAAAACAGTCAAAACCGGTCCTAGTTTTTGGCAAAATGTTAAGGATGAAGAGATTTTAATTCGTTACGAAATTATCGAAAATAATGCGACGTGATGAATGCAATGGCATGATTTTAGCAGTAATGTTTGGTATCAAAATACGAAAAATAAAACTTATAATAAATTTGAAATTAAATTTAAAAATAACGATGAAATTTTTGAATTTGACGGTTTAACGAAAAATCGTGAAATTTTATTACCTAGATCAATTTATACTTCGCCAAATTCAAGTGAAGTTCAGTTTACAACAGGATTAGCAAATCTTGAAAAAATTCCGTATTCGAAAATGCAAGATCGAACTTATTACACATACCAACGTTTTGGTTTATCTTACAACGGTGAAGTTGTTCCTGAAGTTAGGATTAATCCAAATAACATGCAGATGATTAATGTTAATCTGACTGATGAAATTAATATTGATAATGAGACTTTAGGTTGGTATATTAAGATGATTCCAGGAAAGCTTGCAAAATTGGTTGATCAAGGCGCTTATTTACAAGAAAAAAGAGATTTGATTAATCAGTATCATTATTGGCGGAATAAAAGTTCATATAAAAATGCGTATGAGGCCGTCAAAAATAACATTCGTTTAAATTTAAAAAATCCTGTTACTGACAAAGAAACAATTGTTAACCGTGTTAATAAAATTACCCAGCATAATTTTCAAATTCCTGAAAAATTTATAACAAACGTTTTGGATTTTACTGTTTCCAATTCAGCGGTTAAGTATTTTAACCAGTACGAAGGCGTTGAAAATTTAATTTTAAATAAATTACGTTTAGATCCACAGTCTGGTGTTAAAAGTAAAGTTAAGCCAGAAACAAACGTTTACGATGTAAATGATATAGAGAATGTTAACCTTCATTTCACTTTAGATCGTGATTTTTTAACTGTGCTTAATAGCTTAGATAATTTGAATAAAATTAAATTAAAACTTATTGATCAGCCTGATTCTGACGAGAAACAACAAGCACTAAAAATTTTAAATAGTTTAAAAATTAATCCCGAAACAATTGATCGATTTTTAAATGACAATACGGATACTGCAAATATTATTAAAACGATTAATGATCATCAAGACACATCATTTACTTCAATTTTATTAATGATAAAAAAAGTTCTTGATGACGATCTTTTAGTTACGCCAGAAAAATTAATGTTTTATCATGATTTACCCCAAATTATTGATGAATATTTAACTTATACTGATATTGAAGCTGATGTAGATTATGGTAACGAACAATTTGTGAAAGAAAAATTATTTTTTAATCGAGAGTTTAAAAAGATTAACGTCGATCGTTCAACAGCAGTTAATTTTTTAGCAAATTCATCCGATAATGTCACAACAATTAAAATTAAAGATATTAAGATTTCAACAAATAATTCGTATTTTCGGCTAAATAAAAATTTAAATCCAAAATCATTATTAAAAAACTATCCGATTAACAACACTTTTGTTGTTACAGATAATATGCTCATATATAACTTAAACTATCGTAATGATTACGCTGATATCACGTTTAAACAACAGGGTTTAAATGCTTTTAAAATCACATCAACGGTTGATCACAAAGGATTAAAAGCGAAAAATTATCGCGATAATCCTGACGATGAAACTAATAAACAAAATTTAATTGTAACCTTGCAAAATGAGTTAAATTCAAGCGATACCTTACCAATTATTTGAAAAGAAAACGTTGAGATATTAGGAAATAAATCACTAAAAAAAACAGAATACAAAGAAGCGTTAGAGAATAAATTAACTGAACTTGGAATTAAACCCCAATCCTTTGCCAATACTTTCTTTGCAGTTGTAGGCATTAAAAATTCTAACGATTTACGAACCATGGGTGACAAAATGAATTCGGAAATTAGCCCAAACCGAATGTGGTTTATTGCTCGGAGTGAAACTCAAGCAAACTTAAGATATTATCTGGTTAAATACCAAGCTTTAAAAAAGCCGGTCCAACAAAACAAAATTCGGTTTGATAGCTCTTTAAAAAACAAACAACTGCAACTTATTGTAAATTTAGATGATTCTGAAGACATTATTAATTGATCATTTTCTGTCGATTCATTTAATCGTATCAAAAACCAACAAATTTGAAAAATTCCAGAAAATGAACATTATGAATTAAACGTTAATCAACTTGATTCTAATATTTGAACAAACTTAGAATCAGCATTAAATAAACTTGGTTTAGGAATTAATAACAAATCATCGTATTTTGATTATTCAACTAATTCGTTTCATGTGACTTTAATTAAACTTAAAAATGACTCAGACATTTCGTTTGATACAAAAACGTCAAAACCTGAATATGCTGGAATTATTGAAAATGAAAAACAATATTATTTAAGTTATAAAATTAATGATTCAATATTGGATAAAATTGCAATTGAGTTAAAAATCAAAAAATATAGTAGTAATTTAACATCAGAAGTTGAGGTTTTGGTCGACAAAAACTTTAACGAATTTTCTAACGAAATATACATTAAACCATTTCGTGAACAAATTGAAAAGGATATTACTAAACTATTAGAAAAAAAATTTAATCACTCTGACTGAAAGATCACAGGACTTGATTTTACCAACGAAGATAAGAATGTAGCACTCACTACACCTGCACCCACAACTGAAAAGTTTGATAACCAGGAAGGAAAAAAATCTTTTCCATTAGTCGGAGTCATTGTTGGGTTGTCAATTTTATTAATGACAGCAGGCTTTGTAGTTTGAATCATTCTTTTTAAAAAGAAAAATGGTCGGTGACCATTGTTCAAAAAGTAATAAGATGAAAAAAAGACCTAATCTTTAGGTCTTTTTTAATTTTAATGGCGTCACCGACAGGAGTTGAACCTGTAACCTCCAGCTCCGCAAGCTGATGCTCTATCCAATTGAGCTACGGCGACAATGTTAGCAACGTAATTATAGCATACTGTACAAATTAGAAAATGTTAACTAAATAAATAAAAACTTTAGTTAATACTTAAAAAACTTTAGAGATTGTCTGAGATTAAAATGATTATTTTTTAGCCTTATATTTTGAAAATTTAGCTTGCTTTCATTTTAGTTTTATGATTATTATTTTCTTATTTTATATTTTTAAATTTGCTAATTAAATTAGAAAATTTACGATGTATGATCGATTTTTTTTGATTTGATCCTCTTAAAAACTAAAATTTTAGTTACTTTTTAAGCATTTTTAATCTTTTACAAATTTATACATTAATTTCGAATCTTAAAATTTTATGCCTAAATAGCTGCTTACTATTTTTAGTTTAGTTGACCTTAAGTAATTTTAGATGAAAAAAAGCAACCTTTTGGGTCGCCTTTGAGTAACACTCGGTCTAAAACGCGAGTTATTAGTAAATCATAATGGGGCGATTAATGGGATTCGAACCCACGAGTGCCTGAGTCACAGTCAGGTGTGTTAGACCCCTTCACCATAATCGCCATAGTATTCAGAAATATACCTCATTAATTATAACTTAAAATTTAATTTCAAAACTATTTCTTCTAGCACGGGTCTAAATAACAGTTAGTGTAATTAATAAAAGTATGTGGATCTGTCCTAAATTAACCAGACTGTGGTTTTAATTATAAAAATAAATTTTTTTAATAACCTATGTGGTATAATCCTATAATGTTTATCTGTTTTAAGATTGCTGGTACACCAATCGCCGTTGTCACGATACTAGGTAACTTACGAACAGAAGATTTGCAAAATTCAGAGGCAACTAAATGCAAGCATTAAAAATCAAACTGAAGTCTTACGACAGTCGTTTGTTAGACCAATCAGTTAAAAAAATTGTGGAAATTGTTAAGGAATCAGGATCAACCGTGAGTGGGCCGATCCCCCTACCAACTAAAAAGGAAGTTTTTACAATTATTCGATCACCTCACGTTGACAAATCCAGTCGTGAACAATTTGAGCGTCGGATGCACAAACGTTTAATCATTATTAAAAACACTAATGCTGACACTGTTAAAAACTTAAAACGCATCAAAATCCCTGCAGGTGTTGACTTGCAAATTTTTATTAACTAATGCATAACGATGTGTCAATTAAGGAGTTACAAATGAAGGGAATATTAGGAACGAAAATCGGGATGACTCAAGTGTTCGAAAAAAATGGACACCTAATTCCTGTAACAATAGTTCATGTTGAACCAAACGTTGTGCTTGGACTGAAAACCAAAGACAAAGACGGATATGTTTCGACTGTTCTGGGATATAAAATAACTAAATCAAATCGTTTAACTAAACCGCAACAAGGTATCTTTAAAAAAAACAAACAAGATGTACGCAAAGTGATTCGCGAAGTTCGAAATATGGATGGTCACGAAATTGGTAGTGTTTTAAAAATTAATGATTTGTTTGTTAATGGTCAGTGAATTGATGTTCAAGGCGTAACCAAAGGTCATGGTTATACGGGGGCGATTAAACGCTGGAATTTTAAAATCGGGCCATTAGGACATGGTGCTGGGTATAAACACCGTTATCAAGGTTCAGTTCAAACCGGTCGCGGTGGTAGCCAAGCTCAACGTGTTTTTAAAGGTAAAAAAATGTCCGGTCATTATGGTCATGAAACTTGCACGATTCAAAATTTATCGATTGTTAAATTATTACCCGAAGATAATATTGTGCTAATTAAAGGTGCGATTCCTGGACCGGCTAAAAGTATGGTTCTAATTCATACTGCTGTTAAAAACCCTCAAAAAATTACTACATTTGATTTAGTTGAAATCAAGCATGAACTAAAGCAAGATTCGACTAAGGAAGAAAAGTCAAAGCAGCAAACAGCACCAGAATTAAAGCCTGAAGTTAAAAAAGTTGAACCACCAGTTGTGTCTGAGCCTAAACAAGAATCTGAGACTAAACAAGAACCAAAAGTTAAAGTAGAGCCAGTGCTTGTCTCTCAACCTGAACCCAAACAAGAGCCAGTGGCTAGACTAGAATCAGTAGTTTTGCCTAAGACCGAACCGGTAGTTGAAGTAGAACGAGTAATCGTAGCAGAACCTGAACCTAAGCAAGAACCAAAAGTTGAAGTAGAGCACATGGCTGTATCTCAACCTGAGCCCAAACAAGAGCCAGTGGCTAAACTAGAATCAGTAGTTTTGCCTAGGACCGAGCCAATAGTTGAAGTAGAACGAGTAATCGTAGCAGAACCTGAACCTAAGCAAGAACCAAAAGTTGAAGTAGAACACATGGCTGTATCTCAACCTGAGCCCAAACAAGAGCCAGTGGCTAAACTAGAATCAGTAGCTTTGCCTAGGACCGAGCCAATAGTTGAAGTAGAACGAGTGATCGTAGCAGAACCTGAACCTAAACAAGAATCTGCGGTTGAGGTTAGAACCAAACAAGAACCAGTAGTTCAGACAGAACCCATGGTTGTATTTCAACCAGAAATTAAACAAGATATTTCTATTAAAGAGCCACTAGACCCATTAATTGAATCAGATTTATATTTGAGACCCCACACCGAATTTGTCCCCTTTATCGAGTCTGAAATTCCAACTAATAATCCAACTTCATATATACCCACGCCACATGTTGAGCCACGAAAAGTTCAACAAGTGCTAGAAGATGAACCCGATATTCAATTACATGCAATTAAAGACGCTAAAAAAATATCTATCAAAAAAGTTGATCCAGCATTTGTTAAAAAGAAACTTGATGAAACTCTTAATAGGCATGACACCGAATCACTTCTTATTAAAGTTAAAAAGTCTTCTCATAAATAGACTGAAATAAGGAAAGAGAAAAGTACTTATGAATAAAATTCAATTGTTCGACCTTGGCGGCAACGAAGTGGGTGAAATTGCAATTAATGAAAAATTAATTAAGAATGAATTTCACCAACAAGCTGTTTTTGACGTTGTTATTGCTGAAAGAGCCAGCCGTAGGCAAGGAACCCATTCAACCTTAAAAAAAGGTGAAGTTAGTGGCGGTGGTCGCAAACCTCGCAAACAAAAACATACTGGTCGTGCTCGTCAAGGTTCAACTAGAAACCCGCATTTTGTGGGTGGTGGTATCGCGTTTGGCCCTAAACCAACTCGCAACTATAACTTAAAAGTTAACAAAAAAGTGGTTCAATTAGCTTTTTATTCGGCCTTTACTTATCAAATTAATAATAAAAATGTTTTTGGTTTAATTGATGGATTACAACCAGATAAACCTTCTACAAAAGCGATGTCATCTTTTGTTAAAAAAGTCACTAAAAACAAAAAAACATTAATTATATTAGGTGAAACCAACGAGATTCTTTGCAAATCATCCAGAAATATTCCAAATGTTATTTTAAAGAAGTGAAATCAAGTTTCCACGCAGGATTTATTGAATGCACAAGCATTAATTGTTCAGCCTAGTGCACTAAATCACTGAACAGAAAGGTTGCAGTAATTTATGGATTTAATGAATGTTTTACTAAAACCGATTTTGACTGAAAAGTCTAGTATTGCACAAGAAAATACGCCTAGTAAATATTATTTTCTTGCTAATTTAAAAGCAACAAAAACTCAGATTAAATTGGCGTTTAAAGCGATATATGGGGTTGCTGCTGAAAAAGTTAACGTAATCACCAGAAAACCCGCTAAAATCCGCACAGGTACAGCCCATCCAGGATTTACCAGATTTAGAAAAATCGCCATTATTACCTTGCCTTCTGGTGTTAAAATTTCAGTAACTGGTGAAAAAGAAGAAACATCAGAAGAATCAAAGAATCAAAAATCTGCTGATAAAAAAAAGGAATAGTTACTTATGGCAACTAAGAAAATTATTAACCGATCAAATAGCGGAATTCACCACCGCATTATTATTGACTATAAAAAAGAGTTATCAACCAATCGACCTACAAAATCGTTAACTAAAGTTACAAAAAAACATGGTGGTCGCAATAATCAGGGCAAAATTACCGTTCGCCATCATGGTGGGGGTCATAAACGTAAGTACCGGATTATTGATTTTAAAAGAAATCTTTATGACAACAAAATCGGAACAATTAAATCGATCGAATATGATCCTAACCGTAGTGCTTTTATTAGTTTAGTTAGTTATGAAAATGGTGCAAAAACCTATATCATTACGCCGTTAGGCATTAAAGTAAATGACCAAATTGTTTCCAGTAATGATGGCGTTGACATTAAAATTGGAAATTGCATGCCTTTAGAATTCATCCCTGAAGGAACGAATGTTCATAACATTGAACTAACTCCAAAACGGGGCGGTCAAGTTGCACGTAGTGCTGGAACGTATGGTCAAATTTTAGGCCAGGACGAAACGGGTCGATATGTTATTCTAAAGTTAATTTCGGGAGAAACACGCAAGTTTTTAAAAGAATGCCGAGCGACAATTGGGATTGTTTCTAACCCCGATCATAACATCGTTTTAATTGGGAAAGCAGGATCGAACCGTCATCGCGGGATTAGGCCAACGGTTCGTGGTTCGGTAATGAATCCTAACGATCATCCTCATGGTGGTGGCGAAGGTCGCAGTCCGGTTGGTCGTGATGCCCCACGAACTCCATGAGGTAAGCAACACATGGGTGTTAAAACACGCAATAAGAAAAAAGCAAGTAACAACTTAATTATTCGTAGCAAATAGAAAGAAGATAATTATTAGATATGTCACGTAGTTCTAAAAAAGGTGCTTTTGTTGAACCTAGTTTATTAAAAAAAGTCGTTGCCATGAATACTAGTGGTAAGAAAAAACCCATTAAAACATGATCACGCCGCAGTACGATTTTCCCCGAATTTGTCGGCAACACGTTTGCTGTTCATAATGGTAAAATTTTTATCAACGTCTTTATCACCGAAGACATGGTTGGTCATAAATTAGGTGAGTTTGCTCCGACAAGATCGTTTAAACAACACACTTCCAACCGATAGGAGATTCACATTTATATGATTGCAACTGCTAAGCAAAATCGCGTCCGAATATCGCCTCAAAAAGCACGTTTAGTGTGCCAGTTGATTGCTAACAAACCTATTGCTAAAGCCCAAACCATTTTGGCTAATACCGATAAAAAAGCCGCTCGAATTTTGCTCAAACTTTTAAATGGCGTGATTAGTAATGCAACTCATAATCACGCAATGAATGCCGATGTTCTATATGTTTACGAAGTTGTTGCCAACCAAGGGCCAGTTATCAAAAGAACCCTACCACGGGCCAAGGGCTCAGCCGATGTGATTCGGAAACGTTCAACGAATTTTGTAATCAAGTTATCCGATGATCAAAACGAACGAAACAATGCGGTTAAAAAAATTAAAGATCTTGTCAAAAAACGGGCACTGGGCCACAAAAAAATGAAAACTAAAACAGTTGTAAATAGTGCGATCGGGAACGAAGGAGAACAAAAGTAAACTATGGGTCAAAAAGTCAATTCGAATGGACTACGTTACGGGATTAATAAAAACTGGCAATCACGCTGGGTACCTCGAACTAATGCCCAAGCTGGCGATTGGTTAGTGCAGGATGAAAAAATTCGCAAGTATTTATTCAAAAAATATCATGATGCCAATATTAGTCACATCGAAATTGAACGGAACCAATCAAGTATTGATGTTTTCATTTATGCTGCTCAGCAAATTTTAATTGTTGGTCAAAATCAAAAAAATCTGGAAATCATTAAAAAAGACATTAATAAAATTGTGGGCCGAAAAATTAATGTTGACATCACCGTTAGTGAAGTTGGTAATCCTGCTTTATCAGCCAGATTAGTAGCACGGGAAATTGCTGATGCATTACAAAACCGTTCACCGTTACGTAGTGCCATGCGCATGGCTTTAAAAAAAGTGCTCAAATCAAACGGCAAAGGAATTAAAGTTTTAGTATCAGGTCGATTAAATGGTGTGGAGATCGCCAATGACAAAATGTATATTGAAGGCAATATGCCCCTATCTACACTCCGTGCTGACATTGATTACGCCTTAGAAGAAGCGTACATGTCCTATGGAGTTATTGGCGTGAAAGTTTGGGTCAACCGTGGACAACTGTTTGCCAAAGACTTGAACCGTAAACCTGCCCATTTAGCACGGATCCACGATGTTCGTCATGGTCGAGGTGAACGTTTTAACCAACGCTCTAAAAGCATGTCTAATACGAACAAAACCGAGCGGGCAACGGTTGTTGAGTCATCAAATGTTGTCAATAGCCCTGTGGTAGCAACCCCAAAAGCGAAGGAGTAGTTTATGTTACAACCGAAACGAACAAAATACCGTAAACCCCATAACGTTAGTTATGAAGGACCTGCTAAAGGGAATGCTTACGTTGCTTTTGGCGAATATGGTTTGATGGCCACCCGGGGTGGCTGACTAGACGCTCGCTGCATTGAAGCTGCCCGAATTGCCATTAGTAAGTACATCGGCAAAACGGGTAAAATGTGAATCCGGATTTTTCCGCACATGTCCAAAACGAAAAAACCATTGGAAGTAAGAATGGGTTCAGGTAAGGGTAATCCCGAATTTTGAGTGGCCGTTGTGAAGCAGGGGACAGTAATGTTTGAAATTGCTGGCCTTAGCGAACCCTTGATGAAAGAAGCATTAACCCGTGCTAGTCACAAAATCGGATTAACTACCAAGATTGTTCAGCGCCAAGGAGCAAACCATGAATAAGGAATTGCGGGCCAAAACAAATGAAGCCTTGTTGGACTTAGTGGTCAAGTTAAAGGGACAATTGCTGGAATACCGGTTTCTTTTAGCCCAAGGTGAATTTAAAAAAACGCACCAAATTAAACAAACCAGACGTTTGATTGCTAAAATCTACACCATCTTGACCGAACGGAAGGTTAACATTAACTTAACCAATAAAATTAACAGTACGATGCTTCAACCTAAAGCCGCTCAAGCCGCTGCAGAAAATAAACTTGTTGCTAAAAAAACGCTGGCTGAAAAACGGGCTGAAAAATTAGCAAAACGGGTTGAAAACAAAGCCAAGGTTGCTGCTTTACCAAAACAAAAAATTGTAAAAACTAAAAAACCAACTTTTGCAAAAATTAGTCATCAACCGAAAAAATTATCCAAAAATGACCGCCGGATGCAAAAAGCCAAAAAAGTTAGCATTCGTCGTAAAGTAGGTGCTTAAAATTATGAAACAACGCAATCATCGCAAAGTTCTTGTCGGCATTGTTACCAGCGATAAAGCCAAACTAACAGCAACCGTGCGGGTGGAAACCAAAGTGAAACACCCAGTTTACCATAAATTGGTAATTAAGCACAAAAATTACCACGCTCACAACGCGGGTGATGCGCCAGCGAAAGTTAATGACCAAGTTGAAATTAGTGAAACCCGCCCCTTATCAGCTACCAAGCGTTGACGCATTAGCCGAATCATTGCACGGGCGAAGTAGGCATTTGGGAGAAGATGATTTATGATTCAATTTATGTCACGTTTAAACGTTGCAGATAATACTGGTGCCAAGCAAGTTGGTGTCATTAAAGTGCTTGGTGGATCCAAACGACGGTATGCAAGTGTTGGTGATATCGTTGTGGTTTCGGTAAAAGTAGCAACCCCGACGGGCATGGTGCGTAAGGGCCAGGTTTTTAAAGCTGTGATTGTGCGAACGGTTAAGGGTGAGCAGCGTGATGATGGCACGCACGTAAGATTTGGCGAAAATGCTTGCGTGATCATTAAGGATGATTTGAGTCCCAGAGGCACCCGGATTTTCGGACCAGTGGCCCGTGAATTACGTGAAAAAGGCTTTATTAAAATCACTTCGCTAGCTAGTGAAGTTGTTTAGGAGAACCAAGGATGCAACGAATTAAAAAAGGTGATAATGTGATTGTTATTGCAGGTGGCAACAAGGGTTCTAGTGGCATTGTTTTAAAGATCTTTAAAAAACAAAACATGGCTCTTGTTGAAGGTGTTAATAAGGTGAAAAAGCACCAGAAGGCTGACGACCAACAAGCATTAAAAAGCGAAATTGTTGAGAAAGAAGCCCCCTTGCATTTATCCAATTTAGCCCTGATTGATCCCAAGCATAAGGGTAGTGGTCAAGTGAAAGTGAAATTTACCATTGATCCAAAAACCCAAAAAAAGGTGCGGGTTAACCGGAAAACCAACGCCCATCTCGGAGGGAAATAATGGCTAGTCAATTACAACAGAAGTACCAACAAACCATCAAGCCTGAATTGCAAAAAGAGTTTAATTTGCTTTCGATCATGCAAGTTCCTAAAATTGAAAAAGTGGTCATCAACATGGGGATTGGTGATGCTACTAAAGATGCCAAATTTTTAGAATCAGGGATTAATGAACTAAAAGTAATTACCGGCCAAAACCCGACCGTTACTTTAGCAAAAAAGTCCGTAGCAACGTTTAAGTTACGCCAAGGTCAAGCAATTGGTTGTAAAGTGACCTTACGCGGTGCTAGAATGTGATCGTTCTTAGAGCGCTTGATCAATATTGCCCTGCCCCGAGTTCGGGACTTCCGGGGGTTATCACCACGTAGTTTTGACGGTCAAGGCAACTATACAATTGGTATTAAAGAACAAATTATTTTTCCCGAAATTGTCTATGATGACGTGAAGAAAATTCGCGGTTTTGACGTAACGATTGTTACTTCGACATCCGATCAAAATCACGCATTACGCTTATTGACCTTATTAGGACTTCCATTAATTAAACAAAAGGAGCAACGTTAGTTCGTGGCGAAAACAGCATTAAAACAAAAACAATTACGTCAACCCAAATTTAGTGTCAGAGCTTACACCCGTTGCAAACGTTGTGGCCGACCAAAAGCCGTTTACCGGAAATTTGGCATTTGCCGCTTGTGCTTCCGGGAATTAGCTTATGCTGGTAGCATTCCTGGCATTAAAAAATCATCGTGATAATTTAAGAAAGGAATGAGAAAATGTTACATACAGATCCAGTTGCTGATTTGCTAAGTAAAATCAACAATGCGAACCGGGCCAAACTAAGTGATGTAAAAACCCAATCTTCCAAACTCAAACTTGCCATTTTAGAAATCTTGGTGAAAGAGGGCTATTTACGCCAGTTTGAACTTTACGAAAACCGGAAAAAAACCAAGGCGTTTGTGCGAATTAAACTGAAATACAATGATGCTAAAATTAGTTCCATTAATGGCTTGAAGCAAATTTCTAAACCGGGTTTACGCGTGTATGCTTCGTTTGAAAAGTTGCCCCGGGTTTTAAACGGTTTAGGGATTGCAATCATTTCGACCAGCGAAGGCTTAATGACTGATAAAATTGCACGCATGAAAAAAATTGGTGGCGAAGTGCTCGCTTACGTTTGATAGGAGAATTAATAAATGTCACGAGTTGGAAATCGAATTATTGCAATTCCTAACGGAGTCACCGTGCAAGTTGATTCTAGTGCTGTTAATGTTAACGGTCCCTTGGGTTCATTAAAAGTTTTACTACCAGCAAAAAATCCTTTAAAAATCACCATTGTTGATGCAAAATTAACGCTTACTAGAAGTAACGAATTAAAGCAAAGTAAAATGTTACACGGCACGTTTAACGCGTTAATTAAAAACGCCATTACGGGAGTAACTAGTGGTTTTAGTAAGAAGTTACAACTAGTTGGCGTTGGTTACCGGGCTGCATTAAAAGATAATATGCTCACCTTATCACTAGGTTATTCCCACCCGATTAACATTAGTATTCCTAGTGATTTAAAAGTTAATGTCGAAAAAAATACGTTAATTACCATTAGTGGTTGCGACAAGCAGCGCGTTGGTGAATTTGCCATTCAAGTAAGAAAATGACGGTTACCCGAACCTTATAAAGGTAAAGGGGTACTATACGTGAATGAACAAATCATTCGCAAAGTTGGAAAAACTGCTGAAGGGAAAAAATAACATTAGGTTTAAATTATGAAACAAACAAATATTAACCGTTCAACCCGCCGGATCATGCGCCACGCCCGCATTACCAAAAAACTCCGTTTAATTGATAACCATCGTCCCGTTTTAATTGTCGTTAAATCCAATTTGCACATTAGCGTTCAAGTTTGGGATTATAAAACCAATAAGATTATCGTGGCTAGTTCATCCAAGCAATTGAAGTTAAAAAACGGGAACAAGGAAAATGCCCGGACGGTCGGTAGTGATATTGCCAATAAACTGATCGCAAAAAACATTATCGAAGTGGCTTTTGATACGGGTGGATCAAAGTACCACGGTCGCATTGCTGCCCTTGCTGATGCTGCTCGTGCCGTTGGCTTAAAATTTTAGAAAGAGGCTATGAACAACATGATGTCCAATGATCAAAAACAACCCGTTAATTCATCTGCTGATAAAACCACTGCTTCCCCTGCAACTAATAGCCAGAATAATCATCACCAAAAACCCAAGAAGTCGTTTGTTCACTTTTCCCAAGAGGGTAAAAAAGCGGTTTTAGGCGGGCGACAAACTGTTGGTGGTGGTACGAGAACGCCAGCCACACGTAGCGGTTTTGGTTTTAAAGGTCCGAGAAGCCATGACGATAAAGGTGGGGCTAAATACGCTGATGAACGAAATAAGCGTAAGGTTGAAAAGAAAACCCGATCCGAATATGAAGAACGGATTGTTAAAATCAACCGCATCTCCAAAACAACTAAGGGTGGTCGCAACATGCGTTTTAGTGCCTTAGTGGTAATTGGCAACCGGAAGGGCAAAGTGGGGTATGGGATTGCTAAAGCTTTAGAAGTTCCCAACGCTATTAAAAAAGCATTACGCATTGCCGAACGTGATGTTTGCGAAGTGGCCATTAATAAGCACGGCACGATGTACCACGAAGTGATTGGCCGTAACGGGGCGGCACGGGTGTTGTTAAAACCAGCACCCGCTGGTACGGGATTAATTGCTGGTGGTCCGATCCGAGCGGTGATTGAATTGGCCGGATTTACCGATATTTACACAAAAAATTTGGGGAAAAACACCCCAGTTAACATGATTCAAGCCACTTTAAACGGGATTTTACGCCAACTTACCCCGAAAACTGTTGCTAAATTGCGTGATAAAGAACTAAAAGACTTGTAAATTAGGAGCATTTTATGGAATTACACAAACTTCAAAGTTTACCAAAAGCACGCAAACACCGGGCAAAAATTGTTGGCAGGGGCCATGGTTCTGGTTTAGGAAAAACTAGTGGCCGGGGGCAAAAGGGGCAAAAGGCCCGAAAATCAGGCCGAACGCGTCCCGGTTTTGAAGGGGGGCAAACCCCGTTGTACCGCCGTTTGCCAAAGTTTGGTTTTAGCACGGTTGCTTTTAAAACGAAACCGGTTTTTTTAAACGTGAAAATGTTACTAACCAATACCGAACGCTCTTATTCGCGCAGCGATTTTGTCCGCTTGAACTGAATTGCCAATAAATTAAAAGCACCGGTCAAACTGATTGGTAATACAAATTTACCTGGTCCGGTTGACATTCAGGTGCAAGCGGTTAGCGCAGCTGCCAAACAAGCGGTTGAAAAAGCGGGCGGCAAGGTAATCATTGTTGATTTATCACAAGCGTTAAAAGATCATAAAAAAGTAATTCAAATGTCAAAAGAGCAAACGAAACCAAACGTGATTTAAGCGATCATCATGGTTTTTTGTAAAGGTGAAAAATGGCAATAACTCCCAAAACCAAGTCGTTTGGACAAAAATTAGTCGCATTATTTCGAAATCGTGATTTCATGATTTCGGTGTTTGTTACCGCTGTTTTAGTGATTTTGTTCCGGATTATTTCGGTAATTCCCTTACCTGGAATTAGCGTTAACCAGCAGAATGCTAACCAAAATCAAAATGATTTTTTTACCTTATTCAACCTGTTAGGTGGTGGTGGATTAAGCCAGCTATCGTTATTTGCTGTGGGGATTAGTCCCTATATTTCTAGCCAAATTATCATGCAATTATTATCCACTGATTTGGTGCCCCCATTAGCAAAATTAGCTAAAAGTGGCGAAGTGGGTCGCCGTAAAATTGAAGTGATTACCCGGATTGTGACCTTTCCGTTTGCTATTGTGCAAGCGTTTGCCATTATCGCCATTGCCACTAATGGCCAAACTTCAGTCATCACAGCACCGAACGACCCTGCTAGCCAAGCTTTTTACATTTTAACAATGACTGCTGGTAGTTATTTAGCGATTTTTATTGGCGACATGATTTCTAAAAAGGGTGTTGGTAACGGCATTACTTTATTAATTTTAAGCGGGATTTTAGCCCAGTTGCCAAATGGTTTTATTGCCATTTTTAACATTTTAAGCGGATTGGCAATTACCATTAATCCCCTATTAACTAGCATTATTAATTTTAGTGTTTACTTTTTGGCTTTTATCATTTTGTTATTAGCGACAACTTACATCAATTTATCCGTTCGCAAAATCCCGATCCAACAAACTGGTCAAGGGATGGTTGATGATTTAAACGCTTTACCTTATTTGCCAATTAAAGTCAATGCGGCTGGGGTGATTCCCGTGATTTTTGCTTCGTCAATCATGTCCATCCCCATTACCATTGCCCAATTTCAACCACAAAGTGAATCGCGTTGGTTTGTTGAAGATTTCTTATCATTAACTACACCTGTTGGTGTGACGCTATTTGCGGTTTTTGTAATTTTGTTCACCTTCTTCTACAGTTACATCCAAATTAATCCTGAGCAGTTGTCCAAAAATTTTGAAAAAGGGTACCGTTTCATTCCCGGCATTCACCCTGGTTATGATACAGAAAAACACATTAGTAAGGTCTTATTGCGCACTAATTTTATTGGTGCACCCTTCCTTGCCATCATTTCGGTAATCCCGTATGTTGTTTCGATTGTTTTCCGCATTCCTAATTCGTTAGCATTAGGTGGTACGGGCATTATCATTATGGTTTCAGCGAGTTTAGAATTTTTCAATGCTTTGAAATCAGCAGCAACGACCACCAATTACCAGCAGTTGCGATCACAAATGATTGCTTCGGTAACTGCGTTAGCACCAGCCCCGGTTGCTATTCACGATGCAAAAACCAATGCTAAACTTTTACCTGCAGTTAACGCAACTGAAGATGATGTGAGTCAGTTATGATAAATCTGATGACCAAAAAACGTTTAATTTTCATTGGGGCTCCGGGAACTGGCAAGGGTACGATTTCGCAAATGTTAAAATCGCAATGGAACTACGTTCATTTATCAACTGGTAACCTTTTTCGCAACATCATCAAGCAAGATAGTGCTCTAGGCCAAACAATTGCAACGTGTTTGCAAGCGGGCAAATATGTTTCTGACGAGATTACTAATGCTGTCATTGAACAAACTTTTGCATCTGACGCGAACCAACTAAGAACACAAGGTTTTATTTTGGATGGCTATCCCAGAACTTTAGGGCAAGCTAAATTCTTAGCAACCCTAACACCCATTGACTGCGTGATTTTGTTAGCAGTTAATGATTTTAGCCCCATCATTAAGCGTTTGAGTGGTCGTTTAGTTTGTTTGCAATGCCAAACTGTATATAATACTAATGTTGCTCAAACTACGCCTAAGGTGAGTAATCAATGCGATTTTGATCATAGCACTTTAACCAAACGTAAGGATGATGAACCACAGATTATCCAAGATCGCATTGAACACTACTTGCAATCGATTCAGCCAGTAATTGATTTTTATGATGATTGCAACCAATTAGTTAAAATCGATGCAAGTTTAGAATTAAGCAAACTGTATGATGCAGTGGTGGCGGTGTTAAAAGAACGTTATGAGCGAATTCATTCACCTTAAAAATGAGCACGAAATTGCCGGAATTAAAAAAGCATGTGCGATTTACCAAGCGTTAAAAACCGTTTGTCAAACCAAGGATTTTTTAAACTGAACCTTGCGCGATATTGATTTGTTTACCAAAGAATTTATCGAAGCACGTGGGGGTAAGTGCGTCTACCACGGCTATCAGGGTTTCCCTGGTTATAATTGCTTATCAAAAAACGCGACGATTATTCACGGGATTGGTACTAATAACCAAATTTTTAATGCTGGTGATAAATTAACGATTGATGTTGGTGTTGGTCTTGATGGTTTTATTTGTGATTCGGCTTTCACCATTTGTACTCCACCAGTCACCCCAGCATTAAAAAAACTCTGTACAATCACCCGCCAAGCCATTGATGTGGCTTGTGCAGCGATTAAACCAAACCATCGCGTTGGCACCATTAGTCACGCGATCGAACAATTTGTTAGCAGTCATGGCTACCAATTGTTGCGTGATTATGGCGGTCACGGTTGTGGCCTTGCGATCCATGAACCCCCGTTAATTTTAAACTATGGCCAACCAGAAAGTGGCCCGTTACTTCAACCGGGGATGGTTTTGTGCATTGAACCGATGGTACTTGAAAAAAACTACCAAGCTAAGTTAGCAGCTGACCAGTGGTCAGTTGTAGCCATTGACCAAAACCAATACGTTTGTCACGAAGAAGTAATGGTGCTTGTGACAAGCGATGGGTGCGAATTATTAACATCGTAATTTTAAAGGAGTATTTACTTTTTGAAAGAAAACATTTTAAGCCTAAAAGGCGTGGTTAAAGAAGCCTTAAAAGGCGATAAATTTAAAGTTTTATTGGAAAACGAGTTATTGATCGAGGCACACGTATCGGGTAAAATCCGCATGCACAAAATCCGGATTTTACCAGGTGATACTGTCGAAGTTGAGTTTAGTCCTTATGACTTAACACGTGGTCGGATCATCTACCGGCTCTAAAAAAGCATGATTAATTAAGAATTAAAAAAGGAGTTCGCAGTGAAAGTTAGATCATCAGTCAAACCCATTTGTAAAGATTGCAAGATTATTAAACGCACCGGTCGGGTTCGCGTTATTTGTAAAATTCCAAAACATAAACACCGACAAGGATAACATTTAGCATGGCACGGATTTTAGGGGTTGATATTCCCAATAACAAACGCGTGGAAATCGCGTAAC